>DASRFD010000092.1:0-3730 GCA_035651715.1 Nevskia sp.
AGGGCGTGATCACCCTGTGCGGCGAGTTCGGCCTGATCCTGCGCAGCGGCGACGCCGGCAAGACCTGGAAGACCCTCCACAAGGGCGACGCCTCACTGTTCGCCATGGAAGTGACGGACGGTGGCGGCTACGCGGTGGGGCAGAACGGCGCAGTGCTGCACAGCACCGACCACGGCAGCAGCTGGAGCGAGGTCAAGGTCGGCACCGGCGCCATCCTGCTCGGCGTGCATTCCGCGGACGGCAAGGTGCTGATCACCGGCATGCACGACATGCTGCTCAGCCGCGACAACGGCCAGAACTGGACGCACCTGAGCAGCGAGGAAATCAATACCACCTGGTATCAGGGTACCGGAGGCGGCGGCGGCCAGCCGCTGCTGGCGGTGGGCCATGCCGGGCAGATCGTCAGGGTCGCGGATTAGTCGGTGCAGCACTGCGGGAAGCGGTTTCAACACGTAAAAACTGTTCAAGGGGGGAGTTGCCGTGAGCAAAGGTAAAAAGCTTGAGCTGATGGCTCTGAGCCTGGCGTTGGTCGGCGGCGCGGCCTGGGCCCAGGATGCGGCCCAGCCACAGACCGGCCCGTCGGATCAGACGCCGGCCGCCACATCCGACCAGGCCCCGGCTGCCGCCGCGCCTGACCAGGCGTCGGGCTCTTCCGACCAGTCGCAATCCGGCTCGTCCGACGGCGGTTCGGGTGGCGGCTGGTTCCAGGACATGGACGTGAGCTTCGGCGGCTTCATCCGCCCGGAAGTTTCGATCAAGACCAGCGACAAGGAAAATCCGAACAACCAGCGCGGCAATCCATACGACAGCATCCCGGTGGCGCGCCAGGCCTACCTGCCGCCGAACTCGGGCAACGCGCTGTTCGCTGGCCTGGGCATTCCGCTCTCCACGCCTGCGCCGACGACCTGGACCTCGGTGCCAGTGCCGAATGTGCCCCTGCTCGCCACCGGTTCGGACGTGGTGACGCGTCCGGTCGATCCTTCCAACAACGTTTTCAACTGGCACGTGCTGCGCGCCGAGGGCGAACTGGGCGTCAAGCTCACCAACGACCTCAAGTTCATCGCCCGCGTGCGCGCACTGGGCGACTTCGGCCATTACAGCGATTTCCGTGCGCCGAGCATCTGCGACCCGACGATCAACGGCTGCATCGACGGCGGCAATCCGGCGTTGTACGGCGGCGCGCCGAACTACTTCCAGTACCAGGTCGACGGCAACAAGCATCCCAATCCCCTGGAATGGGCCGGCCCGAACTACCTGGTCTATTTCCCGACCATGATCCTGGACTACAACCGCGGCCCGCTCAACGTGCGCGTCGGCAACCAGTCCATCGCCTGGGGCCAGGCCATCTTCTTCCGCGTGCTCGACGTGGTCGACGGCCTCGACCTGCGCCGCCACTCGGTGCTCGACTACGCGCAGGAGGAGTACTCCGACAAGCGCGTGCCTTCGCTCGGCGTGCGCCTGGGCTACCAGGTCACCGACGACATCCTCGCCGATGGCTACGTGCAGAAGTTCCAGCCCACCGTCTACGGCAACCCGAACACGCAGTACAACATCATTCCGGTGCAGTTCACCGTGCATGATCGCTACTCCCAGAACGGCGACGACAAGTGGAACAAGCTTGACTACGGCCTGCGCCTGAAGGCCAATTTCGGCCAGTGGGGCTTCCAGGCCATGGCGGTGCGCCGCTACAACCCGGACGGCGTGTTCCGCTGGACCGCTTCGGGCGTGAACAAGAACCTCCCCAGCACCACCAGCGGCGGCGCGCCCAACCTGCTCGGCACCGCGGTGAACCTGGCCAACACCCCCGCCGGCGGCGCCGGCCCGGCGCTGGCCGGCACGCCGTTCGAGGCCTCGCCCGGCGGCGTGTACTCGGCGGCGGAGTGGTTCCATTACGCGGCAATGGTGCGCCTGGACGGCATCCAGGGCCTCAACGCCTCGATCAACGACTTCCAGCCGTCCACCACCAAGGTGTTCGCTTCGCCGGTGTCCAATTACGCCGAGGCCACCGGCGAGCTGAATACCTTCTTCATCGCCGCCGGCGGCGACCTGCGCGGCCATATCGAACGCGACTATTTCCAGGAGACGGTGCTGGGCCTGGGCGCGAGCTATGTGGTCGACGGCGAGCCCGGCTCGATCCTTGACCAGTTGATCATCAACGTCGAGGGCAGCTACACCCCGGCGCGTACCTTCACCGCACCCACGCTGGGCAAGGATTTTCTGCACCAGAACGACTGGGTCGGCGCCCTGGTGCTGGAAAAGTATTACCGCTTCTCGGAAGCCTTCCCGGCGACCTATTTCGTGTTCCAGTACATGCACCGCACCCGCGACGACCTGTTCGGCCGCTCGCTGCGCGGCTACGGCGGCACCGACACCTACGACCCCAACGCCACCAGCGGCGTGCCGGGCGTGACCAACGCCAACTACCTGGTGTTCGCCTTCCAGCAGCCGTTCCCGCAGGACATCTACCGCATCGGCTTCGCCGCCCTGGGCGATCCGCGTGGCGGCGTCCTGGTGCAGCCCGGCCTGCAGTACAAGCCGAGCGGTCACTGGGCTTTCGACGGTTTCTACACCTACATCAACGACCGTCTCGGCGGCAATCCCAACAACAACCTGCTCGGGGGGCTGGGTTTTGCCAACGAGTTCACAGTTCGCGTGAGCTATCAGTTCTAGAGTGGATCCTGCACTGTACACGTGCTGCCCACTCCCTCCCTCATATCAGCACGTGTCATTCATAGCCGGCGACCCAGTCGCCGGCTTTTTTTATTGGTGAAAGCCCCATGCGCGTAAAAAAATACGATCCGGGCTATAGCCGGCGGCATTTCATGCAGCAGGCGGCGAGGGGAGCGGTCTCCGCCGGCGTGCTGATGCCGCTGTGGCGGGCGCTGGCGCAGAGCGGCGAGGCGACCAGGGCCTATCCCGAGGAACTGCTGTCGATCGAGGGCTACACCAAGGGCCGCATCAAGACCGGCGACGAGATCACCGCCGCCAATGTCGAGCTGGTGAAAGATCTGCTGGAGCCGATCAAATACCAGCAGGTCGCCAAGCTCGGCCGGCGCCTGAAGGTGGCCAGGACCACCTCCGAGCTGATGCGCCTGAGCCCCTGGGAGTATCTCGAGGCTACCTTGCGCAACCAGGGCAAGGCGAAGTTCGACGCGCGCGGCAACGTCGTCACCGCCGACGGCAAGCCCTGGATCGGCGGCAACCCGTTCCCGAATCCGCAGAGCGCGGTCGAGCTGTTCGCCGGTCTGACCCTGAGCTGGGGGCGCCACGACGCCTCGTTCTACGCCATCAAGGAATACGACCTGGCGGTGGACGGCGAACTGCGCTTTTCCTACGAATCCGGCTGGGCCGAGTTGTCGCCGATCGCGCGGGTCAGCGTGGACCCCAAGCCATATTGGCCGGGGCACGAGGACAAGCTGCGCTTCCAGTCGGTGTTCTTCCAGGCGCCGGACAGCGCCAAGGGCACCTCCTTCCTCAACATCTGGCCATACGACCAGAGCACTTTCCCGGAGCTGTACGGCTACGTGCCGGCGTTCAAGCGCATCCGCCAGTTCCCCACCGACCAGCGCTTCGAGCCGCTGATTCCCGGCTCCACGCTCTACCTGTCCGACGCCTGGGCGGCGGGCGACCCGCTCTACACCTGGGGCAACTACAGGATCGTCGGCCGCGGGCCGCTGCTGGCCGCGGTTTCCGGCGGCTGGAATCCGGAGCATCCCAACTGGGAGCACAA
>DASRFD010000093.1:0-51543 GCA_035651715.1 Nevskia sp.
CGCTGTCGCCGATGGAGATCTGGTGCAACGAGTCGCAGGAGCGCTACGTCCTGGCGGTGGCGGCCGACCGCGTGGCCGAGCTCGACGTGATCTGCGCGCGCGAACGCTGCCCCTATGCCGTGGTCGGCGAGGCGCAGGCCGAGCGGCGCCTGCTGGTCGACGACGGCAGCTATGCCGCGCCGGTGGACATGCCGATGCCGGTGCTGCTGGGCAAGGCGCCGCGCCTGGAGCGCAGCGCCAGGCGCGCGCCTTCGCAATATCCGGCCTTCGATCACCGGGCTATCGACCTGGCCGACGCCGCCGAGCGCGTGCTGCGCCTGCCGGCGGTGGCCGCCAAGACCTTCCTCATCAGCATCGGCGACCGCACCGTCGGCGGCCTGACCGTGCGCGACCAGATGGTCGGCCCTTGGCAGGTGCCGGTGGCCGACTGCGCCGTCACCGCCAGCGGCTTCGAAGCGGCGACGGGCGAGGCGATGGCGATGGGCGAGCGGCCCTTGCTGGCCCTGCTCGACGCGCCGGCCTCCGGCCGCATGGCGGTGGGCGAGGCCATCACCAACATCGCCGCAGCGCGCATCGGCTCGCTCGGCGAGGTGCGCCTGTCGGCCAACTGGATGGCCGCCGCCGGACACGGCGACGAGGACGCGCGCCTGTACGACACGGTCCGCGCCGTGGGCGAGGAGCTCTGCCCCGAACTCGGCATCGCCATCCCGGTCGGCAAGGACTCGCTGTCGATGCGCGCGGTGTGGCAGCAGGACGGCGCGCCGCGCACCCAGACCGCGCCGCTGACCCTGATCATCTCCGCCTTCGCCCCGGTGCTCGACGTGCGCGCCTCGCTGACGCCGCAGCTGCGTACCGACGCCGGCGCCACGCGCCTGCTGCTGATCGACCTCGGCAACGGCAGGAACCGCCTCGGCGGCTCGGCGCTGGCCCAGGTCTACAACGCCGTCGGCGACCGGGCGCCGGACCTCGACGACCCGCGCCAGCTCAAGCATGCCTTCATCCAGGTGCAGCGCCTCAACGCCGCCGGCAAGCTGCTGGCCTATCACGACCGCAGCGACGGCGGCCTTTACGCCACCCTGTGCGAGATGGCCTTCGCCGGCCACTGCGGCCTCGACGTGTCGCTCGACGCGTTCGGCGCCGACCCGCACGCCGCCCTGTTCAGCGAGGAGCTGGGCATGGTGCTGCAGGTGCGCGCCGGCGAGGCACGGGAGATCGCCGCGCAGATCGCCGCCGGCGGCCTCACGGTCGCCGATATCGGCGAGCCCGCGGCCGACGACCGCATCGTGCTGCGCCACGGCGGCCGCGAGCTGTATGCCGCGCCGCGGACGCGCCTGCACAAGACCTGGGCCGAAACCAGCTACCGCATGGCGGCGCTGCGCGACGATCCGGACTGCGCGCGCGAAGAGTTCGACTCGGTGGGCGAGGCGGACGATCCGGGCCTGGGCCTGAAGCTGAGCTTCGCGCCCTCCGCGGCGCCGGCCGTCGCCGCCAGCCGCCCGCGCGTCGCGATCCTGCGCGAGCAGGGCGTCAACGGCCACATCGAGATGGCTTACGCCTTCCACGCCGCGGGCTTCGACAGCGTCGACGTCCACATGAGCGACCTCCTCGAGGGCCGCGTCACCCTCGACTCCTTCCGCGGCCTGGTCGCCTGCGGCGGCTTCTCCTACGGCGACGTGCTCGGCGCCGGCCAGGGCTGGGCCAAGTCGATCCTGTTCAATGCCCGCGCCCGCGAGCAGTTCCAGGCCTTCCTGGCGCGAAACGACCGCTTCGCGCTGGGCGTGTGCAACGGCTGCCAGATGTTCGCCGCGCTCAAGGACATCGTGCCCGGCGCCGCGCACTGGCCGGCCTTCCGCCGCAACAAGGTCGAGCAGTTCGAGGCGCGCTGGACCATGGTGGAAGTGACTGAGAGCCGCTCCCTGTTCTTCGCCGGCATGGCCGGCTCGCGCCTGCCGGTCGCCGTCGCCCACGGCGAGGGCCGTCCCGAGTTCGCCGCCGCCGGCGACCTCGGCGCCCTGCGCGACGCCAGCCAGCTGGCGCTGCGCTTCGTCGACAACGACGGCCGCGTCGCTTCCCGCTACCCGCAGAACCCCAACGGCGCCCCCGAAGGCATCACCGGCATCTGCAACGCGGACGGCCGCGTCACCATCCTGATGCCGCACCCGGAGCGGACCGTGGCCGGTACCGTCGGGTCGTGGTGGCCGCAGAAATGGGAAGGGAAGACGCCGTGGTTCCAGTTGTTCGTCAATGCGCGGAACTGGGTGAAGTAGGCAGGGTTTGACTCGTCATTCCCGCGCAGGCGGGTGGCTGTCATCCTGAGCGACAGCGAAGGATCTGGTGCTGTTCCTTTGCTTTGAGTGGCAACGTCACACGCTGCGCCGCCTTCGCAGAATAAAGCCGTGGTTTTCGCCTACAGGCGAGTTACTCGAGGGCTTTAGATTCAGAAGTAATCGGAACCGCGCAGCGGTTCCGACTTCACCTCCCTCGATACGCGCCGCTTCGCGGCGCTAATCGGGGCGAACGGCTGGGGTTGGTTCGGGAAAAGCAAAACTGGATTGCCGCCTTCGCGGGAATGACGAATTGAAAGCGCCAGGGATGACGCCACATCCTTCAAGGACCGAAGGAATCCTTCAGGCACGCCCAGGATGGCAAGCCCGGGCGGAAGTTATGCGAAAATGGCCCATGGCGCTGAAGATCACCCACGAGTGCATCAACTGCGACGTCTGCGAGCCGGTGTGCCCGAACGAGGCGATTTCGCAGGGTATCGAGATCTACGAGATCGATCCGGACCTGTGCACCGAGTGCGTCGGCCATTTCGACACGCCGCAATGCCGCCAGGTCTGCCCGGTGGACTGCATCCCGCTCGATCCGGACCACTCGGAGACGCAGGAGCAGTTGCTGGAGAAGTACCGCAAGCTGACCAAGCTGACGGGCTGAGCTGCTGAACCCCGCGCCTGCCGGTGCGGAGGCCACGCTTCACGGAGACGAGATCGCATGGATTCGACCGGACTTCGCCTGGGCCTGCGGCTGCTGCTCGGCGCGCTGCTGTTGCTCGGCAGCGCCGCGGAGGCCGGGACGCGGCACGCCGCCCAGGCGGCGGCGAGCAAGCCGGCGCACGGCGCAGCCGCGCGGCCGCCCGGCTACGCCGTGGCCAGCGCGCATCCGCTGGCCACCGACGCCGGCATCGAGATCCTCCAGGCCGGCGGCAACGCTTTCGACGCGGCGGTGGCGGTGAGCGCGGCGCTCGCGGTGGTGGAGCCCTACAGCTCCGGCATCGGCGGCGGCGGGCTGTGGCTGCTGCACCGCCAGCGCGACGGCCACGAGACCCTGGTCGACGGACGCGAGACGGCGCCGGCGGCGGCCGCGGCGACGATGTACCAGGACGCGCAAGGCCACGCCATCGCCGACCTGTCGCGCAACGGCCCCATCGCCGGCGCGATTCCCGGAACGCCGGCGGCGCTGGACCGCATCGCCTCGCGCTACGGCAAGCTTGGCCTGGCGCGCGACCTGGCGCCGGCGATCCGCCTGGCGCGCGAGGGCTTTCCGCTCGACCCGCACTTCGCGCGCTTCATCGCCATGGAGCAGAAACGCCTGTCGCCGGCGGCGCTGGCCCTGCTGGCGCCGGACGGCAAGCCGCTGGCGGAGGGCGCGCTGCTGCGCCAGCCGGACCTGGCGCAGACGCTGGAGCGCCTGGCGCGGCAGGGACGCGACGGCTTCTACGGCGGCGCCACGGCGCAGGCGCTGGTGGACGGGGTCAAGGCCGGCGGCGGCATCTGGACCCTGCAGGACCTCGCCGGCTACCGGGCGGTGGAGCGCGCGCCGATCGTGCTGCGCTTCCAGCACTACCGCGTGGTGACGGCGCCGCCGCCCTCGGCCGGCGGGGTCGGCCTGGCCGAGATGCTCAACCAGCTCGCGGCGCTGCACTGGACCCCGCGCGACGACGTGCAGGAGCAGCAGCTGGTGATCGAGGCCATGCGCCGCGCCTACCGCGACCGCGCCGCCTTCCTCGGCGACCCCGACTACATCGACATGCCGCTGCAGCGGCTGCTGTCGTCCGCCTATGGCCGCGAGCTCGCCGCGACCATCACGCCGGGCCGCGCCACGCCCAGCGCGGAGCTGCCGCCGCCGGGCGAGGCGAAGCGCCCGGCGAAGGAGGGCGTGGACACCACGCACTACTCGATCCTCGACGCCGAGGGCAACCGCGTCGCCGCCACGGTGACGGTGAACCTGCTGTTCGGCTCGGGCTATCTCGCGCCGGGCACAGGCGTGTTCGTCAACGACGAAATGGACGACTTCGCCGCCAGCACCACCGATTCCAACGCCTACGGCCTGATCGGCTCGGCCGCCAATGCCATCGCCCCGGGCAAGCGTCCGCTGTCGACGATGACGCCGAGCTTCGTCGAGGGACCGCAAGGCGTGCTGGTGATCGGCACGCCGGGCGGCAGCCGCATCCTGACCATGGTGCTGCTGGGCATGCTCGACTTCTTCCGCGGCGCCGACGCCCAGGCCATCGTCGCCGCGCCGCGCTACCACATGCAGTACCTGCCGGACGAGGTGCAGTACGAGCCCGGCGGCCTCGACGCCGCGCGCCAGTCGGCGCTGAGCGGCATGGGCTACAAGTTGAGTCCGGTGGACCGCCGCTACGGCAACATGCAGGTGGTGCTGTGGCGGCCGGCCGGCAAGCAGCTCGAAGCCGCGGCCGATCCGCGCGGGGTGGGGACGGCGCGGGTGGTGCTGAAGAAGTGAGGCTGGGCCGGTGCCGCTTCAGGGCGCCGCGGTCGCCTGACGGCGGCCTGCGAAACGCTAGGCTAGGCCGCGCGGGCGCGCGAGGCGGATGGCCGCTGCCGCTTGCCTTTGCCGCCCGGCGCCGCGGGACGCGTCGGCTGCGGCACGCGGCCGAGGATGCTGCGCAGTTCGCGGGCGCCCACCGCCTGCGGCCGCAGGTTGAGGCCGTCGAAGGAGCCGGCCGCGACCATCGCGCCGATGCGCGACAGGTTGGCCTCGACGCTGCGGCGGTAGGGGTTGCCGCCGCCGAAGTGCGCTTCCAGGTAGCGGTGGACGCCGCCGAAGTAGCCGTCGAGGCGCTCCTGCCACAGCTTGTGGTTGTATTCCGGGGTCCGCTCCAGCAGTTCCCGCACCGAGCGGTAGACCGGCGCCGGGCCGCCCGGCCGCGCCGTTCCGGCCAGGCCGCAGAATTCGAACTCGCGGTACAGATAGTCGCGGCATTTCTCGAGGTAGCAGCGGTCGGCGGTCTGCGCCAGCACGTCGGCGGTGCCGAGCAGGAAGCCGAGCATCCGGTCCAGCGGGTGGCTCACGTCGATCTGGTCCAGCGCCACCTCGTAGCCGGTGAAGTGGACCACCCGGCTGGCCAGGGCCGCTTCGGCGGCGTAGCCCACCTGGGGCAGGTAGTGCTTGAGGAATTCGCCGCTGCGGTGCACGTGGGTCAGGGTGAATTCGGCGCCGTTGCCCGCCTCGTCGCCGGCGTGGCGGATGTAGCCGGCGTCGTGGAACAGGGCGATGATCACCCCGAGCACGGCGCGGCGCGGCCCCAGCCGCTGCTCCGCCGGCACGCTGCGGTCGTGACCGTCGAGCAGGCGGGCCATGGCCAGGGTGCAGTCCAGGCTGTGCTGGGCGTCGTGGTACCAGGTGTCGCAGCCGTAGTAGCCGGGCAGCCAGCCGGCGTAGAGCTGGCCGAAAGTGGCGAAAGCGTGGTCCAGGGGCTGGATGTCCAGGCCCGGATAGCGGGCCTGCAGGATGCCGCAGACCGCTTCCAGCACCTCGGCCGGGTGCGAGATGCGCACGCGGTCGGTCACGTCGTAGTGATTGCGACGGGAGGAGCCCGCGGTCCGGATCGAAGTGTGACGCATGCCCCACATATTCGGGGTGGCGCGGCCCCCGTGCAAGCCATGCAATGTGAGGTAGATCACACTACAGGGCGAAGTCCGATGTAACGGGCGTGTGGTCCGACGGCCGGTCGTTTTGACGCGGTGCAATATCGATGGTGCAGGCCCGGCACAGCGCCGCCAGGGGCTGCGAAACCAGGATATGGTCGATGCGCAGGCCCTGGTTGCGGCGGAAGCCGCCCTGCCGGTAGTCCCACCAGGAAAAGCTTTGCGGCGGCTGCGAAAACAGGCGGAAACTGTCCTTAAGCCCCAGGTCCAGCAGGCTGCGGAAGGCGGCACGCTCCAGCTCGCTGCACAGCACCTGGCCCTGCCACCCGGCCGGGTCGTAGACGTCCTCGTCGGCCGGGGCGATGTTGTAGTCGCCGGTCACCGCCAGGTGGTCGTTGCCGGCCAGCTCCTCTTCCAGGTAGTCGCGCAGCGCCGCCAGCCAGCGCAGCTTGTAGCTGTACTTGTCCGAGCCCACCGACTGGCCGTTCGGCACGTAGAGGTTGACCACCCGCACGCCGTCGACGGTGGCGGCGATGACCCGTTTCTGCGGATCGTCCAGCCCCGGCAGGTCGCGGCTCACGTCCTGCAGGGGGGTGCGGGACAGCAGGGCCACGCCGTTGTAGGTCTTCTGGCCGTTGTGGGCCCAGTGCCAGCCGGCGGCCTCGATCTCGGCCGCGGGGAAGGCTTCGTCGGTCAGCTTGGTCTCCTGCAGGCCGATCACGTCCACCGGGTTGGCCTTGAGCCAGTCCAGCAGCTGCGGCAGGCGCACTTTGAGCGAATTCACGTTCCAGCTGGTTATCTTCATCGTCGTTCCTCGGGGGCGGCCGAAAGTGTAGCCGCTGCGGCACTCATATCGGGTGTTGCCGGAGGATGCCGGTTGCTGGGATGATGCAGGTTGGGGATTGTCCATGTTTTCGGGGGGATTTCATGCGCTTCGTCCGCTTTTTCGCGTTCGTCCTGGCCGCGCTGGCGCCGCTGGCTGGCCAGGCCCAGTCCATGCCGGCAGGCACCGTGACCCTGCTCAACGGCCAGGCCCAGGCCACCGGGCCGAACGGGGCGCACAGCCTGAGCAAGGGCGATCCCATCTACGGCGGCGACGTGGTCGAAACCGGCGCCTCCAGCTACACGCTGATCCGCTTCACCGACCAGAGCTCGATCCTGCTGCGGCCGAAGAGCCGCTTCCAGGTGGAGCAGTACCAGTACGCCGCGGCGGCACCGGGGGCGCCGGCTGAGCCCGCCGCCGCGCCATCCGCGCCGCGCGGCAGCATGGCGCCGCTGCAGGCCAGTTCCGGCGGCGGCGATTCCAGCTTCTTCCGCCTGCTCAAGGGCGGCTTGCGCGCGGTCAGCGGCCTGATCGCCCACGCCGACTACAGCCGCTACCGCATGAGCACGCCGGTGGCCACCATGGGCATCCGCGGCACCGACTACGAAGTGGTGATGTGCGAGGACGCCTGCCTCAACGACGCCACCGTGCTCAATTCGATCCCGGCCGGCAAGACCGCCGCCGGCGGCGTGATCAGCGGCGTCAACGAGGGCCAGATCGTGGTGACCTCGTTCACCGGCAACTCCATCACGCTGGGCCCCGGCCAGTACGCCATCACCCTGGCCGACGGCAGCCAGTACCTGCTCAACGGCCTGCCGGCCTTCCTGCAGAGCAGCAGCGCCGCCGCCGGCACCGCCGCGGGCGGCGCGGCGGCCGCCGCCTCGGCGGCGCACGGCAGCGTGCTGGCGGCCGTGGCGGGTGGCGTTGCCGCCGCCGCCCTCATCGGCGTCGTGGTCGGCGCCTCCAGCGACAACGGCGGCGGCTCGACCTCCACCGCCACCACCAGCACCGCCCCCGCCCGCTAGCGCTGTCCCCCGCAGGCCGCCGCCGCAGCCCGCGGCGGCGGCCTGCGCCATTTCAGGAATCCGCCGGCAACAGCACGCGGCGGCGCTCCTCCAGCGCGGCGCAGGGCTGCTCCACCAGCCGGCACAAGGCCGCGTCGCGCAGCCGCAGCCGCCGCTGCAGCTGCAGCGCCTCGCCCAGCAGCAGGCGCGCCGCTTCCGCCGCCGGCGCATCGCCCTGCTGTCCCACCAGGTCGGCCTGCACCCAGCCGGTGTACAGCGCGCCAAGCCGGCGCCAGTCGCGTACCACCGGGTCTCCCTGCGCCTGCTGCGCGACATAGCGCGCGCAGTCGGCATAGGTCTGCGATTCCTCGTGGAACCGCTCCTGGCAGGGCATCACGGCGTCGTGCCCCGCGCGTAGCGCGGCCAGCTGCTGCGGCGATGCGCCGGAACAGGCGGACAGGCAACCCAGCAGTACGGTTGACAGTCGCGGTGCCGCCGCTGTCAACAATCTGCAACGCCCTCGCAACTTCGCGACGCTAAGGTGTGCGCTCGGAAGGATTCCAGTCATATCTCAACACTCGCAGGGGGAACAATGCGATTTAAGCACCTCGCCGTTACACTTTTCGGCGTCTGCGCCGCGAGCGGCCTGCTCGCCGGCTGCGACAACAACGACAACAACAACGGCACGGGCTCCAGCTCCAGTAGTTCGAGCTCGGGCAGCTCCAGTTCCAGCGGCAGTTCGAGCTCCGGCAGCAGTTCCAGTTCCGGCAGCTCCAGTTCCAGTTCGAGCGGCGGCACCGTCACTTCGGCCACGGTGCGCGTCATCGCTTTCAATGATTTTCACGGTTATATCGATTCGCCCGGCACGGTCTCGGTGACCGACCCGAACGATTCCACCAAGACCATCAAGGAGCCGCTCGGCGGCGCGGCTTACTTCGCCACGCTGGTGCAGCAGCTCAAGCACGAAAATGCCCTGAACGTGGTGGTGGGCGCCGGCGACATGGTCGGCGCCAGCCCGCTGGACTCGGCGCTGTTCCATGACGAACCGACGATCCAGGCGCTGAACCAGATCGGCCTGGAGTTCACCTCGGTCGGCAACCACGAGTTCGACAAGGGCCAGGCGGAGCTGCTGCGCAAGCAGAACGGCGGCTGCTTCCCCGGCGGCACCGTCGGCAGCGACACCTGCCTGGTCAACGGCTCGTTCTCCGGCGCCAGCTGGAAATACCTCGCCGCCAACGTCATCGACAACACCACCGGCAAGCCGCTGTTCCCGCCCTATGCGATCAAGCAGTTCGACGTCGGCAACGGCCAGAAGGTGAGCATCGGCTTCATCGGCCTGGTGCTGAAGGAGACGCCGACCCTGGTCACCGCCTCCGGCGTGGCCAACCTGACTTTCAAGGACGAAGCCGACACCGCCAATGCGCTGCTGCCCGAGCTGAAGGCGCAGGGCGTCAACGCCGTGGTGGTGCTGATCCACCAGGGCATCTTCACCAACGTCGGCTTCAACAACAAGACCTGCGCCGGCGCCAACGGCGAACTGACCGGCATCCTCGACAAGCTCGATCCCTCGATCAAGCTGGTGATCAGCGGCCATACCCACTGGTCCTACATCTGCCCCGCCGGGCAGGGCACCGCCTCGAGCAAGGTGTTCTACACCAGCGCCGGCAAGTACGGCTCTTATATCACCGCGCTGGACCTGACCATGGACGTGCCGAGCGGCACCATCACCAGCATCGCCGCTGACAACAAGCTGGTGGTCAACGACCACGGCACCAACCCGGCGCCGACGGCCTACCCGACGCTGAGCGCCGACGCGAACGTGGCCGCCCTGGTCAGCCAGTACGACACCGCCGCGGCGCCGCTGGTCAACAAGGTGGTCGGGACCGTCACCGCCGACTTCAACACCTCCGGCGAGCAGGTGTCTTCCGGCGGCAGCGGTGAATCCCCGCTGGGCGACCTGATCGCCGACTCGCAGCTGCAGGGCGCCCAGGTCGATCCGAAGCCGGCGGTCATCGCCTTCATGAACCCGGGCGGCATCCGCAATAGCCTGTTCTTCAATCCGGCCAGCGCCGGCATTCCGTCCAGCGCCAACATCCAGAACGGCCAGATCACCTACGGCGAGGCCTACAACGTGCAGCCGTTCGGCGACATCCTCACCGACATGGACCTGACCGGCGCGCAGATCTACACCATCCTCGGCCAGCAGTGGGTGGGCCAGACTTCGCCGAAAATCCTGGAAGTGTCGAAGGGCTTCACCTACACCTGGGACAACTCCATGCCCGATGGCGCCAGCAAGGTGGTGGACGGCAGCGTCAAGCTGAACGGCGTGGCCATCGACAAGACCAAGACCTACCGCGTCGAGGCCAACAACTTCATCGCCGGCGGCGGCGACGGCTTCACCGGCTTCACCGCCGGCACCAACCTCTACACCGGCCCGGTCGATGTCGACGCCTTCACCGCCTACCTCAAGGCCAACTCGCCGCTGACGCCGGCGGCCCCCAGCCGCATCACCCGGCTCAACTGAGGCGAACCGGATCGAGGGCTTCGCTCAAGCCTGTCCCCGTCGTAAGGCTGTACTTGGACGCCCGCCCCGCGCGGGCGTTTTTTTTTCAGCCCAGCTCGACCAGCAGCTTGCCGGTATTCTCGCCGCGGAACATCCCGGCCAGGGCCGCCGGCGCCTGCTCCAGGCCCCGCACCACCGTCTGCCGATCCTTCAGCTTGCCGCGGCGCATCCACCAGGCCAGGTGCATGCCGGCGCGGGTGAAGCGGCGCTGGTAGTCGAGCACGATCAGGCTTTGCAGGCGGATGCGGCGCATCAGCAGCACCGAGAAATTGCGCGGGCCGCGCGCCGCGCCGTCCTCGCCGTAGCCGGCGATCATGCCGCACAGCACGACGCGGGCGTGGTGGTTGAGCAGCTCGAACACCGCCTCCATGATCTCGCCGCCGACGTTCTCGAAATCGACGTCGATGCCGTCGGGGCAGGCGGCGGCGAGCTGGGCGCGCCAGTCCGCGTCGCGGCGGTTGACGGCGGCGTCGAAGCCCAGCTCGCGCACCAGCCAGTCGCACTTCTCGCGCGAGCCGGCGATGCCGACCACGCGGGCGCCGCGGATCTTCGCGATCTGGCCGGCGACGCTGCCCACCGCCCCGGCGGCGGCGGACACCACCACCGTCTCGCCGCGGCGCGGCCGGCCGATGTCGAGCATGCCGAAGTAGGCGGTCATGCCGGTGAAGCCCATGGCGCCGAGCAGGCTGGGCAGGGGCACCGGCAGGAAACGCGGCAGGCGCTGCGACGGGAACTCCTCGCCGCCGCCGACCAGGGCGTAGTCCTGCCAGCCGAGCAGGCCGATCACCTTGCTGCCCACCGGGTACCTGCGGTTGTTGGAGGCGATGACCTCGCCGATGCCGGCGCCGCGCATCACCGCATTCAGCGGCACCGGCGGGATGTAGCTTTCGCCCTCGCCCATCCAGATGCGGTTACTCGGGTCCAGCGACAGGTACTTCACCCGCACCAGCGCCTGGTCCGGGCCCGGCACCGGCAGCGGCTCGCGCACCAGCTCCAGCACCGCGGGGTCGAAGTCGCCGCCGGGGCGCCGGCGCAGCAGAAAGCGGCGGTTGGTCTGGTCAGATCTCATCACTCCTCCCAAGGTCTTGCGCCTGCCGGCGGCAGGCCCTGATCTATTGCGCGGCGTCGCCGTGGCCGCTGACGATCACCGTGCAGGTCATCCCCGAGGCCAGCACCACGCCGTCCGGCACCTGGTCGATGGCGATGCGCACCGGCACGCGCTGGGCCAGGCGCACCCAGTTGAAGGTGGGGTTGACGTTGGCCAGCAGGCGCGGGCCGTCGGGATTGTCGCGGTCGGTGATGCCGCGCGCCAGGCTGTCGATGTGGCCCTGCAGTTCGGGGCCGCCGCTCATCAGGCGGATGCGCACCTTGTCGCCGGCCTTGAGGTGCGGCAGCTTGGTTTCCTCGAAGTAGCCGTTGATGCGGAACGAGTGGCTGTCCAGCACCGCCATCAGCTGGCGGCCGGCGCTGGCGTAGTCCCCGGGGTGGATGTCGAGGTTGGTGATGTAGCCGTCCACCGGCGCCCTGACCTCGGTGCGCTCGAGATTGAGCCGCGCGGTGTCGCGCGCCGCCTCGGCCTCCTGGTACAGCGCTTCGGCGGCGGTGGCCGAGGACAGCGCCGACTCGCGGTTCTCGCTGGAAATGACCACCCCGGACAGGCTGGCGCGGCGCGCCGCTTCGCTGCGCTTGATCTGGTAGTCGGCCTTGCGCGCCGCCACCGCCGCCTCGGCCTGGGCCAGGGCGAACTTGTAGCGCTGGGCGTCGATGCGCAGCACCACGTCGCCGGCGTGCACCAGCTGGTTCTCCTTGACCGGCACCTCGGTCACCAGGCCGGAGACGTCCGGCGCCAGGCTGATGACGTCGGCCTTGACGCGGCCGTCGCGGGTCCAGGGCGAATACATGTAATGGCGCCAGAGCGCGATCGCCACCAGCACGGCGACGGCGAAGATGGCGCCGGTCAGCAGGAAACGCAGCATCGATTTCAGGTTCATGGATGAGGCTCCGATGGCCGGTACTTTGCCGCTGCGGCGGGGTCTGCTTCCGCGCAGCGCAGGGGATGAACGACGGGGTGTGCCGGGTCCGGCGACGGGCGGCCGGCGCCTTGCCAGGGGCGATTGCGGCCGCAACGCGGCGGCACCGTAGTGGCCATTGGCGCCCGGTCCTAGGAGTACAGCGCCAGGCCCATGACGCCGAACAGGCAGACGAAAACGCTGAAGCGGAACAGCGACGGATGCCAGACATGGGCGTAGAAGCCGCGCCGCGCCAGCGCCGAGTCGAGCAGCCACTGCAGGCCGAAGGCCAGGATGAAGACCGGCAGCAGGGTCGGCATGTAGAAGCCGAGCAGTTCGATTTCACGCGGCATGGGCGGTCTCCTCGGCCACGGCGGCTTCCACCGCCGACAGGGTCTGATAGGTGTCGTCGTCGAGCAGCAGCGTGCGCAGCAGGTGCAGGCCGACGCGGCCGCGCTGCAGGGCGGCGCGCTCGGCCAGGTCGAGGCCGCTTTCGCCCAGCGCGTGCTCGATGCGCGCCGCGGCGCGCGCCACGCCTTCCAGGGCGTGGGCGCGGTGCAGCGCGTTCGGCTTCTGGAACAGGCGCGCCACGGCGCGCACGCAGGCGTGCAGGGCGGCGCGGCTGCCGACGGACAGCGTGCCGATGGCGGCCGCTTCGCGCAGGTCGATGATGGCGTGGCCGATCTCCAGCACCGACAGGGCGCGCGCCAGCAGCCGGCGGTCCTCGCCGGCGGCGCGGTCGGCGCCGGCCAGCAGCTGCCCGAGCAGGTCGCGGGTGCTGTTCTCGAAGCGGTGGCGCAGCCCGTCGAGCGAGCCGTTGCAGGCCAGCAGGGCGCGGCGGCGCAGGCTGCGCACCATGTGCAGGCGCAGGCGCCGGCTCTCCGCCGGCAGCAGCAGGGCAAAAGCCAGGGTCGCGGCCAGTGCGCCGGCCAGGCTGGCGATGCCGTCGTTGAGCACCTGCGCCGGGTCGAAGCGGGTGACGTTCTCCACGCCGACGATGTTGCCGAACATCAGCAGGTAGCCGACGCCGATGCCGGCGGTCTTCGCATCGGTCATCAGCTTGACCCCGGCCATGATGAACGGCGCCATGCCGGCGGCGAGCAGGGCGAAGCCGTCCAGCGGCGGCAGCACCACGAAGGCGCAGACGAAGGCGGCGAGCAGCCCCCAGGCGAAGCCGATGCCGACGCCGCGCATCGCCGTCAGCGGCGACGGCGCCGAGGCGAACAGGCAGCAGAACACGCAGGCCAGGATCGCGGCGTTGGGCCCGCTGGGCCAGGCGGTGGCGATCCAGAAGGCGCTTACCGCGAGCAGGGCGGCGACGCCGCGCACGCCGGCCGCCACGGCGGTGAGCGGATCGGCATGCGCCACGTAGCGCGGCGCCTGCCGCGCCGGGCGCCGCGTGCCGGGATGCGCCAGCGAGGCATAGCTCTCGGTGTAGTGGTGCATGTCGGCGGCGAAGCGCTGCAGCAGGTCGGCGGCGCTGTCGTAGTCGAGCAGCTCCTCGGCGTCGGCGCGGGCGGCGACGTCCTGGCGCGCCGCGGCGATGCGCTGCGGCAGGCTGTCGCGGTGCTGCCGCAGCTGCTGCACCAGCGGCGCCGCCTCGGCGGCGGTGGCCGGCATCGCGCCGCCTTCGGGCAGCAGCACGTCGGCCAGTTCCTGGTAGAGCCGCGCCAGCTGCTGCAGCGCGCGGTGGCACTGGCGGCGGCGCAGGCGCTGCATCATCTGGTGCAGCATGTGGATGCTGGTGGTGGCGGCCATGAACTCGGCGTTGAACAGCCGCATGCGGCCGCTGCGCACCCGCGCGTCGGGGTTCTCGAAGTAGGCGGCGTCGCGCAGCGCCTCGAAGGCGATGACGTTGGCGACGAAATGGTCGTGCGAGCGCTCCTGCGTGGCGTGGTCGAGCCGCCCGCGCAGCGCGCCGGCGACGAAGCCGAGAAACTCCTTGTAGCCGCCGCGCACCGCGCCGACCAGGCGCAGGCCCAGCGGCTGCGGCAGAACCAGGTCGGTGATCAGGCCGGCGCAGAGGATGCCCAGCATCACCTCGGAGACGCGGAACACCGCGGTGCTGAAGGTGGCCTGCGGCTGCAGCGCGGAGGGAAAGCCGATCAGGCAGGCGGTGTAGCCGGCCAGCACGAAGGCGTAGGCGCGGAAGTTGCGGAACAGCGCGGCGCCGGCCGTGCACAGGCCGACCCACACCGACATCGCCAGCAGGAACAGCTCGCGCTCCTGCGAGAACAGGCCGACCAGCACGAAGGTGGCGAGGCAGCCGACCAGGGTGCCGACGGTGCGCCAGAAGCTCTTCGCCAGCACCAGGCCGGTCTGCGGCTGGGCGACGATGAACACGGTGAGCATGGCGCTGCGCGGCGAGTCGAAGCCGAGGCGGAAGGCGATCCACAGCGCCAGCAGCGCCGCCGCCAGCGTCTTGAACACGAAGATCCAGGCCGGGCCCTCGCTGCCGGCCCAGCCAGCCAGGGCCTGGCGCAGCGCGGGGCCCTGCCTGGCGGGGGCGGCCGGCGCGGCCACGCTCAGGCGTCCTGGTCCATGCGCGCCAGCACCGTCCGCAGCAGGCCGGTGAGCTGGCGCATCTCGCTGCCGCTGAAGCCGCCGAAGCTGCGCTCCAGCCGCTGCCACAGCTCGGGCTGAACCTGCTCGACCAGGCGCTCGCCCCGGCGCGTCAGGCGCAGCACCACGCGGCGGCGGTCTTCGGTGGAGGGGTTGCGCTCGATCAGTCCCTGCTCCAGCAGCTCGTCGCAGATGCGCGTGATGTTGGCCGGCTTCTCGCCGGTGGCGCTGCTCAGCTCCGAGGGCGTGGTGGCCTGGTCCTCGGCGCCGTACATCATCATCAGCGCGGTGTAGGTGACGTAGTTGAGGCCGTGGCGGCGCAGCACCTGGTTGGTCAGCTCGTTCTGGCGCTTCTGCACGTGGATGATCAGGCGCGCCAGCCGCACCTGGTCCTGCGGGTAGCCGCGCAGGCGCCGGCGCGTCACCTCGATGCGCCGCTCGACCTCGCTGAAGCTGTCCGGCCGGTCTTCCGGCGGGTTCTCGCCGTGACGGTCGCTCATGACGCCTGCCTCCCCGCCGGCTCGGTGTAGCCGCCGCCGAGGGCCTTCATCAGGGCGGCGTGGGCCTCGAGCTGGCGTGCCACGATCTGCGCGCGGTTGCGCTGCTGCACCAGCAGCTCGGCCTGGGTGTTGAGCACGCTCAGGTAATCGGTGAGGCCGGCGCGGAAGCCCTGCTCGGCCTGGTCCTCGGCGGTCCGCGCCGAGGCCAGCGCGGCCTCGGTCAGCTCGAGCTGGCGGGCGAGCGAGCGCAGGCTGGTCACCTGGTCCGCCACCTCGTGGAAGGCGCCGATCACGGCGCTGTTGTAGGCCTCCACCGCCACGTCATAGGCCGCGCTCTGCGCGCGCAGGTTGCCGCGCAGGCGGCCGCCCTCGAAGATCGGCAGGCTGATCGCCGGGCCGAACTCGCCGGTGGCCTTGTCGCCGGTGAACATGCGGCTGAAGCCGAAGCTGGCGACGCCGCCGGCGGCGACCAGGTTCACGTCCGGGTAGAAGCCGGCCTTGGCCGCCTTGATCTGCTGCGCCGCCGCTTCCACGCGCCAGCGCTGCGCCACGATGTCCGGGCGGTGGCCGAGCAGGCCCGCCGGCAGCCTGGCCGGCAGTTCGAGGCCGTGCTCCAGCCGCAGCGCCGGGCGGGCGATGCGCTCGCCCTCGCCGGGGCCCCGGCCCATCAGCGCGGCGAGCTGGTTGCGCAGCAGGGCGATGGATTCGTCGATGCGCTCGATCTGGGCCTGCGAGTCGGGCAGCACCGTGCTCGCCTGGGTGATTTCCAGCTGGGTGCCGAGGCCCGCCTGGTAGCGGCGCCTGGCGATGTCCAGCACCTTCCGCTGGCGCTGGAGGTTCGCCTCCGCCACGTCGCGCAGCAGGTATTGCGCGGCCAGCTGCACGTAGCCCTGCGTCACCGCGCTGGCCAGCGCCAGCTGGGCCGCGCGCGCCTCCACTTCGGCGGCATGCAGGCTGTCCAGCGCGCTTTGCGAGGCCGCGCGGTCCTTGCCCCACAGGTCGAGATCGTAGGAGATCTTCAGCAGCGCCGTGTTCTCCCAGTAGGTGTAGGCTTCCCGGGTGTCGATGGGGAAGGCGGCGTGGGTGCCGTAGGTGCGGGTCAGCTCCGAGGCGGCGTCGACGCGCGGCAGGGTGCCTGCACGGGCGACGGCGGCGAGGCCGGCGGCCTGCTCGACCCGGGCGCGGGCGCTGCGCAGGCTGGGGTTGCCGGCGACGGCCTGGGCCACCAGGCGGTCCAGCTGCGCATCGCCGTAGGCCCGCCACCAGGAATCCGTCGGCCAGGCGGCGTCGGCGCTGGCCTGCAGCGCGGCGCCGGGATCCAGCGTGCGCGGATCCAGTGGCTGCGACTGCGGCGTGATGCCGGAGAAGTCCGCGCAGGCGGCCAGCGCCAGGCTGAGAAAGAGGGCGGCGACTTGGCGACTGTTCATACAGGTCGTGATTACCCAGGTATGAATAATTCAGAAATGAAATATTAAATCCAAAACCAGGCTGGCGCAAGTCGGGCCCGGGCTGCCGCAAGCCATTGATGGGCCTGGAGCGGCCCATCGGTAAAGCGGCGTCGTCCCATCGGACGACGCCGCCCTGCACCGCCGATGCCATCTTCTGCGCTCGCATTCCTCGAGATCCGCAGCGGAGACGCGCTTGAACACCGAAGCCCCCCACCTGCCCAGCGACGGCGCCCAATGGGGCCTGCAGATCGAACCGCCGCTGCGCCTGGCCGATCCCGAGCGGCACGCCTGGGACGAGAGCGCCGACCTGGTGGTGGTGGGCCTGGGCGGCGCCGGCGTGGCCGCGGCGCTGGAAGGGGTGGAGCGGGGCCTGAGCGTGATCGCGCTGGACCGCTACGACGGCGGCGGCTCGAGCGCCGCCAACGGCGGCATCTACTACGCCGGCGGCGGCACCGCGGTGCAGCGCCAGGCCGGCGAGACCGACTCGGTCGAGGAGATGTACAAGTACCTGCACATCGAGGTCGGCGGCGTGGTCGGCGACGACACCCTGCGCCGCTTCTGCGAGGACAGCGTCGCCACCGTCGACTGGATGATCGGCCACGGCGTGCAGTTCAACAGCACCGTGTGGAAGGAGAAGACCTCCTATCCGCCGCTGGACTGCTTCCTGTATCACCCCGACAGCTCGCTGGCCGCGCCCTACATGCGCCAGGCCAAGCCCGCCGCGCGCGGCCACCGCGTCTTCGCCCGCAACGGCAAGAAGGCCTGGGGCCTGGGCTTCGGCATCTATGACCCGCTGCGCAGCGCCGCGCTCAAGCTGGGCCTGAAGTTCCACAAGTACGCCGAGGTGCGCCAGCTGGCGCTGGACGCGCAGGGGCGGGTGGTGGGCGTGAAGGCGCTGCAGATTCCCGCCGGCAGCGCGGAAAGCGCGAGCTTCGGCCGCAATATCGCCAAGGCGGCGAAGTGGATCGCGGCGCTGCCGCCGAGCTTCCCGCTGGCCTGGCTGACCTATGCCATCGGCAACTGGTACCTGCGCCGCGCCCAGGCGATCGAGGCGGCGCACCGCCAGTCGCGCTGGTTCCGCGCGCGGCGCGGCGTGGTGTTGTCGGCCGGCGGCTTCATCATGAACCCGGCGATGGTCAGGCACTACGCTGCGCCGTATTCCAGCGGCCTGCCCAACGGCACGCTCGGCGACAACGGCAGCGGCCTGCTGCTCGGCGCCTCGGCCGGCGGCAAGCTGGATCTGATGAACCGCATCAGCGCCTGGCGCTTCATCAACCCGCCCAAGGCCTGGGCCCAGGGCATGATGGTCAACCAGCGCGGCGAGCGCTTCGTCAACGAGACGCTGTACGGCGCCTCGCTCGGCGACGCCATCGTCGAGAAGCAGAACGGCAAGGCCTGGATCGTGCTCGACGGCAAGCTGCGCCAGGACGCCTTCAAGCAGGCCAAGGACCCGCGCATCGTGCCGTTCCAGCGCGACGTGGCGCTGCTCAACCTGCTGTTCAACTGCCACAGGGCGCCGAGCCTGGAGGCGCTGGCGGCGAAGGTCGGCTTCGATCCGGCGACGCTGAAGCACACCGTCGAGGCCTATAACCGCGGTGCGCGCGGCGAGAGCGCCGATCCTTACGAGAAGCGCCCGGAGGAAATGGCGCAGCTGCTGCAGCCGCCATACTGCGCCATCGACGCCTCTGTCGACAGCAAGCTGCTGCCGATGGCGACGATGAGCGTCGGCGGCCTGCGCGTGGAAGAGGGCAGCGGCCTGGTGCTCGACGGCGCCGGCCATCCCATCGCCGGCCTTTACGCGGCCGGCCGCAACGCCATCGGCATCTGCTCCAACATCTACGTCAGCGGCCTGTCCTATGCCGACTGCGTCTTTTCCGGCCGCCGCGCGGCGCGGCATGCGGCAGCCGTGGCGGCCGGCTGCCAGGCGCCGGACCGTCCGGCGCCGCGGGCGCCCGTTTAGTCCTTCTTCAGCCTGTCCAGCAGCGGCGTGATCAGGTCCATCGGCAGCGGGAACACGATGGTCGAGTTCTTCTCGTCGGCGATGTCGATCAGGGTCTGCAGGTAGCGCAGCTGCAAGGCCTGCGGCTCCTTGGCCAACTCGTGCGCGGCTTCCTTGAGCTTCTCCGCCGCCTGCAGCTCACCCTCGGCGTGGATCACCTTGGCGCGGCGGATGCGCTCCGCCTCGGCCTGGCGGGCGATGGCGCGCACCATGGTGGCGTCGATGTCGATGTGCTTGATCTCGACGTTGCTGACCTTGATGCCCCAGGCGTCGGTGGCCTTGTCGAGGATCGCCTGCAGGTCGCGGTTGAGCACGTCGCGCTCGGTCAGCATGGCGTCCAGCTCGTGCTGGCCCAGCACCGAGCGCAGCGTGGTCTGCGCCAGCTGGCTGATCGCCTCGTAGTAGTGCACCACCTGCAGCACCGCCCGCGACGGGTCGACGACGCGGAAATAGACCACGGCGTTGACCTTGACCGAGACGTTGTCGCGCGAGATCACGTCCTGCGGCGGCACGTCCATCACCACCGTGCGCAGGTCGACCCGCGTCATCTGCTGGATCACCGGCCACAGCACGATCAGGCCCGGGCCCTTGGAGCCGGTGTAGCGGCCGAGCGTCAGCACCACGCCGCGCTCGTATTCCTTCAGCACCTTGAAGGCGGAGAAGACCACCGCCGCGCCGATGAATATCACCACGCCGAGCAAGCCGATCATGTCCGCATCTCCATTGGATCAGTGTCCATCGAGGGGTTCCACCGTGAGCAGCAGGCCGTCCATGCGCGTCACCCGCACTCGCGCGCCGGCGGCCAGCGGCACCGCGCTGCGCACGCGCCAGCGCTCGCCCATGAGCCGCGCCCAGCCTTCGCCGCTGAAGTCTTCCAGCACTTCGGCGGTCTGGCCGAGCAGGGCGCCGGCGCCGGTGACCACCGGCGCGCGACGCGCCCGCAGCACCAGGAACAGGGTCAGCGCCAGCACCGCGACGGCGCCGAGGGCGAGGCCGGCGATCACGCCCAGGTTGACGCCGAAGCCGGGCGCGCCGGTGTCGAACAGCAGGACCGAGCCGAGCACGAAGGCGACGACCCCGCCGGAGCCGAGCACGCCGAAGCTGGCGGCGTAGGTCTCGGCCACGAGCAGCGCCACGCCGAGCAGGATCAGGGCCAGCCCGGCGTAGTTCACCGGCAGCATCTGCAGGGCGTAGAGCGCCAGCACCAGGGCGATGCCGCCGGCCACGCCCGGCAGCACCGCGCCGGGATGATAGCCCTCCAGCAGCAGGCCGTAGATGCCGACCAGCAGGAGGGCGTAGGCGATGGTGGGGCTGGTCAGCACCGCCAGCAGGCGCGTGCGCCAGTCGGGCGCGTAGTGCGTCACCGCGGCGCCGGCGCTATGCAGCGTCAGCGGGCCGCTGGCGGTCTGCACGCTGCGTCCGTCGATGCGTTGCAGCAGTTGCGGCACGTCGTCCGCCAGCAGGTCCACCACCTTCAGCTTCAGCGCCTGCTCGGCGCTGAGGCTGGCGGCCGAGCGCACCGCGGCCTCGGCCCAGTCGGCGTTGCGGCCGCGCTTCTCCGCCAGGCCGCGGATGTAGGCCACGGCGTCGTTCACCGCCTTCAGCTCGGCGGCGTCGGGCGGCGCCCCGGCCTGGTCCTGGCCCGCCTCGTCCCGCGGCTTGCCCGGCTTCGGCGTGGGCCAGGAACCGCCCACCGGGATGGGCGTGGCCGCGCCGAGATTGGTGGCGGGCGCCATCGCCGCGAGATGGCTGGCGTAGAGGATGTAGGTGCCGGCGCTGGCGGCGCGCGCACCGCCGGGTCCGACCCAGGCGACCACCGGCACCGGCGAGGCGAGGATGTCGCGGATGATGTCGCGCATGGCGCTGTCGAGGCCGCCGGGGGTGTCCAGGCGCAGCACGATCAGCTGCGCCCCGTCGGCGACGGCCTGGCGCCGGGCGCGCTCGAAGTAGCCGCTGCTGGCGGGGCCGATGGGGCCGGTGATTTCGAGCAGGGCGGCCCGCGGCGGAGCGGCGGCGTGAGCCAAAGGAATCCATAGCGCGCCGAGCAGCGCACTGGTCCACCACAGAAGCGCCGAGCGAACCATGGCCGAGTATAGACCGGGGCCGGGGGACGCGCGTTACAGGCCTTCGGCAAGGCGGCTGCGCGGCGACATTCCCGGCTTGCGCCCGGAGCGCTCCGGCAGGGAGCGGCGACCGGGGCTTTCCGTTTTTTTCGCGGAACGACGGGTACGACAGCGGGGCCTAGCCGCCCTTCCCGCCGCAAATCAGGCGCACGGCCGATTTCACCAGCGTGTTCAGCGCGGTGCGCGAATCGCCGGCGCGGGCGCGGACGGCGAGGGAGTGCAGCACGGCGGAGCCGATTTCGGCCAGGGCAACGGGATCGGCGTCGCGGTCGAGCTCGCCTTCGTCATGGGCGCGCTTCAGCCGCAGCTCCAGGGCGCGCCTGAAGCCGTCGAGCGAGGCGCCCAGCTGCTCGCGCACCTGCGGGTCGTCCACGGCTTCGGTGAGGGCGGTGCCGATGAGGAAGCAGCCGCGCGCGGGGCCGCCCTGCGGCAGGTACATCGACAGCGCTAGTTGGTAGAAGCGGGTCAGGGCTTTGGCCAGCGGCTGGTCGCGCTCGAACTCGCGGGCGATGGCTTGGTCGGACGCCGCGGTATAGCGCCGCAGCAGTTCCAGATACAGCCGCTGCTTGTCGCCGAAGGCGGCGTACAGGCTCGGCCGGTTCATGCCGGTGGCGGCGCTGAGGTCGTCGAGCGAGGTGGCGGAGAAGCCGGCCTGCCAGAACGCGTCGCGTGCCCGCGCCAGGGCCTGATCCGCATCGTAGGCGCGGGGACGGCCGCGCGGGCGGGCGGGTTTATTTTGTACCATATTGAACAATATTATGGGTCCGGCTATTATTGTACCAGATTGTACAAAAACAGAGGGCTGCCGCATGAAACTGTATTTCTCCCCGCTGGCCTGTTCGCTCGCCAGCCGCATCGTCTTCTACGAGGCCGGCGCAACGGCCGAGTACGTTTACGCCGACACCAAGGCCAAGCGCCTGGAGGACGGCTCGGACTTCCTCGCGGTCAATCCGATGGGCCAGGTGCCCGTGCTGGAGACCGCGGACGGCAGCCTGCTGACCGAGAACACCGCGATCCTGCAGTACCTCGCCGAGCAGCTGCCGCAGGCGCGGCTGGCGCCGGCCGGAAGCGCGGAGCAGGCGCAGCTGCGCAAGTGGCTGGGCTTCGTCGGCACCGAGCTGCACAAGGCGGTGTACGTGCCGCTGCTCGACGCCAAGGCGCCGGATGCGGTGAAAGCCTATGCCCGCGACAAGATCCCGCTGCGCATGGGCGTGCTGCAGCAGCACCTGGACGGCCGCGAGTTCCTGCTCGACCGCTTCAGCGTCGCCGACGCCTATCTCGCCACGGTCCTGAACTGGTCGGCCGCGGTCGGCCTCAAGCTCGCGCCGTGGCCGGCGGTCGACGCCTATTACCAGCGCCTGCTGCAGCGGCCGGCGCTGGGCCGCGCCGTGCGCGAGGAGTTCGCCCTGTACCAGCAGGAGCAGCAGAAGGCGCGGGCGCCGCAGGCGGCGGCACGCTGATGAGCGGCCTGCTGCTGTTCCATGGCGCGCTGGTGCTGCTGGCCGGACTGCTGGCCGGCGCGCCGTACGGGCGGGCCATCGCGGCGGGAGCGCCGGCGCGGCGCGCCGAGGCCTGGCGCGCGGCGCACGCGGGCCTGATCGGCACCGGACTGATCACCCTGGTGTTCGGCCTGATGCTGCGGGCCTGGCGGGCGCAGGGGACGCTGATCGATATGGCGGCCGCGAGCGCGATCGCTTCGGCCTGGGCCTTCAGCGCGGCGATGGTCCTGGCCGCGGCGAGCGGCCAGCGTGGGCTGAGCGCAGGCGGGCCCCTGGCGAACCGGCTGGTGTTTGCCGGCTATGTCGTCGGGGTGCTGGGCTCGCTCGGCGCGGCGGCGGGGTTCGCGGTGCTGGCCTGGAACTACCGCGGCGTTTGAAGCCGCAGGCGGCGGTGCGGCAATGCACCGGCCGGCGCCTGCTCACTCCGCCGCCAGCGCCTGCAACAGCCGGTTGAACTCGGCGCGCACCTCGCGGAAGCTGGCTTGCGGATCGGGCGCGCGGCTGATGGCGCGGCCGCATTCCGCCAGGGCGCCGTGCAGCAGGTGGGCCAGGGGCTCGGCGGGCCGGCGCGCCAGCTTGCCGGCGCGCATCGAGTTCTCCACGCCGCGCCGGATCATCGCCATCGAGTAGCGCGCCTCGATCTCGCGGATCACCTCCCAGCCCAGCACCGCCGGACCGTCCTTGAGGATGATCTGCTGCACCGCCGGGTCCAGGCAGGCCTGCAGGAAGGCTTCGCAGCCGGCCTGGAACGCCTTCCACGGGTCCTTCTTCTGCTGCGCCGCCGCGGCGATGGCGGCGGTGAGTTCCGCTTCGCCGGCCTCGAACACGGCGCGGAACAGCTGCGCCTTGCCCGCGTAATGGTGGTAGATGGCGCCGCGCGTCAGCCCGGCGGCGCGGTTGATGTCCTCGATCGAAGTGGCGGCGTAGCCCTGCTGCTCGAACAGCCGCGCCGCCGCCGCCAGCAGCGCACGGGTGGTCTCGCCGGAGCGCTCCTCCTGGCTGCGGCGGGTGGATGTCTGCCTGGTCCTGCTCAATCGCGCCTCACCTCGCGCATTCCGCGCGCAGCCGGCCGCATTGACTTACATACCAATAGTATGTAAGTTACGTACCGACAGTATGTAAGTGTGACGCCGTCCCCGGCGCCGCCATTTTCCTGCGAGGCGATTATGACAAAACTCCCCTGGCGGCACGGTCAGCTTCCTCCGGCGCAAGGACCGATGGTGGTCAGCGCCACCCGCTTCACCTACAAGAGCCGGTGGGACATGCCGGGCGTGTACTGGAACGGCCTGCGGCTGCGCCGCGCCTGGGCGCGCTTTCCGGGCAGCATCGGCGTGTCGATCGCGGCCGACATGGGGCGGCGCAGCACCTACACCGTGTCGCTTTGGCGCAGCGAGGAGGACCTCAGGAAGTTCGTCAGCCACCCCGAGCACCTGGCGCTGATGCGCGCCTACCGGCCGCGCATGGAGTCGTCCAGCGCCGCCACCTGGGTGGTGGAATCATTCTCGCTGGGCGAGGCCTGGCGCAGGGCGCGGCGGCTGCTGACGCAGATGCCGCCGGCCCGCGGCGACGCCGCGGCGCTCGGGCAGGGTTAGCCATGCCCGCTGCGCAGACCCTGGAACGCTTCATCGCCCGCGTCGAGTCCAATGCCCATGTCGAGGCGGTGGAGGAGTTCTATACCGAAGGCGCGACCATGCGCGAGAACCAGGCGCCGCCGCGGGTCGGCCGCGCGGCGCACGTGGCGAACGAGCGCCTGGTGATGGCGCGGGCCAGGTCGGTGGAGTCGCGCTGCATCCGGCCGGTGCTGGTCAACGGCGACCACGTGGTGGTGCGCTGGGTGTTCCGCTTCGAATGGCAGGACGGCAGCGTGACGCGCATCGAAGAGCTGGCCTGGCAGCGCTGGGAAGGCGAGCGCATCGCCGAGGAGCAGTTTTTCTACGATCCGGCGCAGCGGGCGCCGGTGAAGCCCGGCGCGTAACGCGGCGAACAGCGGCGCAGGATGCGCTTCGCTGCGCGCAGCACATCCCGCGTCTTTCGCCTTCTCTGCGGCCTTTGCGCAGCGTCTTTGCGCGGGGCTGTTGCTTTCCCGTTCTAAGCCGTGAGGCCCGAGTGGCGCAGCAGCGGCTCGATGCTCGGCTTGCGCCCGCGGAACGCCACGAACAGCTCCATCGCGTCCTGCGAGCCGCCCTTGGCCAGGACCGTGTCGCGGAAGCGGTGGCCGGTCTCGGGCGCGAAGCGGCTCTCCTCGAACGCGGCGAAGGCGTCGGCGGACAGCACCTCGGCCCACTTGTAGCTGTAGTAGCCCGCGGCATAGCCGCCGGCGAAAACGTGGGAAAAGCTGTTCGGCATGCGGTTCCAGGAGGGCGGCGGCAGCACGCTGACTTCGCTGCGCACCTGGTTCAGCGTCTCCAGCACCCTTCCGCCGCGCGCCGGGTCGAAGTCGCGGTGCATGCGCAGGTCGAACAGGGCGAACTCGATCTGCCGCACCGTGGCCAGGCCGGACTGGAAGCTGCGGCTGGCCTGCAGTTTCTTCAGCAGGTCTTCGGGAATGGCCGCGCCGGTCTGCCAGTGGCGGGCAAAGCCGTTGAGCGTGTCGCGGTCGTAGGCCCAGTTCTCCATGAACTGGCTGGGCAGCTCGACCGCATCCCAGGCCACGCCGCGGATGCCGGACACGGAGGCCTCGTCGACCCGGGTCAGCAGGTGGTGCAGGCCGTGGCCGAACTCGTGGAACAGGGTCAGCACTTCATCGTGCGTCAGCAGCGCCGGGTCGCCGCCCAGCGGCGGCGTGAAATTGCAGGTGAGGTAGGCCACCGGGCGCTGCAGGCCGTGCGGGCTGCGGCGCCGGCCCAGGCACTCGTCCATCCAGGCGCCGCCGCGCTTGTCCTGGCGCGCATAGGGGTCGAGGTAGAACAGGCCGATCTCGGTGCCGTCGGCCTCGCGCAGGACGTAGGTGGTGACGTCCTTGTGCCAGGTGGCGATGTGGTCGGCCTTCCCGATCTTGACGCCGTAGAGGCGCTCGACCAGGTCGAACATGCCCTTGATGACCTGGGGCGCCGGAAAATAGGGGCGCAGCTCCTCCTCCGAGTAGCCCAGCTTCTCCTCCTTCAGCTTCTCCGAGTAGTAGGCGGCGTCCCAGGGCTGGAAGTCGTCGAGCCCGTCGCGCTTCCTGGCGTAGGCCTTCAGCTCGTCCAGCTCGGACTGCGCGAACTTCCTCGCCTTGGCGGCGAGGTCGAGCAGGAAGCGCTCCACCGCGTCGGGCGACTCCGCCATCTTGGTCTCCAGCGACAGCTCGGCGAAATTGCGGAAGCCGAGCAGCTGCGCCTCCTCGTGGCGCAGCGCCAGGATTTCCTCCATCAGCGCGGTGTTGTCGTGCTGGCCGGCCAGCGGCCCCTGGTCCGAGGCGCGGGTGGCGTACGCGGTGTACAGCTCCTGGCGCAGCGCGCGGTTGTCGGCATAGCTGATCACCGCGTCGTAGCTGGGGAAATCGAGAGCCAGCAGCCAGCCTTCCAGGTTCTTGGCCTTGGCCCGCTCGGCGGCCTGGGCCTTGCCCTGGGCGGTCATGCCGGCCAGCAGGCTTTCGTCGGTGACGTGCTTGCCGTAGGCCTGCACCGAGTCCATCAGGTTCTCCTCGAACCTGGTCTGGATCTCCGACAGGCGCAGCGCGATCTCCTTGTAGCGCGCCTTTTCCCTGGCCGGCAGGGCGATGCCGGACAGGCGGAAGTCGCGCAGCGCGTCCTCCACCACCTTCTTGCGCGCCGGCGAGAAGGCGGCGAAGCCGGCCTGGGCCTTGAGCCGCTCGTAGGCGTGGAACAGCGCTTCGTTCTGCGACAGCTCCAGGCCGTATTCGGTGACCTTGGGCAGGCAGGCGTTGAACGCCTTGCGCCAGGCGGCGGTGGAGGTGACGCCGAACAGGTGCGAGACCGGGCCCCAGGCGCGGCCGAGGCGGTCCCCCATGTCCTCCAGCGGCTCGATCAGGCCTTCCCAGCTGTCGGCGCCCGCCGCCAGCAGCTGGTCCAGCGCCTGGCGGTTGTCCGCCAGCACCCGGTCCACCGCCGGCTCGGCGTGCTCCGGCTGGATGCGGTCGAAGGCGGGCAGGACGCCGGGGGCGGCGGGGGTCAGCAGGGGATTTTCCATGGGGAGCTTGCGGGTCGTGGATAGGGACAAACCTATTGTCCGGAGCGGCTCAATTCAAGTTCGGCGCGCGTTCAAGCCGCGCCGTGCCGGCGCAGCAGCAGGAGCACCACCGCCGCGGCGGCCCCGGCGACGAGCAGCAGCGCGCCGCCGCGGCGGCGGTAGCGGTCCTGCTGCGCCTGGCGCGAGCGGGTGGAGAGCAGGTACTGGCGCCCGTCCGGCGGCTGGCCCAGCACGTTGAGGTCCGGCAGCAGCTGCTGCTCGGCGCGCGCGGCGCGGAGCTCCTCCAGCGCCGCGGCGCGGGCCGTCTCCCACTCCTGCTGGTCGATGCGGCCGTCGTGATTGGCGTCGAAGCGTCGCAGCAGGCTGGCGCGGTCGCGCTTCCACTCGCCGAGCAGCGCGGCGAGGTCGCGGCTTTCGTCCGCGGCCTGCACCGCCGCCTGGGTGCGGAACCAGCCGGAGGCGGCGATCAGCACGTCGCCGGTGATCAGCTGCTCGGTGTAGTGGTAGGGGCCGAAGCTGAAGAAGGCGTCCCAGGCGCCGCGCGGCGGCCGCAGCGGCTTGCGCAGCTGGCCGCGCCAGCTGCGCGCCAGGTTGGGATGCACGGTGGCGCCGACCGGATCGACGATGCAGTCGCCGGTGGTGTCGCTGAGGTAGAACAGGTCGTCGCTGGTGGCGTCGAAGATCACCTCGGTGTCGTCGTTGGCGCTGAGCGTGACGCGGCATTTCCACCAGTAGCAGGGCGTGCCGGTGAGCGGCGAGACGATCTGCGGGCCGGGCATCAGGCGGGGGCGGCCGAGCAGCTCGACATACCCCTGCGCGGCGGAGCGGATGCGCGACAGCGGCACGTCGGCCAGGCGCCGCGCGTGGCGCAGGTCGCGCAGGCCGAGCCAGCCGGCCAGGGCGCCGCCGGCCGCGACAGCGGCGCTCCACTCCAACGCCAGGGTGGCGGCTTCCAAGCGGGGCGGAACTCTCAGGCGCGGAACAGCGCGCGCAGGTCTACGTCCTGCTTCTCCTCGGCGCTGAACTCCAGCGGCACGCGCCGGCGGAAGCCGCACAGCCGCGCCACGATCAGGTCCGGGAACTGCTCGACGCGCACGTTGTTGTTGGTCACGTACTCGTTGTAGAACTCGCGGCGGTCGCTGATCTCGTTTTCCAGCGTGGTGATGCGGTTGAGCAGGTTCATCATCTGCTGGTTGGCCTTGAGCTGCGGATAGGCCTCCACCGTGGCGGCGATGCGGCCGACGCCGGCGCGCAGCGGTCCCTCGGCCTGGGCGATGCCGCGCACATCGCCCTGCTCCAGCGCCGCCTGGCTGCCGGCGCGGGCGCGCATCACGCGCTCCAGCGTGTCGCGTTCGAACTGCATGTAGGCCTTGCACACTTCCACCAGCTTGGGGATCTCGTCGTGGCGCTGCTTGAGCAGCACGTCGATGTTGCTCCAGGCCTTGGCCACGCCGTTCTTCACCGCCACCAGGCCGTTGTAGACCAGCGCCGCCCAGACCAGGACCGCCGCCAGCACGGCAAGCACGATGTAGTGGGAAATCATGGGCTTATAAGCTCATTGAGGGGCTCAGGCGCGGCCAGTATTGCATGTGCGGGAATGCGGCGGTGCGATACACTGCATCTTTCATCCCCCCACTTCACCAGCCTGACGGAGTTCCGGTGCGCGCCCTGCTTTCTGCCCTGTTCGGTGTCCTGGCCCTAAGCGCCTGTTCCAGCAGAGAAATCCTCAATGCCACGGCTTCGGACTCGGGCTATTCGCTGACCCAGAACATCGTCTACGACGACAGCACCGGCCAGAAGCTCGACGTGTACACGCCGCACGGCGCCGGCAACGCCCCGGTGGTGGTGTTCTTCTTCGGCGGCCGCTGGAGCAGCGGCGACAAGCAGGAATACAAGTTCGTCGGCCAGGCGCTGGCGGCGCGCGGCTTCGTCGCGGTGATCCCGAACTACCGGCTGTATCCGCGCGTGCACTACGTCGAGCTGCTCGACGACAGCGCCCGCGCCGTGGCCTGGGTCCACAACCACATCGCCGGCTACGGCGGCAACGGCGGGCGCGTGGTGGTGATGGGCCATTCCACCGGCGCCTACAACGCGGCGATGCTGGCCCTGGACCCGCAGTACATGGTGCGCGCCGGCGGCAACCGCAGCTGGATCCGCGGCATGATCGGCCTGGCCGGCCCCTACGATTTCCTGCCGATCACCGACCCGGACCTGCGCGACCTGTTCGGGCCGCCGGAGACTTTCGAGAACACCCAGCCGATCTTCCACGTCGACGGCAACAACCCGCCGCTGCTGCTGATCCACGGCGGCAAGGACGAGACGATCGACATCAAGAACACCAACAACCTGTTCGACCGCGTCAAGCGCGCCGGCGGCGCCGCGGAGAAGGTCATCTATCCCGACCTCACCCACAGCCGCGTCCTCGACGTGCTGGCGCCGCGCCTGCATGGCAGCGCCGACGTGATGGACAAGATCGACGCCTTCGTGCGCCGCGTCACCGCGGGCAATCCGCCGAGCGTGGTGCCGCCGTCGTCGATCCAGACCTACGTGCCGCCGAAATAGGGTCTGCCATGATCCGCCCGTACCGCGGCGTGCTGCCCCGCCTGGGCGCACGCGTCTACGTCGACGCCTCCGCCCAGCTGATCGGCGACGTCGAGCTGGGCGACGACGTCTCGCTGTGGCCGATGGCGGTGGTGCGCGGCGACGTCAACCGCATCCGCATCGGCGCGCGCAGCAACGTGCAGGACGGCTCGGTGCTGCACGTCACCCATGACGGACCCTACAGCCCCGGCGGCGCCGACCTGCGGATCGGCGAGGACGTGACCATCGGCCACGGCGTGATCCTCCACGCCTGCCGCATCGGCAGCCGCTGCCTGATCGGCATGGGCGCGCGGGTGCTGGACGAGGCGGTGATCGAGGACGAGGTGTTCATCGCCGCCGGCAGCCTGGTCGCGCCGGGCAAGCGCCTGGCCTCCGGCTTCCTTTACCGCGGCAGCCCGGCGCAGCAGGTACGCGCGCTTACCGAGCGCGAGATTGCGCAGCTCAAGTATTCGGCGGAGCATTACGTCCGGATCAAGAACCACTACCTGAACAGCGATGAATAGTTATTGCTTGTTTCAACGGTCGGCGCCATGGATGGCGCCGTCTTGTCCAGGACGGACACACACCCCTGCTAAATGGACAAAGTCCGTTTAGTCGAGGTCGGCGCCCGCGACGGCTTGCAGAACGAAGCCGCCCGCGTCCCGGCGCCGGTCAAGATCGAGCTGATCGAGCGTCTCGGCAACGCCGGCCTGCCGGTGATCGAGGCGACCAGCTTCGTCAGCCCGAAGTGGGTGCCGCAGATGGCCGACGCCACCGAGGTGCTGGCCGGCCTGCGCCGCAAGCCCGGCGTGTCCTACCCGGTGCTGGTGCCGAACCTGCAGGGCCTGGAGCGGGCCACGCGCGCCGGCGCCGACCACGTCGCGCTGTTCACCGCCGCCTCCGACGCCTTCAACAAGAAGAACATCAACTGCGACATCGCCGCCTCGCTGCTGCGCCTCAGGCCGGTGGCGGAGGCGGCGCGGGCGCAGGGCCTGCGGCTGCGCGGCTACGTCTCCTGCGTGCTGGGCTGCCCCTACCAGGGCGAGGTCGCGGTGGCCGACGTGGTGCGCGTGTCCCGGGCGCTGGCGGAGATGGGCTGCGGCGAAATCTCGCTGGGCGACACCATCGGCATCGGCACGCCGGCGAAGGCGCGCGCCATGCTCAAGGCGGTGGCGGCTGAAGTGCCGATGGCGCGCATCGCCGTGCATTTCCACGACACGCGCGGCCAGGCCCTGGCCAACATCTACGCCTGCCTCGAGGAAGGCGTGCGCTCGGTCGACGCCAGCGTCGCCGGGCTCGGCGGCTGCCCTTACGCGCGCGGCGCCACCGGCAACGTCGCCACCGAGGACCTGGTGTACATGCTGCAGGGGCTGGGCCTGGACACCGGCGTCGACCTGGACGCGCTGGTCGAGGCCGGCCGCTGGATATCGGCCAAGCTGGGCCGCGAGCCAGCCAGTAAACTAGGCCGCGTGAAGAAAAGCTGAACGGGAGTGAGCGTGAACAAACTCTACCCGAGCGCCGAAGCCGCGCTCGACGGCATCATCCACGACGGCATGACCCTGGCGGTCGGCGGCTTCGGCCTGTGCGGCATCCCGGAGGCGCTGATCGCGGCGCTGCGCGACACCGGCAAGAAAGGCTTCACCGTGATCAGCAACAATGCCGGCGTCGACGGCTTCGGCCTGGGCCAGCTGCTGACCACGCGCCAGATCAGGAAGATGATCTCCTCCTACGTCGGCGAGAACCGCGAGTTCGAGCGCCAGTTCCTGGCAGGCGAGCTGGAGCTGGAATTCACGCCGCAGGGCACCCTGGCCGAGAAGCTGCGCGCCGGCGGCGCCGGCATCCCGGCGTTCTACACCAAGACCGGCTACGGCACGGTGGTAGCGGAAGGCAAGGAGACGCGGCAGTTCGACGGCGAATGGTACGTGATGGAAAAGGCGCTCAAGGCCGACGTCGCGCTGGTCAAGGCCTGGAAGGCCGATACCGCGGGCAACCTGATCTACCGCAAGACCGCGCGCAACTTCAACCCGATGATCGCCGCCGCCGCGCCGCTGTGCGTGGCCGAGGTGGAGGAGATCGTCGAGACCGGCCGGCTCGAGCCGGACCAGATCCACACCCCCGGCATCTACATCAAGCGGCTGGTGCACAACCCGCATCCGGAAAAGCGCATCGAGCAGCGCACCCTGAGGAAATGAACATGTAGGACGGCTCGCCGGCGCGGCGATATGCGCCGGCAGGCCGGCTCCCACAGGAGAACACCATGGCTTGGACCAGAGAACAGATGGCGCAGCGCGCCGCCCGGGAACTGCAGGACGGCTTCTACGTCAACCTCGGCATCGGCCTGCCGACCCTGGTGGCGAACTACATCCCGCAGGACATGGACGTGTGGCTGCAGTCCGAGAACGGCCTGCTCGGCATCGGCCCGTTCCCGACCGAGGACGAAGTCGACGCCGACCTGATCAACGCCGGCAAGCAGACCATCACCACCGTGCCCGGCAGCGCCTTCTTCTCCAGCGCCGACTCCTTCGCCATGATCCGCGGCGGCCACATCAACCTGTCGATCCTCGGCGCCATGCAGGTGAGCGAGAAGGGCGACCTGGCCAACTGGATGGTGCCCGGCAAGATGGTCAAGGGCATGGGCGGGGCGATGGACCTGGTGGCCGGCGTCAAGCGCGTGGTGGTGCTGATGGAGCACACCGCCAAGGGCAACGAGCTGAAGATCCTGCCCAAGTGCAGCCTGCCGCTGACCGGCGTGGGCGTGGTCGACCGCATCATCACCGAGCTGGGCGTGCTCGACGTCACCCCGGACGGCCTCAAGCTGGCGGAGCTGGCGCCGGAAGTCACGTTCGACGAGCTGCGCCGCAAGACCGGCTGCACCGTGCACAGCTGATGCCGTCATCCTGGGCGTAGCGAAGGGTGCGGTCGCCGGCGGCAAACGCGCGGCACCGGTCCTCCGCCGCACTCGGGATGACATTCGCAAGTTTTTTGTTTGCCTGGATAGACGGAACTCACCATGACTCACAAGCTCGTCCTCCTGCGCCACGGCCAGAGCCAGTGGAACCTCGAAAACCGCTTCACCGGCTGGGTCGACGTGGACATCACCGAGGCCGGCCGCGCCGAGGCCTGGGCCGCGGGCAAGCTGCTGCATGCCGAGGGGCTGCGCTTCGACGTGGCCCACACCTCGGTGCTCAAGCGCGCCATCCGCACCCTGTGGACCGCGCTCGACGCGATGGACCAGATGTGGATCCCGGTGCACAAGACCTGGCGCCTCAACGAGCGCCACTACGGCGCGCTGCAGGGCCTGGACAAGGCCGAGACCACCGCCAGGCACGGCGAGGCCAAGGTGAAGGAGTGGCGCCGCAGCTACGACATCCCGCCGCCGCCGATGGCCGAAACCGATCCGGGCCATCCGCGGAACGATCCGCGCTATGCCGCGCTGGATGCGCGCGCGCTGCCCGACACCGAGTCGCTCGCCACCACTCTCGACCGCGTGCTGCCGTACTGGCACGACGCCATCGCGCCGCAGCTGAAGAGCGGCCGGACGGTGCTGGTGACGGCGCACGGCAACTCGCTGCGCGCGCTCTACAAGTACCTTACCGGCATGTCCGAGAGCGAGATCGTGGAGATGAACATCCCCACCGGCATCCCGCTGCTGTTCGAGCTGGACGGCGCGCTCAAGGCCAGGAGCCACCGCTACCTGGGCGATCCGGAGGCGGCCAAGCGCGCCGCCGAGGCGGTCGCCAACCAGGCCAAGGCGAAGAAGTAAAAGCGGCGGAAATTAAAAAGGCCGCCCGACTGGGGATAGCCGGGCGGCCGTCTTGCCGTGCCAGGGGGGACACGGCATGGGGACACGGTTCGCGCCAGGGATGGGGAACACGAACCGTGGGCACAGTATCGCAGTGCCGCCTGAACCTTAGCTGAACCGCGCTTACACCCAGTTTTCAGCCCGCGTTGCGCAAGGTAAAGCTGCGCGGGCCGGCGGCGGCTTTACCTTTCTTGACGGCGCGCGCGGCGCCTACTTCGCCGCCTTGCGGATCACGCCGACGATCACCAGCAGCGCGATGGCGCCGACCACGGCGCCGATGAAGCCGGCGCCCTGCCCGGGGGCGTACCAATGCAGCGCCTGGCCGACATAGGTGGCGAGGAAGGCGCCGGCGATGCCGAGCACGGTGGTCAGGATGATGCCCATCTTGTCGTCGCCCGGGTGCAGCCAGCGTCCCAGCAGGCCGACGATGAAGCCGATGATCAGGGTGCCGATGAGGCCGAACATGGTGCTCTCCTTGTCGTGTACGGGAACCCGCCGGGCCATCTTACGGCATCGCCGCCGCGCGTCCTCGCCGCCGCGGCACCGAACGGCGCGTGACGACGCGCTTACTGCCGCGCGGCCGGCCGGAACCAAAGCGCCGGCGCCGCCGTGTTAAGTCATGCGGCCCCTGTGGAAGGATCCTCCCGAGGGCCGAGGAGGCGTGCCGAACTTGGCGACACCAAAGCCGGCTGGCGACAGATGGAGCGGGTACAGCAACGCCGCAACCTGGAAGCGGGCAACACCGTGAATCAAAAGAAGGAACTTATGAAAAGCAAATCCCTGAACCTCTGTTTCGGCCTTCTGGCCGCCACTCTCGCCGGATGCGGCGGAAGCAACGACAATCCGCCTCCGACGGGCGTCCGCGCGGCCCTCACCGACGCTCCCGCCTGCGGCTACGACCATGTCTTCGTCACCGTGTCGAAGGCGCAGATCAACACCCGCACCGACGGCAGCGGCAGCTGGGTCGACATCGCCCTGGCCTCGCCGCAGAAGATCGACCTGCTCGGCCTCACCAATGGCGCGCTGGAAAGCCTCGGCGAAGCGGCCTTGCCGGCCGGTTCCTACCAGCAGCTGCGCCTGGTGCTGCTGCCCAACGTGCAGGGCGCGGCCACGCTCAACAACTCGGTCGTGCCGAGCGGCCAGACCGCGGAAGTCGCGCTGAAGACGCCGAGCGCGGCGGAAAGCGGCATCAAGGTCAATACGCGCGGGCCGTTCACCGTCGCGGCCGGCACGCTGGTGGACCTGGTGCTGGACTTCAACGCCTGCAAGTCGATCGTCACCACCGGCCGCGCCAAGGGCGGCAACACGCACAGCGCCACCGGCTTCCTGCTCAAGCCGGTGATCACCGCCACGCCGGAAGTGGTCAGCGGCGCCATCGACGGCTACGTCGACGCCGCCGACGCCACCACCACCAGCGGCGGGGTCGCCGTGCCGGGCGCCCAGGTATTCGCCGAGCAAAACGGCGTGATCGTGCGCGGCACGGTTGCCGACGCCTCGGGCCACTTCGTGCTGTCGCCGCTGGAGCAGAGCTCCGGCGCCGGCAACTACGACGTGGTGATCGTCAACAACGGCAAGGCTGCGGACGTCGTTTCGGGGGTGCCGGTGGCGGCCCAGGTCACCACCACCCTGTCCACCGCCGCGGCGCCCTTCACGCTGGCGGCGTCGCCGACCGGCACGGTCAGCGGCACGGTCAACGCCGCGGCCAATGCTTCGCTGGTCGCTTCGCAGACGCTCAATGGCCTGAGCTACGCCGTCGCGCAGACCAACGCCGACAGCAGCACCGGCGCCTACGACTTCACGCTGCCGACCGCCGCGCCGCAGCTCGCGCCGTACGCGCCCCTGCCCATCGTCCCGGCGCCGGTGGCCGCGGCGGCGGGGCAGTACATCGTCAGCGCCACCTCGGATTCCGGCAACACCGCGACGGCCCCGGCCACGGTCACCGCCGGCGCCACCACCACGGTGGACTTCCCCGGCCTGCAGTAACGCGGCGTAATCGGCGCGCGGCCGATGACGGCCGCGCGCTCTTCGCCGGGCGGCTGAACCGGCAGCCCCCGAAGACGTCCTGCGGGCTATCCGGGGCCAACGGATGCGGCGACGGCGGAAATCAGCCCGCGCCGCTCCAGCCATTGCCGCGCGTCTTCCGCATCGTGCTCGAACCAGGCTGCCGCCGATCCCAGGATGAAGTGATACCCCCAGGCGTCCATGTCGGCGAACAGGCGCTCGCGCGAATAGCCGGGCAGCCGCGGCGCCAGCAAGGCCTGCAGGTAGCAGACGGCGTTTTCCTCGGTGTCGGTGCCGCCGGCGTCGGTATGCAGGCCGGCGCGGCGCGCCTCGTCCATGCACAGGTAGTGGCAGCCCTCGTGCAGGGCCGAGTGCACCGGGGTGTCCCGGCGCAGGTAGAGCACATTGCCGACCAGGCCGGCCTCGGGTTCGCCCCAGTAGCTGCCGGGAATGGCGGCGCCATCCGGCAGCAACTCGATGCGCAGGCCGTAAGGACACAGCAGTCCGCGCAGGGCTTCGATGCCGATCTGGGACAGCGGCATGACATCGGCGTGAGTCATTTTTGCTAGTGGTGGCTCCGGTGGCGGCGGCTATGCTGCCCGATAGCGTCATAAAACACATCTAAAACAATACGCCTCCGCCGCCCGGCGGGGCGCCGGCGAGGGGTTCTCCATGTCACAGCGTATCGGCGGTGCCGCCATTCCGTTCCTTCTTTCGTTCTGCCTGGCGCTGGGCGCCTGCGGCAGCAGCACGCCGGTGGCGAACTCCGCCACGGCCCCCGGGGGCGGCGGCGGTTCCTCCGGCGGCAGCGGCGGGACAGTGGGCGACGGCGACAGCATCTACCTGAACGTGCTGCCGCCGGGCTCCAACGGCAACGCGGCCGGCGGCGTCGGCGCGCCGCTGCCGGGCGTGCCGGTGGTGTCGTATCCGAAGAACTTCGAGGACCAGCTGGCGCTGTACGGCGACCTCAGCTACGCCAGGCAGAATCTGAGCACCGACAACTGCAGCCCGCCGACCGACGCCAGCCAGCACCAGCAGGCTTCGAACTCCGCCTGCAACTACTACAAGCACGAGGGCCTGAAGCCGGACACGGTGGCTTCCACCGAGACGCTGACCGCGCCCGACGGCAAGACCGTCACCATCACCCGCGACAACTGGGGCGTGCCCTTCATCGACGCGCCGAACCGCGCCGACGCCGAGTACGGCGTGGGCTACGCCAACGCCGAGGACCGGCTGTGGCTGGACGACATCCTGCGCCACCTCGGCCGCGGCACCGTGACCCAGTACCTAGGCGTGGCGCCCGGCATCACCGACTTCGACGCCAACCTCGCGGCGGTCGCCGGCTACAGCGAGGACGAGCTGACGCAGATGGTGCAGGACACCGAGAAGCAGCTCGGCGCGCTGGGGCCGGTGTTCGTCAGCGACGCCACCAGCTTCGTCGCCGGCGTCAACGCCTACATCGCCACCCTGAGCGGCGCCAACGCCGGCAAGATCCCGCCGGAATACGCCACCCTCAAGCCCGGCGGCTTCCCGACCCAGCCCTTCACCATCAACGACGTCGTCGCCTCGGCCATCCTGATCCAGTCGATCTTCGCCGTGGGCGGCGGCGGCGAGGTGACCAACGAGCTGATGCTGCAGAAGGCCGATCCCGCGTTCACCGCCGGCGCCGGCGCGGTGGGCAACAGCGCCTGCCTGCTGTGGCGCGACCTGCGTCATGCCGACGACCCGGAAACGCCCAACACCATCGACGACCGCTTCGCCACGCAGTCGCCGGCAAGCCTGGACGAGAGCTGCCCGCACGCGGTGCAGCCCGGCGCGGCGGTGTGGGACGCCGGCAGCTTCCAGGGCTTCACCAGCTTCACCTACGGCAACGTCGGCGGCCTGCCCGGCGCGGTGCCGGGCGGCAGGCCCTCGGCCGCCAGGCTGCCGGGCCTGCGCCGCGCCGCGGCGAAGCAGGCGGCGCAGGCGCTGCATCGCATCCAGGTCGCCTACAACCCGGTCGAGGGCGCCCGCGCCGGCCTGCGCCGCGCCGGCTGGTCGCTGCCCAACACCCTGTCGAACTGGATCGCGGTCAACGCCAATCTCACCAGGAGCGGCCATCCCATCGTCGTGATGGGGCCGCAGACCAGCTACTTCGTGCCGCAGCTGCTGTGGGAGTTCGCGGTCACCTCGCACGGCGGCACGCCGCTGGACTTCAACGGCCGCGGCATCGACTTCGCCATGCTGCCGTACATCGAGATCGGCCGCGGCGTGGACTACGCCTGGAGCGCCACCTCGGGCGAGTCCGACCTGATCGACATGCGCGTGTCGAAGCTGTGCAACCTCGACGGCTCGGCCGCGTCGGTCGCCTTGTCCGGCGGCTATCCGCAGGCCGACGGCTATCTCTACGACGCGCAGGACGGCAAGGGCCCGCAGTGCCGCCGCTTCTTCAAGCGCACCGACAGCTGGACCGCGCTGCCGACGCCGGCCTCGCTCGCCTCCGGCGGGCCGGCCGTGCCGCAGACGGTGACGCGCTACGTGCTGCGCACCCACTACGGCCCGGTCACCGGCCTGGCCACGGTCAACGGCGCGCCGGTGGCGATCTCGCAGCAGCGCAGCACCTTCAGCTACGAGCTGGGCACGGCGGCGCCGTTCGCCCTGGCGTCGGCCGGCGTCATCCATGATCCGGCCAGCTTCCAGCAGGTGTTCAACGGCGTCACCGGCACCTTCAACTGGCTCTACACCGACCGTGACCACATCGCCTACCTGCACAGCGGCCTGTATCCGCGCCGCGCCGCCGGCCACGATCCGGACCTGCCGGTGTGGGGCGACGGCCGCTTCGAGTGGCAGGCCGACGCCGACGCGGTGAACGGCGCCAACAGCGGCTATTTCGACAGCCACGGCGGCGGCGTGCCGTATCCGGCGCGCGCGGTGATCCAGGCGCAGGGCGATCCGGTCCGCACCGGCTACTACGAGTTCAAGGACTATCTGCCGCTGGCGGCGCACCCCAGGACGGTCGACCCGGCGCGCGGCTTCATGGACAGCTGGAACAACCATCCCGCGCCGGGCTGGTGGGCCGCCGACAGCAACGGCACCTACGGGCCGATCCACCGCGTCGACATGCTGGCCAAGCGGGTCAAGGCGTTCAAGGACAGCGGCCGCAAGTTCGACTTCGCCAACATGGTCGAGATCGAGGCCGACGCCGCCTACACCGACCTGCGCGCGCAGGAGGTGCTGCCGCAGCTGCTCGAGCTGATGCGCAGCGGCAGCCTCACCGCCGACGAGCAGGCCGCGGCCACGATGATGCAGCAGTGGCTCGACGGCACCAGCTCCGCCGCCTGGATCGGCGACACCGCCAAAGGCCTGGCCGGCTGGCGCCGCGACCGCGATGGCGACGGCATCTACGACTTCCGCAAGCAGGTGGTGCTGATGGATGCCTGGTATCCGCACCTGATCGACGGCCTGCTGCCGCAGGTCACCGCCCTGGGCAGCGACAGCTATGCGTTGCAGGGCCGCTACGATGCGCCGCGCGCGCAGGGCTCGGCCTACCAGGAAGGCTGGTTCGAGTTCATGAAGCGGGTGCTGGAGATGACCCTGAACACCCCGGGCCACACCGACTACCGCGCGCTGAAGTGCGCCGGCAGCGGCGACGCCGCGGCCTGCCGCGCCGCGGTGCTGAAGGCCCTGGACCAGGCCATCGCCGATCTCGGCGGCATCGCCAACGCCGCCAACTGGGACGGCACCCAGCTGGCCAATCCCGCCGACGGCAAGACCGGCGAGACGGCGGAGACCTACGACGAGGTGAAGCACACCGACCTGAGCCTGCTGCCGGTGCCGCCGATCCGCTGGATCAACCGGCCGACGTTCCAGCAGGTGGTGGAGGTGCATAACAAGCGGTGAGGGGCGGGCGCGCCGTGCCGGCAGGCGGCGCAGTCGCTGCGGTGACTGCGCTATGCTCCCGCGCCATGCCCCTCGTCTACCTCGTCCGCCACGGCCGCGTCACCGCCACGCCGCACGATGCGCGCGATCCCGAGCTGGACGCGGCCGGCCAGGCGCAGGCGGAGGCCGCGGCGCAGGAGTTGCAGCGCCGCCTGCCGCATCCGCTGCCGATCCTGTGCAGCCCGCTGCGCCGCTGCCGGGAGACGGCGGCGCCGCTGGCCCGCGCCTGGAACCGGGAGCCGCGCATCGAGCCCAGGGTGATCGAGGTGCCGTCGCCGCACGACCCGGCGCTGAGCCGCGACGCCTGGCTCGACCGCGTGCTGGGCGGCAGCTGGGACGAGGCGGCGCAGTCCGGCGAACGCCACGAGGCCGGCTACGCGCAGCGCTTCGCCCGGTGGCGCAGCGACGTGGCGCAGGCGGTGCTCGACTGCGCCGGCGACACGGTGATCTTCGCCCACTTCATCCCGATCAATGCGCTCGCCGCCGCCGCGCTCGGCGCCTCGCGCGTGGTCAGTTTCCGGCCGGCCAACGGCTCGATCACGGTGTTCGAGACCGGCGGCGGCACGATCCGGCTGGTGGAGCAGGGGCGGGAAGTGGCGAGCCGGGTGGTGTAGTGCTCGATGCGGGCGGTGGCCCCAGTTTCTACAAAGGCCGCAGCAGCGCCTCGAACCCCGCCACCTCCGGCGCGTCCGCCTGCAACCGCCCGCTGCGCAGCAGCCAGTCCAGGGTCACCAGGCTGGCGTCCACCGTCAGCGCTTGTGCGGCGATCAGGCGCAGCGCCTCGCCGACGCTGACCAGGCGGTGCTCGCTGACCTCGCCGTCCTGGTTGGCCGGCTTGAAGTCCGCGGGCAGCTCCAGGTCGTAGACGAACAGCTGCTCGGCCTGCACGCCTTCCGGCACTTCCTGCAGCAGCCAGATGCTGCGCCCCGGCCGGGCCCGCGCCGCCTGCTCGGTGGAGACGCCGGATTCCTCCCAGCACTCCTTCACCAGGGTCTGCACCACGCTGTAGCCCCAGCCGATGCCGCCGCCTACCAGGTTGTCGTACTTGCCCGGGTCGATCGGCTTGGCGGCGCTGCGCTTGCCCAGCCACAGGTGCGGCGAGTGCTCGTCGGCGACGACGCCGTTGGCATGCACGCCGAAGGTGAGGGTGCCGAAGAAGCGCGCCGCGGCGCGCTCGATCAGCGCCGCCGGCGGCGCGTCGAAGGCGGCGCGCACCGCATAGATCTCGTCGCGCCAGCCGGCGATGCGCCCGCCCTCGGCCAGGGTGCGCGCCACCTGCCCGAGCGCGGCGCTGCGCGCTTCGACGCTGTCCAGCGCCGGCGCCAGGTCGACGCGCGTGTCGGTGCAGTGGAACCACTCGGGCCACAGCGCCAGCAGCGGCAGGTCGTCGCGGCCGATCCAGCCGAGGCGCTCGCCGCCGATGAAAAAGGGCAGATGGGCGGCGGCGCGGAAGCTGCGCGCCGCCCGGATGCAGGGGTAGGACATGTCCGTGTCGCAAGGGGCAAGATGCGCGGATTGTACGGCGAAAGCCGGGCGCTCTCGCAGGGCTGAGCGGCGTCTACGCCGGCTGCGGCTCCGCCACTTGGCCGCGGCGCGCGATGCTGGTCACCATCAGCGCCGCGATGACGCAGAACGCGCCGGCGGTGAAGTAAGCGCTGGTATAGCTGCCCAGCGTTTCGCGCAGCAGGCCGGCGCCATAGGCGGCCACCGCCGCGCCGAGCTGGTGCCCGGCGACCACCCAGCCGAACACCACCGGCGCGTCCTGCACGCCGAACACCTGGTTGGTGAGGCGCACCGTCGGCGGCACCGTGGCGATCCAGTCCAGGCCGTAGAACACGGCGAACAGGAACAGGCCCAGCGGGGCGTAGCCGGAATAGGGCAGGTAGAGCAGGGCCAGGCCGCGCAGGCCGTAGTAGAAGAACAGCAGCAGGCGGTTGTCGTAGCGGTCCGACAGCCAGCCCGAGGCGGTGGTGCCGATCAGGTCGAACACGCCCATCATCGCCAGCAGCCTGGCGCCGCTGGTCGCGGGCAGGCCGGCGTCGATGCAGGCCGAGATCAGATGGGTGCCGATCAGGCCGCTCGAGGAAAGCCCGCAGACGAAGAAGCTGAAGAACAGCAGCCAGAAGTCGCGCACCCGCACTGCCTGGCCCAGCACCCGCAAGGCGCGCAGCAGCGGGTTGACCTGCGGCTCCGCCGGCGGCTCCTCGCCGGGCGCGGCGCCGTAGGGCCGCTGGCCGACTTCGCGCGGCGACTCTGGCAGCAGCAACAGCGCCAGCAGCGCCACCGCCGCGGCGACGCCGGACACGATCAGCGCCACCGGGCGCCAGCCGCCGTGCTCCACCACCGCGGCCAGCAGCGGCAGAAATACCAGCTGGCCGGTGGCGGTGCTGGCGGTGAGGATGCCCATCACCAGGCCGCGGCGCTGGCTGAACCAGCGGTTGACCACGGCCGCGGCCAGCACCACGGCGATGAAGCCGGAGCCGGTGCCGACCAGCACGCCCCAGCCCAGCATCAGCTGCCAGGTCGCGCTCATGCGCGTGCTCGCCGCCACCACCACTGCCAGCAGCGCCAGCGCGCTCAGCACGGTGCGGCGGATGCCGAAGCGCTGCATGCAGGCGGCGGCGAACGGCCCCATCAGGCCGTAGAGGAAGACATTGATGGCGATGGCCAGGGAGATCACCGCGCGGTCCCAGCCCAGGCTCTGCTGCCACGGCACGATCAGCACGCCGGGGGTGGCGCGCACGCCGGCGGCGGCCAGCAGGCACAGGAAGATCACCGCCATCACCACCCAGCTGTAGTGCAGCCGGCCGAGCTTGCCGGCGAGCGAGGCGCGCATCCGTATCTCCGTCTGGTCTCCCGCGCCTTTGGCGCGAAAGGAGGGTATGGAAATTTTCAGGCCAAGAGGCTAGCATTGCGCCGCCTTAGCGTAAAAGACCTGCTCTCCTCTTTTCAGGACATGCCATGGCCGGAACGACCCGCTCGATCGTGATCCTCGCCTACGAGAACGCCCTGCTGCTCGACGTGGCCAGCACCATGCAGGTGTTCGCCACCTACAACATGCTGCTCGGCACGCCGGAGCAGCCGCCCTACGCGGTGAGCGTGGTCTCGGCCGGCGGCGGCCTGCTCACCACCAGCGCGGGCCTGGCGGTGCAGACGCAGCCGCTGCCGAAGCCGCGCGGCATCGACACCCTGATCGTCTGCGGCGGCGCCGGCCGGCACCAGGCGGTGAAGGACGACGCGCTGCTCGACTGGGTGCGCGCCGCCGCGGCGCAGGCGCGGCGGGTCTGCTCGGTCTGCTCCGGCGCTTTCGTGCTCGCCGCCGCCGGCCTGCTGGCGCGGCGCCGCGTCGCCACCCACTGGAAGTACTGCGCAGAACTGCGCGCCAGCCACCCCGAGCTGACGGTGGAGGACGACGCCATCTTCGTCAACGACGGCAAGTACTGGACCTCGGCCGGCGTCACCTCCGCCATCGACCTGATGCTGGCCCTGCTCAAGCAGGACCACGGCCACGTCCGCACCATGCAGGTGGCGCGGCACATGGTGGTGTTCATGAAGCGGCCGGGCGGGCAGTCGCAGTTCAGCCAGCTCCTGGCCGGCCAGTCCAGCGGCCGCGAGGGCTTCTCCGACCTGATCGAGTGGATTTCCGAACATCTGGGCGACGACCTGGACGTGGAATGCCTGGCGGCGCGCGCGCACATGAGCCCGCGCCATTTCACTCGTGTGTTCCGCGAGCAGCTGCATTGCCCGCCGGCCAAGTTCGTCGAGCGCATGCGCATCGAGACGGCGCGCCGCCTGCTGGAGGAGACGCCGCTGCAGGTCAGCGCGGTGGCCGAGCGCTGCGGCTTCGGCGACGAGGAGCGGATGCGGCGCGCCTTCCTGCGGCAGCTGAAGGTTTCGCCGAGCGCCTATCGGGAGCGGTTCAAGGACAGCCGGGGAACGGCGCCGCTCATCGCCTGAGCGGCGCCTGCGAGCATGGCCCCCTCCCCCGCAAGGGAAGGGGCGCCGAAGCTCAGCCCTGCGCCGGCGTGGTCGCCGCCGCGGCCGGCACCACCGCGGCCTTGTCGGCTTCCAGCCAGCGCGAGAACACGCCGGCCAGCAGCGCGCCGGCGAGCGGCGCCACCCAGAACAGCCACAGCTGCGACAGCGCCCAGCCGCCGACGAACAGCGCCGGGCCGGTGGAGCGGGCGGGGTTGACCGAGGTGTTGGTCACCGGAATGCTGACCAGGTGGATCAGGGTCAGGCCCAGGCCGATGGCCAGCGGCGCAAAGCCCTTGGGCGCGCCGTGGTGGGTGGCGCCGAGGATGATGAGCAGGAACATGAAGGTCATCACCAGCTCGCACACCAGGGCCGAGGACAGCGGGTAGCTGCCCGGCGAATGCGCGCCGTAGCCGTTGGAGGCGAAGCCGTTGGCGAGGTCGAAGCCGGGACCGCCGCTGGCGATCAGGTACAGCACGCCGGCGCCGGCGATGCCGCCCAGCACCTGGGCGACGACGTAGGGCAGCACGTCGCCGGACGGGATGCGGCCGCCGGCCCACAGGCCCACGGTGACCGCCGGGTTGAGATGACAGCCGGAGATGTGGCCGATGGCGTAGGCCATGGTCAGCACCGTCAGGCCGAAGGCCAGCGCCACGCCGAGCAGGCCGATGCCGACGTGCGGGAAGGCCGCCGCCAGGACCGCGCTGCCGCAGCCGCCGAAGACCAGCCAGGCCGTACCGATGAATTCCGCCGCGCCGCGGCGCGCAATGCCGATGCTCATGACCCCCGCCTCCCTGTGTGTGTGGTTGTCGCGCGCCTATTCTGCGCTTTTCGCAGCCACCGGCAAGTACCGTTTGCGCCGGTACGCGCGCAACGCCGCATCGGGGAAGGCGCGCCTCAGGCCGCGTCGTGGAAGATGATGCCCAGGGTGTGGCGCTCGCCGCGCTCGATGCGGCTGACGCCGTGGCGCAGCTTCAGCCGGTACCAGCCGCGCGCCCCCTGCGCCGGGCGGTGGTCGGTGGCGATCACGGCGGCGTCGCCGCGGTGCAGCGGCAGCACCTGCGGCCGCGACTGCATGCGCGGCCGCTGCTCCACCAGCACCAGCTCGCCGCCGTCGAAATCCTCCCCCGGCTGGTTCAGCAGCACGATCACCTGCAATGGAAAGTACACGCTGCCGTAAAGATCCTGGTGCAGGCAGTTGTAGTCGCCGGCACGGTAGCGCAGCAGCAGCGGCGTCGGGCGGGTCTGGCCGGCGGCGTGGCACTGCGCGCGGAACTGCTCCAGGGTATCCGGATACGGCGTGGCCTCGCCCAGGCGCTGCGCCCAGGCATTGGCCAGCCGCGCCAGCCGCGGGTACAGCGCTTCGCGCAGCCGCTGCACCAGCGCGGGCAGGGGCTCGGCGAAGTACTGGTACTCGCCCTGGCCGAAGCCGTGGCGCTGCATGATCACGCGCGAGCGGAAGCGCTCGCTCTCGGCGTAGCAGCGGCGCAGGCCGGCGCACTGCTCCGCGTCGAGCAGCCGCGGCAGCCGGGCGCAGCCGTCGCGGTCCAGCGCGGCGTGGATGGCGGGCCAGTCCTGGTGTCGGGTCGGGTCTTGCATGCGGCCATCATGGCGCATCGCGGCCGCGGACTCTTCCTGAATCTTGCGGGCACGGGCGCCGGTCCGGGTGGTGCAGCACCGGTCCCCGCGCCGCGTCAACCGGCCGTGATCGTCCCCGGATATGCTGCGGTCCGGGAATCCCCCCGCTGCGCGAGCCCCACCATGTCGTTCACCCCCGGAATCTGGCGGCACTTCAAGGGCCGCGACTACCTCGCGCTGGGCCTGGCGCGGGAGGACGAGACCGACGAAGTGGTGGTGGTCTACGTCCGCTTGTACGAGCGCGAGGGCTTGCCGATGTCGACGCGCCGGCTGTCGGTATGGAACGAGACGGTCGAGCACCAAGGGCGCCGCGTGCCGCGCTTCACGTTCGTCGGCCAGATCCAGGGCGCGGGCGCTGTATAGGCACAGCCTATCGACGTCTTGCGCAAGGACAATTTCCCCGGCGGCCGCGCAGCCGTTACCGTTGCGCGGCATTCCAACTCAACAAGCAGCGGAGGAATCCATGTCAGCCGACGCATCCAAGTGCCCGTTCGCGGGCGATCGCAAGCACTCCCTCGCCGGCGCCATGAGCAACGCCGGCTGGTGGCCGAACCAGCTGAACCTGAAGGTGCTGCACCAGAATTCCCCGCTGTCCGATCCGATGGAGCCGGGCTTCGACTACGCCGCGGCGTTCAGGAGCCTCGACCTCGACGCGCTGATCCGTGATCTGCAGGCCCTGATGACCGACTCGCAGGAGTGGTGGCCGGCGGACTTCGGCCATTACGGCGCCTTCTTCGTGCGCATGGCCTGGCACAGCGCCGGCACCTACCGCGTCGCCGACGGTCGCGGCGGCGCCGGCTACGGCATGCAACGCTTCGCCCCGCTCAACAGCTGGCCCGACAACGTCAGCCTGGACAAGGCGCGCCGCCTGCTCTGGCCGATCAAGCAGAAGTACGGCCGCCGGATTTCCTGGGCCGACCTGCTGGTCCTCGCCGGCAACGTCGCACTGGAGTCGATGGGCTTCAAGACCTTCGGCTTCGCCGGCGGCCGCGAGGACCGCTGGGAGCCGCAGGAGGACATTTACTGGGGCCCCGAGGGCAAGTGGCTGGCCGACGAGCGCTACAGCGGCGAGCGCAACCTGGAGAGCCCGCTCGGCGCGGTGCAGATGGGCCTGATCTACGTCAACCCGGAAGGCCCCAACGGCAATCCCGACCCGCTGGCCGCGGCGCGCGACATCCGCGAGACTTTCGGCCGCATGGCGATGGACGACGAGGAGACGGTGGCGCTGATCGCCGGCGGCCATACCTTCGGCAAGGCCCACGGCGCCGCTCCCGCCAGCCACGTCGGCCCGGAGCCGGAAGCCGCGGCCATCGAGGAGCAGGGCTTCGGCTGGAAGAACAGCTACGGCTCCGGCAAGGGCGCCGACACCATCTCCAGCGGCCTGGAAGGCGCCTGGACCACCACCCCGGTGAAATGGGGCAACGGCTTCTTCGATTCCCTGTTCGGCTACGAATGGGAGCTCACCAAGAGCCCGGCGGGCGCGCACCAATGGACGCCCAGGAACGGCGGCGGCGCCGGCACCGTGCCGGACGCGCACGACCCTGCGAAGAAGCACGCGCCGTTCATGCTCACCACCGACCTGGCGCTGCGCTTCGACCCGGTTTACGGCCCGATCTCCAGGCGCTTCCACGACAATCCGCAGGCGTTCGCCGATGCTTTCGCCCGCGCCTGGTACAAGCTGACCCACCGCGACATGGGCCCGCTGTCGCGCTACCTGGGCCCGCTGGTGCCCAAGGAAGCGCTCATCTGGCAGGACCCGGTGCCGGCGGTGGACCACCCGCTGGTCGACGCCGCCGACATCGCGGCGCTGAAAGCGAAGCTCCTCGCCTCGGGCCTGACGGTGTCGCAGCTCGTCACCACCGCCTGGGCCTCGGCCTCCACCTTCCGCGGCTCGGACAAGCGCGGCGGCGCCAACGGCGCGCGCATCCGCCTCAGCCCGCAGAAGGACTGGGAAGTGAACCAGCCGGAGCAGCTCGGCAGCGTGCTGGAGCAGCTGCAGGCGATCCAGCGCGAGTTCAATGCCGGCGCCGGCAGGATCTCTCTCGCCGACCTCATCGTGCTGGGCGGCTGCGCCGCGGTGGAGGAGGCGGCGAAGAAGGGCGGGCACGCGGTGCGGGTGCCGTTCACGCCGGGCCGCACCGACGCTTCGCCGGCGCAGACCGACGCGCACTCGATCGGCTTCCTCGAGCCGCGCGCCGACGGCTTCCGCAACTACCTGCGCGAAGGCGAGAAGGTGGCGGCGGAGGAGCTGCTGGTGGACCGCGCGCAGCTGCTGAGCCTGACCGCGCCGGAGCTGACGGTGCTGCTCGGCGGCCTGCGCGTGCTGGGCGCCAACTTCAAAGGCGCGCCGCACGGCGTCTTCACCCGGCGCCCCGGCACCTTGAGCAACGACTTCTTCGTCAACCTCCTCGACATGCGCACGCAGTGGCGTCCCGCCGCCACGCCGGGGATTTACGAGGGGCGCGACCGCGCCAGCGGCGAGCTGAAGTGGACCGGCACCCGCGTCGACCTGGTGTTCGGCTCCAATTCCCAGCTGCGCGCCCTGGCCGAGGTCTACGCCAGCGACGACGCCAAGGAAACCTTCGTCCGCGACTTCGTGGCTGCCTGGAACAAGGTGATGAACCTCGACCGCTTCGATCTCGCCGCACGCTGACCGCCGGGCCGTGAACTTTCGATGCATCGATGGCTTCCAAGATGGTGCTTCGATGCATTGCATGGAGTAGCGAAGAAACGTCTCGACAACGTGGATCCGCTGTTCATGGCCTGCACAGAAGCAGCCGCGCCCCGGCTTTGAACAGCGGGGCGCGGCTCCTTTCATGCGCGGGGGCGCTTTTTTTTCGCAACGTCGGCCGGCCAGGCTGACGCGGCTCGGACACTCGTTCACAAGCCACCTGGCGAGCAGGGCGGCGAAGGCGAGCGGCAGCGCAGCGGCCCGCAGCGACTCTGCCGGGCGTCGGTTGTGATTCTCGCAGATGGCGTCGCGACCGATGCCGCTGTGCGCCGGCCGGCCTCCTGCCGTAGCGCCTGCTCCGCGCGCTGGATTCAGCCCTGCGTTCCGCCGTCGGCCGGCGCCAGGTCGTGGGCGGCCGGGCCGCTGAGCATGCGTCCCAGCGCGTTGAAGCGCGAGCCGTGGCAGGGGCACTCCCAGATCCGCTCGACGCCGTTCCACTGCACGATGCACTTCAGGTGCGGGCACACCGCGGAGAACGCGTGCAGCCGTCCCTCGGCGTCACGGTAGACGGCGTGCTTGTTCAGCCCCTGCTGCACCACGGTGCCGCAGCCGCGCGGCAGCTGCTCCAGCGGGGGCGGCGAACCGGGCAGCACCCAGTCCAGGTACTGGCGCGCGACGTTGAGGTTTTCATCGGCGAAATCGCGCAGGGCTGCGAGGGGCTTGCGCGAGGGATCGTACAGATCCGCCCAGGGATTGGGCCGGTTCTGGATGAGGTCGCTCAGCAGCATGCCGGCGATGGTGCCGTGGGTCATGCCCATGCCGGAGTCGCCGGTGGCGATGAAGATGTTGCCGGCGGCGAGCGGATTGCGGCCGATGAAGGCGAGGCCGTCGACGGTTTCCATCACCTGTCCCGACCAGCGATAGCGCACTTCCTCCATGGTGGAGAACAGCGGCCGGGCCCAGGCCTCCAGGCGCGCGTGGCGCTCCTCGCGGTCGTTGGCCTGGCCGGTCTTGTGATCCTCGCCGCCGACGATCAGCAGCTCGTGCCGGCGGTCGTCCGGCAGGCGCTGCAGGCGGACGTAGTGATACGGGTCCAGCGTGTCCCAGTACAGGCCGTGCGGCACCGAGCCGGCCGGCACCGGCGCGGCGATGACGTAGGTGGTGTACGGCGCCTGCTTGGTATGGATCACGGCGACGTCGTTGACGGGGGTGTTGGTCGCCACCACGGCGGCGCCGGCGTCGATGCGGTAACCGGCGGCGGTCTGCACCGTGGCGCCGCGGCTGTCGCCCTTGACCGAGCTGGCGCGCGTCGGAAAAGACGCGCACGCCCAGGGCCTCGGCGGCGCTGAGCAGGCCGCTGAGGTAGCGCAGGGCGTGGACCTGGGCCTGCTGCGGGAACCGCAGCGCCGGCGTGTTCTCCAGCGTGGCGATGCGCAGGCCCGGCAGCCGCTCGACCTGGTCGAGGCCGGCGCGGTGCGCGGCCTCCAGTTCGCGCCCGATCACCGTTTCGGGCTGGCCACCGCCCAGGAAGAGATAGCCGTCGAGCCGTTCGAAGTCGCAGTCCAGGCCCTCGCGGTGGACGATGCGCTCGATGCAGTCGATGGCGCCCTGGTGGCTGGCAGCGGCCAGGCGCGCCCCGGCCGCGCCGTGGATCCGCTCGATCTCGAAATAGCGGTCGTCGATGGCGCAGCTCAGGTGCGCCGTGGTGCGATGGGTCTGGCCCGCCCCCGGCTGGCGATCGTCGATCACCACCACATTGCGGCCGTCGCGCGCCAGCAGGTAGGCGGTGGTGAGGCCGGCGATGCCGGCGCCGACCACCACCACGTCCGCCCGCTGATTCTCCCGCAGCGGCGGGCGCGGCGCGATCCGGCAGCCGTCTTCCCAGGTGGTGGTACGCGCCTCCGCCGGAGGGCTGGACGGGGGCGCCTGACGCTGCTTGCGGGCGGCTTGGCTCATGATCGAACTCCAAGTGGGGTGGTCAGGGCCTGAGCACGACCTTGATGCAGCCGTCCTGCTTGTCGCGGAAGGTCCGGTACATGGCCGGGCCGTCGGCCAGGTCGACGCTGTGGGTGATGACGAACGTCGGATCGATCTGGCCTTCCTCGATCCGCCGCAGCAGGTCGCCGGTCCAGCGGTTGACGTGCGTCTGGCCGGTGCGCACGGTCAGGCCCTTGTTCATCAGCGCGCCGAAGGGCAGCTTGTCGACCAGTCCGCCGTAGACGCCGGGCACGGACAGTATGCCGGCCGGCCGGCAGACATAGATCATCTCGCGCAGCACGTGCGGCCGGTCGGTCTCCAGCATCACCGCCTGCTTGGCGCGGTCGTACATCGAATCGACCGAGCGGCCGACGTGCGATTCCAGGCCGACGGCGTCGATGCACTTCTCGGGGCCCTTGCCGCCGGTCAGCTCGCCGAGCCGCTCCAGCACGCTCTCCTCGTCGAAGTTGATGGCGACGGCGCCGCCGGCCTCGGCCATCGCCAGCCGCTCGGGCACATGGTCGATGGCGACCACCTGCCTGGCGCCCATGATCACGGCGCTGCGGATGGCGAACTGCCCGACCGGGCCCGCGCCCCACACCGCCACGGTGTCGGTGGGCTCGATCTCGCACTGCGCCGCCGCCTGCCAGCCGGTGGGCAGGATGTCGCCGAGGAACAGCACCTGCTCGTCGCTGAGGCCGTCCGGCACCTTGACGGCGCTGACTTCGGCGTAGGGTACGCGCACGTATTCGGCCTGGCCGCCGGGGTAGCCGCCGGTGAGGTGGGTGTAGCCGAACAGGCCGGCGGTGGTATGGCCGAAGGCCTTGTCGGCCAGGTCCTTGTTGCGGTTGCTGCGCTCGCACACCGAATAGTTGCCGCGGCGGCACTGCTCGCATTCGCCGCAGATGATGGTGAACGGTACCACGATGCGCTCGCCGACCTTGAGCCGCGTGGTGCCCTTGCCGACCTCGACCACTTCGCCCATGAACTCGTGGCCCATGATGTCGCCGTGCTTCATGCCCGGCATGAAGCCGTCGTAAAGATGGAGGTCCGAGCCGCAGATGGCGCAGCTCGACACCTTGACGATGGCATCGCGCCCGTCCTCGATCACCGGATCGGGCACGGTGTCGCAGCGGATGTCCTTCTTGCCATGCCAGCACAGCGCCCTCATGGGTGTTTCTCCGTCAACGGCGCGCGGGCGCCATGCAATTGCGACGGAAGCGCAACAGCGGAAGTTCCGGCATGCCCGGAGCGCCCTTGCGCCCGCTGAACTTTGCGCCGCCAGGCGCTGCCGGAAGTCCAGGCAGGCACGGAGCGACGGCATGGACACCTCTCAGCGCGGCGCAGTTGCGGCGCCGGTGCGGCGGCGCGGGTGAGGCGGCGCGCCGTGCAGCCGATTCCCACCTGGTGGTTCGTGCTCGTGGTGGTGCGCCGCGCCGGCCGCTACCTGCTGGTGCAGGAGCGCAAGTTCGGCCAGAGCTGGTACGTGCCCGCGGGCCGCGTCGATCCGGGCGAGGATGTATGCGCCGCGGCGCGGCGCGAGACGCGCGAGGAGACCGGCATCGAGGTGGAGCTCGACGGCGTGCTGGCGGTGGAGCACCTGCCGGCGCGCGAGGCGCAGGCGGCACGGCTGCGCCTCTGGCTGACCGCGCATCCGCTCGATCCTGCGGCCGAGCCCAAGCAGCGCCCCGATGCGGAATCGCTGGGCGCGCGCTGGGTGGCGCTGGCGGAGCTGCCGCGGTACCCGCTGCGCGCGCCGGAGCTGCGCAGCTGGCTGCAGTACGTCGACGCGGGCGGGGCGGTGGCGCCGGTGAACCTGCTGCGGCTGGAAGGCGCGCCCCATCCCGACGGCACGCGGCCCGGTAGGCCGCCGCATCCGGAAGACTCGCTGCCGCAGTCGGCCGCGGGGCCGCAGCGGGGTAGCGGCTGAGAGGGTTGGTTTGGGGCGCTGCCTGGATATTCCTGACCGAGTATTCTGAAGCTGTCGGAGTGGCAACTATTGCTGGAGCCGAACTCGCAACTGGTACGCAGACACCTTTGTCGGGGCCGGCGGCTGCTGTAGAAGACGAGGCCGCAGAAGGCGGCGTCTATCTGTTGCGAAACCTTGAGAATGGGCAAGTTATGAGGACAGGGCGCACTAGCTGCTTGGCTACGCGGCAAGCGCAACACCTGCGCGATCCGTTGCTCAAGGACTATCAGTTCGAGACAATCTACCGGACCGACGTCTATGCAGAGCAGCGCGGTCTGGAGCAACTGTTACATGATCAATACGCCCATCCGCTTAACTACATCAATCCGATTAGCAGTTCCAATCAAAACTTCGACTTCTATGTGATTTCTGGCCTAGAGTATCTCGAACAGACAGGCCAATGAAGAAGCTTCCATACAAAGAGGGCGATGTTTTCGGAGTGCCGTTGCGGAACGGCGGATTC
>DASRFD010000094.1:0-4765 GCA_035651715.1 Nevskia sp.
AAGTGGACCAGCAAGCTCGGCGAATATATCGACATCGAGCACGACAGCCCCCGCGACGTAGCCGACGGCGTCTACGGAGAACTCCAGGGCATCATGAAACGCCCCGTCTAAGGCGGCAAACCTCGGCTAGTACTACAGCGCTAGGTCTGCATCGGAGACCGGCGCTGGCGTGAATTCTTCGCGGCAAGATTACGCTGCTGGTGGTAGACAATGACCTCGGCGGTATGCACCAAGTCCGACGTCCCCCGCTGGTTCCGCAGCCACACCGCGCAGCGCTGGTTCAGCGCCCGGCACACCTGCTCCAGCGTGATCGCCGGATTTTTCCCCCCGCAACCGATCCGTGTGCTCCGCCACGAACCCCAGCACCAGCAGACACAGCAGCAAGTGACGCCGCAGGGCGACGTAGTGCCGCCCCTCGAAATGCCCAAAGCCGATCTCCGTCTTGCTGACGCGGAGCGTGTGTTCCACGTTCCAGCGGCGGAAGGCCACCCGCAACAGCTTCTCCAGCGGCGCCTCCGGCGGGGCGTTCGAGAGGAAGTATTTCACCTCGCCCGTGGCCTCGTTGCGGGCCACGATCAGCCAGTAGGTCCGCTCGGTCACGTCACCGTCGCGCAGCAGATAGACCTGGCCCGCCCGCACTTCCCACGTCTGGTCCGCCAAGGTCAGACGGGCCAGCGTCACCCCCTGCCACTCCTGTTGGTTCAAGGCCGAACTGAACCGTGCCAGGTTATCGACCCGCTTGCCCCGCCAGCCGCCCTTCGGGCGGCGGCCCCGGGGCCGCCGCGTCAGACACCGGGAATTCCGCGGGACTTCGCCGACGTAGCACAGGCCTGGCCGCCGGTCCAGGTCCGCGAGGAAGGCCGGCTTACTGCCGTAGTACTCGTCGAACGTCAGCCAGTCGAAGTGCAGGCCGTTGGCCTGGGCACGGTTCAACTGCTCCAAGGCGATGCGCCACTTGGGTCGGTAGGCGACGTCGTCGGGGATGCCCGCGGCGCGGCAACGCTCCCGGTCGCTGCTCCACGCCTGGGGCAGGAACAGGTCGGCATCGAGCAACGTCTTGAACCGTCCCCACACCAGGCCCAGGTGGACGGTGACGATGCAGTTCTCGGTCTTGCCCAACGAGCCACACCACTGCCGCTGCACCCCGGGCGTCTTCGTGCCCTTCTTGGCCTGGCTGGTCTCGTCAATCAGGCCGACGCAGCCGAGGTCATCGGCGCCGGTCGGCGGCGCGCGCCGGGCCAGACGCTGCTGCAGCAGGTCGCGCAGCCGGTCGTGGTCCCAGACATGATCGCGCAGGAACTCTTGCAAGGTACGGACGGCCGTGCCCGCCGCCAGGGCGATCGGCTCGACGCTCTTGCGGGGCAACTCCGAGAGCAGGCCGCGACAGTAGGTGTGCAAGTGCTCGCGGGTGCGGTCTTGGCCGAAGCAATCCTCGAACAGGCGCAGGTAGGCGGCGAAGGCAGGACCCAGCGCCGCCACTTGTTCAGGAGTCATCGTTCTCCTCCGTCGCAAGAGCAGACCGGAGGACAGTTTATGCAGCTGACGTCGGCTGAAGTAGCGCTGTAGTACTAACCGACCCGTCGCTAGTCGATGAGCTAGGCGGTGACCTAGTACCGTAGATCGTTAATCCTCTGGAACCGCTGGCGTCGCTTGCCTGTCCTCTTGGGTTCGCCTGTTTGCAGGGGCCGGCCGGTGAAGGTCCAGCGAAACGGCTTGGCAAACACCTCGTTGAAGTACGCGATGAAACGCACCAACTTCTCCTGCAGGTCCGCCACCGAGGTAAAGCTGCCGCGCCGGATTACCTTCCGCATGATCATGCCAAAGACGATCTCAATCTGGTTCAACCACGACGTATGCTTGGGCAGGTACACGAAGCGGATCCGATGGCCACGCTCCGCCAGGAATTCTTGCCGACTCGCCTGCGACCGCAGCACGCCGCGCTTGCCTTTTTTTCCCCAAGTCCTGCACCACCGAGCACGCTTGCGCCACCCACTGCACCAGGCTGGCCGAGGCGTGGACGTTCAGGTTATCCACCACGAACACCCACGCGGCCGCGGGGTCCGTGGCTACCGTCTGCGCCACGTGCCGCACGAAGTCGTCCTCCGTGCGCGTCGGCCCCAGACTCGGGGCCAGCAGGGCGCCGGTCACGACATGGAAATTGCCGATCAGGGTCAGCGTGCCGTGGCGCACGTACTCGAACTCGCGGCACTCGGTCTGGCCCGGTCCCGTCGGCAGCGCCGGGGCGATCCGCTCCAGCGCCTGCAGGCCGGTCATCTCATCGGTGCAGACGGTATGCACGCCCTCCTCGCGGTAGCGGCGCGGCGCCTGCTGGTAGCAGTCGCACACCTCTTCGACCTTGGCTTGGAAGACGGCCGGGTCCTTCTCCTTGGTGTTGAGCCAATACTTGCTGCGGTGCGGTTGCAACTCCGCCTCGCGCAAGTACCGGCCCACTTGCGAGGCGGAGATCGACGGGACGATCCCCTGCATTTGCGCCTCGGCGGCCAACTCGGCGTAGGTCCAGTGGGTGATGGGGCGGCCGTACTTCTCCGGCGGTTCACAGGCCAGCGCCACGATGCGCGTGACCTGCTCGGGGGTGAACGTGCCGGGATTACCGCTGCGCGGCTGATCGCTGAGCACGGCGGCGATGGCCCGCCGCAAGTCGGCCTGGTTCTCGGCACACTCGAAGACCGTCAGCCGGGGCCAGACCTTGGCCCAGCGGCGGCGCCACAGGCCGACGGCATCAGGCCCCAGACCGATCTCCTGGGCGATGGTGGCGTTCTCGACGCCCGCGAAGGCACGCAACACGACGGTGGCCCGTTGCAGCAGGCGCAACGGCGTGGTGCGGCCGTGGGCCAGTTCCTGGAGCACTGCTTGCTGACGTTCGGTAATGATGACCTTGGCAGCGGACCCTGGCATGAGCGACCTCCGTGTCGAGCGACAAGATGGCGAGCCAGGGCAATTCTGCCAAAAATCGAGTCTCCGTGCCATCGCAGTTCAGATTCAAGGTACTAGCCTGGATTTCTCACCAGATTTGAAACAAGACGGCCCCGGGCCGCGTCAAGAGATTGCCTAGATGCTCTTTACGCGTTCCCCCGGGAGCCGTCTCGCTATGACAGAGTGTAGCCCGACCCTTTTCTCCTTCCAACCCCACGGCCGCCGCGAGGTCAGTGCCGCCTTCGACGGCGGCCGCATCACCTCCGATGCCGGCGGCCTGCTCTTGCGCGAAGTCGAGGCCAAGTTCGCCTTCATCGCCCAGTTCGCCCGTTGCTTCACCGACCACCGCGACAGCGAGCGCATCGAGCACAGCGTCGAGGAACTCCTCCGGCAGCGGATCTTCGGCCTGTGCCTGGGCTACGAGGACCTCAACGACCACGACCAACTCCGCCACGACCCGCTGCTGGCCTTGCTCGTCGGCAAGCCGGACCTGCTCGGCGCGCACCGCGCCCGCTGCCGCGACCGCGGCAAGGCCTTGGCCGGCAAGAGCACGCTCAACCGCCTGGAGTTGACCCCCGTGCGCGCCGACGCGGCCAGCCGCTACAAGAAGATCGTCGCCCACCTCGACGCCATGCAGCGCTTCCTGGTCGAGGCCTTCGTGCAACAGCACGTCGTGCCGCCGGAGCGGCTGGTGCTGGACATCGACGCGACCGACTTGCCGCTGCATGGCCACCAACTGGGGCGGTTCTTCCACGGCTATTACGACACGTACTGCTACCTGCCGCTGTACGTCTTCTGCGGCGATTTCCCGCTGCTGGCGCTGTTGCGGCCAGCGAACATCGACGAGGCCCTCGGCGCCAAGAAGCAGCTGGCGCGGATCGTGGGCCAGCTGCGGCAGCACTGGCCGCAGGTGCGGATCGTGGTGCGCGCCGACAGTGGCTTCTGCCGCGAGCCGCTGCTGCGCTGGTGCGAGGAGAACGGCGTCGATTACGTCATCGGCCTGGCCAAGAACCGGCGCTTGCTGGCCATCCTGGGGGCCGAGTTGCACCAGGCCCAGCAGCAGTTCGCGCAGACGGGCCAGCCGGCCCGGGTCTTCAAGGACTTCGTCTACCGCACCCGCAAGAGCTGGAGCCGCGCGCGGCGGGTGATCGGCAAGGCCGAGCACCTGGCCGCGGGCGCCAACCCGCGCTTCATCGTCAGTTCGCTGCCGGCCGAAGAGGTCGCGGCGGCGCCTTTGTATGAGCGGGAGTACTGCGGCCGCGGCGCCATGGAGAACCGGATCAAGGAGCAGAAGCTGTTCCTGTATGCCGAGCGCGTCAGTTGCGCCACGATGCGCGCCAACCAGATCCGCTTATGCTTCGCGGCGGTGGCCTACCTGATCCTGTGGGCGTTGCGCAAGCACGGCCTGCCGCAGACGGAGCAGCCGCAGGCGCAGTGCGACACGATCCGAGTGCGCTTGCTGAAGCTGGGGGCGGTGGTACGGGTGAGTGTGCGGCGGGTGGTGCTGGCGCTGTCAGAGGCCTACCCGTGGCAGGCGCTGTTCACCCAAGTGTGGGCGAACCTACGCGCGGTGATCCTGCCGCCGCGGCCGGGAGCACCCACGGGCGCGCCACCGCCGCGTGCGCCGCCAGCGGCGCCGGCGTGAGTGGGGAAAAACTCAGGTGTGCGCTCGCCCCGGCGTCCGCGGTGCGCGCCGGGGGCGGCCCGTGCGGCCGCGCGGGCGGGAAAAATGCAGCGGCGCCGCTCGCCGAGCGGGTGGAGAGGAGACCAGGCGGGTGCGGCCCCGGCCAGCACCCGCCCAAGGCGGCCCCCAATCAACGTGGTGAGAAAT
>DASRFD010000095.1:0-15888 GCA_035651715.1 Nevskia sp.
CGAAAGACTAGATAGCCTCGAAAGAACTTGCGGTCAATGTTCTGAATCTTGGTGGCTCGACCGACGAAATCGACGTAGTGCTTCGTGTGGGTCTTTAGGTTCCTAAAGCGCCCCTCTCGAATCGTCCCCATGTCGAGCCTGTTTTTCTGCTGCGATTCAAGGAACAGCCTGCGCAGCTCCTCCGCCGTCACAGAGAACAGCTTCTCGCCATTTTGAATCTTGGCCTGATAAGCGATGAATTCGCGCCTTGCGCGATTTGCCGCCTCTTCCTTGTCTCGCGTTTTGAGCGACTTCCGAACATAGCGTTGCTCGGCCTGTACGTACATTCGGAACTGCCATACGTCGCCGCTGTGCCGAGTTCGGTAGATCAGAACTGCGCCATCGAAGATCGCGTGCTCATCGAAAGTAAAGCCGCCGCTTTTCTTCTTGGCAGCAGGCGTGGCGTCTTTCAGACGATTGCGGCGAGTGGACCGCATGGTTTGCAACATTGGCCGAATCCTCGGGAGCTAACCCCTTGATTCTAGGTCAAGTGCTGAAAAAAGTTTGAAAGTATAGATTTCTTTAATATCAAACAGTTACGCTACTAGAATCATTCCCATTCGATCGTCGCCGGCGGCTTGCCCGAGATGTCGTAGACCACGCGCGACAGGCCCGGCACCTCGTTGACGATGCGGCGGCTGCATTCGTCCAGCAGCTCATACGGCAGGTGCGCCCAGCGGGCGGTCATGAAGTCGATGGTCTCGACGGCGCGCAGGGCGATGACCGGCTCGTAGCGGCGGCCGTCGCCGGTGACGCCGACGCTCTTCACCGGCAGGAACACGGCGAAGGCCTGGCTGGTCTTGTCGTACCAGCCGGAGCGGCGCAGCTCCTCGATGAAGATGTGGTCGGCCAGGCGCAGGGTGTCGGCCGCCTGCTTGGTGACCTCGCCGAGAATCCGCACGCCCAGGCCGGGGCCGGGGAAGGGGTGGCGGTGGACCATCTCGGCCGGCAGGCCCAGCTCCACGCCGATGGCGCGCACCTCGTCCTTGAACAGCTCGCGCAGCGGCTCGACCAGCTTGAGCTTCATCCGCTCCGGCAGGCCGCCGACGTTGTGGTGGCTCTTGATGACGTGGGCCTTGCCGGTCTTGGCGCCGGCGGACTCGATCACGTCCGGGTAGATGGTGCCCTGGGCGAGGAAGTCGACGTCCTTGATCTTGTGCGCCTCCTCGTCGAACACCTCGATGAACAGGCGGCCGATGATCTTGCGCTTGGCCTCGGGATCGCTGACGCCCTTCAGCTCGGCCAGGAAGCGCTGCTCCGCGTTGACGCGGATGACCTTCACGCCGAGGTTCCTGGCGAACACCTGCATCACCTGGTCGCCTTCGTGGTGGCGCAGCAGGCCGTGGTCGACGAAGACGCAGGTCAGCTGGCCGCCGATGGCCTTGTGCAGCAGGGCCGCCACCACCGAGGAGTCGACGCCGCCGGACAGGCCCAGCAGCACCTTGCCCTTGCCGACCTGCGCGCGCACGCGGGCGATGGCGTCGTCGATGATGTTGCCCGCGGTCCAGGCGTTGCCGCAGCCGCAGATGTCGTGGACGAAGCGCGAGTAGATGCGCTTGCCCTGCGTGGTGTGGGTGACCTCGGGGTGGAACTGGATGGCGTAGTAGCGGCGCGACTCGTCGGCCATGCCGGCGTGCGGCACATCACGGGTGCTGGCGATCAGCTTGAAGCCGGGCGGCAGCTCGGCGACGCGGTCGCCATGGCTCATCCACACGTCGAGCAGGCCGTGGCCCTGCTCGTTGGTGCGGTCCTGGATATCGCGGAACAGCTCGCTGTGGCCGCGGGCGCGGATCTCGGCGTAGCCGAATTCCTTGATGTGGCCGGGCTCGACGCGGCCGCCGAGCTGCGCCGCCATGGTCTGCATGCCGTAGCAGATGCCCAGCACCGGCACGCCCAGCGCCCACACCGCGTCGGCCGCGCGCGGCGCGTTGGCCTCGAGCACCGACTCGGGGCTGCCTGAGAGGATGATGCCCTTCGGTGCGAAGGCGCGGATCGCCTCGTCGCCGCAGTCCCAGGGGTGGATCTCGCTGTAGACGCCGAGTTCGCGCACGCGGCGCGCGATGAGCTGGGTGTACTGCGAGCCGAAGTCCAGGATCAGGATCCGGTCAGCGTGGATGTTTTTCAAAGCGGTCTTCCGCGGTACTGAGGGAAAAAGAGAGGCCGCAAGAAAACCCGGTGAGCGGGTCTTCTTGCGGCCTGGTGTGTCGCATGTCAGCAGACTCTTGTGCGCTTAGGACTCGGTGCGGTAGTTCGGCGCTTCCTTGGTGATGGTCACGTCGTGGACGTGCGATTCCTTGATGCCGGCGCCGGTGATCTTGACGAAGCGGGTGCGGGTGCGCAGCTCCTCGGTGGTGGTGCAGCCGGTGTAGCCCATGCTGGCGCGCAGTCCGCCGATCATCTGGTGGACGATGGCCGCCATCGGGCCCTTGTACGGCACGCGGCCCTCGATGCCTTCCGGCACCAGCTTCTCGACCTCCGAGGTGGTGTCCTGGAAATAGCGGTCCTTCGAGCCCTGGGCCTGGGACATGGCGCCCATCGAGCCCATGCCGCGGTAGGACTTGTAGGAGCGGCCCTGGTACAGCTCGACCTCGCCGGGCGCCTCCTCGGTACCGGCGAACAGGCTGCCGGCCATCACGGCGTAGGCGCCCGCCGCCAGGGCCTTGGCGAAGTCGCCGGAGTAGCGCACGCCGCCGTCGCTGATCAGCGGGATGCCCTTGTCCTTCAGCGCGGCGGCGACCGCCATCACGGCGCTGATCTGCGGCACGCCGACGCCGGCGACGATGCGGGTGGTGCAGATGGAGCCGGGGCCGATGCCGACCTTGACTGCGTCGGCGCCGGCATCGACCAGGGCCAGGGCGGCCTCGCCGGTGGCGATGTTGCCGCCGATCACCTGGAGGCTGTCGCCATGCTGCTTCTTGATGCGGGCCACGCGGTCGAGCACGCCCTTGCTGTGGCCATGGGCGGTGTCGACCACCACCACGTCGACGCCGGCCTCGATCAGGGCGGCGACGCGCTCGTCGGTATCCGGGCCGGTGCCGACGGCGGCGCCGACGCGCAGGCGGCCGCGCTCGTCCTTGCAGGCCAGCGGGTGCTCGGTGGACTTCTGGATGTCCTTCACCGTGATCATGCCGCGCAGCGCGTGCTTGCCGTTGACCACCAGCACCTTCTCGATGCGGTGCTTGTGCAGCAGGCTGATCACCTCATCGCGCGAGGCCCCTTCCTTGACCGTGACCAGGCGCGCCTGCGGCGTCATGATGCTGGAGACCGGCTGGTCCAGCTTGGTCTCGAAGCGCAGGTCGCGGCTGGTGACGATGCCGACCAGTTCGTCGCCGGCCACCACCGGCACGCCGGAGATGCGGTTGGCGCGGGTCAGCGCCAGCACCTCGGCGATGGTCATGGTCGGCGGCACGGTGATCGGGTCGGCGATGATGCCGGACTCGTACTTCTTGACCCGGCGCACTTCGGCGGCCTGGCGCTCGGCGGTCATGTTCTTGTGCACGATGCCGATGCCCCCTTCCTGGGCCAGGGCGATGGCCAGGTTGGCTTCGGTCACGGTGTCCATCGCCGCCGACAGCAGCGGGATGTTGAGGGTGATGCGCGAGGTCAGCGGGGTTCGAAGGTCGACCTGGCGCGGCAGAACTTCGGAATAGGCGGGCTGCAGCAGAACGTCGTCGAAGGTGAGGGCTTCGAGATCGATGCGGGAGTCAGGGGACTGGCGCGACATTTACGGCTCCGGCAAAGCAATATTATACAGACTTGTGGCCTGCGACTCACGCCCGGCCGGGGCGTGATCCATTTTAGCGGCGCGGCAGCCCAGGCATTAAGATTGGCCGTACCGCCATGCCTGCGTCCGATCCCTCCCCCGCCCCGCGCACCGTTTATGCCGTCTCCGAGCTGGCCGAGATCCTGCGCGGCCTGCTGGAGGACAGCCTGCCCAACGTATGGGTGCAGGGCGAGATTTCCAACCTGGCCAAACCCGCGTCCGGCCACTGGTATTTCACGCTGAAGGACGCCCAGGCGCAGCTGCGCTGCGCCATGTTCCGCAACGCCAACTTCTACGTGCGGCCGCCTCCGGCCAACGGCGACGCGGTGCTGGTCCGGGGCAAGGTCGGCATCTACCCGGCCCGCGGCGAGCTGCAGCTGATCGCCGACTACATGGAGCCGGCCGGCACCGGCGCCCTGCTGCGCGCCTTCGAGCAGCTCAAGGCCAGGCTGGCGGCGGAAGGCCTGTTCGACCCGGCCCTCAAGCGCCCGATCCCTGCCGCGCCGCGCCGCATCGGCCTGGTCACCTCGGCCAGCGGCGCCGCGGTGCACGACGTGCTGACCGCGCTGGCCCGCCGCTGGCCGCTGGCGGAAGTGTTCCTTTACCCGGTGCCGGTGCAGGGCGCCGAGGCGCCGCCGGCCATCGTCAAGGCGCTGTACGAGCTGCCGCGCCGGGCGCCGCTGGACGTGTTGCTGCTGGTCCGCGGCGGCGGCTCGCTGGAAGACCTGTGGGCCTTCAACGACGAGGCGGTGGCGCGCGCGATCCGCGCCTGCGCGGTGCCGGTCATCACCGGCGTCGGCCACGAGGTCGACGTCACCATCGCCGACTTCGCCGCCGACCTGCGCGCCGCCACTCCCACCGCCGCGGCCGAGCTGGCGACGCCGGACGCCGCGGAGTGGGCGGCGCGGCTGAGCGCGCTGGACCAGCTGCTGCTGGCGGCCCTGGAGCGCCGGCTGGAGAACGCCGGCGAGCGCCTGGGCGGCCTGCTGGCACGGCTGGAGCTGCTGCATCCCGGCCGGCGCCTGCAGGACCGGGCGCAGCGCCTGGACGAGCTGGATGAGCGCCTGCGCCACGCCCTGGAAGGCCGCCTGCGCCTGCGAGGCGAGCGCCTGCGCGTCCTGGCCGGCCGCCTGGCGCGGACCGACCCGGGCCTGCGCCTGGCCGGCGAGCGCCGCCACCTCGACAACCTGGCGGCGCGGCTGCAGGGCCGCATCCAGTCGCGGCTGGCGGCCCGCCAGACCCGCCTGAGCGCAGCGCAGGGCCTGCTCGGCAGCTTCAATCCGCAGGCGGTGCTGGCCCGCGGTTATGCCATTGTGCGCGGGCCGGATGGCCGGGTGCTGCGCGACGCGGCGCAGGTGCGGCCGGGCGAAACCATCGAGGCGCGCCTGGCCCAGGGCAGCGTGATCGCCGAAGTGAAGGAACCCCGCGGCAGCTGAATGCGGCCCTGGGGCCCCTCGCCTCCATTTACACGCCGTCCTCCTCGTACAGCACCGGCCTTGTCGTCGACGGTACGCTTATTCCATTGTTCGGGGGTCGTCGCGCACTTCTTCGACAACCTCCTTAATGGTCGCCATGCCGCCGGCGGCCCGGGCTTTCATGAAAAAAGCGTGACGATGTCGACATTCGCGGCTACGGCGGCGGCCCGTCTTCCTCGATGAACAGCTCGCTGGCCGGCGCCATTCCCAGCGGCCAGCGCCGTACGACCTTGTACTTCGAGGCGCCGGGCTTGACCACGCTCTTCACCAGCACGAATTCGCTCACCGGCCATTCGATCTGCGGCGGCGCCGCATCGGGGGCTTCGGGCACGCCGCGCAGGCAGGTGATGTGCGGCGTGAACTTGCCCGGCAGCACCGGCAGGCCGTAGCGCAGCAGCTCGCGGTCGAGCTCGGCCTTGAGCTGGGTCAGCTCCGGCGGCAAGGTCTGCGGGCCGATCCAGACCACCCGGGGCCCTTCGAAGTGGCCGACCGTGTCCAGGTTCAGCCGGAACGGCTGCACGCGGACGTGCGAAGCCGCCAGCTCGGCGGCCTCGGCCTGGCGCGGCTCGATCTCGCCGAGGAAGGCCAGGGTCAGGTGGTAGCGCTCGGTGCGCACCCACACCGCGCGCGAGGCGTCGCCCGGCGGAATCTGCAGCGCGGCACGGGCCAGGGCCAGCCGCACCCGCTCGTCCGGCCACAGCGCAAAGAACATGCGCGCGGTGCTGGCGCGGCGCCGGCGCTCGCCGGTGACGGGCTCGGGGAACAGCGTCAGCTGCGAGCCGCCCTTGCTCAAAGCGCGCGACCCGCTGCCGGCAGCGGCGCCGCCGCCCGGAGATAGTCGCCCAGCTCGCCGTCGGAAGGCGCGCCGATGCGCAGCAGGCCGTCGGGCATCACGACCGTGGGGAATACCTCCCGGCCGCTCAGCGCCTGCAGCACCGGCTCGTTGCCGCGCACCGGGCTGAAGCAGCCCGGCGTGGCGGGCGGCGCGCCGGCCAGGGCGAACACGCGCTCGAAGCCTGCGCGCGGATCGGCGCTGCACAGGGCCGCCTCCAGCGCCTCCCAGTCCTCGTCGCCGTTCATCGACACCGGGATGTACTCCACCGCGTAGCCTTGCCGGATGAAGGCCCGCAGCCGCGCCTCGAGGTTGCGGCAGGGACCGCAGCCGGGCGCGGTGAAGACCTGGATCGCCGGCGCGCCGGCGCTGCCGTAGGCCAGGCGCACCGGCGCCGAGCGCGCCAGCCGCAGCTGCCCGGCGCGCTGCCCCGGGGTCTGGTAGCCGAACCAGGCGCACAGCGCCGCCGCGCCGAGCACCAGCGGCACCGCCAGCAGGCCGCCGCGCAGGGTCACCACGTTCATCTCGGCCAGGGTCGGGCTGCGGCGCAGCCACAGCTGCTGCACCAGCAGGCCCAGCGCCAGCAGCAGGAACACGCGGCTCAGCATCCAGGCCCCGGGCGAGGCGTGTGCTAGGCGCAGCAGCAGAAGGTGAAAGTCCATCCGTCAGATTCCCGATTCAGCCTGCGCCGGCCCTGCCGGCGCTCCCCTCACCCGCCCCTCCGCCGTGCACGGCGGGAGGGAACAGCCTATTCGAACTCGCCGTAGCCGCCATAGACCCGGCGCACCACGTAACCCGCCGCCTGCAGGTCGGCGATGATCTGGTTGGAGTGGGCCTCGTCCTGGGCCTCGATCAGCATCTCCAGGGTGGCGCTCTTGGCATGGCGGCCGGCCGACAGGCGCTCGTGGTGCACCTGCACGATATTGCCGCCGCTCTGGCCGACGCTGCCGGCGACGCGCGCCAGGAAGCCCGGGCTGTCCTCGATCTCGATCGACAGGCTGACCAGGCGCGACTCGTGCACCAGCTGGCGCAGCAGCACCGAGGCGAGCAGGCGCGGGTCGATGTTGCCGCCGGTGACGATCAGGCCGACCTTGCGGCCGGCGTACTTGGCCGGGTCGGCCAGCAGCGCGGCCAGGCCGGCGGCACCGGCGCCTTCCGCGACCACCTTCTCCACGTTGGCGAGCAGGCCGACGGCGCGCTCGATCGCCGCCTCCTCCACCCGCACCAGCTCGTGGGCGTGGGCGCGGATCACCGGCAGGGTCTGCTTGCCGACGCCCTTGACCGCGATGCCCTCGGCGATGGTCGGGCCGCCGCGCACCAGGCCGGGGTCCTCCTTCAGCGCGGCGTAGGCCGAGCAGTAGCCGGCCGACTCGACGCCGACGATGCGCAGGTCCGGGCGCAGCGCGTGCGCCGCCACGGCGTTGCCGGAGAACAGCCCGCCGCCGCCGATGGGGATGACCAGGGTATCCAGCTCCGGCACGTCGGCCAGCATCTCCAGCGCGATGGTGCCCTGCCCGGCCATGACGTGGGGGTCGTCGTAGGGATGGACCAGGGTCATGCCGCGGCCCTCGATCAGCTCCCGGATCAGGAAGTCGAAGGAGTCCGCCAGGGTATCGCCGTGCAGGATCACCTCGCCGCCCAGCTCGCGCGTGTTGCGGACCTTGGTGAACGGCGTGTTCTTGGGCATGACGATGACGCTGCGGATGCCGAGCCGGGTGGCGTGGTGCGCCACCGCCTGGGCGTGGTTGCCGGCCGACATCGCCGCCACCCCCGCCTTGCGCTCGGCCTCGGACAGGCGCGCCAGCTTGTTCACCGCGCCGCGCTCCTTGAACGAGGCGGTGAACTGGAAGTTCTCGAACTTCAGCCAGATCTCGGCGCCGGTGAGCCGCGACAGCACCCGCGACGGGGCGCAGGGCGTGCGCATCACCTGGCCCTCGATCAGGCGCGCGGCATCGCGGACGTCGTCCGCGCCGATCGCCAGTGTGGTGGTGGACATTTAAGATGGTTGGAAATGAGGGAATTGGCGCTAGTATCGCGGAAAACGGGCGGGCTGTGAGGCGCCCGCGGCCCGGCCGGCGTGCCCTTTCCCGAAGGATTTTCCCCGTGGCCCGGGCCGGCGGCCTTGCCGCCCAGGCGCGGGCGCCGGGAGCGCCGGGGACGGCCACGCGCCGAGCCGCCGGCCTCACCCCATGAGCTACAATTCGCGTCCGCGCCATGCAGCGGCGCCCATCCATCGAATCGCACCCCATGAGCCAGTACGTCTACACCATGAACCGGGTCGGCAAGACCGTCCCGCCGAAGAAGGAAATCCTGCGCGACATCTCGCTGTCGTTCTTCCCCGGCGCCAAGATCGGCGTGCTGGGCTACAACGGCGCCGGCAAGTCGACCCTGCTGCGCATCATGGCCGGCGTGGACAAGGACTTTCACGGCGAGGCGCGGCCGATGCCGGGCCTGAAGGTCGGCTACCTGCCGCAGGAGCCGCAGCTGGACCCGAACAAGACGGTGCGCGGCAACGTCGAGGAGGCCGTGGCGGAAATCACCAACGCCCAGGCCGAGCTGGACAAGGTCTATGCGGCCTATGCCGAACCGGACGCCGATTTCGACAAGCTGTCCGCCCGCCAGCAGGAGCTGGAGGCGATCCTCGCCGCCAGCGACGGCCATAACCTGGACGTGATCCTGGACAAGGCCGCCGAGGCGCTGAACCTGCCGCCGTGGGACGCCGACGTCACCAAGCTGTCCGGCGGCGAGCGCCGCCGTGTCGCGCTGTGCCGCCTGCTGCTGTCCAAGCCGGACATGATCCTGCTCGACGAGCCGACCAACCATCTGGACGCCGAGTCGGTGGCCTGGCTGGAGAAGTTCCTCAACGACTTCCCCGGCACCATCATCGCGGTGACCCACGACCGCTACTTCCTCGACAACGTCGCCGGCTGGATCCTCGAGCTGGACCGCGGCCACGGCATCCCCTGGCAGGGCAACTACTCCTCCTGGCTGGAGCAGAAGGAGAAGCGCCTGGAGCAGGAGCAGAAGAGCGAAGACGCGCACATGAAGGCGATGAAGGAAGAGCTGGAGTGGGTGCGCAAGAATCCGAAGGGCCGCCAGGCCAAGTCCAAGGCCCGCGTCAAGGCCTACGAAGAGCTGGCCTCGCAGGAATTCCAGAAGCGCGCCGAGACCAAGGAGCTGTACATCCCGCCCGGCCCGCGCCTCGGCGACCTGGTGGTCGAGGTCGAGGGCGTGAAGAAGTCCTACGGCGACCGCACCCTGTACGAGGGGCTGAGCTTCAAGGTGCCGCGCGGCGCCATCGTCGGCATCATCGGCGCCAACGGCCGCGGCAAGACCACCCTGTTCCGCATGCTGCTGGGCCAGGAGAAGCCGGACGCCGGCACCATCCGCATCGGCGATACGGTGAAGTTCGCCTACGTCGACCAGTCGCGCGACGCGCTGGACGGCAACAAGACCGTGTTCCAGGAAATCTCCGGCGGCAACGACATCATCCGCGCCGGCAGCTTCGAGATGCCCTCGCGCGCCTACATCGGCCGCTTCAACTTCAAGGGCGAGAGCCAGCAGAAGCGCATCAAGGACCTGTCCGGCGGCGAGCGCAACCGCCTGCACCTGGCCAAGCTGCTGCTCGGCGGCGGCAACGTGCTGCTGCTCGACGAGCCGACCAACGACCTCGACGTGGAAACCCTGCGCGCCCTGGAAGAGGCCCTGCTGGATTTCTCCGGCTGCGCCATGGTCATCTCGCATGACCGCTGGTTCCTCGACCGCGTCGCCACCCACATCCTGGCCTTCGAGGACAGCGGCGAAGTGGTGTTCCTGGAAGGCAACTACCGCGAATACGAGGACGATTTCCGCCGCCGCACCGGCTCCGAGCCCGGCGTGAACCGCAGGTCACGGCACAAGAAGCTGGCCTGAAGCCAGGCAAGAGGACCGCTTGTTGCAACAGTCCGCGCCATGGATGGCGCGGTGCTTGTACAGGACGTACACCAAGAAAAAGCGCGGAACCTTGCGGTTCCGCGCCAATGTACAGCGCCCCCGAACAAACGGCGGACGCTGTCCGCCCCTGGGGGTACAGTAGGGGCACGGGCGCCGCAGTGGCATCCCCTGACTGAGGGGTAGCCGGGCCGTAAATGTGCGCCGGTTCACAGATCACGAGGAGCAAAGCGCAGGACCATGGCCGTCGATCAAGCCCTTGCCTACCGCTGGCGCAGCGGCGCGCTGCAGCCGATCGCCTTCCCCACGCACGCGCGCCTGGACGAGCTGCTCGGCATCGAGCGGCAGAAAGCCGAGCTGCTGCGGAACACGCGCCGCTTCGTCGACGGCCGCCCGGCCAACCACGCCCTGCTCACCGGCAGCCGCGGTACCGGCAAGTCCTCCCTGGTCAAGGCCCTGCTCGGCCAGTTCGGGCCCGAAGGGCTGCGCCTGGTGGAGGTGCACCCGCACGACCTCACCGACCTGCCCGACGTGGTGGCGCCGCTGCGCGAGCGGGCCGAGCGCTTCGTGCTGTACGTCGACGACTTCAGCGTGGCGCAGAACGACCCGGCCCTGGCCGCGCTCAAGGCGGCGCTGGACGGCGGCATCGAGGAGCCGCCGGACAACGTGCTGATCTACGCCACCAGCAACCGCCGCCACCTGATGCCCGAATACCGCAGCGAGAACGAGGAGTACCGCTTCGTCGACGGCGAACTGCACCCGGGCGAGTCGGCCGAGGACAAGATCGCCCTGTCGGAGCGCTTCGGGCTGTGGCTGTCGTTCCCGCCGTTCAACCAGGAGATGTACCTGGAACTGGTGCGCCTGCACCTGCGCCGCCTCGGCCACAGCGCCTGGGACGAGGAGACCGAGAAGGCCAGCCTGCGCTGGGCGCTGGCGCGGGCCTCGCGCTCCGGGCGCGTGGCGCAGCAGTTCGCCAGGAGCTGGGCCGGACAGGAAAGAGCCGACTGAGCGTCGCCGCTGGCGGGAACTCCGCCGCTTTTGCGTACTGATTCTGTGCGCTGTGCCGCAGCCCGCCTTTGCTGGCCGCGATACCGCGCCAGTAAGATCGTCGGCAGCGGGATGGCACAGGGGAATCACCATGTCGGAGCAGGAAGCGGCCGCCCGGCCGGCGGCGGATGAGGCGCGGCAGCTGGCCCTGGCGCTGCGCCGGCGCGCACCCTCGGACGGGTTCAAGCTGCTGCAGGACCAGCCGCGCGCGCTGGTGGCCGCGGCGCTCGCCGAACTCGACGCGCTGCCGCGCAAGGCCCTGCTGGAGCGGTTCAGCGAGACCGAGCGCGCCGCGCTGCGCGCCATCGACGCGCGGCTGCATGCCCAGGCCGAGGCGGCGCAGCATCACCATTACCATCACGAGGACAGCGTCGGCGTGCTGATGCAGCCGGCGGACGCCGTGTTCCGGCACGGCACGCGCGTGACCGAGGTGGTGGAGCGGGTGCGCGAGCTGGCCACGGCCCACGTGCTGGTGATCTACGCCTATGTCGTCGACGGCGAGGACCGCCTGCAGGGCCTGCTGACCATGCGCGACCTGCTGCTGGCCGAGCCCGGCGCGAAAGTCGAGGACATCATGCTGGCGCACCCGTTCGCGCTGCTGCCGCAGATGACGGTGGAGGACGCGATGCACGAGACCGCGCGCCGCCACTACCCGCTGTACCCGGTCTGCGACGAGGCCGGCGTGCTGCTCGGCACCGTCGCCGGCGCGGCGCTGTTCGAGGCGCGTGCCTACGAGATCAGCGCGCAGAGCGGCTTGATGGTCGGCGTGGACAGCGAGGAGCGGCTGCTCTCGCCGTGGACGCGCAGCCTCAAGCTGCGCCATCCCTGGCTGCAGGTGAACCTGCTGACCGGGCTGGTGGTGGGCTTCATCGTCAGCCTGTTCAGCGGCACCCTGAGCCAGCTGGTGATCCTCACCGCGTTCCTGCCGATCCTGTCCAGCGTCGCCGGCAACACCGGCTGCCAGACCCTGGCGGTGACCCTGCGCGGGATGGCTCTTGACGAATACAGGAGCGACACCGCGGGCCCCTTGCTGCGCAAGGAGCTGCTGCTGGGCCTGCTCAACGGCGCCATCATCGGCCTCGTCGCCGGCGTGGTGATGTATTTCTATGCCCGCGGCGAGCACGCAGCGCATGCGCTGCAGGCCGGGCTGGTGGTGACGGCGGCGATGACCGGCGCCTGCCTGACCGGCGGCCTCGCCGGGGTGGCGGTGCCCTCGCTGCTGCGCCGCTTCGGCGCCGACCCGGCCACCGCCTCCAGCATCTTCCTGACCACCACCACGGACATCGTCGGCATCAGCCTGTTCCTCGGGCTGGCCAGCCTGGTCCTGCTGTAGGCCGGGCTCGCAGGCAGGCGGCGCCGCGGCCCTGCCGCGCTTCGCCGGGGGATCGGCCGCGACTGCCTTTTTCCCTGCCGGGCCGGGCGTCACGGCAGGGCTGCGACAGCGCTATGCTGGGCCATCGGCGGCTGCCGCCCGGCACGCCGCCCCACCACAAACCAGGGGGTGACCATGAACCTTCGCAGCAGGCTGTCCCTGCTTTGCTCGACCGCGCTGCTCGCGGCGTCCCTGCCGGCCCTTGCCGGCACCAAACCGGCGGACGATCCCAAGTGGACCGCGTTCCTCAACGACTACCAGGAAGGCTTTTTCGCCGCCGAGCCGGCGCAGGCGGTCTACGCCGGGCGCCATGAGTACGACGGCAAGCTGCCGGACTGGAGCGCCGCCGGCCTGGCCAAGGAAGCGGACTGGTTCAAATCCGAGCGCAAGCAGGCGCTGGCCTTCAAGCCGTCCTCGCTGCCGCCGCAGCAGCGCTTCGAGCGCGAATACCTGCTGGCGCGCATCGACGGCGAGCTGTTCTGGCGCGAGGAGGCGCAGGCCCCGTTCCACAATCCGGCGTTCTATCTCGACAACGGCTTCGATCCCAGCGTCTACATGGAGCGGCCCTACAAGCCGCTGGACCAGCGCCTGAAGGCCTTCGTCGGCTACCTCCATTCGATCCCGGCCGCCGCCGGCCAGATCCGCGCCAACCTCAAGACGCCGCTGCCCAAGACCTTCGTCAAGCGCGGCATCTCGGCCTTCGGCGGCTACGCCGACTTCTTCCGCAACGATGCGCCCAAGGCCTACGCCGAGGTCAAGGACCCGGCGCTGCAGGACGAGCTGAAAGCCGCGATCGGGCCGGCGGCCCAGGCCATGCAGGAGCTGGCCGAGTGGTTCAAGGCGCAGCAGGCGGCGGCCGACGACAGCTTCGTCCTCGGGCCCAGGCGCTTCGCCGACATGCTGTGGCGCACCGAGCGCGTGCGCACGCCGCTGGCCGAGCTGGAGCGGGTCGGCAAGGCCGACCTGGCGCGCAACACCGCGGCGCTGAAGGAAGCCTGCGCCCAGCTGCTGCCCGGCGGCACCCTGGAAGCCTGCGTCGCCAAGGTCGAGGCCGACAAGCCGCAGGGCAGCGTGGTCGAAGCGGCCCGCGCCCAGCTGACGCAGCTGCGCCAGTTCGTGCAGGACAAGAACCTGGTCGGCATCCCCGGCACCGAGCAGGCCCTGGTCAACGAGGCCCCGCCTTATCAGCGCTGGAACTTCGCCTACATCAACATCGCCGGCCCCTACGACAAGGGCATGCCCTCGACCTACTACGTCTCCCCGCCCGACCCGAGCTGGCCGAAGGCCGAACAGGAGGCCTACGAGCCGGGCAAGGCGATGCTGCTGTTCACCTCGGCGCACGAGGTCTGGCCCGGGCACTTCCTGCAGTTCCTGCACGCCAACCGCTCCTCCTCCACCTTCGGCCAGATCTTCGTCGGCTACGCCTTCGCCGAAGGCTGGGCCCACTACAGTGAGGAGATGATGTGGGAGGCCGGCCTCGGCGACGGCGCGCCCGACGTCCATGTCGGCCAGCTGTCGGAGGCGCTGCTGCGCGACGTGCGCTTCCTCTGCGCCATCGGCATGCACACCCAGGGCATGAAGGTGGAAACCTGCCAGAAGATGTTCCGCGAGCAGGGCTACCAGGATGCCGGCAACGCCACCCAGCAGGCCGAGCGCGGCACCTTCGACCCGGCCTACCTCAACTACACCCTGGGCAAGCTGATGATCCGCAAGCTGCGCGCCGACTGGACCGGGAGCCGGGGCGGCCGCGACGCCTGGCACGACTTCCACGACCAGTTCCTGTCCTACGGCGGGCCGCCGATTCCGCTGGTGCGGGAGCAGATGATGGGGCCCAAGGACAAGGGCAAGCTGTTCTGAAAAACCATGCCCCTCTCCCGGCTGTGCCGGGAGAGGGGCTGTTGCGGTTGCAGGCCGGCGTGGGGGCCGGGGCACTGCCGGCGGCAGGAGCCGCCTCGCCCTGAAGGGCGGGCTGCAGGCGCCTTTACCGGTGCGTCTTCAACAGGGCCGCGACCTTGTCGACGTACTTCTTCATCGCGCTGTCCTTGCTCTCGCCCTTGAGCTTGGCCCAGGCGTCGTACTTGGCGCGGCCGACCATGTCCAGCATGCCCGGGCGCGAGCCGGACACATCGCCCTGGGTGGCCTGCTTGAAGGTCGCGTAGAGGGTCAGCATGTCCTCGTTGCCGGGGCGCTTGGTCAGCGTCTTGACGTCGGTCTGAGCCTGCTCGAACTGCGCTTTGAGGTCCGCCATGGTTTGTCCTCTGGTTCTCGGAATGGACCGCGCCTGGCGGCGCGGCAAGGTTTTATAGCATGACCCCGCGGGGCCGGCCGTCCCCCCCGCCGGCGGCATTTCCAGGCGCCACGCGACGGCGGCGACGGACCGCCCTACACGCGCTCCAGGGTGAGGAAGCTGTAGGCGTGGGCGTGGCGCTCGTCGGCGGCATGGTCCTCCCGCGCGACCTGCCGCCACTGCGCCGGATCGTAGGACGGGAAGTAGGTGTCGCCCTCGACCCGGGCGTGGACCCGGGTCAGCTCCAGCCGTCGCGCGTGCGGCAGGGTCTGCCGGTACAGCTCGGCGCCGCCGATGACCAGCAGCTCACCTTGCGGCCGCGCGGCAAGAGCCGCTTCGAGATCGTGGAACACGGTGGCTCCGGCCGGCGCGTAGGCAGGGTCGCGCGTCAGCACCCAGTTGGCCCGCCCTTCCAGTGGCTTGCCGAGGGAGTCGAAGGTCTTGCGTCCCATCAGCACGGTGTGGCCCAGGGTCAGGCGGCGGAAGTGCTTGAGGTCCTCCGGCAGCCTCCAGGGCAAGCCGCCCTCGCGGCCGATCACGCCGTTGTCGGCGACGGCGACGACCAGGGTCAGGCCGGGGGTCAAACCGCCACCGGCGCCTTGATGTGGGCGTGCGGCTCGTAGTCGCTGAGCACGAAGTCTTCCAGCTTGAAGGCGAACAGGTCCTTCACGTCCGGGTTGAGGGTCATCGTCGGCAGGGGCCTGGGCTCGCGCGTCAGCTGCAGGCGCGCCTGCTCCAGATGGTTGGAGTAGAGATGGCAGTCGCCGCCGGTCCAGATGAACTCGCCCGGTTTGAAGCCGCTGACCTGCGCCACCATCATGGTGAGCAGCGCGTATGAGGCGATGTTGAACGGCACGCCGAGGAAGATGTCGGCGCTGCGCTGGTAGAGCTGGCAGGACAGCCTGCCGTTGGCGACGTAGAACTGGAACAGGGCGTGGCAGGGCATCAGCGCCATCCGGTCCAGCTCGCCGACGTTCCAGGCCGAGACGATGATGCGGCGCGAGTCCGGCGATTTCTTCAGCAAGTCGAGGACCTGCTTGATCTGGTCGATATGGCGGCCGTCGGCGGTGGGCCAGGAGCGCCACTGCCGGCCATAGACCGGGCCGAGCTCGCCGTTCTCGTCGGCCCATTCGTCCCAGATCG
>DASRFD010000096.1:0-6594 GCA_035651715.1 Nevskia sp.
GAGACCGCCTACACCCAGCTGCTGGCCCTGACCCCGCCGGGCAATGCCAACCACAAGCTGGTGGTGGAGCAGCTGGCCGCCTCGATCTACAAGCAGGGCGACGCCGCCCGCAGCGCCGGCGACCTGCGCGGCGCCGCCCAGCTGTTCGCCCGCGTCGGCCAGGTCGTGCCCGAAGCCTCGATCCGGCCCAACGCCGATTACGATGCCGCTTCGGCCTGGTTCGGCGCACAGGACTGGCACGCCGCGGAGCGCTCGCTGGAGGACTTCCGCGCCCGCAACCCGCAGAGCCCGCTGCTGGCCGACGCCGACAAGAAGCTGGCGCTGGCCTACCAGAAAGACGCGCAGCCGGCCGCGGCGGCCGAGGTCTACGCGCGCCTGGCGCAACGCCCCGCCGAGAGCATCGACACACGCCGCGAAGCGGCCTGGCTGGCCGCCGCGCTCAACGACCAGGCGCAGCGCCAGCCGCAGGCGGTCGAAGCCTATCAGTCCTACCTCAAGGCCTGGCCGCTGCCGCTGGACCGCGGCATCGAGGCGCGGCAGCGCCTGGCGGTCCTGGCGGCGGCCGACAGCACGCGCCACGTGTACTGGCTGCGCGAGATCGTCGCCGCGGACAGCGCGGCCGGCGCGCAGCGCAGCGAGGCCAGCAAGCTGGCCGCGGCGCAGGCGCAGCTCGAGCTCGGCCGCGTCGACGCCGCCGCGGCGCGGGCGCTGGCGCTGAAGGCGCCGCTGGCCAGCAGCCTGCCGCGGCGCAAGCAGGCGGCGGAAACCGCCATCGCCAGCTTGAGCAGCGCCGCCGCCTACGGTTATGCCGAGGTCACCACCGCGGCGACCTACGAGATCGGCGCCGTCTACCGCGACTTCGGCCAGGCCATGCTGGAGTCCGAACGCCCGGCCCGCCTCAAGGGCGAAGAGCTGGAGCAGTACCAGCTGCTGCTGGAGGAGCAGGCCGAGCCGATCGAGCAGAAGGCGATCGAGGCGCACCGCGCCAACCTGCAGCGCTTCGGCCAGGGCTTGTGGAACGACTGGATCCAGAAGAGCGCCAACCAGCTCGCCGAGCTGGCGCCGGCGCGCTACGGCAAGAACGAGCAACGTGAGGACCGCTATGAAGCGCTGCGCTGAACTGGGTGCCGCCGCGCTGTTGCTGGCCGCCTGCAGCGGGCCGGCGCCGCGCTATTACGGGGCTCCGCCGCCCGCCCATGGTGCGGAGCCGGCCCGGACCATGCCGGTCCCGGCCGACGCCGCCAAGGGCGACCCCGAGCAGCGCTTCCAGGCCGCGCTGTCGCTGATGAAGGACAAGAAGCCGCAGGAAGCCAAGGAGGCCTTCGCCAAGCTGGCCCAGGATTTCCCGCAGTATGCGGGCCCGCTCAACGACCTGGGCGTGCTGCAGGCCCAGGGCCGGCAGCACGACCAGGCCATTGCCAGCTTCGCCAAGGCCACGGCCGCCGACGACCACAATGCCTTCGCCTGGAACTGGCTCGGCATTCTCTACCGCGAGAGCGGGGACTACGGGCACGCCGAGCAGGCTTACCGCAAGGCCATCGCGCTGAAGCCGGACGAGGCCGCGGCGCACCTGAACCTCGGCATCCTGTACGAGGTTTACCTTGGCCGGCCGGCGGAAGCGCTGGCGCAGTACCGCGAGTACCGGCGCATCGCCGGACCGGACAACCTGATGGTGGGCGTCTGGATCCGCCAGCTCGAGGCGCGGCAGCAGCCGACCAGCCTCGCCGCCGCCGGCAGCTCCGGAGCGATGCCATGAGCGTGATCCGCTTCGCCGCGGTCGCCGCGCTGTGCCTGGCGCCGGCGGTGTACGCCGCCAAGCCTGCGCCCGCCGAGGATCCGGCGGTGGACACCACGCAGCAGGCCGGCACCACCATCCTCGGCGAGCGCGAGTCCGACCAGGGCCTGTACCTCACGCCCTGGAAGGAGGAGTACGCCGACAACATCGATCCGCCGCCGGGCCTGCTCGACGTCCAGCCCGCCCCGGTCGAGCCGCGCGCCTTCGCCCGGCAGGTGCGCGACGCCGCGACGATCGCCGCCTACCGGCGCGAGCTGTCGCGATAGGCGTCCCGAAGTGGACCTTTTTTCGCCCGCATGACGCTCCCTGTGGCACCAGAGCTGGTCTAGCCCCCGCACGCTCTGGCTTTTTTGCTGCGGCACACCCCACCGGTGTGCCGCAGCTTCTTTTTGGGGAGAGCAATTGCACTGCGCGGATGGAGAACCGCCGGCCTCAGGCCGCTGCAGCCGAGCGGCAGCGCGCATCGGCATGGAGACCAGCTCGCGCGACAGCGGGGAGATCCATGTGCAAAAGGGTCGGAGCAGCTGCTCAACGGCTGAGCGCCGCGCGCGTCGCGCTGTGCCATTCCTCGATCATCCGCGCGTAGTGCCCGCCGTCGAGGAAGTCCCGCACGAAGGCCTCACCCTCCGGATTCAGCCCGGTCAGGGTGTAGCGCACGCTGACCTCGGTGCCGCCCGCCGCCGGCGTGCAGACCACATCCACCAGGCCGATATTGGAGTCCTGCGCCAGCCGCGCGTAGCTGACGCGCCCCTCGGCCGGGCGGTAGTCGGTGACGATCCAGGTGGTCTGGCGGTTTCCATTGACGGTGCGGAAGGCGCTGCCGCGCTCGGCCTCGCCGCTGAGCAGCTGCGGCTCCCAGCCCGGCGCCCAGGCGCGCTCGCCCTCGGCGGTGAACAGCGGAAACACCCGCGCCGGCGGCGCATCGAGATGGAAGCTGCGGACCTGGGTGGCGGGCGGGGCGGCCATGGCGAGCGGACTCCAGAAGCTGAGCAGGAACAGGCGGACGGGGCAGCGGAGGCGGGGCATGCGTGCTCCGATTTGGTGTATATGTACCAATGTACCAAATATGAAAGGCACCGGCAAGCCGTGCGATGCTGGCGCCAGCCTCCCAGGACCGCCGCCATGCCCGCCAAGACCACCCGCCCGGATTCACGCCACCAGATCGAGCGCATCCAGACCGGCGTGCGGCTGGAGAAGCGCCTGCTCAAGGTGCTGAAGGGCCTGGCCGAATATCTCGACCTCTCGCTCGGCGACCTGCTCGAGGGCATCGCCCTGCATGCCCTGGAGAACAAGGCGCCGTTCAAGGCCGCAACCCTGGACAGGATCGCGGACTTGCGCCGCGTTTACGGCCTCGACCTCACGGCCGAGGACAGCCATCGTCTGCGCGAGCGCTGAGCGCCGCGCCCATGCGCCGGGTGCTTTGCGCCTGCCTGGTCTTCGCCGCCTGCGATGCGGCGTCGGCCCCGCCGGCGCCGGTCGACGCCTACCTCTGGTCGCTCGCCGCGCCGGCCGGCATGCGCCGCTGGATCGAAATCCACGACCGCGCCGCGGTGCCGCCCGGCGGTGTCTATCACCTCGAGGTGCTGGAGCGCCGTGTCGGCGATCCGCCGTGGAAGCTGCGGCATCTGGCGCCGCACCTGGCGGTGACCGCGGCGGCACTGCGCGCCAGCATCCTCAAGCCCTTGCGCGAGGGCGCGGTCTACCCCGAAAGCTTCGACACCGCCTATGCCCGGTGGCGTGAACTGGAGTCCCGCGGCGCGGCACCGGTATGCGACACCAGCATCGAACGCTGCCTGGAGCAGCCGCGGCGGCCCTAAGGGTCTTTGTTGCCTCCGGCGATCCGCCGGCGCAGCAGGGCATAAATCACCAGCGTCAGGCTGAAGAACGCGGCGGCGTGCACCCACTCCTGGAAGGCGTAAGCCCTGAGGCCGCTGAAATATTGCGTCCGGTGTTGCGTGAACGGCAGCGCCAGCACCATCGCGAGCACAGTCAGGCCGACCAGCCACAGCCTGCGTTGCTTCTCTCCGCCGTCGCCGATGTGAAGAGGCTGTTGCCGCAACCAGCGCCGATAGCCGAGCACCAGGACCAGCAGTCCCGCTGCACTGCTCAGCCATTGCAGCAGGTCGCTGAGCCAGTAGACCTTGCCGGCCACGGTGAACAGCTCGCTTCGCAGCAACGGCAAGTGCTGCGGTCCCCAGGACCCGCGGTGGGTGAAGGCGTCCCATAGGAGGTGGGTCCAGACGCCCAGCAGCACCGACGCCGCCGCGGTCAGCAGCGCCAGGGGCTTCAGCGATACCGGCTGCGACACCAGCGGCAGGAGTGCGCCTCGGTGCGGCTGGGGCAGGGCTTCGCACAAGGGCCGCTTCAAGGCGTGGAACAAAAGCAGCAGTGCCAGGCCGACGGGCAGGCAGATCTCGATGCCGCCCGCGAAGCTGTGGGTTTCGAACCGCATGCCGGGCATCAGCAGGTAGTAGCCGAAATCGGGCGTGAGGCTGCCGGTCACCAGGGCGGCGAAGTCCAGGCGCGGGCGGCCCCGCAGCGGCAGGACGGCCGCGGGATGGGCGAGTGTGAAGGGCATGCCGACCAGTCTACCCCGTCACGATGCAGCGCTGGCGTCGCAACGGTGCAAAAGCGGTGCAAGAACTGTCGTCGTCGTTGCGCTGAAAGCGCGACACCGGATGTCCGGGTTCCCGGCTGTCGCCGCAATGGGCGACGATCAACCGGCCGGGCTGTTCAGTTCTGCCAGATGACGGGCTGGCGGGCCTGCGCCCAGCGGTCAAAGTGCTCGCCGTAGTGCTTCTCGATCACCGGGCGCTTGACCTTGAAGGTCGGCGTGATGAAGCCGTTGTCCACGGTCCACTGCTCCGGCACCACCACGACGAAGTCCATCTGCTCGTGCGGGTCGAGCTGGGCGTTGACCAGGGCCAGGTGCTCGGCCAGCGAGGCCGTCAGCTCGGCGCGGGCCTGGGGCTCCTTGCAGCGCTCCCATTCCGCCAGGTTCAGCATCAGCACGGCGAAGGGCTGCGGGAAGGCCACGCCGGTGACGCAGCAGGCTTCCACCTTGGGATGGGTGGCGAGCTTGTTCTCGATCGGCGCCGGCGCGACATACTTGCCCTTGCTGGTCTTGAACTGCTCCTTGGCCCGGCCGGTGATGCGCAGCCGGCCCTGCTCGTCCAGCTCGCCGACGTCGCCGGTGTGCAGGTAGCCGTCCTCGGTGAAGGCTTCGCGGGTTTTCTCCGGCTCCTTGTAATAGCCGAGCATGTTGCCGGGGGTTTTCACCAGGATCTCGCCGATCCCGGAAAACTTCGACTCCACCCCCGGCCAGGGCTTGCCGACGTGGCCGCAGTCGCGGTCGCCGGGCACCGAGCAGTGCGACAGCGCGAAGTTCTCGGTCATGCCGTAGATCTCCAGCATTTCCAGCCCGAGGTCGCGGAACCAGCGCACCGTGTCCGGCGGCAGCGGCGCCGCGCCGGTGCAGCAGACGCGCACCGCGTCCAGGCCCAGCTGCTGCAGGATCTGCTTCTTCACCACCGGGCCCTGCTGCGGGTGCTGCATCAGCTGATCCAGCTGCGCGCGCGGGATCCTGGCCAGCACCGCCTGCTGGAACTTGGTCCAGATGCGCGGCACCGAGCCGAATACTGTCGGCCGCGCCCGCTGCATGTCCTGGGCGAAGGTGTCGAGGCTCTCCGAGAAATAGACCTGGCAGCCGCAGCGCAGCGACATGCCCTCGACCAGCAGGCGCTCGGCGACGTGCGCCAGCGGCAGGTAGGAGATCAGCCGGTCCTCGGCGTTGTAGGCGAAGGAGTCGCCGATCACCTTGGCGGCGATGGTCATGCTGCGGAAGCTGTGCATCACGCCCTTGGGCGTGCCGGTGGTGCCGGAGGTATAGATGATGCTGGCCAGCTCGTCGGCGTCGCGCACCGGCTGGCCCGGCAGCGGCGCGGTTGCCGCCACCAGCTCGTCCCACCTGGCGCCCTCGGCGGCGGGGCCGAGCGGCAGGAAGATGCGCCAGGTGCCGTCGGGGATGCCTTCGCGCATCGCTCCCCAGTCGTCGAGCTTGCCGATGAAGCAGGCCTTGGCGCCGGAGTGCTCGAGGATCTGCCGCACGGTCTGGCCGGTGAGGCTGGGGTAGATGGGCACGCTGACGTAGCCGGCCATCCAGATGGCGTAGTCGGCCAGCAGCCACCAGGCGCAGTTCTTCGACATGATGGCCACGCGAGTGCCGGGCTCCCAGCCGAAGGAGCGCAGGTGCGCGGCGATGCGCCGCGACTCGTCGACCGCCTCGCCCCAGCTGAAGCGGCGCTGGGTGCCGCCGCCCAGCGGCTGGCTCAGGTACAGCTCGCCGGGGCGGGCCTGCTCCCAATGCCATAGGCGCTGGAGGGGGAGGTCTTGGTCGACGATCTGCGGCATGGGCTCCTCGCGTGTTGCGCGGCCTGTGGGCGGCCGCTGCATGGATGCATCTTATCCCGGAGGTGGGGGAAAACAACCTGACTTTGGTGAGGTTGCGGTCTCCCCCAGGACAGCCCCGGGCGCGCCTTCCCCGGCTTCACCGGGCAAGGCGAGTGTGTCGGTTCAGGCCAGCGCCTGCTCCAGCTCCTCCAGCGCCTCGCCCGTATAGACCGCCAGGCGCTGCATGTGGGGCAGGCTGTCGCGGCAGCCGGTGAAACCCAGGTTGAACTGGCCGGCGTAGCTGACCACCGAGATGTTCAGGGCCTGGCCGTTGAACAGCAGCGAGACCGGATAGAACTCCTCGACCCGCGCGCCGTTGAAGTACAGGGTTTCCTGCGGCCCCGGCACAT
>DASRFD010000097.1:0-14954 GCA_035651715.1 Nevskia sp.
CCACCTCGATGGCGCAAGGCATCACCGGGTTTGCCGGCGGGCGGCCGAACGTGACACCGCTGGTGCGCCTGTTCTCGTGCCTGGTGCCGAAGGACAGCGTGGCGATTGGTGCCGAGTTGGATGGCACGCCGATAGCGCTGCCCCTCAACCCCAGCCCCTCTCCGGCTGGGAGAGCGGAGCCGGAATCCTCTCCCTCCACGGGAGGGCAGGGTGAGGGGCGCACTCCGGACCATGCCGTCACCGGCAAGACCGTTGCGCTACCCCTCATCGCCCTCGCCTACGGCCGCTCCGGCGACAAGGGCGACAGCGCCAACATCGGCGTGCTGGCGCGCAGGCCGGAATTCGTGCCGTTGCTGCGCGAGCAGCTCACCGCCGGGGCGGTGAAGGACTACCTGGCGCACTTCGTCAAGGGCCAGGCCGAGCGCTACGAGCTCCCCGGCCTGCACGGCTTCAACTTCCTGTTGCAGCAAGCCCTCGGCGGCGGCGGCATGGCCTCGCTGCGCTACGACCCGCAGGGCAAGATGCTGGCGCAGGTGCTGATGGACTTCCCTCTGCGGGTGCCCCTGGCCTGGATCGACCAGGGTCTGGTGGCCGGGTGAGCAGGCCGGCCCGCAAGATCGTCCGCCTCGGGCGCGAGCAGCGCGTCGCGGACATCCTGCGCGCGGCGCGCGACGTGTTCTGCGAGAAGGGCTACGAGGCCACCGCGGTGTCGGAGATCGCAGCGCGCCTGGGCATCGTCGAAGGCACCATCTACAAGTATTTCGAGAGCAAGCGCGAGCTGCTGCTCAAGGTGCTGGAACACTGGTACGAGGAGATGTTCGGCGACTACGAGCGCGATCTTGCCGGCGTTTCCGGCGCGCGCCAGCGCCTGCGCCTGCTGGTGTGGCGCCACCTGCGCTCGCTGCGCGATTACCCGCAGCTGTGCCGCCTGATGTTCCGCGAGGTGCGCGGCGAGCAGGACTACCAGGGTTCGGGCCTGCACGCGCGCAACCGGCGTTACACCCAGTTCCTGGTCGACGTGATCGGCGAGGGCGTAGCGACGGGGGAATTCCGCGCCGACATCGCGCCGGCGCTGCTGCGCGACCTGGTCTACGGCGGCATCGAGCATCACACCTGGAACTACATCTGCGGGCGTGGCGAGCTGGACATCGACGCCATCGCCGGGCAGATCACGGCGATCGTCTGCGAAGGCATCGCCGCGGCACCGGCGCCGGACCCGCTGGGGCGGGAGACGCAGCGCCTGTCCAAGATCGTCGATCGCATGGAGCGCAACCTGTCGCGCGTCCAAGCCAAGAACGGAAAGTGAGAACATGAGAGCAATACCCGATCCAAGTGAACTGGAGGCGGTCCGCGGCCGCGTCGGCGGCTGGCCGTTCCAGTCGGTGCTGGTCGCCAACCGTGGCGAGATCGCGGTGCGCATCCTGCGCACGGTGCAGTCGCTCGGCCTCAAGGGCGTAGTGGTGTACCACGCCGCCGACCGCAACGCCCCGGCGGTGAAGCTGGCCGACGAGGCCATCGAGATCACCGGCGCCACGCCGGTCGCCGCCTACCTGGACACACGGCAGATCCTCGCCGCCGCCAAGTCCAGCGGCGCCGGCGCCATCCACCCCGGCTACGGCTTCCTGTCGGAGAACGCCGGCTTCGCCCGCGCGGTGGCCGAGGCCGGCCTGGTGTTCGTCGGCCCGACGCCGGAGCAGATCGAGCTGATGGGCGACAAGGTGCGGGCCCGCGCTTTCGTCGCCAACGGCGGCTTCCCGGTGGCCCCCTCGGCGATCGAGGACGACGACCCCGCCACCTTCGTCGAGCGCGCCGCCAGGGTGCCGTTTCCGATCCTGATCAAGCCGGCGGCGGGCGGCGGCGGCAAGGGCATGCGCATCGTGCGGGAGGCCGGCCAGCTCAAGGCCGAGATCGAGCGCGCCCGCAGCGAAGGCCAGCGCTATTTCGGCGACGGCCGCCTCTATGTCGAGCGCTACGTCGAGAACCCGCGGCATATCGAGGTGCAGGTGCTGGGCGATGCGCACGGCAACGTCGTGCATCTGTTCGAGCGCGAGTGCTCGGTGCAGCGCCGCTTCCAGAAGATCGTCGAGGAGACGCCGTCGCCCGCGCTCGACGCCGCGCTGCGCCAGCGCATCTGCGAGACCGCGGCCGGCATCGCGCGCAAGGCCGGCTACCGCAACGCCGGCACGGTGGAGTTCATCTTCGGCGCCGGCGGGGAGTTCTATTTCCTGGAGATGAACACCCGCCTCCAGGTCGAGCACCCGGTGACCGAGATGATCACCGGCAAGGACCTGGTGCTGGAACAGCTGCGCGTCGCCGCCGGCGAGAAGCTCGGCTACGCCCAGGGCGAGATCGGCTCCGAGGGCCATGCCATCGAGTTCCGCGTCTATGCCGAGGACCCGGCGCGCGGCTATACCCCGACCACCGGCCCGGTGCTGGCGCTGCGGCCGCCGCAGGGCGAGGGCGTGCGCGTCGACAGCGGCATCTCGCAGGGCCAGGACGTGACCGCCGCCTTCGATCCGATGCTGGCCAAGCTGATCGTGTGGGGCAGGGACCGCAGCGAGTGCATCGCACGCTCCGATGCGGCCCTGGGCGACTACGTGCTGCTCGGCTGCGTCACCAATACGGCGTTCCTGCACCGCCTGCTGCGGCACCGGGCCTTCGTCGATGGACAGGTGCACACCGGTTTCCTGGATGCGCATCCGGAGATCGCGGCGGAGCCGGCGCTGGCGCCGGAAACCCTGCAAAAGCTGCTCGCCGCCGCCGCGCTGGTCACCCGGCCGATGCGCGACGTGGCCGACCTGGTACCGGACATGCACGCGGCCATGGGCGGGTGGAGCAACTGATGAAGCCGGAAATCAAGAACCCCGTCATTCCGGCGAAAGCCGGAATCCAGGGCATGCCGCACCGCCCCCGGCTCCGGATACCGGCTTTGGCCGGTATGGCGACGTCAAATCCCGAGGGGTCTTAAACATGCACCACGCATTCAAGATCGGCGAAGCCGAGCACAACCTCGAGCTGTCGCGCGCCCGCGACGGCTACCGCCTGCACCTGGCGGACCGCACCGTGCCGGTGAACCTGCACCTGGAGGACGACGGCTCCGCTGTCCTCACCGTCGGCGGCCGCAGCGAGCGCGTGCTGATCGCCGCCCGCGGCGACGACGTGTTCGTGCACCTGAACGGCGCGGCCTACCAGCTGCGCTACGAGCACCCGCTGCAGCGCCTGGCGCAGCAGTCCGCCGGCTCGGCCGAGGACCGCGTGCGGGCGCCGATGCCGGGCAGCCTGGTCTCGGTCGCGGTCAAGGCGGGGCAGAGCGTGGCGCGCGGCGACACCCTGCTGGTGATGGAGAGCATGAAGATGGAGACCACCATCGCCGCGCCGCGCGACGGCGTGGTGGAGGCCGTGCATTTCGCGCCGGGGCAGACCTTCGACCGCGATGCCGTTCTACTGGAGATGAAGCATGTTGACTGACGCTTATTTGAGCAGTCGGCGCCAGGGATGGCGACGTCTTGTACAGGACGTACGCCCTTCGGGAGACAAGAAGTGAAACGCATCGAGTCCAGGCTCAACACGGCTTCCGCCGAGTTCCAGGCCAACGCCGCGCACAACCGCAGGCTGGCCGAGGAATTCAAGGCCCGCCAGCACAAGGCGCGCTACGAGCGGCCCGAGCGCGACATCCAGCGCCTCAAGGCGCAGGACAAGATGTTCGTGCGCGAGCGCCTGAAGCAACTGCTCGATCCGGGCACGCCGTTCCTGGAGCTGTCCTCGCTCGCCGCCAACGAGGCCTACGAGGGCGAGGTGCCGGGCGCCGGCGTGGTCAGCGGCATCGGCATCGTCTCCGGCCGCGAGGTGGTGATCAACGCCGGCGATGCCTCGGTCAAGGGCGGCGCCTGGTACCCGCTGTCGGTGAAGAAGACGGTGCGCGCGCTGGACATCGCCATCGAGAACCGCCTGCCGGTGGTGCACCTGTGCGACTCGGCCGGCGGCTTCCTGCCGCTGCAGGCCGAGCTGTTCGCCGACAAGTATTACGCCGGCCGCATCTTCCGCAACCAGTGCATGCTGTCGAAGATGGGCGTGCAGCAGGTGGCCATCGTGCTGGGACATTGCACCGCCGGCGGCGCCTACGTGCCGGGCCTGTCGGATTACAACGTCATCGTGCGCGGCACCGGCGCGATCTTCCTGGCCGGGCCGCCGCTGGTCAAGGCGGCCACCGGCGAGGACGTGACGGTGGACGAGCTGGGCGGCTGCGACATGCATACCAGCATTTCCGGCACCGCCGACTATCCGGCTTCGAGCGAAGAGGAGGCGATCGCCATCGCCCGCGACATCGTCGGCCAGTTCAAGCGGCCGGACAAGACGCGCATCGAGTGGCTGCCGCCGGAAGCGCCGTACTACGACCCGGCCGAGCTGTACGGCGTGCTGCCGCGCGACATCAAGGCGCAGTTCGACATGCGCGAGGTGATCGCGCGCCTGGTCGACGGCAGCCGCTTCCACGAGTATCAGCCGAACTACGGCAAGACCCTGATCTGCGGCTACGCCCACCTGTGGGGCTACAAGATCGGCATCCTCGCCAACAACGGCGTGCTGTTCAACGACAGCGCGCTCAAGGGCGCGCATTTCATCGAGCTGTGCAACCAGAACCGCACGCCGATCCTGTTTCTGCAGAACATCACCGGCTTCATGGTCGGCAAGGAATACGAGCAGCGCGGCATTACCAAAGACGGCGCCAAGATGATCATGGCGGTGTCCAATTCCGAGGTGCCGAAGTTCACCGTGATGTGCCACGGCTCCTTCGGCGCCGGCAACTACGGCATGTCCGGCCGCGCCTTCGATTCGCGCTTCCTGTTCTCCTGGCCGCAGTCGCAGATCTCGGTGATGGGCGCCGAGCAGGCGGCCAACACCCTGGCCGAGGTCAAGGTGCGGCAGCTCAAGCGCCACGGCAAGGAGCTCACCGCGGCGGACATCGCCGCGATCCGCGATCCGGTGGTGGCGGAGTTCAAGCGCAAGTCCAGCGCCTACTATTCCACCTCGGAAATCTGGGACGACGGCATCCTCGACCCGGTGGATACGCGCAATGCGCTCGGCATCGCCCTGTCCGCCGCGCTGAACACGCCGATCGGCGATCCGCGCTATGGTGTGTTCCGCATGTAAGAGGTCCCTGCCTTGAGCCGCAACCCGCCCGCTTCGCCGCCCGTCGCCAGCCTGCCCACCACCGAGGAGGCGGAGATCCGGCTGAAGCCGGTGCATATCGGCCTGCGCAGCCGCTTCATCGTCTGGCTGCTGCGCTACCTGCTGCGGCCGATGCTGGCGCGGATGATCAGCGCCCGGCCGGAGAAGATGGCGCGGACTCAGCTGTTCCTCGCCGCCCGGGTGTGCAGGGACAGCAGCGGCCTGCCGGTGGACTACCGCGTCATCGGCCGCTGCCCGGGGCACTTCGTCGGCGGCCGGCATGACACGCGCAAGCGCGTCATCCTGTGGATCCACGGCGGCGCCTTCATCCTGCCGGCGGTGCCGGACGTGCACGTGCGCGCGGTGGCCAGGATGTGCCGCGAGCTCGATGCGCTCGGCTTCCTGCCGGACTACCGCCTGGCGCCGTTCAACAAGCACCCGGCGGCGCTGGACGACTGCGAGCGCGCCTACCGCGGCCTGCTCGAGCTGGGCTATGCGCCGGAGCGCATCGCCCTGGGCGGCGAATCGGCCGGCGGCAATCTCCTGCTCGGCCTGCTGCAGCGCATCCGCAAGGCCGGGCTGCCGATGCCGTCCTGCGGCGTGCCGGTCTCGCCCGGCACCGAGATCGGCCGCGTGCACGCGCCGCCCTCGCGCACCCTGCGCATGAAGCGCGACCCGATCCTGCCGATGGCCTCGCTGGCCATGGTCGGCGAGATGTACGCCGGCGGCATGGACTCGTCCGATCCCGAGCTATCGCCGATGTACGCGGATTGCGCCGGCTTCCCGCCGCTGTACCTGCTGGCCAGCGACAACGAGGTGCTGCTCGACGACACGGTGATGTTCGCGCGCAATGCCAGGCAATACGGCGTGGACGTCAGCTTCGAGGTGTGGCCGGCGCTGCCGCACGCCTTTCCGCTGTTCGAGAGCTGGTTCCCGGAAGTGGCGCAGGCGCGGGCGGACATCGTCGCGTTCATGCGCGGGCATTTGAAGTGATGTGGTGATCCCGGATCCGGCGAAGTTCCGGCCGCGGCCGGATCCTTCGCTGCGCTCGGGAGGACAGTCGACCAATGATGGCGTGGTGGAGGAGACCATGAAATACGCCGAAGCGCACCAGCGCTCTCTCAAAGACCCCGAAGCCTTCTGGGCCGAGCAGGCCCGTGCCCTGCACTGGGACCAGCCCTGGGACAAGGTGCTGGACGCCTCCGCCGCGCCGATGTATCGCTGGTTCGCCGGCGGCCGCCTCAACACCTGCTACAACGCGCTCGACCGACACGTCGAAGCCGGCCGCGGCGAGCAGGCGGCGCTGATCTACGACAGCCCGGTGACCGGCACCATCGCCAGCTACAGCTACCGCGAGCTGCGCGACCGGGTGGCCTTGTTCGCCGGCGCGCTGCTCAGGCACGGCGTGAAGCGGGGCGAGAGGGTCATCGTCTACATGCCGATGGTGCCGGAGGCGGCGATCGCCATGCTCGCCTGCGCGCGCATCGGCGCGGTGCACTCGGTGGTGTTCGGCGGCTTCGCCGCGCCGGAGCTGGCCAAGCGCATCGACGACGCGCAGCCGGTGCTGATCGTATCGGCTTCCTGCGGCATCGAGCCGGGGCGGGTGGTGGCGTACAAGCCGCTGCTCGACCAGGCGATCGAGCTGGCGCGGCACAAGCCGGCGCGGACCATCATCCTGCAGCGGCCGCAGTGCCCGGCGGCGCTGAGCGCCGGCCGCGACCTCGACTGGAACGAGGCCCAGGCCGGCGTCGAGCCCGCCGCCTGCGTGGCGGTGGCGGCCACCGATCCGCTGTACGTGCTCTACACCTCCGGCACCACCGGCAAGCCCAAGGGCGTGGTCCGCGACCACGGCGGCCATGCGGTGGCGCTGCATTACTCGATGAGCGCCGTGTTCGACGCCAATCCGGGCGACGTGTTCTGGGCCGCGTCGGATGTCGGCTGGGTGGTGGGCCACTCCTACATCGTCTACGCGCCGCTGCTGCGCGGCTGCACCACGGTGCTGTACGAGGGCAAGCCGGTCGGCACGCCCGACGCCGGAGCCTTCTGGCGCGTCATCGCCCGGCACGGCGTCAAGACCTTCTTCACTGCGCCGACGGCGTTCCGTGCCATCAAGAAGGAAGACCCGCAGGGCGCACTGATCGGCCAATACGACCTGTCGAAATTCGAGGCCCTGTACCTGGCGGGCGAGCGCTGCGATCCGGACACCATCCACTGGGCGCGCGAGAAGCTGCGGGTGCCGGTGGTGGATCACTGGTGGCAGACCGAGCTGGGCTGGCCGGCGGCGGCGAACTGCCGCGGCATCGAGGCGATGACGGTGAAGCCGGGCTCGTCCACGGTGCCGGTGCCGGGCTACGACATCCAGGTGCTCGACAACGCGGGCCAGCCGGTGCCGGCCGACACCATCGGCAACATCGTGATCCGGCTGCCGCTGCCGCCGGGCACCTTGTCGACGATGTGGAACAACGAGCAGGGCTACCGCGACCATTACCTGAGCCGCTATCCGGGCTGGTACCTCACCGGCGATGCCGGCTATCTCGACGGCGACGGCTACCTGTGGATCATGTCGCGCATCGACGACATCATCAACGTCGCCGGCCACCGCCTCTCCACGGGCGCCATGGAGGAGGTGCTGGCGGCGCACCCGGACGTGGCCGAGTGCGCGGTGATCGGCGTGGCCGATGCGATGAAGGGCCAGCTGCCGGTGGGCCTGGTGGTGCTGAAGGCCGGCGTGCAGCGCCCGGCGGAGCAGATCACGGCCGAGCTGGTCGCCCGCGTGCGCGAACACATCGGCGCGGTGGCGGCGTTCCGCCAGGTGGCGGTGGTCGCGCGCCTGCCCAAGACCCGCTCCGGCAAGGTGCTGCGCTCGACCATGCGCGCCATCGCCGACAGCCAGGCTTACACCGTGCCGGCGACCATCGACGACCCGAGGATCCTCGACGAAGTCGGCGGCGCGCTGCGGCAGCTGGGCTACGCCAGGACGTAGGGCGGCCCAGCGGCGGCCAGGCAGGCATGGCAGCGGCGGTCAAGCGCCGCCGCCTCGTTTCTGCCGTAATGGCGGCATTAGAAACCGGAGAACCGGCCTTGCCGCTCAGGCGCATCCAGATCGTCGCCGTCCTGCTGATCGCAGGCTGCGGCTCCAGCTCCAGCATCGATCCTTCCAGCGTCGCGGAGGGCGGCGCCGCGCGCGACTCCGCGGCGCGCGCGGCGGCCGCGCTGAGCTTCCTGCGGGTGGGGCCGGCCGCCGGACCGGCCGGCCTCAACCAGGTCGTCGACGCCAACGGCCGCAGCGTGCTGTTGCGCGGCATCAACGTCGTCGGCATCCGCGACGACTATGTCGACAGCGCCACGCCGCTGGTGCCGCAGTATCCGGTCGACCCCGCGGCTTTCGCCGGCGCCTGCCCGCAGCCCGGCCCCGGATACACCCAGCTCGCGGTGTGCGCGCCGGACGCGGCGCAGCTGCGTTCCTTCGGCTACGACTCGGTGCGCCTGCCGGTGTCCTGGTCGCTGCTGGAGCCGCAGCCCGGCGCGATCGACGCGCAGTACATCGAGCGCATCGCGCAGATCGTCGGCTGGTTCAGGCAGGCCGGCCTCTACACCGTGATCGACCTGCACCAGGACGCCTGGAGCAAGTACGTGTTCACCGCGCCGGGCGAGGTCTGCCCGCCGCCGTTCACCTCCGTCTCCGGCGCGCACGAGGCGGACGGCGCGCCGCAATGGGCCAGCAACCACCTCACGCCGGCCTGCATGGTGGACGGCATCCGCGAGCTGGACCTGGCGGTGGAGGAGGACTTCAGCCGCTTCTGGCTCAATGCGCCCGGCCCGGACGGCGTCGGACTGCAGGACCATTTCAGCGCCGTGGTGCTGGCCCTGGCGCGGCGCTTCCACGACGAACCTGCGGTGGCCGGCTACGAGCTGTTCAACGAGCCGCTGCCGGGCCTGGCAGCGGTGCCGGAAGTGGTCGACCTGGGCGCGACCTTCCCGTTCTATGCCAAGGTGATCGGCGCGGTGACCAGCGGCGTTCCCGGCTTCCGCCAGCTGTTCTTCATCGAGCCGGACGCGCTGCGCAACGTCACCGACCAGCGCAGCGAGTTCATGCCCTGGTCGCTGTTCAGCGACTACCCCAACGTGGTCTACGCGCCGCACATCTACACCCACGTCTTCACGCCGGACGCAGAGCTCGAATCCCTGCTGCCCGGCATCAGCGGAGTGCTGGCGCCGTTGTTCCCGCTGTCTTCCAGCTATGCCAACGCGGTCGGCGACGCCAAGGCCCTGGGCCTGCCGCTGTGGGTGGGCGAGTTCGGCAACGACGTGACCGACGACGACACCCTGCTGCGCGGCCACTACCAATATGCGGACGCCAATGCCATCGGCAACGCGCTATGGGCCTGGAAGGGCCTCCAGGCCATCGACAGCGAGCACTGCTACTGCGACCTGCAGGGACCGCAGCCGGACCAGCTTCACGCCTTCCCGAGCCGGGTGAAGTTCACCGCACGGGCCTATCCGGTCTATCTGGCCGGAACGCTGCTGAGCCTGGGCTACGACCCGGACGCCGGCGGCTTCGACCTGCGGGCCAGCTCCGGCCCGGTCGGCGCCGGCGAGCGCAGCCGTGCCACCGTGCTCTATGTGCCGGCCGCGGTGACCGCGCCGCTGCAGGTCGAGGGGGCGGTGCTGGAAGAGCTGCCGCGCGGCGACGGGTCGCGCGACGTCTACGTCTATCCCAGCGGCGGCACCTACCGCGTCCATACCTGAGCGGCCGGGCCGGGCGGGGAAGCATCCCGCGGTTCGCCCCGGGCAGCAGCCGGCCGTGTGCCGCGGCCCGCGCGCGCCGGGGAGGCGGGAGCGGGGCGCCGTCAAGGGGCGGCGCCGAAGGGGGAACTGTCGCCGCGGCGATGCGCCGCGGCCGGCAAATGCAGTAAGGTATGGCCCGTCGTACCCCAAACGGCTGAGGCCCCATCGCTGCGCCCTCGGCCAAACTGGCCGCAACGGCGCGGACCGGCACTCCAATCGACAGCCAATTTCCGAACGCGCCCAGGCACGCGACATGAATGAAACCGCGGCACTCCAGAACATCCTGATCGTCGGCGCCGGCCAGGCCGGCGGCGAGACCGCCGCCGAGCTGCGCAAGCTCGGCTACACCGGCGGCATCACCATCGTCGGCGACGAGCCGCAGGTGCCGTACCGGCGCCCGCCGCTGTCCAAGGCCTTCCTCAGCGGCGCGGTCACCGAGGAAAGCCTGTACATGATGCCGGCCGCCGGCTGGCAGAAGCAGAACGTGGAATTCATCGGCGGCGTGCGTGCGCAATCCATCGATCGCGCCGGGCAGCGGCTGCTGCTGGCCGACGGCCGCAGCCTGGCCTACGACAAGCTGGTGCTGGCCACCGGCGGCCGCGCCCGCACCCTCAACACCCCCGGGGCGGACAAGCCCAATGTGTTCGCGGTGCGCAGCATCGCCGACGTGCGCGGCCTGCACGCCTGCCGCGAAGCCGGCAAGCGGGCGGTCATCGTCGGCGGCGGCTTCATCGGCCTGGAAGTGGCCGCGGTGCTGACCAAGCTGGGCCTGCACGTCACCGTGCTGGAGGGCCTGCCGCGGGTGCTGGCCCGCGTCACCGTGCCGGAGGTGTCCGCGTTCTTCGAGCGGGTGCATCGCGAGGCCGGCGTCGACCTGCGCACCGGCGTGCAGATCCAGGCGTTCGAGGGCGGGGACCGGGTGGAGCAGGTGCTGCTCGCCGACGGCGCGCGCATCGCTGCGGACTTCGTCGTCGCCGGCATCGGCCAGCTGCCCAACGTCGAGCTGGCGCAGGCGGCGGGGCTGGCGGTGGACAACGGCATCGTCGTCGACGAATACGCGCGCACCAACGATCCGCACATCTACGCCGCCGGCGACTGCGCCAACCATCCCAACGCCTTCTTCGGCTGCCGCCTGCGCTTGGAGTCGGTGCAGAACGCGATGGAGCACGGCCGCGCCGTGGCGCACAACCTGCTCGGCAAGCCGACGATCTACAACGTCGTGCCCTGGTTCTGGTCGGACCAGTACGACCTCAAGCTGCAGATGGTGGGCCTGTCCGGCGGCTTCGACCGCATGGTGGTGCGCGGCGACTTCAACAGCCGCGCCTTCGCCGCGTTCTACCTCAAGGACGGGCGCCTGATCGCCGCCGACACGGTGGGCCGGCCGCAGGACTTCATGTTCGCCAAGAAGCTGGTGGCGGTGCGGGCCGCGGTCGACGCGGCGCAGCTGGCGGACGAGGCGGTGCCGCTGAAGAGCCTCGTTCCCGCAGCGTGATAATGTAAGGCGCATGCCCAAGCTCAGCTTCGTCGAACCCGGCGGCAAGACCCATGTCATCGAAGGTGCGGTCGGCCTGTCGGTGATGGAAGCGGCGACGCGCAGCCTGGTGGTGCCGGGCATCATCGGCGAGTGCGGCGGCTGCTGCACCTGCGCCACCTGCCACGTCTACATCGACGAGCCCTGGTTCGGGCGCCTGCCGGCGGCGGACGAAATGGAGCTGGGCATGCTGGAAGGCGCCATCGAGCCGCAGCCGCGCAGCCGGCTGTCCTGCCAGATCAGGATCACGGAAGAGCTCGACGGCCTGGTCGCGCGCATTCCCGCCGGCCAGCTTTGAAATCCCTGCTTGCAGCGCGCCGCGTGACGGTGCCGCGCGACCTCGGCGCGGTGTCGCGCATCGACCACGCGGCCGAGTGCGACCCGCGCGAGGCCGGCATGACCGAAGCCGGGGTCGAGGCGATCTGGTCGGCGCTCGGCCGGCTCTATCGCAGCGGCCTGCATCCGGCCATGACCGTGGCCCTGCGCCGCCGCGGCAAGCTGGTGATGAAGCGCAGCATCGGCGCCACGTCCGGCAACCTGCCGGGCGAGCGCGGACCGCAGGTGCCGCTGCGTCCGGATTCGCCGTTGTGCCTGTTCTCGGCGTCCAAGTCGGTCTCGGCCCTGCTGGTGCACAAGCTGGTCGACCTGGGACTGCTGCGCCTGGAGGACCGCGTCGCCGACTACATTCCCGAGTTCGCCGCCCATGGCAAGGGCCGCGTCACCGTGCGCCAGCTGCTCGGCCACCGCGCCGGCATCCCCGCGCTCCCCGACGCCGACCCTTCGCCGGACACCATCGGCGACTGGGACCGCATCGTCGCCATGCTGTGCGAGGCGCCGCCGTTCGATCCGGACTTCGGCAAGCAGGCCTACCACGCCCTGACCTGCGGCTACATCATCGGTGAGCTGGTGCGGCGGGTGGCGCGGATCGAGCTGCCGCAGGCGCTGCGCGAGTGGATCGCGCAGCCGCTGAACTGCCGCTATCTCCACTTCGGCATGCCGCCGGAGCAGCGCGGGCTGCTACCGCGCAACACTCTCACCGGGCCGCGGCCGGTGTGGCCGCTGACCACCTACGTGAGGCACGCGGTGGGGGTGTCCTTCGACCGGGCGGTGGAGCTGTCGAACCACGAGGCCTTCCTCTCCGGCGTGGTGCCGGCCGGCAACATCTGCGCCTCCGCCGACGACGCCTGCCGCGTGTTCCAGATGCTGCTCAACGGCGGCGAGCTGGACGGCGTGCGGGTGCTGCGCGAGGAGACGGTGCGCGAGGCGGTGCGGCCGCTGGGACCCATCCAGTACGACCGCACCCTGCTGGCGCCGCTGCGCTTCTCCGCCGGCTTCATGCTCGGCGAGAACCCTTTCGGCCTGTACGGCCCCAGGTGCGGCCAGGCTTTCGGCCACCTCGGCTTCGTCAGCGTGCTGTGCTGGGCCGACCCTGCGCGCGACATCTCGGTGGCCCTGCTCAACACCGGCAAGTCGCTGGCGCCCTCTGGCCTGACGCGGATGGCACGGGTGCTGGGAGAAATCGCGAAGGCTTGTCCGCAGGTCTGAGCGCGGGAAGCAGCCCTCAGGCAAGACCCGAGCCGCGCAGGACCGCACAAGGCTTCATTGCCGCTTCTTCTTTCCCGCCGCCTTTGCGCCTTTTCGGGACGCCGCTTTCGCCGGCTTCAACCCGTAGGCCCTCTCCAGTTCCTCCAGCGCTTCGCCCGAATACACCGCCAGGCGCTGCAGGCGCGGCAGCGCATTGCGGCAGCCGGTGTAGCCCAGGCTGACGTGGTCGGCGTAGCCGACGATGGTCGCGTTGAGGGCGTAGCCGTCGAACAGCACCGAGATCGGGAACATCGCTTCCAGCTCGGCGCCGCGGAAGTACAGCTTCTCGCGCGAGCCGACCACGTTGGAGATCACCAGGTTGAAGAACGGCGGCCATTTCGCCAGCTGGCCGGTCATCTGGCCGAGGATCAGCGGCGACATGCCGAGCAGGGTCAGCTGGTCCAGGGCGCTGGGCGACATGCTCTTGAGCTGCGCCTTGGTGCGGGTGGTGACCGCCTTGATGATCTCGACGCGGCGCCGCGGATCGGCTTCGTTGGTGCCCAGCGGGCAGACGAAGCCGGCGACGGCGTTGCCGCCCTTGTTGTCGGCGCGCGGCAGGCCCATCGGGAAGGAGGCCACCAGCGGCAGCTCCGGCAGGGCGTCCAGTTCCAGCAGGTAGCGGCGCAGGGCGCCGGCGCACAGCGCCATCGACAGGTCGTTGACGGTGGCGCCGGTGACGGCGCTGAGCGCCTTGAAGCGCGACAGCTCGTACAGCTGCGTCGCCAGCCGCCGCTGCGGCGTGATGGCGGTGTTGAACACGGTGCGTGGCGTGTGCAGGGCGGACATCAGGCCGCCCTCGGGGTTGTCCTTCTTGATGCTCATCTTGCGCAGCATCTTCGCCAGCTCGGAGCTGGAGCGCAGCTGGCCGCCGGCCAGCTCGAGGCTGCGGCGGAACAGGTCGACCCGCGGCTTGTCTTCGTCGACTTTCAGGGGGGTGCGGGGCGGCAGGGCCCAGGGGCCGGCCGCGTTGGCGTGCCTGGGATCGGCGGACAGCCAGTTGCGGATGAAGGTGAGGGCGCCCATGCCGTCCATCGCGCAGTGGTGGGCCTTGAGGTACACGGCGAAGCGGCGGTTCTCCAGGCCCTCGATCAGGTGGCATTCCCACAGCGGCCGCGTCAGGTCCATCGGATGCGAGTGCAGCCGCTCCACCAGCACGCCCAGTTCGCGCTCGCCGCCGGGATAGGGCAGCGCCGAGTGGCGCAGGTGGTAGTCGATGTCGATGTTCGGCGCTTCCTCCCAGGCCGGCGCCAGGCGCGACAGGCCCTTGCGCACGATGCGCGAACTGAACGGCGGCATGGTCACGGCCTGGCTGCGCATGTAGGCGAAGAGCTCGCGCAGGTAATCCGGAGCCGCATCCTCGGGCAGCTTGAAGGTGAGCAGGCCGGCGACGTGCATCGGCGTGCGCGGCGATTCCATGCGCAGGAAGGCGCCGTCAATCGGACTCAGACGTCTCATCGTTTCACCGCTCCCTTCGCACCGGGAAAATCCGTCCGCGCCGGTTTCCGGCGCGGTACCTGGCGGCTGGTCGCCGGGGCTTCCCGGGCCGCCGCCTTACGCCGGTACGGTGCCTGAATCCGGCGCCGCGCGCCAGCACGGGGCCGGCAGCAGGCCGCTGTTTTTACGGCCTAATCCCATCGGGTGAGAGGGCCGTGTGCCGGACCGGGCGGGCGCCTGCCGCGATCCGCGGCGGGCCTACTCTGTATGGTCTAAGAAGCGCGTTCCCCGCTGCGCTATCCTTGGCCCCATCGACCCAATTTGGACGGGAGAGCGCCTTGTCAGGCCACGCCAGCACCAGTTTCGACGCCGCCGAATTCCGCAAGGCGCTGGGCTCCTTTGCCACCGGCGTCACCATCATCACCACCCGCGCGCCGGACGGAACGCCGAT
>DASRFD010000098.1:0-10197 GCA_035651715.1 Nevskia sp.
GCTGCAGCGCGCCGAGGCGGCCGCCCGCGTCACCCGCGCGCAGATCGCGCTGAAGCAGGCGCAGCGCGAGTTCGAGCGCCTGTCCGCGGCCGGCGATGCCATCACCCGCGAGCAGCTCGACCTGCAGGAGAACGCCCGCGACCTGGCGCGCAGCGACCTCGACATCGCCAAGGCGTCGCAGCACGAGCTGGAGGAAAAGCTGTCGCGCATGGAATTCCGCGCGCCGTTCAGCGGCGTGGTGGTGGAGCGCGTCAAGCGCGCCGGAGAATACGCCGCGCTCGGCGACGTGATCGTCCGCCTCGGCGGCAACGGCGGCCTGGAAATCCATCTGTTCATGCCGCTGCGCCATGTGCGCGCGGTGACGCCGGGCAGCGAGGTGCTGGTCCACATCGACGGCGCCGAGGCGCACGCGCCGGTGAAGTCGGTGGTGCCGGTGGGCGATCCGCGCTCGCAGAGCTTCGAGGTGGTGCTGGATGCGCAGCGCATCCAGCCGCTGCCGGCGATCGGGGCCCTGGCCCATGCCGATCTGCCGCTGGGCGTGCCGCAGCAGCTGCTGGCGGTGCCGCGCGACGCCCTCATCATCCGCTCCGACGGCATGAGCGTGTTCCGCGTGCGCGGCGCCAAGGCCGAGAAGGTGGCGGTGACGACCGGCGTGGCCGACGGCGACTGGATCGCGGTCGAAGGCGGCCTCGCCGCCGGCGACAAGATCGTCACCCGCGGCGGCGAATCGCTGCACGACCAGGACACGGTGCAGGTCATCGCCGCCGCCGCACCCTAGGGTCTGTCCTGCGTTCCCGGACGCAGCGCCTTGCCGCCTTGCCGCTGCGGCACCGGCGGCGGTTGTTGCGGCGGCGGCGGCGCGAAGTTCGGCCCGATCTGCTGCTGCGGCCGGCTGTTGCTGTCGGTTGCGGACGGAGGCGGCCGCGGGCGGTGAAAGCCGCTGCCGTAGCCGCCGCCGTAGTAGCCCGGCGCCAGCAGGATCACCTGCGACTGGTCCTGGATCGGCGGCGGTTCGGCCGGCGCCGGCTCCTCCGGCGCCGCCGCCACGGCCGCCGGGGCCTGGCCGTAGGCGGGCAGGGTGACGGGCTGCCAGCCGCGCGAGGCGGCGAACTGGGCGTAGCGGTCGCAGGCCATGGCCTGGAGGCTGGGGTATTCGCCGTTGCGGTTGTTGGCGGCGGCCTCGTAGCAGCCCTTCTGCAACTCGTCGAAACGCGCGCGATCCTGGGCGTAGGCGTCCTGGGCGGAGGCCTCGACTGCGGGAGCGGCCGCCGGGGCCTGAGCGGCGGGAGGGGGCGGGGTCGCCGCCGGCTGCGCCGCGGCGGCGGGCGCCGGTGGCGGGGGCGCCGGCGCCGCCTCGGCCAGGGGCGGCACCGCCGGCATCGGCGGCGGCGCGGTCAGCTGGCGCCAGCCGTAGAGCAGCGCGGCGGCCAGGACCAGCCCGGTCACGCTGTAGGCGATGCTGTCCAATACCCGCTTCATCTGTCCTGATCCGGATTCGCGCTTGCGCCGGTGGTCATGATGCGCGGCGAAAGCCGCAGCGCGCAACGCGCCGCGGGCTTCGTCGGAAAGGTGGTGGCCGCGGCGGAGGAGTTCGTCAGGAGATCACAGGGGACGCTGCTGGCATCCCAGGCCTCCGCGGCGGCCGAGGTAAAGACCGGCGGCCTTGGCGGGGGTTCCACCCCGGCGACAAAATTTACAAAAATATTTGGCGTCCGGCCGCGGGCCGGGCGCGAGGGCTCAGACCGGCCAGCGCTGCAGCAGGTTTTCCAGCTCGGAGCGGATGTCGTGCAGCTCCTTGAGCTTGCGTGAACCGGCGGTCGGCGCGGCGGCCCTTTCCGCCGGCGCGGGCGCCGCCGGCTGGATCGACTTCAGGCGTTCGGCCTTGGGCTGGTCCTTGAGGCGCTGGCGCGCGCCGCCGATGGTGAAGCCCTGTTCGTAGAGCAGGCTGCGGATGTGGCGCACCATCAGCACGTCGTCGATCTGGTAATAGCGGCGGTTGCCGCGGCGCTTGATCGGCTTGAGCTGGGGGAATTCCTGCTCCCAGTAGCGCAATACATGCGGCTTCACCGCGCACAGGTCACTGACCTCGCCGATGGCGAAGTAGCGCTTGCGCGGGATTTCCGGCAGCGGGGCGAGCAGTTCAGCCGCTGTTTTCATCGACGCTCACTCGCAGACGGAGCTTCTGCCCCGGGCGGAACGTGACGACACGGCGGGCTGAAATCGGAATCTCCTCGCCGGTCTTGGGATTGCGTCCCGGACGGCGATTCTTGTCGCGCAGCTCGAAGTTGCCGAAGCCGGACAGCTTGACCGGTTCGCCGCTCTCCAGGCGCCCGCGGATCTCTTCGAAGAACAGATCCACGAATTCCTTGGCTTCGCGTTTATTGAGCCCCAGCTCGTCGAACAGGGCTTCCGCCAGCTCTGCTTTTGTCAGCGCCACGCTCTCGACCTCAACTTATCCCCGAACAGAGGCCCCCAGTTGGGCGGATACGCTTGCGGTGATTTCCCCGACCGCAGCGTCGACTTCCTCAACGTTAAGGGTGCGTGAATAGTCTTGAAAAATCAAGCCTAAAGCCACGCTTTTGAAACCTTCGGGCAAACCGGTGCCGTGATAGATGTCAAAGATGTGCACCGACTTGAGCAAGGGACCGCCCGCGGCGCGGGCGGTACGGACCAGTTCTTCGGTCTGGATCTCCTGTTTCAGCACGAACGCCAGGTCGCGCCGCGAGGAGGGGAATTCCGACACCGGACCCGGCTGCGGCAGGGCGGCGGCGCACAGCGCCTCGGCCTCGATTTCAAACAGCACCACCGCCTCGCCCAGGTCCAGTTCCCGGGCCAGCCGCGGATGCAGGGCGCCGAGCCAGCCCACCGCGCGCCCGTCCACCAGGATGCGCGCGCAGCGCCCCGGATGCAGGGCGGCCTGCGCGCCGCGCTCGAAGCTGAAGCGCCCGGCGCCGCGCCCGAACAGGGCGGCCAGGTCGGCCTTGACGTCGTAGAAGTCGACCGCCCGCTCCGGCGTGGCCCCCCACTGCTCGGGCAGCGCGGTGCCCGCCGCCAGTCCCGCCACATATTGGGTCTCGCGGGTGCCGTCGCCGTCCAGGGCGTAGCTGGCGCCGCATTCGAACAGCCGCGCGCGCTTGTGCTGGCGCTGGCGGTTGTACTGCCAGGTGGGGATCAGGCCGCTCCACAGGGTGGTGCGCATCACCGCCATGGTCTCGGCGATGGGGTTGTCCAGCGCCACCGCCGGCACGCCGGGATTGAGCCGGTCCTGCAGCGCCGGATCGACGAAGCTGTAGGTCACCACTTCCTGCCAGCCGCGCGCCACCAGGGCGTCCTTGAGCGCGTCGAGCGGCCGCTGCGCCTCCTGCGCCGCGAACGGCGCCAGCGCGGCGGCATAGGGACGCGCCGGGATGCGCTCGTAGCCGTAGAGGCGGCCGACTTCCTCCACCAGGTCGGCTTCGATGCGCAGGTCGTAGCGCCAGGTCGGGACGCGGCAGCGCCAGGCGCCGGCCTCCTCGGCCTGGCTGTCGATGCCCAGGCGCGCCAGCAGCGGCGGCACTTCGCGCACCGGCACCGGGCAGCCGAGCAGGCGCTCAATGCGGCTGTGGCGCAGGCGCACGGTGGCGGCATGCTGCGGCGCCCGTCCCACCTCGACGATGGGGCCGGCCTCGCCGCCGCAGATCTGCTCGACCAGGCCGGTGGCGCGTTCCAGGGCGCGGCGCTGCAAGGCCGGGTCGACGCCGCGCTCGTTGCGGTAGCGCGAGTCCGACAGCAGCTTGTGCCGGCGGCCGCTGGCGGCCACCGACACGGGATCGAAGCAGGCCGACTCGAGGAAGATCGCGGTGGTGGACTCGCTGACGCCGGAGGCGGTGCCGCCCATCACGCCGGCCAGCACCAGCGGGCCGCTGTTGTCGGCGATCACCAGGTCGGCCGGGTCGAGTTCCAGCGTCTGCTCGTTGAGCAGGGCCAGCTTCTCGCCGGCGCGGGCGCGGCGCACCCGCACCGGGCCGGACAGGCGCGCCTGGTCGAAGCCGTGCATCGGCTGGCCCAGTTCCAGCAGCACGTAGTTGGTGATGTCCACCACCGGGTGGATGGCGCGGATGCCGGAGCGGCGCAGGCGCTCGCGCATCCAGTCCGGGGTGCGCGCCTTGGGATTGAGGCGGGTCACGACGCGGCCGACGTAGTGCGGGCAGCCAGGGGCGTCTTCGACGAAGACTTCGTTGACCGGCAGGGCACTGACCACCGCCGGCCGCACCGTCGGCGCCTTCGCCGGCAGGTTGTACAGCGCCGCCACCTCGCGCGCCAGGCCGGCGATGCTGAGGCAGTCGCCGCGGTTGGGGGTCAGCTCCAGGTTGAGCAGGCGGTCGTCCAGGCCCAGGTGCTTCTCGATCGGCGTGCCGGGATAGGCGTCCGGGTCCAGCTCCAGCAGGCCCTCGGATTTTTCGGCCAGGCCCAGTTCTGCCGCCGAGCAGAGCATGCCGGCGGAGGCGACTCCGCGCAGCACGGCGGCCTCGATGCTCTTGCCGCCGGGCAGCGTCGCGCCCGGCAGCGCCGCCGGCACCAGGATGCCGGCCCGCGCATTGGCGGCGCCGCAGACGATGCTGAGCGTCTCGCTGCCGCCGGCGTCGACCTCGCAGACGCGCAGGCGGTCGGCCTGCGGATGCGGCTGGGCCTTGAGGATGCGCGCCACCACCACGCCGCGCGGCGGGTCGGCGGCCAGCGGCTCGGCCTCGCATTCCAGGCCGGCGAGGTTGAGTTTCTCGGCCAGGGCGGTGGCGCTGACGGCAGGGTTGACCCACTCGCGCAGCCAGTTCTCGGAAATTTTCATAGGGTCGATTCAGTTGAAAGCAGCCGCGATGTCACGCAAGGCGCCAGGCTTCAGCGGAATTGCTCGAGGAAGCGCAGATCGTTGTTGAAGAACAGGCGCAGGTCGTCGACGCCGTAGCGCAGCATGGCCAGGCGCTCCACGCCCATGCCGAAGGCGTAGCCGGTGTAGCGCTCCGGATCGATGCCGACGGCGTTGAGCACGTTCGGGTGGACCACGCCGCAGCCGAGCAGCTCCAGCCAGCGGTCGCCCCAGCGCATGTGCACGTCGGCCCCCGGCTCGACGAAGGGGAAGTAGGACGGGCGGAACAGCACTTCGGCATCGCGCTCGAAGAACAGCGACAGGAAGCGCAGCAGGTCGCTCTTCAGGTCGGCCAGGCCGACGTTCTCGGCCACGTAGAGGCCTTCCACCTGGTGGAACATCGGGCTGTGGGTGCGATCGAAGTCGACGCGGTAGACGCGGCCGGGGCAGATGATGCGGATCGGCGGCTTGCGCCGCTTCATGGTACGGATCTGCACCGGGCTGGTGTGGGTGCGCAGCAGGCGCGCGCCGTTGAAGGCGTAGAAGGTGTCCTGCATGGCGCGCGCCGGGTGCGACTCGGGGATGTTCAGCGCCTGGAAGTTGTGCCAGTCGTCCTCGATCTCCGGGCCCTGCACGCTCTCGAAGCCCATCGAGTTGAAAATGCGCTCGATGCGGCGGATGGTGCGGCTCACCGGGTGCAGGCCGCCGACCTCTTCGCCGCGGCCGGGCAGGGTGACGTCGATGGTCTCCGACGCCAGCCGGCGGTTGAGCTCGGCTTCGCCGATGGCGCGGGCCTTGGCTTCCAGCGCCTGCGCCAGGCCCTCCTTGACGCGGTTGACCTGCTCGCCGAAGGCCTTGCGCTGCTCCGGCGCCATGCCGCCCAGCTGCTTGAGCAGCTCGGTGACGCGGCCCTTCTTGCCGAGCAGCTCGACGCGCAGCTGCTCCACCGCGCGCGCGTCCACCGCCGCCTCGATTTCGGCGGCGGCCGTGCGGCTCAATTGTTCGAGATCAGTAGTCATGGTTATTCGTCAGGCGGGCCGCCCCTTCAGGGCGACAATATGTCGGCCCGCGACCAAAGGAAATCCCTTCAGGGAAAGGCCGGGCTGCAAAATAAAGGGGGAGAGGCCGTCGGGCCGCTCCCCCTGCTTGAGACGTGCAGCGATGTGAACGCGATCAGGCGGCGAGCTGGGCCTTGGCCTGGGCGACCAGCTGCGCGAACGCGGGCTTGTCATGGATCGCGATGTCGGACAGCACCTTGCGATCGAGCTCGACGCCGGCAGAGGCCAGCCCGTGCATAAATCGGCTGTAGGACAGGCCGTGCTCGTTGGCGCCGGCGTTGATGCGCTGGATCCACAGGGCGCGGAACTCGCGCTTCTTGACGCGGCGGTCGCGGAACGCGTACTGACCGGACTTGATGACCTGCTGCTTGGCGGAGCGATAGGTGCGCGAGCGCGCGCCGTAGTAGCCCTTGGCCTTCTTCAGCAACTTCTTGTGGCGGGCGCGTGCTGTTACGCCTCTCTTGACTCGTGCCATTTCAATACCTCTTCGGTTGATCGAGTTCGCTGAGCGAATCTTTTTGGATGACTTTCAATCGGAGCCGCAAAAACGCGACCCCGTCCTTTTGGTTACGCGTACGGCAGCATCTGCCGGACTTCTGCATTGTCCGACGGGTGGACCATGGTCGGCCCGCGCAGGTCGCGGATGCGCTTTGCGGACTTCTTGGTCAGGATGTGGCGCTTGTGCGAGCTGCCGCGCTTGAACCCGCCCTTGCCGGTGCGGGTGAAGCGTTTGGCGGCGCCACGGTTGGTTTTCAACTTGGGCATCTTCTTACTCCAGTAGTACAACGGTGCAGCGTCTCAACCTGTTGCGCGCCCGGCATCCGGGCGTTGTCGCGATTCGTGCGGCCGTCAGCGCTTGCGCGGCGCCATCACCATGATCGCCTGGCGCCCTTCCATCTTCGGCGCCTGCTCGATCAGAGCCACTTCCTCCAGGTCCGCCTTGATGCGGTCGATCAGCTGGAAGCCCAGCTCCTGGTGGGCCATTTCACGGCCCTTGTAGCGCAGCGTGATCTTGATCTTGTCGCCTTCCTCGAGGAAGCGCAGCAGCGCGCGCAGCTTGGTCTGGTAGTCGGCTTCCTCGGTCGTCGGGCGGAACTTCACTTCCTTGACCTGGATCTGCTTCTGCTTCTTGCGCGCCGCCTGCTGGGACTTGTCCTTCTGGTAGATGTACTTACCGTAGTCCATGATCTTGCAGACCGGCGGGTCCGCATTGGGCGACACCTCGACCAGATCCAGACCTTCGCCCTCGGCTTTGGCGATGGCGTCGCGCGTCAGCATGACGCCGACCTGCGAACCATCCGACCCGATCACACGTACCCGGGGTACGTTGATCTCCTCGTTGCGACGATCCTGACGTTCAGCGCTGATACGCAAGCCCTCCGGCGGACAAAAGAAATGCCGGCGCCAACAGGCCGCCGACAGAAAAGACGCACATTATAGTGCCGCGCTTGTGCTCTGCACAAGCTGAGAACAGCCCTGCCATTACAGGGACTTGCGTACGATTTCGAGGGCGGCGGGGAGGGCGGCGGGACGGCCGAACCAGTAGCCCTGGCCAAGGTCCGATCCCAGGTCCTTGAGTGCGTCGATTTGTTCTTTGGTTTCAAGGCCTTCGGTGATCACGTCCATCTCCAGCTCATGCGCCAGGCGGATCACCGCGGCGACGATCCGCCGCCCGGCCTCGTTGCTGTCGAGCTGCAGTACGAAGGAGCGGTCGAGCTTGAGGGTATCGATCGGCAGCCGGTGCAGGTAGGCCAGGGAGCTGTAGCCGGTGCCGAAATCGTCGAGCGAGATCCGCAGGCCGCGCTCGCGGCAGGCGCGGAGCAGGGGCAGGCCCTCGTCGAGGTTCTGCAGCAGCAGCGATTCGGTGATCTCCAGCTTGATCTGCTGCGGCGCCACCGCGTGCCGCGCCAGGGCGGCCTCGACCGCCGGCAGCACCGCCGGGTCGTTGAGCTGGCGGCCAGACAGGTTGATGCTCATGAACAACTGCCGCGCCGGGTTCAGCTCATTGAGGCGGGCCAGGGCGGCGCAGGCGGCGTCGATCATCCATAGCCCGATGCGGTTGATCAGCACCGATTCCTCGGCCAGCGGGATGAACTGTCCCGGCGGCACCATGCCGCGCTGCGGATGCTGCCAGCGCACCAGCGCTTCGAAGCCGGCGATACCGCCGTCGCCGAGCAGCACGATCGGCTGCAGGTACAGCAGCAGCTCGCCGCGCTCCAGCCCCAGGGTCAGCTCCTGCTCGGCGAGCAGATGGTCGTGGGCCAGGGTGCTGTCGGCGTCGGCCGTGGCCGGCGCGGACTTGCCGTCGAGCAGCTGGCGGCTGCGCCGGGTGAGGGTGCGCAGCAGGTGCCGCACCATCGGATCGGCGGCCTGCACCCGCTCGCCCAGGTATTCCTCGGTGACGCGGACCAGCACGGTGTCCTCGGCGGCCCGCGCCGCCGCCGAGCGGCTGCGCTGGCCGAGCAAGGCCATCTCGCCGAAGATCTCGCCGGCGCCGAGGCGGGCCACGATGCGCGCGCCGGCGCCGTGCAGGATCTCGATCGCGCCAGATTCGACGATATAAGCGCAGCTGCCTTCGTCGCCCTGCTCGAACAGCGTTTCCCCGGCGGCCAGCCGCTGCTTGAACCTGTCCATCGATGCCCCCTTGGTCGCGGCTGCCGTCCGCGGTCTGCTACTTGAGCGTGAACTCCACCCGCGTCGTAGGCCCTTTGTCGGTGATGCCGCCGGCGTCCATCTTCGGTGCCACAGTGTAGATGCGGCCGGGGGCGACCTTGCCGTTGAAGTATTCCTGCACCACCCCGGCGCGACGCTGCGCCAGCGCGGCGAGGTCGGCGTCGCCGACCGCGGTGCTGTCCAGCAGCAGCTGCTTCATCTGGTCCTGCGGGATGTTCTTGGCGATGCCGATGAAATTGCGCGGCTTCTTGATGCTGGCGGCGCTGTAGGCGCGCTCCAGGTACTTGCCGTATTCGGCCGGCGCCACGCTGATGCTGTCGATGTCCACGCTTTCGCCCTTGCCGGCCACGTCCTTGATCTTCTGCTGCTTGACCATGCGGTCGACCGCCGCCTGCTTCAGGCCCGGCGTGTCCAGCGCCGGGTCGACGCGGCCGGAAATATCGAGCTTGACCGCCGGCTTGTCGGTCAACGCCTTGGCGATGGTGTCCAGTTTCTTGGCCTCCGTGTCGCCGAGTTTGGCGGAGCCCGGCTCGAAAGCGATATAGCCCAGCTCCTCCGAGCCGCCGAACGCGCCGGCCAGCAGGCTGAACGGCGAAGTCACCGCTTTTTCGATGACATTGAGGAAGGCGTGCCAGATCAGGCTGCCGACGCTGAACTGCGGATCGTCGAGCGAGCCGGACACCGGCACGTTGACGTCGATCTCGCCGCGCGAGTTCTTCAGCAGCGAGATCGCCAGGCGCACCGGCAGGTTGGTCGCGGTGGGGCTGTCGACGTGGTCGCCGAAGGTGAACTGGTCGATGAAGATGTGGTTGTTGGCCTTGAGCTTGTTCTGGTCGAGCTGGTAGTGCAGGTCGACGTTGAGCTTGCCCTTGACGATGGGGTAGCCGGCGTACTTGACCGAGTAGGCGCTGAAGTTGGTCAGCTCCACGTCGCGGGTGGTCGCGGTCATGTCGAGGAACGGCGGTTTGACCAGGGGGTTGACCGTGCCGTTGATCGCCACCGGGCCGTTGTTGCTGAGCGTGGCCTGCACCTCGACCCGCGCCGGCTCGGTCGACTGGGTGCCGAAGGCGCCGACCTCGCCTTCGATGTCGACGAGGTGGGCGCTGAAGTTGGGCTTGATGAAGTTGTCGGTGTAGTCGATCTTGCCCTTGTGCAGCAGGACCTGGCCGAAGCCCAGCTGCAGCGGCGGCGTGGCTTCTGCGGCTTGCGGCGGCGCGGCGGGCGCCGTGGGCGCCGCTTCCGCCGGCTGCGCCGGTTGAGGCGCCGCGCCATCCCGGGCGCGGGTCAGCGAGGTGGTCGCCCCGTCTTCCTTGACCATCAGGTCGCTGAGGTTGAGCTGGCCGTTGCTGTTGAGCAGGACCCGCGAATAGAACTCGCTGAGCGTGATCCTGCCGACCTGGAGCCGGGTGCCGTCGGGTCTGTAGTCGGCCTTGATCTGGTCGAGGTCGAGGCTGCCCCAGCCGGCGAACAGGTCGGAGGTGGCCTTGTCCAGCATGCGCACATGGGTGAGACCGAGATCGCCCTGGTAGAACGCCTTGAGCTGGCCCTTGTCGCCGGCCACCTTCAACTCGCCCTTGAGGCCGAGCAGCATGCTGGCGATGGTGGCGTTGAGCCGGGCGGTGA
>DASRFD010000099.1:0-62065 GCA_035651715.1 Nevskia sp.
TGTACAGCAACTCGCTGGTGGCGCTGGACATCAAGGGCCGGAAGCCGAAGGTGAAGTGGCACTACCAGCTGGTGGCCAACGACACGCACGACGCCGACGCCTCGATGATCCCGGTGCTGTTCACCGCCAAGGTCGGCGGCAAGGACCAGGAGCTGGTCGCGGTCGGCGACAAGGCCGGCAACTTCGCCGTGCTCGACCGCAAGACCGGCAAGGAAGTGCACCGCCTCGCGGTCAGCGACCAGACCGGCTTTTTCACCACGGTGCCGACGGTGGAAGGCACGCACGCCTGCCCCAACCACGGCGGCGGCATCGAGTGGCTGGGCGGCGGCTACGACCCGGCGACCAACCTGTTTTTCGTGCCCAGCACCGAGGAGTGCGGCGTCTGGAAGATCGACCCCAAGCCGCCGGTGTACCAGCCGCGCCAGGCCTACAAGGGCGGCGCCCTGCCCAAGCGCGGCAACGGCACCGGCTGGCTCACCGCCATCGACATGGACAGCGGCAAGATCAGCTGGCGCAAGGCCCTGCCGTTCCCGGCCCAGGGCGGGGCGCTCATCACCGCCACCGGCCTGGTCTTCACCAGCGACCTCGGCGGCTCGCTCTATGCTTACAAGACCGCCACCGGCGAGCAGGTCTGGCACACCGACACCGGCTCGGCCGTCGTCGCCCCGATCACCTCGTATGCCGTCGACGGGCAGCAGTACCTGAGCGTGGTGGTGGGCCAGGCCGGCAACCAGCAGACCGCCAACCTGCCCACGCCGAAGGAAAGCCGCGTGCTGGCCTACCGCCTCGGCGTCGGCGCCGCGGTGATCAACGGCACTGACGGTCAGGTGGCCCGCGCCGCGCCGCAGAAGGGCGGCGGCGAGCCGGCCGAGACGGTCGGCAGCGCGCCGTATACGCCGGAGCAGGTCGCCGCCGGCGCCACCGCTTACGCGCAGCGCTGCGCGCTGTGCCACGGTGCGCAGCTGCAGGGGCTCGCCGCCCCGGCCCTGGCCGGTCCGGCCTTCGCCCGCACCAAGCCCACCCTGGCGCAGCTGCATGCCGTCGTCACCAAGAACATGCCGCTGACCGCGCCGGGCACGCTGCCGGCCGCGGACTACGCCGCGATCATGGCCTTCATGCTGGCCAACGAGTGCGTCAAGCCGAGCGGCGACGGCAAAACACCATTCCCCGCCGGCGACGACATCGGCGCGCTGCCGCCGATCACCTTCGGCGCCAAGGTCTGCCCGCCGGGGGGCGGCAAGGAGTAGCGCGCCCACGCGGGAGGCTAAACTCGGGACATGGGTGCCGCGCTGCAGGCCACTGTTCCGTCCCGGCTGATCTTCCTGCCGGGGGCGATGGGCGATCCGGCGTTCTGGCGGCCGGTGGGCGAGCGGCTGGCCGCGCCGGCGGAGCAGCTGCACCTGGGCTGGCCCGGCTTCGGAACCACGCCGGCCGACCCCTCGGTGCAGGGCCTCGAAGATCTCGCCGCGCTGGTGGTGGAGGAAATCGACCGGCCCACCGCGCTGATCGCCCAGTCCATGGGCGGCGTCGTCGCGGTGCTGGCGGCGCTGCAGGCGCCGCGCCTGGTGACGCACCTGGTGCTGGCCGCGACTTCCGGCGGCATCGACCTCGCCGGCCTGGGCGCGGCGGACTGGCGCCCCGCGTTCGAGCGCGCCAATCCGCGGCTGCCGCGCTGGTTCTCGAGCTACCGCGCCGACCTCGGCGCGGGCATCGCCACGTTGGAGATCCCGGCCTTGCTGCTATGGGGCGACCGCGATCCGATCAGCCCGGTGGCGGTGGGGCGGCGGCTGGAGCGGCTGCTGCCGGACGCGCGCCTGGAAGTGATCGCCGGCGGCGGCCACGACCTGGCGCACGCGCTGCCCGAGCGGGTGGCGCCGCTGATCGACGCCCACCTGGCGGGGAGGGCTGGAATTCCGGCCTGATGCCGGGCCTTCGTCGGCCCGGAGGCTCCGGGCACCGTCGGTCCCGGAGCATCCGGCAGGCAGGGTCAGGTCGCAGTCAGCTGCGCCGGATCGATCGGCAGCTTGCGCAGCCGCTTGCCGGTGGCCGCGTACACCGCATTGAGCACCGCCGGCGCCAGCGCCGAGGTGCCGGGCTCGCCGATGCCGCCGGGCGCTTCGGCGCTGGGGACGATATGGACCTCGATCAGCGGCGCTTCGTTGATGCGGAGCATCTGGTAGTTGTGGAAGTTGCTCTGTTCGACGCGGCCGTCCTTCAGCGTGATCTCGCCGTGCAGCACGGCGGTGATGCCGAAGATGGCGCCGCCCTCGATCTGGGCGCGGATGGTGTCGGGATTGACGGTGTAGCCGCAATCCACCGCGCAGACCAGGCGCTTGACCTTGACGCTCCCGTCCTTGCCCACTTCCACCTCGGCCACCTGCGCGAGGTAGGAGCCGAACACGTTCTGCACCGAAACGCCGCGGCCGCTGCCGGCGGGCAGCGCTTTGCCCCAGCCGGCCTTCTCGGCGGCGAGGTTGAGCACGGCGAGCGCGCGCGGCGACTTGCCGAGAAGGGCGCGGCGGTATTCCACCGGGTCCTTGCCGGCCTTGGCGGCCAGTTCGTCGACGAAGCTCTCCACCACGAAGATGTTGTGGGTGGGGCCGACGCCGCGCCACCAGGCGGTGGGGATGCCGGGCGGCTCGTAGCGCACGTATTCGACATGGCGGTTGGGAATGTCGTAGACGGTCTCGTGCGCGCCTTCGATCGCGTCCGGATCGGGCGTGCCCGGCTTGAGCAGGCCGGGGAAGTAGCGGTCGACGATGGAGGGGCCGACCAGGCGGTGGTTCCAGGCCACCGGCAGGCCCTTGTCGTCGAGCGCGGCGCTGATGCGGTCATAATAGTACGGCCGGTACATGTCGTGCTGGATGTCCTCCTCGCGGGTCCAGACGATCTTCACCGGGCCTTCGACCTGCTTGGCGATCAGCACCGCCTGGTAGACGTAGTCCGATTCCAGGCGCCGGCCGAAGCCGCCGCCGAGCAGGTGATTGTGGACCGTGATCTTCTCGGGAGGCAGGCCGGAGGCCTTGGAGGCGAACAGCTGGGCCAGGCCGATCACCTGGGTGCCGGTCCAGATCTCGCAGGCGTCCTTGGTGTAGTGCACGGTGCAGTTCATCGGCTCCATCGTGGCGTGGGCCAGGAACGGCACCTGGTATACCGCGTCCACCTTCACCGGCGCGGCGGCACCGGCCTTGGCCACGTCGCCGCTACTGGCGGCGACGATGCCGCTCTGCTCCGCCGCCTTGGCCATCTGCGCCACGATGTCGGCGGTGCTCAGCTTGGCGTTGGGGCCTTCGTCCCACTGGAGGTTGAGCGCGGCCAGGCCCTGCTTGGCGGCCCACATGTGGTCGGCGACCACCGCCACGGCGTTGTCGATCGCCACCACCTGGCGCACGCCCTTGACCGCCTTGGCCGCGGCCTCGTCGTACTTCGCCACCTTGCCGCCGAACACCGGGCAGGCGGCGACGGTGGCGATCTTCATGCCCGGCACCTGCGTGTCGATACCGAACTTCGCCTTGCCGTTGAGCTTGTCCGGCGAGTCCAGCCGCTTGTGCGGCGTGCCGATCAGCTTGAAGTCCTTCGGGTCCTTCAGCGCCACCTTCTCCGGCAGCGGCAGCCCGGCTGCGGCGTCGGCCAGCGCGCCGTATTTGAGCTTGCGGCCGCTGGATGGATGGATCACGGTGCCCCGCTCGGCGCGGCAGCTGGCGGGGTCCACCTTCCACCGCTGCGCGGCAGCGTTGACCAGCATGGTCCGCGCGGTGGCGCCGGCCTGGCGCAGCGGCGTCCAGAAGCCGCGCACCGAGGTGCTGCCGCCGGTCATCTGCACCACGAAGATCGGGTTGCCGTAAGCCTTCTGATCAGGCGGGGCATGCTCCAGCGTCACCTGGTCCAGCGACACTTCCAGCTCCTCGGCGATCAGCATCGGCATCGAGGTGTAGGTGCCCTGGCCCATTTCCACCTGGCCCATGACCAGGGTGATGCGGCCGTCGCCGCCGACGCGGATGAAGGCGTTCGGCGCGAACTCGGCGCCCTTTTCCGCGGCCTCGGCTTCGCCCATCAGGCCGGGCAGGCCGACGGCGATCAGCAGGCCGCCGCCGGCCGCGGCGCCGGCCTTGAGGAAGGCGCGCCGGCTGACGCCGGCGGGCAGGGTGCGTTCGATCAGTTTCTCGAAGCCCATGGTCAGGCCTCCTCGACCGAGGCTGTGACAGCGGCCGCGCGGGCAGGGCCGTGCGCCTTCTGCGCCGCCAGCTTGATCGCGGCGCGGATGCGCACGTAGGTGCCGCAGCGACAGATGTTGCCGGCCATCGCCGCGTCGATGTCGGCGTCGCTGGGGTTGGGATTCTTTGCCACCAGCGCGGTGGCCGACATGATCTGGCCCGACTGGCAGTAGCCGCACTGCACCACGTCCAGCTCGCGCCAGGCGTCCTGCACATGCTTGCCCGCGGCGCTCAGGCCGATGGCCTCGATGGTGGCGATCTTCTTGCCGGCCGCCGCCGCCACCGGCGTGACGCAGGAGCGGATCGGCTGGCCGTCCAGGTGCACGGTGCAGGCGCCGCACAGCGCCATGCCGCAGCCGAACTTGGTGCCGGTCATGCCCAGCACGTCGCGCAGCGTCCACAGGATGGGAGTATCGGGCGTGACGTCGGCCTGGTGGCTCTTGCCGTTGATGTTCAGCGTGACCATGGTATCCCCGGTTTGGATGAGCGGGCCCCGCCACCGGCAAGCATCCGGCCAGGTGCGCGGAGTTGCATCTTGTCCAGCTTCTTATCTTAGTCCCGCGCCGGCGGCGGCGGGAACCTCACCTTTGGTAGGGGTTGCGGTGTTCGGCTGCGGCCTGGCGCCGGAGGCGGCAGCGCGCGGAACCGGCCTGGACGACCCCGCGCGCCTGTGTCCGGGGCGCCCTCACCCGGCGCCGGGCAGGCAGTATTCGAACTCGTAGGACTGGCGGCCGTCGACGTGGTGCACGCGCATGCTGCCGCTGAGCCCGGCCAGTTGGCCGGTGCCGGTGTCGGGCACCACCCGCACGCTGTACTGGGTGCCCTCGCGGCCGATGCTGCCGCAGTGCTGCAGCACGAAGCTGCCGGCGCGGCCGTGCAGGCTGCCGCTGACCCGTTCGATGGCGACAAAGGCCGAGGAGCCGGCGCCGGTGACGGCGCTGAGCATTTCGCCGGTGCCCGCGGCTTCCAGGCTGCCGCTGAAGCGCTTGGCGACGGCGACCCGCGTCAGGATCGAGCCATCCGCCTGGTCCGCGCTGAGGGGCGTGAACTCGGTTTCGACCGTCCCAGTGGCGAGTATCGGCATATGCCTGATGGATTTCGGGAAGCAAAGCCTAGCGCATCGCGCCGGCCGCCTGAAGCGGATTTACATGCGCCGCCGGGTTGCTTCTACCAGTGGGTCTCGCGCTCGGGAGTGGCGCTGATCTTGTGGATCGACAGGTCGGCGCCGTTGAACTCCTGCTCCGGCGTCAGGCGCAGGCCGCTGATGCGGCGGATCAGGCCGTAGATGGCGAAACCGCCGCCGAAGGCGATGACGATGCCGGCCGCGGTGCCGATCAGCTGGGACACCAGGCTCACGCCGCCCATGCCGCCGAGCGCCGAGCTGCCGAAGATGCCGGCGGCGATGCCGCCCCAGGTGCCGCAGAGCCCGTGCAGCGGCCACACTCCGAGCACGTCGTCGATCTTCCAGCGGTTCTGGGTCAGCGTGAACAGGCTGACGAACAGGACGCCGGCGATAGCGCCGGTGACCAGCGCGCCGGCCGGATGCATCACGTCGGAGCCGGCGCAGATCGCCACCAGGCCGGCGAGCGGGCCGTTGTGGACGAAGCCGGGGTCGTTGCGGCCGAGCAGCAGCGCCGCCAGCGTGCCGCCCGCCATGGCCATCAGCGAGTTCATCGCCACCAGGCCGGAAATCTTGTCCAGGGTCTGTGCGCTCATCACGTTGAAGCCGAACCAGCCGACCACCAGGATCCAGGCGCCGAGCGCGAGGAAGGGGATGCTGGAAGGCGGATGGGCGGCGATGTCGCCATCCTTGGAGTAGCGGCCGCGCCGGGCGCCGAGCAGCAGCACCGCGGCCAGCGCGACCCAGCCGCCCACCGCGTGCACCACCACCGAGCCGGCGAAGTCATGGAACTGGGCGCCGCAGTGCGCTTCCAGCCAGTCCTGCACGCCCCAGCCGTCGTTCCAGGCCAGGCGCTCGTAGAACGGGTAGAGCAGGCCGACCACGGCGAAGGTGGCGGCAAGCTGCGGCTGGAAGCGGGCGCGCTCGGCGATGCCGCCGGACACGATGGCCGGCACCGCGGCGGCGAACGTCAGCAGGAAGAAGAAGCGGGTCAGCTCGAAGCCGCTCTGCTGCGCCAGCTGCGGCGCCGGGGCGAAGAAGTGCACGCCGTAGGCGATGCCGTAGCCGATGAAGAAATAGGCCAGGGTGGAGACGGCAAAGTCGCAGAGGATCTTGACCAGGGCGTTGACCTGGTTCTTCTTGCGCACCGTGCCCAGCTCGAGGAAGGCGAAGCCGGCGTGCATGGCCAGGATCATGATGGCGCCGAGCAGGATGAAAAGGACGTCAGCAGGGGTCCTGGTGGCGTGCACTGGGATGGTTCCTTCGGGGTAATGGATCGCACCGGGATGGGCGGCGCGGCGCCAATTATTGCCGAAATTGAACCGCTTTGGTGCGCCTCGGCGGTCCGTGGCGCGCCAATCCGGGGCGGCCTGGGCTACAGGGGGTGGCGGTCGAGGAAGCGCTCGATCAGGGCATTCACTTCCTGCGGCCGCTCCAGGCCGGCGAGGTGGGCGGTTTGCGGCATGACCACGAATTCGGCGCCGGGGATGGAGTCCGCCATCGCCCGCGTCTCCGCCACCGGGAAGGTCTGGTCCTCCTCGCCGGCGACGACCAGCACCGGCGTGCGGATCGTCGCCATCAGCGCATGCTGGTCGGGCCGGTACGGCACGACGCTGCGGATCGCCCAGAACACCGAGCGCGCCCGCGTCCGCGCCACGGTGGCGCGGATCGCCTGTTCCACCTGCGGCCGCTCGCGCTTCGTGCTCGGGCCGATGAAGGCGGCGACCACCTTGCCGGTGAGGAAGGCGGGCACGCGGTCCAGGGTCCACAGCAGGCGCGTCAGCAACAGGTATTCGAGTCTCTGCCTGAGCGTGCACGGCGAGGCGGTGCAATTCATCAGCACCGCCGCGCCGATGCGCCGCGGCTCGCGCGCGGCAAAGGTGCCGCCGATCATGCCGCCCCAGGAGTTGCCGGCGTAGTGCGTGCGCTCGATGCCGAGCGCATCGAGGATCTGGATGATGCACTGCACGCACTCGCCGAAGGTGAACAGGCGCCGCAGGGTTTCGCTGCCGCCGTGGCCGGGGGAGTCCACCAGGACCACGCGGTAGCGCGGCATGAAGTGCCGCGCCTGGTCCAGCCACATGTCGCCGTCCATGATCAGGCTGGGCCAGAACATCAGGGCCGGACCGCTGCCGCCGACGCGCACGCGCAAGCGGCCGAGCACGGTGTCGATCGGATGGCTTTCCAGTTCAGGGGTGGCTTGCAAAGGGCTCTCCGGCGGGCGCCGCGCGGCGGCAGCAGTGTGATTTTGTGCGCTGCCGCACGTTATCAGTACTGAAGGATGCCTGAAGTGCCGGTTCCTACCCAAACGGGGCGTTGCGGCACCCCCGGGCATTTGTGTACAAGACCGTCATAAGGTTTCATAAAAAAGACGCAAGGAGCTCAGGATGAGACGCCGCCACCTCAGGGGAGAGCGGGATGTTCGCTGTGCATTGTTGTTCGTGGTGTGCTCAGCAGTCCTGCCGGGTTGCGCGATGCAACCGCATCAGATCCAGTCGCCGCGTCCAGCCGGTACGGTAACTGCCGGTACAGTCAATGCTGCGCCGCGTGCGGCAGCGGTGCGCGCGGCGCCGGCTGCAGCGAAGCCGGTCGCGGCCAGGCCTGCCGCGATAGCCGCCGCCCCGGCGGCGGCCGCGCCGCCCGCCGCGAAGCGCCCCGGCAGCGATGCCTGGCAATCGTTGCCCGGCGCGATCTACGCCGTGTCCGCCGCAATGCCGGCCGAACCCGGGCGGGCGGCGGCATCCATGCCGCGTGCGCCGCTGTCCGAGCGCGCGGTGCTGCAGCCGGCGGCGCTGCGCGAACCGGAGCCCGTGCTGGCCGAGCCGGAGCCGCTGTTGCTGCCCAACGCCTTCGGCGACGCCGAGGCGCAGGCGGTGCGCTACGCCGGCGGCCGCTGCAGCGAGCGCATCTACCGCATGGCCTGGGCCGCGTCCGACCTGTTCCACGTGCAGCCGGCCTTCGTCGCGGCGCTGATCGAGGCCGAGTCGGGCTGCGACAGCGACGCGGTGTCGGTGGCCGGTGCGCGCGGCCTGATGCAGCTGCTGCCCGAGGCCGGTGCGCGCGAGGGTTACCGCTATCTGCACGGTGCCGACCATAAGCCGACGCCGAAGGAGCTGCGCGATCCGGCCACCAACATCCAGCTGGGCGTGGCCTATCTGGGCGTGCTGCAGGACCATTTCTACTTCGTGCAGTCCCCCGCGGCGCGGCTGGTGCTGATGATCGCCGCCTACAACTGCGGGCCGGACTTCATCGACCAGCGCCTGCCCGAGACCGCCGCCGGCTGGAGCGCCAGCGAGGCGGCGCACTGGGTGGCGCACCGCACGCCGGCCGAGACGCGCGCCTTCGTGGTGGCGGTGACGGAAAAGGCGGCGCTGTATTCCAGCGCCGCGGCCGCGGTACACAACAGCGGCCTGGCGGGCGGCAAGAAGAACCTCAGTCCCTAGGTTTTCCTAGCGCGCGGCCGGCCCCAGCTCCGCGGCGGCGAGCGCGTATTCGACGAAGCCGCGCGGGCAGCGCTCCCGCGCCAGCTGCAAGGGCTGCCGCGCCGCGTCGCGCTGCTGGGCCAGCAGCAGCGCCTCGCCGATATAGGCATTGGCTTCGCAAACGCGCGCCGCGGCGTCGCTCTCTGCCGCCGCGCTGTCGAGCAGCTGCGGGGCGCTGATCCTTCCCAGCAGGTAGTCCACCACCGCCGCCGGCCAGCCGCGGCCGGGATTGGCGGCGTCGGCCTGGCGCAGCCCGGCGGCGCCGTCCTGGCCGAGGCGGCGCTGTGCGAAGTAGCGCCAGATCAGGCGGTAGCGCGCCTCGGCGGCGGCGTCCGCGACCGGGCCCGGCGAGCCGAGGGCAAGCATGGTATCGCCCGGGGCGGCGAGCGCCTGGCCGAGGCTGGCGGCGGCTTCGGCAGGGTGGCCGGCCAGGTATTGCGCGGCGCCGAGGCCGAACAGCGCATCGGCATTCCGCGGATTGCGCGCCAGCGCCTGGGAGTAGTCGGCGACGGCCGCCTCGTAGCGGCCGAGCTGCAGCTGCACCCGCGCCCGGTTGTACCAGGCCCAGGCGTCCTGCGGCGAAAGGCTGAGGGCCTGGCTGTAGGCGCCAAGGGCCTGCTCGGCAGCGCCCTGCTCGGCCTGGACATTGGCCAGGTTGTACCAGGCGGCGGCGTTGCGCGGGCTCAGGCGCAGCACCTGGCCGTAGTCGGCGGTGGCGTGGTCAAGACTGCCGGCCGCGCGCTCGACCTGGGCGCGGGCGAACCAGGCGCCGACGTAGCGCGGGTCATAGCGCAGCGCCTGGCTGAAGTCGTCGATGGCGCGGGCGTTGTCGCCGGTGTCGCGCCAGGCGGTGGCGCGGCTGTACCAGATCCAGGGGTCTTCCGGGCTGAGCCGCAGCGCGGCGTCGTAGTCGCGCAGCGCCAGCGCGTACTCGGACTTGGCGCGGTGCACGTTGCCGCGCGCGCACCAGGCCCAGGCGGCGCTGGGATCGCGGCGCAGGGCCTCGTCGTAATCCGCCAGCGCCTTGTCGCGCTGGCCCATGGCCCAATAGGCCTCGCCGCGGTTGTACCAGGCGTTGGCGTTGGCGGGATTGAGGCGCAGGGCCTGGCCATAGTCGGCCACCGCGGCGTCGTAGTCGCCTTCCACCTGGTAGGCGTCGGCGCGGTTGTAGTAGGCGACCAGGCGGTCGGCGTTCGACAGGGCGGGATCGTGGATCGCCAAGCTGTACAGCACGATGCCGAGCTGGGTGTGGCCCTGGTCCTGCTGCCTGATCGCGGCGCGGATGTCCTGCAGGCCGTCGGCAGCAGCGGTCCCGCGGGCGCCCAGCGCCAGCAGCAGCAACAATACGGTCTGCCTCATGGCGCGGACCTCCCTGGCGCCACTGCATCCGGTCACATCGTAAGCCGGCCGGCCCGGGGAGCCAAGCGGAGCAGGCCCGCGGCCAGGGACGGGATCAGTTTTTCAGCCGATAGCCGGTGCGGAAAATCCAGGTGATCACGGCCAGGCAGGCGGCGAAGAAGCCCAGGGTGGCGCCGGTGCTGAGCGCCACGCTGACGTCGGCGGTGTCGTAGAAGCTCCAGCGGAAGCCGCTGATCAGGTACACCACCGGGTTGAACAGGGTCACCGTGCGCCAGGCCGGCGGCAGCATGTCGATCGAGTAGAAGGCGCCGCCGAGGAAGGTCAGCGGCGTGATCACCAGCATCGGGATGAACTGCAGCTGCTCGAAGCTCTTGGCCCACAGGCCGATGATGAAGCCGAACAGGCTGAAGGTGGTGGCGGTGAGCAGCAGGAAGGCCGCCATCCACAGCGGATGGACGATGTGGATCGGCACGAACATCGAGGCCGTGGCCAGGATCACCAGGCCGAGGATGATCGACTTGCTGGCGGCGGCGCCGACGTAGCCGAGCACGATCTCCAGCGGCGACACCGGCGCCGACAACAGCTCGTAGATGGTGCCGGTGAACTTGGGGAAGTAGATGCCGAAGGAGGCGTTGGACAGGCTTTCGGTGAACAGCGACAGCATGATCAGGCCCGGCACGATGAAGGCGCCGTAGGGCACACCGCCGACCTGGGAGATGCGCGAGCCGATGGCCGAGCCGAACACGATGAAGTACAGCGAGGTGGTGATGACCGGCGTCACCAGGCTTTGCCACAGGGTCCGGCGGAAGCGCGCCATCTCGAACTTGTAGATGGCCCAGGTGCCGCGGTGATTGAAGGACGGCGGATTCAAGCGGCCTCCTCCCTGCGGTCGTGCACCAGGCTCACGAAGATGTCCTCCAGCGAGCTCTGGTGCGTGTTGAGATCCTTGTAGGCGACACCGAGCTCGCCGAGGCGGCGCAGCAGGGCCGGGATGCCGGTGTCCTCCTGGCGCGCGTCGAAGCCGTAGACCAGCTCGGTGCCGTCGGCGCCCAGGCTCAGCCGCCACTGTGCCAGCTCCGCCGGCACCGCCTGCATCGCCTCGGCCAGGTGCACGCGCAGCTCCTTGCGGCCGAGCTTCTTCATCAGCGTGTGCTTTTCCTCCACCAGCACCAGCTCGCCCTTGTTGATGACGCCGATGCGGTCGGCCATTTCCTCGGCTTCGTCGATGTAGTGGGTGGTGAGGATGATGGTGACGCCGCTTTCGCGCAGGCCGCGGACCAGCTCCCACATGTCGCGGCGCAGCTCGACGTCGACGCCGGCGGTAGGCTCGTCGAGGAACAGGATCTCCGGCTCGTGGCTCAGCGCCTTGGCGATCATGACGCGGCGCTTCATGCCGCCGGACAGGGTCATGATGCGGTCGTGCCGCTTGCTCCACAGCGACAGGTCCTTGAGCAGCTTCTCGATGTAGGCCGGGTTGGGCGCGCGGCCGAAGAGGCCGCGGCTGTGGTTGACGGTGGCCCACACCGTTTCGAACGTGTCGGTCGCCAGCTCCTGCGGCACCAGCCCGATCTTGCTGCGCGCGGCGCGGTAGTCGCGGCGGATGTCGTGGCCGTCCGCCGTCACCGTGCCGCCGCTGGAGGTGACGATGCCGCAGACGATGCTGATCAGGGTGGTCTTGCCGGCGCCGTTGGGGCCGAGCAGGGCGAAGATCTCGCCGCGGCTGATTTCCAGGTTGACGCTGTTCAGCGCCTGGAGACCGGAGGCGTAGGTCTTGGTCAGGTTGGAAATGGAAAGGGCGGGGCGCATCGTGCGCACTTTAGCCGATCCGCGCCTGGAATCGTGTTACCGCCATTCACGTCATCCGCTTGTCGGGACATGGTTTGCCGCCGTGCCCGATCCATGACCGTCGCCGGCATGCCGCTTTTCTATCGCAGCGCCTGGCCTGCTGAAGTCAGGGAGGCGGCGCGACGGCGCCGCTTCAGTGCTCCCACGGCCAGGACGAGCATGGTCGAGCCGCCAAAGGCGCCCCCACCCCCACCCCCACCGGAGGACGAACTATTTCCTCCGCTGCCGGAAGACGAGCTGCTGGAGCCGGAGCCGCCCGAGCTGCTGCCGGAAGGTGCGGTTCCCGGAGCTGGTCCGGCTGGCTGCGCAACGATGATTGAGACGGTCGCCGGCATGGTGGTCTGTCCCCGCATGTCGGCAACGGTGTAGGTGAAGCTGTCGAGGCCTCCGCTGTAGCCGCTGGCCGGTGTGTAGCTCACGCTGCCATCGCTGCTGACCGATGCCATTCCGTGAGCGGGGAGGGTCTGGAGCGCAACGGTGCCGGGATTGAGCGGCGCCCCCCAAGTGCCATCATTGGCCAGTACCGGGACGGAAACCGGCGTATCCGACGTGGTGCGGGCGTTGTCGTCGGCTGCGTTGGGCGCGGTCCCGTGGAGTGCATACAGCTCGACGCCGTAAGCCGGCGTGCTGGCGGTGGAGTAGATGGTATTTCCAACCTGCAGCAGATTGCCTCCGAGCGGGCTGGACGACACCAGGCTCGTTCCGGCGCGTGTGCCATCGGTGCTCCACAAGGACGGCCCGAGTATCGGGTCATTGATGGAAATCAGCATGCGTCCATTGGCTGCCCCGGCCAGGCCGATCTGATTGCCCGGGTAGCTCAGCAACTCGATGGTGCCGAGCGCGGTACCGTCGGTGACCTTGAGCGTCGTGGTGTTGTTTCCATACACAGTGTAAAAAAGCAAATTCCCGAGTACAGCTCCTCCCGCCGGACTGGTGTCGGAACTGATTTTCACGGTCCCGCCGGCGGTGCCGTCGCTCGCATAGAGCGCGCAGACACTGGTGCAACTCTGAAAAATGATGGCTTTGGTGGTGGCGAATACGAAGTCAATTCCGGAATTTGGGGCATTCACGCCGAAATTAGTGATTTGGAGTGTGCCTGCGGAGGTCCCATCCGAGCGCCAAAGCTGGAAATGATCTTCCGCTGCTGTGGCGGGCTGGCCCGAGAAGTAGACAACCCCATTCAATACCACCATGCCGGAGCCTGGGTCGACATCTACCGCCCGACTGACCTGATAGGTGCCTGCGGCCGTGCCGTCGGTTCGCCATAAGGCGTTCCCTGCATTCCGCGGCTGTTCCAGCGGTCCGGGGTGCACGAACAGGATCTGGTTATTCAGTACTCGAAAGAAGCTGAGTCCGCCCGGCATATTGACAACTTCCACAGTGCCAGCAGTTGTGCCGTCGGTGCGCCAGAGGCCGCTGCCATCCTCTCCTTCGGCGTAGAAATAAAGCAGGCCGTCGAGCGGCGCCGCCCCATCGATAGTCGATACCGATACCGGATTGCTGGGCGCCGAACCCGGATTGATATCGGCCAGCAGGCGCGTGCCGGCGGATGTTCCGTCCGTAACCCAGGGCTCCAGTCCGTGCATTCCATCGTCTGCTGGGAAGATCGCCAGGCTGCCGAAGGGATAGAAATCTCCGGGCGCACGAAGGACGTTGGAGTTCGGCGTGATGTCCTGGAGCATATGCGTGCCGTTGAAGGTGCCGTCCGAAACCCAGGGCTGATAGCCATGCACACCGTCGTCGGCGAAGAACAGGGCCAGATTGCCGAGGGCGGCGAGCGTGCCGGGCGTCGAGCTGGCGGTGGGCACAACCGGCACGGACGAATTGAGCGGCAGTGTTCCCGCGGCGGTACCGTCGCTGACAAAGGGCAGTACACTGCCGCCCGGGCCCGCACCGGCCTCGAAATAGAGTCGATTGTTGTAGACGAAATAGCTGGCAGGCGAGGAATTCGCCGGGCCGGGTGCCAGATCGCCGAGCATGTGGGTGCCGGCGGGCGTTCCGTCGCTGACCCAGGGCTCGACGCCGTTGGCGCCCGTCAGACCCGCGTCAAAGTAGATCTTTTGCTGGAACTGGGCCATCGGACCATCGGTGAATGGTTGTGGCATCGCTGCATAGCGATAGGTGCCGCCGGCCGTGCCATCGGTGCGCCACAAGTCCCGCTGTCCGACTTTTCCGGAAACCGAAGCAAAGAAATACACCGCGTCGGAGCCGACAATGCTGTAAAACCCAATAGGAGAGGAGGGGGCAAGCCCTTGTGATGTCCCGAGCTGCACGGTCCCGGCAGCCGTGCCATCGGTTACCCAGAGACCGACCGGGTATTGCCCAAACGAGAAAATCAGGCGACCGTTGAACAGTTGGAAGCCGTAGTTGGGGGCTTCCCCTATATCGAGCAGCCGGGTTGCTCCGCCGCTGTTTGCCTTTACCAGCCAGTAGTCGCCGGTGTCGATCGTGGTCGTAACGATTGCTCCGTCACCATATCGGATCATACCGGTGACTCCCAATCCAGGAGTCCCCGGGTTGAGATCCGCAACCAGATGAGCGCCTTGCCCGGAATTGTCGGCGAACCACAACTCCCGGCCATGGATTCGATCGTCGGCAACGAAGAGAATTCCACCCTGTACCGGCGTCAGGGAGCTGGGGTTGGAACTGTTGGCACCGGCATTGATGTCGCTGACCTGGTGCGTGCCGGCCGCAGTGCCGTCGCTGATCCACAGCTCGTTGCCGTGGGTGCTGTCGCCCGCGGCGAAGAACAGCCGCGAGCCGGACACGGCCAGGTTGGTCGGGCTGTTGAAGTTGTTGGGCGGGCCGATGTCGGCCACCTCGTAGGTGCCCTGGGCGGTGCCGTCGGACCGCCACAGTTCGTTGCCCTTCGAAGTTGTGCCGACAAAATAGAGAATGCCGTTGATCGAGGGTATGACGTTGTTGGGGACCGAATTCGCAATGCCGTCGCTCCCGCCGGGGAAAATATCGGCGACGATGTGGGTTCCGGCAGTCGTGCCGTCCGAACGCCACAGCTCGATGCCGTTGGTGCCGTCGTTGGCGAAGAAGTACAGCACCCCGTTGACCACGGTAAGCGAAGTTGCCCCGGAACTGGACGATCCCGGATTGATGTCGGCGAGCAGTGCCGTGCCGCCGGGAGTGCCGTCGGTGACCCAGGGTTCTGCCCCGTGGATGCCGTCATCCTTGAGGAAGACGAGACGGCTGCCAACAGCCGTCCAGCTCGGCGTCGGCTGATTGGGAGCGTTGACGGGCACCGTATTGATGTCCCGGACCGGATCCAGCGCCTGGGCCTGGAAGGCTGCAGAGCAAACAATTACCCCAAGGGCGGCAATTATCGTCGCTCTATTCATTGGATCCCCTAAGATCTTATTCCGTCTGTTTATACTAGCCGCACTTCCGGAATAGGTGTTAACCCGAACAGGTAAGGAGCGGTACCCGCAAACCGTGAACTGTGTCACATGTGGTGGACCGCTATTCTGGTGACGGCGACGCCAAAGCCTCTCAACTGTCCGGCAGGCTGTAGTCGAAGTCGTAGTAGTGCTGCTGGTCCTCGATGCGGATGCCCATGCTGCCGCTGAGTCCTTCCAACTGGCCGGTACCGGAGTCCGGCACCACCACGATGCTCAGCTGCGGCACGCCGCGGTTCATGGTGGCGTTATGCATCAGCACGAAGCTGCCGCTGCGGCCGCCGAGGCTGCCGCTGACGCGCTCGATGGCGACATAGCCGGCCGAGCCCTGCACCGGGCTGCCGGCGCTGAGCATCTCGCCCTGGCTGCGCGCCTCCAGTTCGCCGTGGAACTGCTTGTCGATGGCGCGGCGGCCGAGGCTGGGATCGGCCTGCGGATCGTTCAGCGCCAGCGGAACGAGCTTGACTTCGAAGCGGCCACTGATGCGGCGGTTCATGGGCGCCACCTTGCAGGAACTGGGACTGCGCCAGTGTAGCGCCGTTCCGGCTCGGGGCGGCTGCAGCGCGGCCGAGACCAGTTCGGGGTCCAGGTATTCGGTCAGCTCCTTGTCGTCCGCGCTCCTGTGCCGCCTCCCGCCTCGATGGTTGACCGGCGCATCGGACGGCCTCGAGTGCGCCCGAGGTCAAGCGCCGGCGGGTAGGGGCCGAAGGTGCGCCTTCAGTCCTCCCCGAGCGGGCGGATCACCCGCGCCGGGTTGCCGCCCACGAGCACGTTCGGCGGCACGTCCCGGGTGACGACCGCGGCCGCGGCCACCACCGAGTTTTCGCCGACGGTCACGCCGCCGATCACGGTGGCGCCGGCTGCGATCCAGACGTTCCTGCCGATGGCGATGGGCTTTCCGATGGTGACGGCGCGGCGCTGCGAAGGATCGAGGGCATGGCCGGTGGTGATGAGGCTCACGTTCGGCCCGATCATCACGTCGTCGGCGATGTCGAGGCCGCCGAGGTCGTAGAAAGTGCAGTTCTGGTTGACGAAGACATTGCGGCCGACGCGGATTTCGTCGCCGCCGTTGGCATAGAACGGCGGGATCAGCAAAAAGCTCTCGTCCACCGTTTTGCCGATGAGCTGGCTGAACAGCGCCCGCACCTGCTCCGCATCGTCGAAGCCGAGGCGGTTGAGCGCGGCGGTGATCGCCATCGCCCGCCTGACCTTGGCCAGCATCGCCGCCGATTGCGGCGTCCGGCGATGGATGATCCTGGCGCCATCCTCATCCCTCATGCATGACTTTCCGGGGTTGCGGCGGAGTGTCCGGTCCGGCCCGCTACTTGCGGGGCACCAGCTCGTCCGGCTGGTAAACGCCGGCCTTGGTGGTGTGGCGCAGCCCCGGGCGCTTGTAGCTGACGCGGATGCCGCGGCGGGTGTGGCCGGTGACGGTGACGATGTATTCGTCGGTCCAGGAGAACGACCAGGTCGAGCCCTTGGGATGGCTGAGGTGCCAGTCCTGTTCGTCGCTGGCGGGTTCCTGGTCGGAGGGGCGTGGCATGCGCCTAGTGTACCTGCACCAGGGCCGGCGCCCCGCCCCTGAGCCGCCATCCCTCTGCTACGCTAGCAGCGTCCGCCCGCCAGTCCGGACTCCGGGGTTCCATGAGCAAGCGAAACACGATGCGGCTTCTGTTGTTGTCCGGCGCCCTGCTGGCTGCGCAGGGCTGCGGCACGGTCATGCCGGAGTCCAACGCCCGGTGGAGCGCCGCGCCGCATGCCGACCCGGTCATCGCCGGCCTGGCGGCCTACTACAAGGCCAACGGCGAGTATCCGTTCCGGCTCAGCGAACTGCAGCCGCGCTACCTCGATCCGCGGGTGCCGTTCGCCGAGCGCGACGGCAAGGACGTGGCCTGGGCCCTGTACTACAAGCACCTGCCGCCGGGCACCTACGAGATGCTCTACGAGGACGCCTACAGCGACGTGGTCTACCGCAACGGCGAGGTCGTCTCGGCCAAGCGCAACCCGCTGCGCCGCAAGCTGGAACTGCCGCAGTAAGCGCCCCGCTTCAGCGGCGGCTTCCTAGCCGAGGAAGCCCAGGTTCTGCTGGCTGAACTGGCCGATGTTGGGAAACACGCTGGCCATGCTGCCGGAACCCACGCCGAACCATTGCGCCAGGGTCGCGCCGTACTGCGCGATCGAGGTGCCGGGGATGAACACGCCGCGGCCGGTGGCGTCGTCGGTGCTGCTGCCGATCGCCATCGAAGGGAAGCTGCCGTAGAAGCGGCCGCCCTGCACCGCGCCGCCGACCACGAAGTGGTGGTTGGTCCAGCCGTGATCCGAGCCGTCGCTGCCGCTGGGCTGCAGGCTGCGGCCGAACTCGGAGGCGGTGAAGGCGGTGACGCTGTTGGCCAGCCCCATGTCGCTCATCGCCTGGTAGAACGCGCCGAGCGCCTGGCTGAGCAGGCCCAGCAGCTGCTGTTGCGTCGCCAGCTGGTCGCCATGCGTGTCGAAGCCGCCGAGCTGGCAGAAGAAGATCTGCCGCGTGATGCCGAGCTCCGCCCGCACCGAGATGACGTTGGCCACGGTGAGCAGCTGGGCGGCCAGGGCGTTGTTGGCGGGGAAGCTGGTGCTGACCTGGTTGGTCTTGAGCAGGTTGCTGAGGGTGGTGGCGTACTGGTTGCCGCGGGTGAGCACGCCGTTGGCCGCCGTCACCAGCTGCACGCCGTTGTCGAAGCTCATCAGCGCCGGCAGCGCGTTGGCCGCGGCCGGGCCGACCACGCCGGTGTTCAGGCCGACCACCCCGGTGGGCGCGCCGCCGCTGGAATAGGGCGGCGGCACGCTGGCCGGCATGTTGTTGACGCCGGTGCAGAACAGGCCGCAGCCGCCGGTGGAGGCGATGGCCGGGAAGCTGGCGCCGCTGTTGGCGCCGCCGCTGTCCAGCGCGTCGATCATGCGCCCGCCCCAGCCGTTGGGCAGGGTCTCGCCGGGGGACCCGCTCTGCCACTGGCTGGTCTGGTCGGAATGCGAGAACAGGGCCAGCGGCACGTTGGCGCTGCTGTTGGTGCTGGCGCTCTTGTACTGCGCCACGCTGCTGAACGGCATCACCAGGTTGCCGACGTTGGCGACCACCGCAGCATGCCCCTGGTTGTACAGCGATTGCAGCGCCGGCATGCTCGGGTGCAGGCCGTAGGGCGTGGTGCCGTTGGCGATCGGCAGCAGCGAACCCTGGGCGATGGCTAGGCCCTGGCGCGCACTCTTGTACTGCGCGTAGCCGGCCGTGCTCATCGGCACCACGGTGTTGTGGCCGTCGTTGCCGCCGGCCAGGAAGATGCACACCAGGGCCTGGTAGCCGGAGCCGCCGGCGGCGAGCGCGCCGATGCGGCCGAAGCCGCTCATCGCGCCGAGGGCGGCGACGGACTTGACGGAAGCGCGCAGGAAGTCGCGCCGGGTCTTGATCATCATGGTCGTTTGGCCTCTCAGTGCCAGACGTTGTAGTAGGAGGACATCAGCACCAGGTAAGCGCCGGTCTGCACGCGGTGCACGTTGCCGGCGCTGTCGGCGTTAATGGCGTTGACCAGGGTCTGCTTCATGCCGGCCGGCATCACGCCGCGGGTCAGGGTCAGGTCCAGGGCGTCGGCCAGGGCCGAGGGGTTTCCGGCCAGCGAGACGAACGGCGTCAGGTCGACCGTGGTGCCCGGGCCGAGCGTCTGCACCGGTTTCTGGTAGGCGGCGAACATCAGCTCGCTGACCATGTTGGCGCGCAGCATGGCGTTGTTCGGCGTGTCGATCTGGAACTCCGGCCCGAGCAGGCCGCCCGGCACGCGGTAACCCGGCGAGTAGTAGTTGAACACGCTCGGCGCGTCGAACAAGTCCTGGTTGAGGTTGCCCAGCTCGTAGGGATAGTAGTTCTGGTCGTTCATCTGGCCGCCGAAGGCGCGCACCATGCCGGCGACGAACAGCGCCGGCTCCTGCAGGTGGCCGTCGGTGGCCTGGTCGGCGCCGCCCTCGTCGTTGGCGCGCGCCTCCGGGTCCATCAGGATCGCGGTGATGGTGGCCTTCATGTCGCCGCGCGGCGTGCCGCCGCTGCCGTTGAACGCCGCCGCGACGCGGCCGATATAGGCCGGGCTGGGATTGCTCTTCACCAGGTGCTGGATCAGCAGCCTGGCCACGAAGGGCCCGACGTTGGGCTGGTTGAAGATGTTGTCCAGCGCGAAGTCCAGATCCTGCTGCGCGGTCTTGCCGGCGGCGCCGACCACGCCGCCGAGCAGGGTCTTCTGGCTGGTGTCGTGCTCCGGCTCGTAGGGGACCATCGGCCCGTAGCTGGTCATGTAGGCGCCCCAGTCCACCGGCTGTCCCGGCTTGGGCGCGTAGGTCCAGCCGGTGAAGACCTTGGCGAAGTTCGCCACGTCGGCCTGGGTATAGGTGGGCAGCGGCAGGCCGTTGCCGTCCTTCTGCACGTTGCCCTGCGCATCCAGCACGGCGGTGCCGATGGTGAACAGCTGCATCAGCTCGCGCGCATAGTTCTCGTTGGCCAGGCTGTTCTGCGCCGGGTTGGCCTTGGCGTTGTTGGCCATGTCCAGGTACTGGCCCATGGCCGGGCTGAGGGTGACGTCCTCCATGATCTGGCGGTAGTTGGTGAAGGCGTCGTTGAGCAGCATGTCCTGGTACAGGACCATGTTGTCGTTCCAGATCAGCTTGTCCAGCGAGGTGACGAAGATCTGGCCGAGGGCGAAGGCGACGCGCTGGCGCAGCTGGTCCGGGTTGCTCACCGCCATGGTCAGGAAGTGCGCCGGCATGCCGCCCTGGCTGGAGGTGATGCCGCTGTAGGTCGACACCGGCGCCATCGCCAGCTGGTTGGCGATCCACTGCGCGATGCCGACGCTCTGCACGTTGGAGGCGTCGGCAGGAGTGGGACCGAAGGCCGCCTGCTGCAGCAGGCGCCGCGCCGCCGCCGCCGAGGCCTTGGCGTTGGCCGGCCCCACCTGCACGGTGTACGGCTGCGAGCTGACCGAGAAATTGCTGACGGTGATGCTGCCGCTGCCGGACTTGCTGGCGAAGCCGGAGACGTTGAGCACGCCGTTGCTGTAGCTGGTGCTCAGGGCCGAGCCGTTGAGCTTGGCCACCGACTGGGCGGTGAAGCCGCTGCCGCTGATGGTGGTGCTGAAGCTGCCCAGCGGGATCGGATTGGCGGCGACCGAGCTGATCGCCGGCGTCGGCGGAATCAGGGTGACGGTGGCCTTGGCCGTGCCGTTGGGGCCGGTGGCGCTGACCACCACGGTCGGCGAAGCCGGCAGGGTGGTCGGCGCGGTGTACATGCCGGCGCTGCTGACGGTGCCGGCGCTGGCGGTCCAGCTGGTGGCGCCGGCGGAGGTGAACTGCTGCGTCGCCCCCAGCGCCAGCGAGGCGCTGGTCGGCGAGATGGCCTGCGCCGCGCCGCCGCCCGAGGAGCTGGAGCCGGACGCGGCGCCGCCCGAGGAGGAGCTGCTGCTGGAATGCCCGTCGCCGCCGGAGGACGAGCTGCTCGAGGAACCGCCGCCGACCTGCACGGTGTAGGCCGCGCCCCACAGGCTGCCGGGGTTCTCCACCTGGAAACTCAGCGGACCGGCGGTGCCGTTCCACACGCTGGTGGTCAGCGTGGTGGAGTTGACGAACTTGGTGCTGAGGTTGGCGTCGCCGGCGCGGACGACGGCGCCGCTCTGGAAGTCCTTGCCGGTGACGGTGATGCTGACGGTGCCGAGCGGGAGCGGGTTGGGCGTGATCGCGGTGATCGACGGACCCGGCGGGGCGACGTTGACGTAGACGATGGCCGAAGTGGTGTTGTCCGAGGCCAGAGCGGTGATGGTCACGCCGTTGGCGGGGATCGTCGCCGGCGCCCGGTACAGGCCGCTGGCGCTGATGGTGCCGTTGGCGGCGCTGCCGCCCTTGACGCCGCAGACCTCCCAGGTCACCGCGGTATTGCTCAGGCCGGTGACGGTGGCGCTGTATTGCACCGTGCCGTTGACTCCCACCGAGGTGTAGCCCGGGCTGATGGTGACGGAAGCCGCCGCCTGCGCCAGGGCGCAGAACAGCGAGCAGATCGAGACGCAGGCCAGGATTGCGAACCGCTTCGTTCGATTACGCATGTCGTTTTTTGAAACATCCCCCAGTTGAAAAGCGCCCCGCCGGCGGTCCGGCGGGCGCAATGCGGATGCCGCCGTCCGCTGCGGCGACCGCTGTCACGCTCGCATCTTCCCGCCGGCGGGGCCACCCACCGGATAAGGGGTGGCGGTGGCGCCGGCGCCGGCCGGTGTGTCGAACATGGTTGAACGGTCCCGCGGGCTCTTCCCTGGATCCCCGGCGAACGGACACGGCCGGCGCATGCGCCGCCTGTGTCACCCTGTCAGTCGTTCTTTATGGCCGAAAGACGCCAGGGGCGGTGGCAAAAGCGGGCTCTTTTTGTGAGCTGCGTCACACTGCGTTGCCGCGCCGGTGTCGCTTCGATCCGACACGCGGTGCCGATCGTGGCGCCGACGGTATCACCCGCTGCTGCCCAAAGCAGTGTATGCTCTTGCGGCGACTGGACGTTTCGGTTTTCCGGCATCCTCTCGCAGGCGCGCTGGCTGACGCCGCCGGCCATGCGACATGCTCCGCGGACCGCCTCTCCGGCGAGCGCCCGGACCCGCTTCCACTCCAAACCGGTGTTGTAATTGATGACCAAGAAGATTTCGCCCGCCGCGCGGCAGGCTGCTCCGTCCGTTCGACAGGCCGAAACCGCCGCCGAAGGCCTCCTCACCGAGGCACAGCTGCGCGCGATGCCCCCCGAGGATTACATGAACGACGCCCAGCTGGCGTTCTTCCGCAACCTGCTGCTGGAAATGCGCAAGGAAGTGGTCGAGCGCGAGATCGGCGCCAAGGAGCGCCTCAACCAGGGCGAGAGCCACGCCGACCCGGCCGATCGCGCCACCGCCGAAGAGGAATACTTCCTCGACATGCGGCTGCGCGAGCGCGAATCGCGCCTGTTGCGCAAGATCGACGACGCGCTGCGCCGCATCCGCCAGAAGGACTTCGGCTACTGCGAGGTGACCGGCGAACCCATCGGCATCCCGCGCCTGCTGATCCGCCCGACCGCAACGGTCTGCGTGGAAGTGAAGGACCGCGACGAACGGCTGGCGATGTCGCGGGCGGAGTAGCCGCTCGTACGATTTCGTCGAGGCGGCGTTCCGGGAAAGGTTCGCGCCTCAGTCCCAGAAGCTGATCGAGTCGAAGATCGAGAACAGGTCGGTCAGCGACCAGTCGCCGCTCGAGCCGCCGACGACATCCAGCGCGTCGCCGAAGCTGCCGAAGTCGATGCTGGACAGCATCACCGCCTGCATTGCCTGGTAGTCGCAGGCTTCGCCGCGTGCGGCGTGGTACACGCCGAAATCGTAGGCCGAGGCATACAGGCTCAACGCCCAGCAATCCCAGCCGAGCGGGTAATTCAGCTCGCGCATCGCCCCGCTGATCTGGTACGGCGCATAGGATTTCTTGCGCCCGTGGCTTTTCTCGAGCTGCTTGCCGACGCGACGGGCAAGCTCGCGCCTGTCCGCGGCGGAAACCGGAGTCGGAGTCATGAGGAATGGCCGTGTGGACCGCACCCGATGGTAGCGGTTGGCGCGGCGGTCTGCCACGGCGCGGCGAATATCCAGCCTCCGGCTTGACGGGGTGGAGCTGGCCATCACCTTCGACGCGATGCACGACGACCCCTGGACCGAGCGCGCCCGCGCCGGCCACGAGAGCCAGGTGCGCAAGCTGGACGCGCTGCTGGCTGCCCGGGGCAAGGGCTTGCGCGCATAAAAAAAGGGAGCCTGGCGGCTCCCTTTTTCTTTCGGCCGCCTTTAGCCCGGCTTGATCCAGCCCAGCGCCATCAGCTTCATCTTGATCATCAGGCAGATGAAGTGCCAGGCGGTCTTGATCTGCGTCCAGGCGCTCGGCTTGTAGCGGGCCTGCTGGCGGATGTAGTGCTGCAGGTCGGCGAGCTGCTCGTCGGTCAGCTCCGGGAACGGCGGCATGCCGCCGGCCTGCAACCCGCCGTGCACCATGCTGGCGAAAGCGGTGGCATTGAGCGGGATTCGGGAGGCGCGCAGGTCGGGGGCATAGCCGCCGGCCACCACCGCGGTGCCGTGGCAGATCAGGCAGCGCGTATACAACTCGCGGCCTTCGGCCGCCTTCTTCGGATCGACCACGAACGCCGGGTCGTCCACCGGGGTGGGCTGCGACGGCGGCGGCGAGGGCGGCAGCGGCGCCTTGCCGTCGAGCACGAAGGTCAGCAGGCGGCGCGGATGGCCGGTGCCGACCCAGCCGTGCTGGGCGCTGAGCGAGCCGAGCAGGGTCGGGCCGCCGGCGAAACCGGCCAGGATGCTGACGTACTGCTTGCCGCCGACGCTGTAGGTGAGGGGCGGGGCCAGCGTGCCGACGCCGAGGTAGGCGCTCCACAGGGTGGCGCCGGTGCTGGCGTCATGCGCCACCAGGTTGCCGTCGGCCTGGCCCTGGAACACCAGGCCGCCGCGGGTGCTGATCACGCCGCCGTTGTTGGCGCCGGGGGTCGGGGTTTCCCAGGCCTTCTTCTGCCTGAGCGGGTCCCAGGCCAGCAGCGAGCTGCTGCCGGCGCTCTTCGGCACATCGTCGTAGAAGCCGTGGATGCCCAGCGGGCCGTCCTTGTCGACGTCGAAATTGGACGGGGTGAAGCCCTTGTCGTGGTAGTAGCCGGCCATTTCGTGCGCCGGGATGTAGGTCAGGCCGGTGTCCGGGCTGAACGACATCGGCTGCCAGTTGTGCAGGCCGCCGCTGCCCGGCCAGATCAGCGCCTCGCCGTCCTCGTAGCGCACGCCGGGCAGCTCCACCGGCCGCCCGGTGGCGAGGTCGACATGGTCGGCCCAGGTGACCTTGCCGGCCTTCTCGGCCGAGATCAGCTTGCCGGTCTCGCGGTCGATGACATAGAAGAAGCCGTTCTTCGGCGCGTGCAGGATCACCTTGCGCGGCTTGCCGTCGATCGGCAGGGTCGCCAGCACGATGTCCTCGCTCGAGTCGAAGTCCCAGGTCTCGCCCGGCGTGGTCTGGTAGTGCCAGATGTACTTGCCGGTATCCGCGTCCAGCGCCACCACCGAGCACAGGAACAGGTTGTCGCCGCCGCCGGGGCTGCGCAGCTTGCGGTTCCAGGGATCGCCGTTGCCGGTGCCGAGGTAGACGCGGTTGAGCTCGGGGTCGTAGGTGATGGCGTTCCACACGCCGCCGCCGCCGCCGAACTTCCACCACTCGCCGGTCCAGGTCTTCGCCGCCTCCGCCAGCTCCGGAGTCTCGAAGCCCTTGGCCGGATCGCCGGGCAGCACGTACCAGCGCCACAGCGGCTTGCCGGTCTCGGCGTCGTAGGCGCCGACGTAGGAACGCACGTGCGGGAAGTCGGCGCCGCCCTGACCGATGATGACCTTGCCGTTGTAGACGCGCGGCGCGCCGGTGATGTACTGGTTGTCGCCCGGCGCGATCGTCAACGTCTCCCACACCTTGCCGCCGGTCTTGGCGTCCAGCGCGATCAGGCGCCCGTCCTGGGTGCCGACGATGACCTTGCCCTTGTAGAAGGCCAGGCCGCGCACGCCCCAGGCCATGCGCATCTTCAGCGGGTCGACCTGCGCGTCGAAGGTCCACAGCTGCTTGCCGCTGACCGCGTCCACCGCGTAGACGCGGGTGAAGCTGACCGCCAGGTAGATGACCCCGTCCACTTCCAGCGGCTGGCTGGACACGTTCCAGGCCTCGGGCAGCTCCAGCGTCCAGGCCAGGCCGAGGCGGCCGACGTTGCCCTTGTTGATCTGGTCCAGCGGGCTGAAGCGCTGCTCGCTGTAGGTGCGGCCCCAGGAACCCCAATCGTCGCCGGCCTTCTCGTTGGACAGGGTGCCATCGTCCACGTCCGCCATGGCGCGGGCGGCGATGAGGACGGCCATCACGGCGGCCGCGATCAATGAACGGCGGGCCGGACCGGCCTTGCCTGCTTGTCTCATTCTTCTTCCTCCGCTGGCCGGGGCTTCTGCGGGCCTTCCGGCGGGTGATTACGGGCTCCGGCAGTCCGGGCCACGCGGCCAGCTTGGCACAGGTCCGGCCGCCCCCGGCTCGTCCATCCGTAGGAGGGAAGAGGCACCGGCTTTTTGCCGCCCTGGGAGGGCGGCCTGCCCGGACCGGCTCAGGGGAACGCCGCGACAATCTCCTGGATGGCGCGGGTAATGTCCTGGCGCCGATATCCGAGCAGCCTGGCTTCCGCCGCATCCGGCTCGTAATACAGCGTATTGCCGCGGCCGAAATAGAGCGCCGCATCGGGCAGCATCGGGTGTTCCCGGTCCTGCGCCTTCGGCGCGGGGCGGCCGGCGGCGCGGAAGAAGTCGCCGAAGAAGCGCTCGAAGCTCACGTTCTCGTCGCCGACCAGGTAAGCCCTGGCGTTCTCGCCGCGCGCCAGCGCGCCGTCCACCGCCTCGGACAGGGACTGGCAGGAGATGAAGTTGACGCCGCCGGGCGGGGCGAACTCCGGCATCGGCGCGAAGCGGCCGCGGGCGTAGTCGGCGTAGGCCTTGAACATGCCCTCGATGCCCGGCACGTGGCCGACGACGAAGGGGGCGTTCAGGCTCAGCACGCGGAATTTGCCGGTGGCGAGGGCGCGCACGCCCTCGTCGGCGAGCTTGCGCGAGCGGATATAGCCGTTGCCGGCGACCAGCTGCGGCGCCGCCTGTGGATAGAAGCTGCCGATGTTGACGGCGACCGGCACGCCGGCGTCGCGCAGGGTCTTGAAGAAGCGCGGCACGCCTTCGACGTTGCTGCGCTGCCAATGCGCGTCGATGGCGGCGGCGCCGGCACCCAGGTCGGCCGGGGCGACGTGGCGGATGTCGTTGCCGGCGGCGAACACCACGGCGTCGAAGCCGGCCAGCGCCTCGCGGGGAAAGTCGTTGGCGATATAGTCGCCGCGCAGGAAGGGCAGCGCGGCCAGCGGCGTGCCGGCCGGCGGCGGTTTGCGCCCGGCGATGGCGACCGTGTGGTCCCTGCTCTTGAGATACAGCGCGGCGTGGCCGCCGATCATGCCGGTGCCGCCGACGACGAGAATCTTCATCTGCTCCTCCGCTGCCGGCCGCTTGCGGAAGCGCCGCTGCCGGTCATGCGGTCAGCTTGGCACAGGCTGGCGGACGGCTGTCTCGTCCGAGTGCAGGAGGAGAAAGCTACTTCTGACCGTCTTCCTGAAACAACTCCAGCCAGCGCGAACTCTGCAGGCTTTGCTCGAAACGGTCTTCGCCCTGCTTGATTGCACTGGCATCGTGCTGGCGCAGCCCCTGGGCATAGAGACGGCAGCCATCCAGTGAATTTTGTATCAGCGCCGCGTAGGCCCGCCGCTCGCCGTTGTATTCGGAGTGCGCCGGGAGTGTGTCGCTCTGGATCTTCCGCTGCATGGCTTCGTATATCTGCAGCGGGCCCCGCTCGATGCTGTCGGCAAATGCCTCGTTGGAAAGCTTGCCGTTCCGCGCGTCGTCCTTGGCTTCGGCGAACAGTTCGCGAGCTTTGTAGCGCTCGTCGTCGAGCCAGGCAACATCCTCCTGAAAGCGGATTTCTGGAATGATCGTCGCGGCCTTGTACCTTGCGCCCAAACCCAGGCCGGCCAGCAGCACCACAGCCAAGCCGACGCCCAGGCCGGTATGTCGAGAAAGGGCAGCGCTACGCTGCGGGCTTTCCAGCGGACGGGCTAGCACGAAACCAAGCAGAAGGCCGCTGAGCAGGCCGCCGGCGTGGGCGGCGTTGTCGATGCCATGCTGGCCGAGGCTGTACATCAAGTTGATGATGATGAAGAGGAAACCGCTGCTGCGCTGCTGCTTGACGATGGGGGCGGGCACCCTGGTGTCTTTGCGCATGAAGAAGGCCAGCAGGGCACCGTACACGCCGAAGATGGCGCCGGAGGCGCCCGCGCTGTTGACGTGGGAATTCCAGAGTACGCTGGCTAGGTTGCCGCAGAGACCACTGGTCAGATAGATAAGCAGATAGAGTGGGCCGCCATAGAGTCGTTCCGTGAACCGGCCGCTGACCGCCAGTGCCCACATGTTGAGCAGCAGATGCAACAGGCCGAAGTGCAGGAACATGGCCGTTATCAGCCGCCACCACTGCCCGTCCATGGTATAGCGTGCGATATTGGTTCCCCAACTCACGAGCACATCAGGCTTGGGCTCCATTACACCGGCGCCCCTGCTGGCGGCGGCGATGAAAACGACGATGTTGATTGCGATCAGTGCCGGCGTGATCCAGGCGCGCCCTCCTGTGGTTTCGACGCGCCGCTGGAATTTGTGGATCTCGGAGGCAACGAGCGACATGCCTTCACTGGCGCGGGAGGGAAGGGCAGAGGCGATGCGCCGGGCCGTATCTTCGTCCTTCGTCCAGATGGTCACGACCTGGGGCGGCGCGCCGGGCGGCTCGATGTCGAAGTGCAGCATGCGGCCCGAGTGCATCAGGTTGGTCGTTGCGGTGCGGTGGAAGTCGTAGCTGAACCATCGGCCGAGGCCAAAGAAGCGGTTCCTGAGCCCCCGTAGCAGCACCCGCCCGTCCAGGAATTCGATTTCTCCCGGGCCGCTGAGACCGAAGCTGTTGTTGGCGGAAATGCTGAGGCTGAAGCGTCGGCTATAGCGAATGGGGATGCGGATGTCGGCTGGCGGCAACGGCGGCGGCGAAGAGCTCGCCGCCGGGTGCGAAGCCGATTCGCCGCAGCGCTGCTGGATTAGGCGCAGCACCTGCACCGGATCGCCATCAGTGGCGTTGAGGTTGAGGCTGAGCATGCCAAAGCCTGCCGAGCGGTTGCGGCTCATCAACCAACGCCGTAATGGCGACATTCTGCGCAACCACAGTTCCGGCTCGCGCAATTCCAGAGCAATGAAGCAAAAGCTGTTGACGGTGCGCATCTTGGCGCCAACGATTTCGCTCCAAGGGATGGTGCCCACGCGCAGCAGATGGTCGTGGATACCGTCATCGTCGATCACCAGGCGAGGTCCCTTCAGCAGGGCCAGGCGAACGAGGTTGGGCAGGCTCAGGCACTGGACGACGACCAGCAACCAGCCGTAGAGACGTAGGCCCCCGCCCTGGATACCGAGCAGGACGCCTGTGCCGATAAAGCCGACCGCCATCGCCACCAGAGTCAGGTAGCGGGAACGCTTACCGTGGATCAGCAGAGGCTGCATGGATGAATCCGTGGGCCCGATCGGCCTGGGCGCGCAAAGCTTAGCGTTTATGGGCCCACTAAGGCGAGACGCAGGTTGCGGTCGATGGTACTGCCAGTTCCGACGACATGTCGGGGAGTGCCCGCCGATCAAGCCATGGGCTTATTGTCTGTTCGGGCTTCCTCGCCCGGCGAAGGCGCAGTGTATCCCCCCTGCCGCTCGAGCCGCGCCCGCACGAAGTGAATGTGCTGGCGCAGCACGTACAGCTGGTTGGCGTAGGCGCCGGGAATCTTGCCGCTGATCACGGTCTTCTCCACTTCCGCCAGGCGCTCGAGCAGCACGCTGCGCTGCTCCGGCGAGGTCGGCTCGAGCGAGGCGCGCTCCAGGGCCATCAGCTCGCCGTAGCGCTTGTAGATGCGGTTGTTGATGCGCCAGCCGTAGAGCTGCGGCACCACGCGCAGGCCGGGAATCAGCACGACGATGATCGGCACCAGGATCACCACGGCGCGGTTGACCAGGCTGGCCAGCCAGAACGGCAGGTAGCGGTACAGCACGCTCTTGCCGGACTTGTAATAGCGGGCGGCGTCGTCGCTGATCGGGAAGGCGTGCTGCAGCGGCGCCGGGAACTCGTTGAAATTCTGCAGCAGGGTGGGATGGCTGTGCACTTCCCTGGCGGCGTCCATCAGCAGGTCGGACAGGGCCGGGTGCAGGTCGGAATGCGCCAGCAGGTCCACCGTCGGCGCCAGCATGTTGAGGGTCTGCGGCGGCAGGTTCTCGCCGAGGTCGAAGGCGCCGGGCGGCAGCTCCAGCTTGCTCAGGTAGCGGAAGCGGCGCACGTAGGCATCGGCCTGCGCGAAGTCGAACAGGCGCACGCCGTCGGCATGCAGCATCTCGCGCACGGTCGCCGGGCTGGCCGAGTCGCCGGAGAGGAAGATCGCGTCCGCCTGGTGGGCCAGCAGCGCCTTGCGCGCGGCCTCGCCCTCCAGCGGCAGCAGGGTGGTGGCCTTGGCGGCCTTCTCGTCCGGCACGACGCCATTGGCCTTGAGCAGCTCCAGCGCCAGGAAGCGGGTGCCGCTGCCTTCGGCGCCGACGGCGATGCGCCTGCCCTCCAGCTCGGACAGGCGCTGCATCGCTTTCGGCGCGCGGTAGAACACGGTCAGCGGCTGGTAGAACATGCTGCCGAGCGAGACCAGGTCGCCGGTGTCGGCGTCGGTGGTGATGCCCGATTGCACCAGGGCGATGTCGATGCCGGAGCCGGCATCGGCCAGCTGGTTGAGGTTGGCGACCGAGCCGGCGGTGGGCACGATCTTCAGGGTGATGCCGCTGCGCGCCAGTATCTTCTGGTACTTCTCGGCGGTGGCGCGGAAGGTGCTGCCCTCCGGGCCGCCGGCCATGGTAATGGTGCTGGGCGGGGCGGGCCGCACGAAGTGCAGGGCCAGCAGGATGGCGCCGACCGAGATCAGCAGCACCGGGCCGAGGGTGACGGCCAGGTCGCGCCAGGAAATGCGCGGGATCCTGGGGAGCTTCAGCAGGCGCCGGGCGCGCTCGCGCGCGCCGAAGGGATCATAGGGGTTCGGGGTCTTGTCGGACGGCGTGCTCACTGCGGCTTCCTTGCTCCGGATGCCGTATAGCTTGCATCAAACCGGCATCGAATTGCTTTCAGCCGTCCGGCTGCCGCCACGCCGGGGTCGGCTGCGCCCGGCGCCGCCGGGCCGGCTGCGCTTACGAGGCCCGCAGCCGCTTGGTGCGGAAGGTGCCCCAGCCGCTGTGCAGCACGGTGCCGAGGAAGGCCTTCAGGCCGCTCTCGTTCGGCCTGGGCTCGCCGCCGTGGGCGATGCGCTTGAGCTGGCGCGCGTACCAGGCCACTTCCATGAGGGCCATGCGGTCGATCGCCTTGATGCCGGTGGTGATGACCCGCACCGTGTGCGGGCTGTCGGCGCCGCGCAGCAGGGCGGCGGGCGCGTCGGGGTCCAGCGCCAGCAGGCGGCTGAGGCCGACCAGGTCCAGCGCGCCCGAGCGCAGCGCGGCGTTCATGCCGGCATGGGTGCGGAAGCCGCCGGTGACCATCAGCGGGGTCTTCACTGCGGCGCGCACCTTTTCGGCGAAGTCGAGGAAATAGGCCTCGCGCGCCTGCGTCGAGGCCGACTTCGTCGCCTCGGTGGTGCCGGTCATGGCCGGGGCCTCGTAGGTGCCGCCGGAGATTTCCACCAGGTCGATGCCGGCCTCGCCAAGGGCGCGGATGGTGTCGAGCGACTCGTCCTCGGTGAAGCCGCCGCGCTGGAAGTCGGCGGAGTTGAGCTTGATGCCCACCGGGAAGTCCGCGCCGACCTGGCGGCGGATCTCGGCGTAGACCGCCAGCACGAAGCGCCGGCGCTTCTCCGCGCTGCCGCCCCAGTCGTCGGTGCGCTGGTTGTGGTGCGGCGACAGGAACTGGCTCACCAGGTAGCCGTGCGCGCCGTGGATCTGCACGCCGCTGAAGCCGGCCTTCCTGGCGATGGCGGCGGCGCGGCCGAAGCGGGCGATGATGTCCTCGATCTGGGCCGGTGTGGCCTCGCGCGGCGTGTCGAAGAAGGCGGCCATGTCCTTGCGGAAGGGGACGGCGGAAGGCGAGAGGTTGTACGCGTTGAGGCCCTTGGGCGACTGCTTGCCCGGGTGGTTGAGCTGCATCCAGACCTGGCCGCCGTGGCGGGTGACGGACTGCGCCCATTCGCGCAGCTGCGGCAGGTCGGACTCGTCCTCCAGCGCCACGTTGCCGGGCTCGCCCAGCGCGCGGCGGTCGATCATGACGTTGCCGGTGATCAGCAAGCCGATGCCGGAGGCCGCCCAGCGGTCGTAGAGCCGCGCCAGCTGCGGCGTGACGTGGTTGTCGTAGGAGCCGAGCGCCTCGCTCATCGCCGACTTGGCGATGCGGTTGCGCAACAGGCTGCCGTTCGGCAGGCGCAGCGGCTGGGCGAGAAGATTGTCGAGCGTGGTCGCGGCGTCGGCCATGGGTTCACCTTGAAGCCTGGGGCAATCGGAAGGGCCGCAGGGTATTGCAACAATTCGATACTTGTCAAACTGACGAACTGTGGCACACTGCCGCGCATGGCCTCCCGCACCGCTTCCGCCTTCCACTCCGAGACTTCCCCCGCCGAGCTGGGGGAGCTGGCCGCGGCGTTCAAGGCGTTGTCCAATCCCAACCGCCTGGCCATGTACCTGGAGCTGCTGCGCCACCGCGAGCGCAGCGTCAAGACCTGCGCGCTGCAGGACCTGATGGACCTGCTCGACGTCGGCGCCCCCACCGTCTCGCACCACATCAAGGAACTGGTCAACGCCGGCCTGATCGAGGTGGAGCGCGAGGGCAAGTTCATCCGCTGCAGGCTGAGCGAGCCGTCGCGGCAGCAGCTGGCGCGACTGTTCGGTTCGAGAGGCGAGCCGAAGTAAGGGCCGCGCCGAAGCAGAACCCGGCCAAGGCTACGCCTTGACCGGGCTGCGGCTAAAGGCATTTCAGCGTCGCGTGCCGATATACACGCCCGTCGCCGGCAGTAGCCCGGGAAGCGCGCAGCGCTACCCGGGATGCTCGTTACAAAAAGAAAACCCGGCCAAGGCTACGCCTTGACCGGGCTACGGGGAGGTGCCTCAGCGCCGCGTGCCGACGTAGACGCCCGTCGCCGCCAGCGCGAACCCCGCCAGCTTGATCGCGCTCATCGGCTCGTGCATCACCGCCCAGCCCATCACCGCCGTCACCGGGGTCACCAGGTAGAACAGGGTGGAGACGCGGGTGGCGGCGCCGCGCCGCAGCAGCACGAACAGCAGCGCCAGCGTGCCGACCGAGTTGACCACGATCATCCACGCCATGGAGCCGTAAAAGGCGCCGCTGCCGTCGAAGCGCAGGTGCTCGTGCAGCACCGCCACCGGCGCCAGCACCACGGTGGCGGCGAGGTTCTGCATCATCAGGCCGGCGCTGAGGTCGAGGTCCAGCGCGTGGCGCTTCTGGTACAGCGTGCCGAAGGTAATGCCGCACAGGCCCAGCAGCAGCAGCAGCCCCGCCACCGGCGAGCCCAGCCCCGAGCCGAGCTTGTCCTGCAGCACCAGCAGCACGCCGCCCAGCCCCAGCAGCAGGCCGAACCAATGGCTGGCCGGCTGGCGCTCGCCCAGCGCCACCGCGGCGGTGAGCGAGGTGGCCAGCGGCATGCAGCCGATCACCAGCGCGGCGAAGCCGGAGCTTGCGCCTAGCGCGAAGGCGCCGTACACGCCGACGAACTGCAGCGCCATGCTCAGCAGCCCGACCACCGCGCTGTGCAGCAGCAGCCGCGTGGCCGGCAGCGGCACGCGCCGCGCCAGCATCAACAGGGCGAACAGGGCCGCGGCGCCGCCGAAGCGCAGGGTCAGCACGGTAAACGGCGCGGCGTGCTCCACCGCCGTCTTGCCGGCGATGTAGCCGCTGCTCCACAGCACCACGAAGGCCGCGGCGGGCAGGGTTTCGCGGAACCAGCGCTGCTCCGTCCACGTCGCCGCGCCGGCGCCTTCCGTGCCGCCGACTCCGGCCATGCTGCGCGTATTCATCGGCCTGCTCCAGTTCAATCAGGAGCCCAGGATAATGGCTTCCAATGCTGCGATAAACCGGGTAAAACACAAATAATTGTTGCATGAAATGCAATAAAACCCGTGGCCACGAAGCTCGACGAGATCAGTGTGTTCATCGAAGTGGTGCGCAAGCGCAGCTTCGTCCGCGCCGCAGAGCAGCTGCAGGTCAGCGTTTCCGCGGTGAGCCGGGCGGTGGCGGCGCTGGAGGCGCGCCTGGGCGTGCGCCTGCTGCAGCGGACCACGCGCAGCGTCGGCCTGACCGAGGCGGGCAGCGCCTACTTCAGCCGCTGCGAGACCCTGCTGGCGGAGCTGGAATCGGCCGAAGCCGAGGCCAGCGCCCTGGGTGAGGAATTGCGGGGGCGGTTGCGGGTCAGCGCGCCCAGCGGCCTGGGCATGACGCACCTGGTGCCGGCGCTGCCGGAGTTCCTGGCGCGGCACCCGAAGCTGACCGTGGACCTGGATCTGTCCAACCGCTTCGTCGACCTGGTGGAGGAGCGCTACGACCTCGCCATCCGCACCGGCGCGCTGCGCGACTCGCGCCTGGTGGCGCGGCGCATCGGCTCCAACCGCCGGCGGCTCGCCGCCAGCCACGACTACCTGCGCCGCCACGGCGCGCCGCGCCATCCGCGCGAGCTGGAGCGGCACGCCTGCCTGGTGCTGGAGATCGGCGACCGCCCGGACCGCTGGGAGCTGCAGCGCCGCGGCGAGACCGCCGTGGCGGGGGTGAGCGGCCCGCTGCGCTCCAACAACGCCCTGGCCCTGCGCGACGCCTGCGCCCGCGGCCTCGGCATCGCGCTGCTGCCGGGTTTCGCCCTGGCCGAGGAGTTCGCCGCCGGCCGCCTGGCGCAGGTGCTGCCGCAGTGGGCCACCGCGGAGCAGGGCATCTACGCCATCTACCCCGGCTACCGCTTCATCCCGGCCAAAGTGCGGGCGCTGGTGGACTACTTCGCCGCGAGGCTGGCGGCGCGGGGCGTGGGCTGAGCCGCCGGCGGGCGAATCCTTGCCGGCAATATCGCGCCTGATGCGGCTACACTGGGGCAAACGGGGAGCGGCTGCCGCAGGCAGCGGTCACGGCGGCACGAGTCGAGTCGATTACGGCGATGCAGGATTCCAGGCGCACGCAGCACCGCAAACACCGGCGGCGGGCCGGGCAGCCTGCGTTCGGCCAGCGCCCGGCCGGCGCGCCGGCCGGCGCGCGGCGCGATCTGCCGCCGCAGGACGTGCAGCTGCTGGAGAGCATCGCCAGCTCGACCACGCGGCGCTACCACTTCCCGCCCGCGCTGGAACGCGAATTCCAGGAATACGTGCGCATCGCCACCCGCACCGCGCGGGTCTGCCTGGCGCTGCTGACCTTCGGCATGTTCGCCCTCGCCCCGCTGTGGATCAGGCCGCTGCTGGGCGAGCCGGAAGGGATGGCGGCGCCGATGCACCTCATCGAGCTCGGCATCATGGCGCCGCTGTTCGCCCTGGTGGCCTGGGTGCAATGGCGCTACGTCGCCCATGACGCCTCGGAATGGCTGCTGCTGGCCGCGTTCCTCGGCGAGGCGGTATGCCTGGAGGTCATCGTGCGCCTGGCCGACGGCATCGGCTATGCGCTGCAGCCTTCGCTGGGCGTGGTGGTGCCGCTGTCGGTGATCATCCTGGCGCGGCTGCGCATCATGCGCTGCCTGCTGTTCGTCGCCGGCTACTTCGCGGTGGCGGTGGGCTTCGCCTTGGCCTGGCCGGCCCGGCTGAACCTGCGCCTGCCCAGCGGCTGGATGCTGGAAATCCTGCTGCTGGCCATCGCGCTGCTGTCGGCGGCCTGGTCCAAGCTCTCGTTCCGCCGGCAATGGGCGGCCAACCTGCTGCTGTCGCTGATGGCCTACCGCGACTCGGTCACCGGCCTGCCCAATCGCCGCGCGCTGGACGACCAGTACGACATCATCCGCCGCGCGCCCGAAGCCGGCCGCCGCCTGGTGTTCGCCCTGGTCGACCTGGACCACTTCAAGCTGGTCAACGACACCTACGGCCATGAATACGGCGACGGCGTGCTGGCCGAGGTCGGCCTGACCCTGGCGCAATTCGCCGGCCGCGCGCTCGACGCGGCGGCGCGGGTCGGCGGCGAGGAGTTCGCGTTGATCCTGCATGATTGCGATTCGGCCAGCGGGCGCGAGCGGCTGGAGCAGGTGCTGCAAGGCGTGCGCGCCCTGGGCATCGAGCATCGCGGCCAGGACAGCGGCGTGGTGACCTGCAGCATCGGCGCCGCCGTGATCGATCCGCGCCGGCCCCTGCAGGTAGCCTATCGCGCCGCGGACGAATGCCTGTACCGGGCCAAGAACGCCGGGCGCGACCGGCTGGAGATGGTGGAAGTCTAGGGAACCTCTGCACAAGTCCATGCCGTGCAACCCGCCGGGCGGCTTGCCCTTTGACGCATGGCGGCGTTGCTCGTCGCTCGGGTACTTCGAGTCCACCACGCTCCTCGCGCCTTGCCCTGCGTCAAGGGCAAGCCGCGGCAGGGCATGGACTTGTTCAGAGGTTCGCTAAGCGGGCGGCTCGTCCCAGCGGTCATGGCGCTGGCGCCGCTCCCGCCGGTAATTGGTGATCTCCAGGCGCAGGCCGTCCGGGCCGCTGAAGAAGGTGGCCCAGTAGTCCGGCGCATACTCGCCGTGCAGCGCCGGCTCGCTGGCCTCGACGCCGGCGGCGCGCAAAGCCTGCGCCGCGGCGCGCACCTGCGCTTCGCTCTCCACCCGCAGGCAGAAGTGATGCAGGCCGGGCGCGTAAGGGTCGTGCGGCGCCGGGCTGCGCGCCGGGCGCAGGACGTAGCCGAAATGGCGGTTGTAGTACTGCACATGCGGCTCGCCGCCGAGTGCGAAGCGGTTCTTGCGGAAACCGAGCGCGGTGAAGGCGCGGTCGTAGAAGGCCTCGGCCGCCGCCAGGTCCGAGACGCTGATGTAGATGTGGTCGATGCCGGTGACTTCGGTCATGGTCAGCGCCAGCCCCGCTTTCAGCCGAGCACTTCGTCCAGCGCGGCGATCAGCTGCCCGATCTCCGCCGCCGAGGTGTAGTGCACGAACGACAGCCGCAGCACGCCGCGCTGCGGGTCCAGCCCCATCGCTTGCAGCAGGCGCACGGCATAGAAGTGGCCGGCGGCGGCCATGATGCCGTGCCTGGCCAGCGCCGGGATCAGTTCGGCCGGCTCGCGCCGCAGCGGCGAGACGGCGACGGTGGCGGCGCGGCGGTCGGCGTCGGCGGGGCCGAGCAGGCGCAGGTCGCCACGGGCGGCGAGGTAGTCCAGCAGCTTCTGCAGCAGCGGCTTCTCGGCTTCGCGCAGCAGGCTGCGTACGCGCTGCGGCCGGCCCGCGGGGTCGCCGCCGCCATGGTGGGCATCCAGCGCGTCGAAGTATTCGGCCACGCCGCGCGCGGCGGCGACCTGGGCATGGTCGGGGCCGGCGGGGACCAGGCGCTTGCGGCTGTAGGCGGCGTTGAAGTAGTGCGCCTCGTTGCCGAGCCGCTCGAACAGGCTCCTGCGCACCACCATCGCGCCCTGGTGCGGACCGAAGGTCTTGTACAGCGAGAACAGCAGCACGTCGGCGCCGAGCGCGTCGACGTCCGGCAGGCCGTGCGGGGCGTAGGCGACGCTGTCCACCACCAGCGCCGCGCCGGCAGCATGGACCTTGCGCGCGATCTCCGCGACCGGGTTGATCTGGGCGACGATGTTGGAGCACTGCGGCACCGTGACCAGGCGGGTCCGCGGCGTCAGCAGGCGGTCCAGCGCGGCCGGGTCGAGCGCGCCGCTGTCCGGGTCCACCTGCCATTCCTTCACGGTGAAGCCGTGTTCGGCCAGGCGGCGCCATACGCCGCTGTTGGCCTCGTGATCCTGGTTGGTGACCACGATCTCGTCGCCGGGCTGCAGCAGCTTGCGGAAGGCCTGCGCCAGCACATAGCTGTTCTGCGAGGTGGAAGGCGCGAAGTGCAGTTCGTCGGCGCCGACGTTGAGGTATTCCGCCAGGCGGGTATGCGAGGCGTCCATCCACTCGCCGGCCTCCCGCGAGGCGGGATAAGCGTAATAGGGCTGCACCTTGAGGCGCCGGTAGTACTCCGCCAGCCGTTCGATCACCTGGGCGCAGGCGTAGGAGCCGCCGGCGTTCTCGAAGAAGGCCTGGCCTTGCAGCGAGGCCTCGGCGAAGGCGGGAAAGTGGGAGCGGGCGTAAGCGACGTCGAGCTGGGACACGGGGCGCACGGTGGGAGCGGTTGGCTGCACTCTACTGCCTGCAATCTTTTACCTGCAACGTAATCGCCGGCACTCCTTGCAGCGGGGAAGATGCGTCCCACGGGACTCCGGTCCCGCCCCCCGAACCAGACAGGAGTCACGCCATGAGCAGCCTCGAAACCCTCGTCCACCGCTACATCGACAGCTGGAACCAGACCGACGCCGGCAGGCGCAAGGCGGCGATCCGCGAGCTGTACACCGCGGACGCGGGCTACACCGATCCGCTGGCCGCGGTGCAGGGCTGGGACGGCATCGACGGCTTCGTCGCCGCCGCGCAACAGCAGTTCAAGGGCCTGGTGTTCTCGCTGGCCGGCAAGGTGGACGCGCACCACGACACCGCGCGCTTCACCTGGCACCTCGGCGCGCCCGGCGCGGCCGAGCCCGTGGTGATCGGCTTCGACGTGGTGGCGGCGCAGGATGGGCGCCTGCGCCAGGTCTACGGCTTTCTCGACAAGCTGCCGGCGGCCGCCTGAGGCGGCAGCCGCTGTCCCTTGAACCCCGTCCCTCTCCCCGCGGTGGTCGGGAGAGGGACGGAAGGAGCAGGGGCGGTCACCACATGATCACGCGCCGGTCCGGCGCCAGGTACATCCTGTCGCCGGGCTTGACGTTCCAGGCCTCGTAGAACGCCGGCTGGTTCACCACGGCGCCGTTGCCGCGGAACTCGGGCGGCGAGTGCGGGTTGGTCTTGACCAGGTTGATGGCGTAGTTGTCGCGCAGCTTGTTGCGCCAGGCCTGGGCGAAGCCCGCGTAGAAGCGCTGGTCGCCGCTGAGGCCGTCCAGCACCGGCGCCGCCTGGCCGGCCAGGGCGATGTGATAGGCCTTGTAGGCGATGGCCAGGCCGGAGTTGTCGGCGATGTTCTCGCCCAGGGTCAGTTCGCCGTTGACGTGGTAGCCGGGCACCGGCTCGTAGGCGTTGTACTGCGCCACCAGGGCCCGGGTCTTGGCCGCGAATTTCTCGTGGTCCTCCTTGGTCCACCAGTCGCGCAGGTTGCCGTCGCCGTCGTACTGGCTGCCCTGGTCGTCGAAGGCATGGCTGATCTCGTGGCCGATCACCGCGCCGATGGCGCCGTAGTTCACCGCGTCGTCGGCGCCCGGCGTGTACAGCGGCGGCTGCAGGATGCCGGCGGGGAAGGTGATGTCGTTCAACTCCGGGTTGTACTCGGCGTCCACCGTCTGCGGCGTCATGAACCATTCGCCGCGGTCGATCGGGTGGCCGAGCTTGTCGATGTTGCGCTGGTACTCGAAGGCGCGCTCGCGGTGCACGTTGCCGACCAGGTCGTCCTTGGCGAAGCCCAGGGCGGAGTAGTCGCGCCAGTGCTCGGGGTAGCCGATCTTCACCGCGATCCGGGCCAGCTTGGCCTGGGCCTGCTTCTTGGTGTCCGGCGTCATCCAGTCCAGGGTGTCGATGTCCTGGCTGAACGCGGCCAGCTCGTTGCGCACCAGGGTTTCGACCCGCTCCTTGTCCCGCGGCGGAAAGTACTGCGCCACGTAGAGACGGCCCAGGGCTTCGCCCATGGCTTCCTCCACCAGGCTGAGGCCGCGCTTCCAGCGCGGGCGGATCTGCGGCGTGCCGAGGATCACACCGCCGTTGAAGGCGAAGTTCTCGTCCACCGCCGCCTTGTTCAGCGCAAAGGCGTAGTCGTTCAGCACATGCCAGCGGAAATAGGTCTTCCACACCGGCAGCGGCACCGTCGCCGCCAGCCGGGCGAAGCCGGCGAGGAAGCTGGGCTGGCCGACGATGACATAGTCGGTCTTGCCCTCGATGCCGGCGGCCTTGAGGAAGCCGGGCCAGTCGAAGCCGGGAGCCAGGGTCGGCAGCTGGTTCAGCCCGACCTTGTTGTAGCCCTTGACCGGATCGCGCAGCTGCACCTTGCTCCACTGCAGCTTCGCCAGCTTCGTCTCCAGCGCCAGGATCTCCCCGGCCTCCTTCGCCGCATCCCTGTCGCCGGCCATGGCCAGCATCTTGCCGACGTGGGCCAGGTATTGCGCACGCATTTGCTTGAGCCTGGCGTCGTCGTCCTTGAGGTAGTAGTCCGGGTCCGGCATGCCCAGGCCGCTCTGCTGCAGGTCCACCACGTAGCGGGTGGAGTCCTTGTTGTCCTGGTGGATGACGATGACGAAGGGCAGGGCGGCCGGATCGGGGCCGCTGTCGCCGGACTGGGCCAGGCGCCTGCCCAGCTCGCCCATCAGGGCGCCGATGGCCTTGCGGTCCCGCATCGCCCCGATCAGGGCGAAATCCGCGGCCAGCGGCTGCAGCCCCAGCTGCTCGAGCCGGCCTTCGTCCATGAAGCTGTTGTAGAGGTCGCCGATGCGGCGGCGGTCGTCCGCCGGCTGGTCCTTGCCGTCCATCGCCGGCTTGGCGGCGTCCTCGACGATCCCGCGCAGCCGCTCCAGCGTGCGCTCGCTGATGATCGCGCCGACGCCGTAGCGCGGGCGGTCGGCCGGGATTTCGGTGGTCGCCAGCCAGTGGCCGTTGACGTGCTTGTAGAAGTCGTCCTGCGGACGGGTCTGGTTATCCATGCCGGCGAGGTCGATGCCGGATGCCTGCGGCGCCTTGGCCGCGGGCGGCGCCGGCGGCGGGTGCTCCGCGCCGCAGGCGGCGAGCAGGCCCAGGCCGGCCGCGGTCGCGAAGCTGAGTTTGCGCATGTGCTTCCCCATGTCGTTTTGTATCGTTCTGGTTCCCTGCCGGTTGGATGCCCAAACCCGGGAGCCGGTTTAGAGTGCGGGATCGGCAAGCATCGGTGGAGAGTACGCGATGGAGCAGACGCCGGGGGCCGGAGCCGCGCCGCTGGGGGCACCGCGGCCGCGGCGTCCCGGCCGGCGCGCGGCGCGGCTGTGCCTGCTGCTGATCGCCGTCGCCGCCGTGGTTTTCGCCGCGGTCGACCGCGGTCGGGACCGCCGGCTGGTGACGGTCACGGTGGAGAACGACACGCAGCGGACCCTGGCCTCGGTGCGGCTGGTGCACGGGCACGGCGCGGTGGAGGCGCGGAGGCTGGGTCCCGGCGCGTCGCGGCGCCTGCGCTTCGATCCCGGCGGCGAGTCCAGCTATCACCTGGAGGTGGCCTTCGCCGACGGCGGCGGGCTGCGGGGCGGTGAGAGCTACGTCGAGGGCGGCTATCATCTGCGGGAACACGTCGGCGAACATGGCATCGCGACCAGCCTCGACTCGCTGGCGTACTGAGCCGGCCGCCACCCAAGGCAGGAGAGCCGCATGGACCTCAACGTCACCGCAACCGCGGACCGCAAGGGCAAGAAGCTGTCCTACACGCTGACCCTGGAGGCCGAGGTGTTCGAGGTGGACATCCACATTCCCGGCGAGGAGGCCGAGGAGCTCAAGCTGGTCGCCAGCTCGCGCTGGGAGGACGGCTCGATGCAGATCGGCGAGGCCGCCGGGGCGCCGGTGTTCTGGTCCACCGACGACGGCATGGTGGCGATCCTGATCGGCGACGACGACGAGAACTGGGATATCGCCCTGTCGATGCCGGTGGAGACGATGGACCGCATCATCCAGGCGGTGGCCAGCGCCTGAGGCTGACTCAGGCCGGAGTCGTGTTCCGCTCGTCCGCCAGGCTGCCGGCCACCAGCCAGGCCCCGCCGCAGAGCGTGACCGCCACCAGCAGGCTGGCCCACTCGCGGTGGTCCGCGGGATGATGGAGCACGCGCGGCGCGTGCAGGATCAGCACCCAGCTGCCGTACATCAGCCCGAGCAGGGTCGCCGCCAGCCGCGCCTGGATGCGGGCGAGGATGGCCAGGCCGGCGAGCGCCGCCGCGGCGCCGGTGAGGTAGCCCCAGAACACCGGCCAGGGAATCCACGCCGGGATGACCGAGGCGACGTAGCCGATGTAGATCACGTGCAGCGCGCCGAACGCCGGCAGGGACAGGGCGAAGGCGGCGCGCCCGATGCCGGCGATGCGGTCGATGCGGCGGGCGCCGGGCACGCGCACCGAGGGCAGGCTGATGATCAGGCCGCACAGCACCCAGGCCGCGCCGCCCATGGCGACGGTCTCGAACGCCCCGGTCCACTCGACGCCGCTGCCCGGCCGGGCGATCAGCGCCGGGACGTGCAGCAGCAGCACGAACAGCGGCAGCAGGGTGCCGAGCAGCATCGCCGCATGGCGCGCGCGGAAGCCGAGGATGATGAAGGCGCCGCCGAGGAACAGCGCCACGCCGCTGAACCACACCAGCACCAGCCGGCCGGGAAAGTCCGGCGCCAGCGGCTCCAGCGCCATCACCAGGTCGCCGCGCGCCAGCGTCTCCAGCCCCAGCCCGCCGAGGCCCAGGCAGAACAGCAGGCGCCCCAGGCGCGCGATCGTGTCCATCGTCCCTCCTCGTCCCGCACGCAGGCTAGATCGCCGGGGACGAAGCGGCAGCCGCTTTGTGGCGGGAAGCGGGGAAGGCGGGGATGAATCGTGCAGGGCCGGGGGCGCGCCGTGGCCGGCGCCTGCCCTATGGATTGATCAGCTTGTTGCCGCGCAGCCGCTCCACCGCGAATTCGACGAAGGCGCGCACCTTGGCCGGGGCGCGGCGGCCTTCGGCATAGACCACGTGGATCGGCAGCGGCTCCTCCTCGTGTTCGCTCAGCACGATCTGCAGCTTTTTCTCCGCCACCGCCTGCCCCACCTGGTAGGAGAGCGCGCGGGTCAGGCCCCAGCCGCGGGTCGCCGCGATGATGGCGGACTCGAGGGTGGTGGTGGTCAGGCGCGGCTGCAACCGGACGGTGGTCTTGCGGTCGCGGCCGAAGCGCAGGTCCAGCGGCCCCGTGGTGGCGCTGGCGGCGACCAGGGTGTGGTCGGCCAGGTCCGCCGGCGTGGCGGGCGTGCCGTGCTTCCGCAGGTAGGCGGGCGAGGCGCAGACGACGCGGCGCACGCTGCCCACCGGGATCGCGCGGTACTCGGAGTCCGGCAGCGGCGCGATGCGCACCGCCACGTCCACGCCTTCCTCGATCAGGCTGACGATGCGGTCGAGGAACAGGGCGCGGCCGCTGACGGCCGGATGCCGGCCGAGGAAATCGAGCAGGATCGGCAGCACATGCATCTGCCCGAACAGCACCGGCGCGGAGACGACGAGGGTGCCGCTGGGCCGGGCGTGGATGCCGGCGGCGGAAGCTTCGGACTCGGCCAGGTCGGCGAGGATGCGGCGGCAGTCCTCGGCGTAACGGGTGCCGGCCTCGGTGAGCTTGACGGTGCGGGTGGTGCGGGTCAGCAGGCGCGCGCCGATCACCTCCTCCAGCGCCGCAACGGCCCGGGTCACGGCCGGCGGGCTCATGCTGAGCGCGCGGCCGGCCCCGGCAAAGCCGCCGCACTCGACCACCTTGAGGAAGACCTTCATTGCGTGCAGGCGGTCCATCGGCGCACCCCGGCGCGGATGGTGGAGACGCTGCATTCTAGCGGCCCGGCCGCGGCTCCTGTGCCGGCCAGCCGCCGGTGGCCAGCACGAAGGGCGACCAGCCGCCTTCGCGGAACGACCAGCGCAGTGGCAGCGCGTCGGCGCGGTGGACCACGCGCCGCGGCGTGAAGCGCCACAGCCGCTCGGCGCCCTCGAAGGCGGCGAGCTCCGGCGGATCGGCCAGCAGCTCGGCGCCGCCGCTGAGCTGGAGCAGATCGCCGCTGGCGAAATCGACGAACACCAGCCCGGCCCGTCCGGTGGCCAGGATGTTGCCGAGCGTATTGAAGAACAGGTTGCCGTTGAAGTCGGGAATGGTCAGCGCGCCATCGGCGTCGATACGCACGAAGCCGGGTTTGCCGCCGCGGTGCGATACGTCCACCTGGCGCCGCCCGTCCGCGCCGCTGGCGTAGGTGGCGACGAAAAAGGTGTCGGCACCGGCGATCATGGCGCGGGCCCGCGCGTCCAGCCGCGGCAGCTCCACCGGCGGCTGCGTCGTGGCAACCGCGGGATCGCGGGCGAAGGAGAAATCGCGTAGCTGGATGTAGCGCGGGCAGTTGCCGTAGCTCTGCTGCACCAGCAGGTCGAAACCGGTGCCGCCGCCGCGGCGGATGCTGCCGTTGAGGCGGTTGCGGCGGCGCGTATGCAGCTCGATGCCGAGCAGGGCCAGCGGCTGCCCGTCGTCCATGCCGGTTTCGGCGGGGTCGGCGGGATCGCGCGGCAGCGCGATGTGCAGCGCGGACGGATCCGGCGCCCGCAGGAAGCCGGGCTGCCCGGCGCGCAGGGTGGCCCAGGCCTCGCCCTGCGCATCGACCGCGCCCAGCGCCACGAACGGCAGCTGCGGATAGAACAGGCGGTGCTGCTCGTTCAGATGATTGCGCAGCACCTGCCGGCCGATCTGCTCCATCCGCTCGGCCACGCCGGCGCGCCGCTGCAGCGCGACCTCGCCGGCGTGCCAGGGAGACGGCCCCGGCGGATTCTGCCGCGGCGTTTCGCTCATTTTCAGGCCGCCGCGCTCAGGCCGATCGCGGTCGTTGCCAGCGGCACGAACCCGGGCAAGGCCTCGATGCGGCGCAGCCAGCCGTTGACCCGCGCATAGGGCCGAAGGTCGACATTGCCCTCCGGCGCGCGGGCGGTGTAGCTGTAGAGCGCGATGTCGGCCAGGGTCGGGTGGTCGGCGGCGAGCCAGTCCTGTGCGCCCAGCGCGTCCTCCATGCGCGCGAGCAGCAGATGAGCCCGCGCAATCACTTCCTCGGCGCGATACGGTGCCTTGACCAGCAGCACCAGCCGCGCGGCGGCCGGCCCGTACATCAATTCGCCGGCGGCGACCGAGAGCCAGCGCTGCACCCGCGCCGCCGCCAGCGCCTCCTCCGGCAGCCAGTCGCTGCGGCCGTACTTCTTGGCCAGGTAGACCAGGATGGCGTTGGAATCGGAAACGAGGGTGCCGCCGTCGTCCAGCACCGGCACCTGCCCGAACGGGTTGAGCTTGAGGAACTCCGGCTGCTTGTGCGCGCCTCTGGCCAGGTCCACCTCTACCAGCTCGCACGGCACGCCGATCAGCGACAGGAACAGCTGCGCCCGGTGGCTGTGGCCGGACAGCGGGTGGTGGTAAAGCTTCATGGGAGTCTCCTGCCTGGGGCTATGCGTATGCGCCGGTGGCGCGGCAGGAGCAAGGTATTCGTTTCGCCGGCCGGACAGAAGTACCGTCACAACCAATAGATTATTCCACTAATAGGAATAATGGGGCGACGGCGTGGCGTGCCCGGAGGGGTCAGCGGGTTTGCGGCGGGTTGTCGCGCCGCTTCCGGCACTGCTCGATTTTCGCCTTGATGTCCGCGTTCTCCTCCCCGCCGGAGTTGAGCGACGACTGCTCCTTCGCCAGGCGCTCGCATTCGGCCTGGGTGGGCGGGGCAGGGTTGAGGTCGTGGCCCACGGGCTGGTCGACGGTTGCCGGAGCGCTGGTGCGCGGGTTGGGCGAGGTGGGGCTCAGGCTACGCGCGTCGCTGCCGCTGGAAGAGCCGGCCGCGGCGAGGGCCGGGCCGATCGCGAACAGCAGCGGCAACAGAACATAAGGAATCGGGTGCCGGTTCATGGGTAGCCTCCTCGCGTGCCGAGATGCATCAATGCGACCGGTGCGGCAGGATGAAGGTTCGGATCAAGCCTCTGTGGCGGCATCCGCATCAGAGTCTGCGGATTCCATGACGGGAGATGACGATGAAGACCGCGGTGCTGACTGTTGCGATCCCGCTGCTGGCCGGCTGTGCCGCCGCACCCGCGCCCCAGGCCGCGTCCGGCCATGGCTGCTTCCACCGCAACGAGGTGGTGGAGAAGGAGATCGGCTACTGCCAGGCGCTGCGCAGCGGCAACCGCCTCTACATCTCCGGCATACCCGGGCAAGGGGAAATGCCCGCCGCGGCGCGTTCGGCCTACGACCGGCTCAAGCTGGTGCTGGAGGCCAACGGCCTGGGCTTCACCGACGTGGTCAAGGAAAACGTCTATGCCACCGACCTCGACGCGTTCATCAAGGTCAAGGACCTGCGCAAGGACTATTACGGCGAGGCTGTGCCCGCGGCCACCTGGGTTCAGGTGCAGCGCCTGTATGCACCGGCGCTGGTGGTCGAGATCGAACTGGTGGCGGAATACCCGCCCGGAAAATAGGTCCGCGCGGCAATACCGGGTAGGATCGGCGCAGGAATCGTTGGCGGAGCATGCCATGTGCCGCAACATCAAGACCCTGTTCAACTTTGAGCCGCCGGCCACCGACGAGGAAATCCACGCCTCGGCGCTGCAGTTCGTGCGCAAGCTCAGCGGATTCAACAAGCCCTCGCAGATCAACCAGGCGGCGTTCGACCGCGCGGTGGAGCAGGTGAGCGAGGCGGCGCGGCTGCTGATCGACTCGCTGGTGACCCTGGCGCCGCCGCGCGACCGCGAGGTGGAGAAGGCGAAGCTGATGGCGGAGTCGGCCAAACGGTTCAGCCGGGTCTGAACGGCGCCGGGAACGCGGCGCGGCCGGCGCTGTCACAGCGGCTGTTCAAGGCGCCGCAACAGGCCCGCAGCTATGATGCCGCCTTAAGCTTTCCCATCACCACCGGAGTTGCAAGTGCTGAAACGTCTCCTCTGCAGCGTGCTGCTGTTCGCTGGATGCGGTCTGGCCCAGGCCCAGGGTCCCGTCAAGTGGGTGGAGGGCACGCACTACCAGCGCCTGGCCCAGCCCCAGCCGACGTCGACCCCCGGCAAGATCGAAGTGCTGGACGTGTTTTCCTACGCCTGTCCGGCCTGCAACCGCTTTCAGCCGACCCTGGACAAGCTGGTCAAGGCGCTGCCGCCGCAGGCGCAGATGGCCTACCTGCCGGCCGCGTTCAACCCCTCCGAGGATTGGCCGGTATTCCAGCGCGCCTTCCTGGCGGCGCAGAAGCTGGGCGTGGCCGAGAAGAGCCATGACGCGATGTACGACGCGGTGTGGGGCAAGGGCACGCTGGCCATCGTCGACCAGGCCACCGGCCGCCTGATCCCGCAGGACCAGCAGCCGAAGATCGAGGACGTGGCCAGGTTCTACGCCGCTTACGGCGTGAAGCCGGCGGACTTCGTGGCAATGGCCAAGTCTTTCACCATCGACAACGAGATGCGCGCCGCCGACGCCTCGCTGATGGCGCACCAGGTGATGAGCACGCCGACCATCATCGTCAACGGCAAGTATCTGGTGACGCCGCAGACGGCCGGCGGCTACGACCAGACCATCGATCTGGTACTGTTCCTGGTGAACCAGGAGAAGGGCGGCAGGTAAGCCGCCTCCCAGGCCACGCCGCCACCGGCTCCGGGGGGAGTCCATGCACTACGCCGCGCTGTTCTTCGCCGGGATGCTGCTGTGCAATGCGCTGCCGCACCTCGCGGCGGGCTTGCGCGGCGAGCCGTTTCCTTCGCCCTTCTCCAGCCCGCCGGGCAAGGGCGATTCCTCGCCGCTGGTGAACTTCTTCTGGGGCCTGTTCAACCTGCTGGCCGCCCTGTATATCCTCGACGCGCACCCGGCGAGCTTCGGCGCGAATCCGGATTTCTTCGCCGTGCTGGCCGGCGCCGTCGTGCTGGGTTGCTGGATTTCGGTGCACTTCGGCAAGGTGCGGGCCGGCAAGGGCGGGAAATAGCCCGTCCCAAATCTGTTGACACGGCTCCTTCACACTCCTTAAATACGCGTCCATGAACCGCCTCGCGCGCCACGCCAAACGACAGCAGGTCCGCCACTTCATGGCGGCGTCGGTGCGCGCGCGTGGAACAGGGGACGTGTAGAGGCCGCAGGTCCCGCAACTGTCGAACGAGCAACACCAACCCCGCCCGACCGGCGGGGTTTTTGTTTGCCTCACGGCCGGGCTTCCGCGAGAAGGACCGACAATGACGAAGCACTACGCCAGCGAGCACGCGGTCGAGCGCGTCGCCCTGGGCATGATGAGCCGCATCCTGCCGAAGCGGGAATGGACCCACTGCGGCCATTTCGCTGCGGCGCTATGGATCCTGCGCCATCGGCCGCGGCAGGCGGAACGGATGCGCGCGCTGATCAGCGCCTACAACGAATCCACCGGTACGCCGAATACCGACAGCGGCGGCTACCACGACACCATCACCCAGGCCTCGCTGCGGGCCGGCGTGGCGCTGCTCGCCGCCCATCCGCCGGAGCGGCCGCTGCACGAGATCATCGACGAGCTGATGGACTCGGCGCTGGGCCGCTCCGACTGGCTGCTGAGCTACTGGAGCCGCCAGCGCCTATTCAGCGTGGCGGCGCGGCGCGGCTGGGTCGAGCCGGACCTGGCGCCGCTGCCGTTCCCGCCGCTGGACCAGGACGGCAGCGCCTGAGCCGCCGGCCCGGTCCCGGCCCGCTCACCCTTCGGCCGCCAGCCAGTGCTCGCGCAGCTCGCGGTTGAACGCCGCGGCGCGCTCTTCCGGGAAGAAGATGCGCGCGCCCGGGTACTCGACGCGCTTGCGCGTGCCGGGAATGGCCTCGGCCAGCCAGCGCGACCAGCGCAAGTCGAAGTAGATGTCGTCGGTGCCCCAGGCGATCAGGGTCGGCGCCTGCAGCCGGCGCAGCTGCGCTTCCACCGCGACGGTGTGCCGGTTGTCGAAGGCGGCAAGGAAGCGCTCGAGGTCGCGCAGGCGCTGCTCGCCGGCCAGCAGCGGCCGCAGGTAGGCCTCGATGGTCTCGTCGCCGACCTGCTCCGGATGCTCGTAGGCCGGGCCCAGCGCACCCGGCGAGCGGTACACGTCCTTGTCGGCCAGCATCGCCTCGAGCGTGGCGCGCAGGCCGCCGCCCGCGGCCATCGCCAGGAACGGCTTGAACGCCTCGGGCGGCCAGTTGTCGTGCGTGTCGCAGTCGGTCAGTGTCAGGCTGCGGATGCGCCCGGGGTTGCGCGCCGCGAAGATCTGGGCGATGCCACCGCCGCTGTCGTTGCCGACCAGGTCGACGCGGTCGATGCCGAGGGCGTCGAGGAACTGGCGCAGCATGTCGGCGTTGGCGCTGACCGAGACGCTCTGCTCCGGCGCGATCTCGGTGGCGCCGTGCGCCAGCAGGTCCACGGCGATGCAGCGGCGGATGCCGGACAGCTGCGCCAGCTGGTGGCGCCAGAGATGGCCGTTGAGCAGCACGCCGTGGACGAACAGCGCCACCGGGCCGCTGCCGCTCTCGGCATAGGCGATGCGGCCCGACGGCGTGGCCACGCTGCGGCGGACGGGAGGGTGGTCGTAGGCCATGGCTTCAGCCTTTGGCGGCGGTGCCGCCCGCCGCGGAGGCATGCGCCTCCCTCAGCTTCTGCGCGCACTCGTCGCAGCACACCTCGACGGTCTTGCCGCCGATCTTCACTTTGATGGCGCCGGCATCCAGCGCGCAGTCGCAGGCGGCGCAGGTCTTCTCGGTCATGGTTTTTGCTCCAGCAAGAGCCCGCAATCCGGGCAGCGCCAGGAGACCACCCGCGGCCGGCCGCCGCTGTCAGATTCTTTAGCGAACCGCGCGGCGGAACTCGGCCGGAGAGCGGCCGTAGGCCTGGCGGAACGCGGCGCTGAAATGGCTGTGGCTGGAGAAGCCGAGGTCGAGGCCGAGCGCGGCGAGGTCCTCGCTGCGGCCGAGCAGGTCGAGCGCGCGCGCCAGGCGCAGGCGCAGCTGGTAGCGGTACAGCGGCAGGCCTTCCACCTGCTGGAACACCTGGGTGAGGTAGATCGGCGACACGCCGACTTCCGCGGCGATGCCGGCCAGGGTCCAGCGCCGCCCCAGGTCCGAGGACAGCACCAGCTTGGCGCGGTCCACCAGCTTCTGCCGGCCGGCGCTGGCCTGCGCGGCGTGCGAAGTGCGCTCGCCCGCCGCGCGCCGCACCAGGGTCAGGGCCAGGGTTTCCGCTTCCAGCGTCTCCGCCGTGCCGCCGCGCAGGCCGTGGCGCAGCAGCGCCACCAGGGCCTGGGCGCGCGCGTCGATGCGCAGGCGGTTGCGGCGGAAGGCGAGCGCGCCGCCCTCGCGCAGCTGCGCCGCCGGAACCAGCTCGCGCAGCAGCGGCTCGGCCACGGTCAGCGACAGGCAGGCGTCGCCGCCGGCCACCGGATGGCTGACCCGGTAGCCTTCGTCGCGGTTGAACAACAGCACCTGGTTGGCCTCCGCCACCGCGTCGTCGCGGCCGACGTGGCGCACGTAGACGCCGCGGTACGGGAACACCAGCTGCGTGGCGCCGGCGCATTCCTCCGCGCTGCGGTGACGGCAGCTGCCGGCACAGCTCACGTCGCGCAAGGCGACCAGGCCGGTGTCGAGCAGCAACTGGGCGGAGAGTTCCGGCATGACGGCGGGGCTATGACGGGCCTTTCACCTTACGCGATCGGGCGGCGCTTGCAAGAGGCCTGCTTCCGCGGCTGCGACGCCGGCGCCTGCGCGAGATGTTTTCAACATGGAAATCATTGGCTTGCGGGGCCTCTCCGGACCGCTTGCATCCAGCGGCGGGGTTGCCGCATCCAACAGGTCGACGCAGCCCGGCAAGCGGCGCGTCAAGGAGAACAACCATGATGGTCTGGCGCGGGATATTTGCAGGTCTGATGCTGTCGGTGATCGCCCTCTCCGCCCATAGCGGGCCTCACGAGCGCGTGGTGCAGGCTCCTGCCGGAGCCGCGCAGGTGGCGGCGCGCTGAGCTCACGGCATTCTCCGCCGCCGGCCGCGCGGCGGCGGCCGGTTCCGCAGTGGCCGCCGGGCAGCCCCGCGCCGCTCCCCAGGAATACCAGGCAATACGTGCCGGCGGCGCGCCGCTCCGGCTATGCTTGGGCATCATCTTGCGGAGACTTCCATGAAACAGTTCGTGGCGGCCGCCTCGTTGCTGCTGGCGGCGGGCGCGGCGCGGGCCGGCGCCCTGGCCTATCCGGCCGCGCCGCGCGGCGATGTGGTGGACAGCTACCACGGCGTGCAGGTGCCGGACCCCTACCGCTGGATGGAGGACATCGACTCCACCGGGACCCGCGCCTGGGTCGAGGCGGAAGCCAGGCTCAGCAGCGAGTACCTGGCGGCGATCCCGGGGCGCGACCGGCTGGCCGAGCGCATGCGCCGCATCTGGGATTTCGAGCGCTGGAGCACTCCGGACCGGCACGGCAAGCGCTGGTTCTTCAGCCACAACGACGGCCTGCAGAACCAGCCGGTACTGTTCGTGACCGAAAATCCGCGGAGCAAGGGCAAGGTGTTGCTCGATCCCAATACGCTGTCCAAGGACGGCAGCGTTTCGTTGCGCAGCTCCGCCGCATCGGACGACGGCCGCTATTTCGCCTACGCCTTGTCCGAGGCCGGCTCCGACTGGCAGGTCTGGCACGTGCGCGACACCGTCAGCGGCCGCGACCTGCCGGACGAGCTGCGCTGGTCCAAGGCCGGCGGCGGCAGCTGGCGCAAGGACGGCTCCGGGTTCTATTACACCGTGTATGACCCGCCCGGCGCCGGCGAGCAGCTGAAGGCGGCGAACGAGTACGAGAAGCTGGTGTTCCACAAGCTGGGCACGCCGCAGTCGGCCGATACCCTGGTCTACGGCCGCAGCGACGACCCGGGCTGGTACATCGGCAGCGATGTGACCGACGATGGCCGCTACCTGGTGGTCACCGCCAATCACGGCACGCGGGTGGAGAACACGCTGCTGGTCCAGGACCTCGCCGCGGCGGACGGCAAGGTGAGCGAAGTGATCCCGCAGGACAACGCGGTGCACCAGGTCATCGGCAACGTCGGCGACACCTTCTACATGCTCACCGACGAAGGCGCGCCCCGCTACCGCGTGGTGGCGCTGGACCTGAAGGACCCGGCGCCGGAGCGCTGGCGCACCGTGGTGCCGGAAGGCCCCGACACGCTCGAGACGGCCGGCCTCGTCGGCGGCCAGATCGTGGCCCAGTACCTGCACGACGCGCACAGCGCGGTGCGCCGCTACGCGCTCGACGGCAGGCTGCTGGGCGAAGTGGCGCTGCCGGGCCTGGGCACCGCCAGCGGCTTCGACGGGCATTTCAAGGACCGCGACACCTACTACAGCTACAGCAGCTACACCACGCCGCCGGCGGTGTACCGGCTGGATTTGGCCAGCGGCAGGTCCTCGCCGTGGCACGCGCCGAAGCTGGCCGGCTTCCGGCCGCAGGATTACCAGACGCGGCAGGTGTTCTATGCCGGCAAGGACGGCACCCGGGTGCCGATGTTCATCACCGCCCGCAAGGGCGTGAAGCTGGACGGGAACAATCCCACCATCCTCTACGGCTACGGCGGCTTCAACCTGGCGCAGCTGCCGGCGTTCCAGCCCAACATCGCCGCCTGGCTCGAACTGGGCGGCGTCTTCGCCCTGGCCAACCTGCGCGGCGGCAGCGAATACGGCCGCGCGTGGCACGAGGCCGGCATGAAGACGCGCAAGCAGAACGTGTTCGACGACTTCATCGCCGGCGCCGAGTACCTGATCGCGCAGAAGTGGACCAGCCCCAGGCGCCTGGCCATCCATGGCCGCTCCAACGGCGGCCTGCTGATCGGCGCCGTGACCGAGCAGCGGCCGGACCTGTTCGCCGCGGTCATCCCGCAGGTCGGCGTGATGGACATGCTGCGCTTCCGCGACTTCACCGTGGGGCGGGGCTGGGAATCGGACTACGGCTCGGTCGACAACCCCGACGAGTTCCGCGCGCTGCTGGCCTATTCGCCCTACCACAACGTCAAGGCCGGGGTGAACTACCCGCCGATGCTGATCCTCACCGGCGACCACGACGACCGTGTCTTCCCCGCGCACAGTTTCAAGTTCGCCGCGGCGATGCAGCACGCCGACCCCGACGGCAATCCGATCCTGATCCGCATCGACCTCCGCGCCGGCCACGGCTCGGGCAAGCCCACCGCCAAGCTGATCGAGGAGTTCGCCGACATCTATGCCTTCATCCTGCACTCGATGGGGGAGGACGCGCGGATGGAGGCGAAGTAGCGGCGACTCAAGCGGGCGGGCCGGCCGGCCCGGCCTCCGCGGCGGAAGCCCTTAGAATGCGCGCACGGCGCCCGCAGAGGCGCCGGCACAACCACCGGAGAGGATGAGCGATGACGCAGCGATTCACCAGGGCCGCCCTTGTTGCGCTGGGCCTGGCCCTTGCCGGGGCGCTCGGCGCCTGTTCGATGGTCGGCGGCCGGGACAGCGGCGCCGGGCGGGCGCCCGGCGCCGGCGGCAGCAAGGACTTCACGCGTTGCCCCTTGGCGGAGCGCATGACCCCGGCGGTGGACAGCGAATATGGCCAGGCCTTCATGGGCCGCTTCTCCAAGCTGGTGGTGTACCCGGCCGAGGCAGTGGATGCCGGCCAGGGCGGCGTGGTCAGCCTGTGCGCGCGGGTGACGCGCGACGGCCGCGTCCATGACGGCCGCATTGCCACCGGCAGCGGCTATCCCGCGCTGGACGGCGCGGCGCTGCTCGCGCTGGGGCGGATGATGGCGGCCGAGGAGGGGACGGCCATGCCGAAGGACTTCGCCCACGGCCAGGACTCGGTGTGGCTGCTGTTCCCGGTCAACTTCCAGCCGCCGGGCGGCAACCACGTGCGCTATCTCTCGGCGCTGCCCGACCGTCCGTGCAAGGACACCGGCAGCAAGGAAGGCGATGTCGCCGGCCAGGAGGTCACGCTGAAGGAATGGGGCGACTACCCCGGCATGTTCTCCGATGCGGTGAAGCAGGAGCTGGTCTATCCGCCGGAGGCGCTGCAGGCCGGGCAGTCCGGCTACACCCTGCTGTGCGTGGCGCTGGACCGCGACTCCCACCTGATCGGCGCCTCGATCAGCCGCAGCTCCGGCTATCCGCTGCTCGATGGCGCCTCGCTGCTGGCCCTGGGCATGGTCCAGCTCAAGGCGCACATGCCGCCGGTGCCGGACCGCGTGCGCCAGGCCCACGACCGCGCCATCTTCACCCAGGAAATCGAGTGGAACCCGAAGGCGCCGACGCCGAAGCTGTCGAAGGATTGAGCCGGCGCCCCGGTCTTTAGCGGGCCTTCAGGCCAGTATCGTTCCTTCCACGCAGCGCACGCACTGGCCGCCGATGCTGACCTCGCCGTCGGCTTCGACGGCGACGTCGAGCAGGCCGTCGCGGCCCAGTTCACGGCCCTGGCTGGCGCGGTAGCGCAGGCCGGCGGCCGCGGCCGGCTGGCTGGCGTGGAGGTAGGCGGCGATGCAGGCATTGGCGCTGCCGGTGACCGGATCCTCGGCGATGCCGTCGCCGGGGCAGAAGGCGCGCACCGCGTATTGCGCCTCCCCGGCCGCCTCGCGGCCGAACACGCTGATGCCGATCGCGCCGAGCGGGCGCGACACCGCGGCGATGCGTTCCAGGTCCGGCCGCAGGCCGCGCACCGCCGCGGCCTCGCCGAGGTCGCAGACCAGCCACCACGGACCGCAGAGGATATTGCGCGGGGCCGCCACCGGCCGCGCGCCCAGCGCCGCGCCCACGGCGTCGAGCAGCTCAGGCTGGGCCGGGTTCAGGCGCGGGCGCGGCGCGCGCACCCGGATGCGGCGGCCGTCGCCGTCGCCTTCCACCCGCACCGGCAGCAGGCCGGCGGCGCACTCCTGCACCAGTTCGCGCTTGGCGGCCGGCACCCGGCCGCCGGCGACGGCGGCCCAGGCGGCGCCCACGCTGGGATGTCCGGCAAAGGGCAGCTCGCTGCGCGGGGTGAAGATGCGCACGCGGTAATCGGCCGCGGGCGTGGTCGGCGGCAGCAGGAAGATGGTCTCGGACAGGTTGGTCCAGTTGGCGATGTGCTGCATCGCCGCGGCGTCGAGGTCCGCCGCCTCCAGGATCACGGCGAGCGGGTTGCCGTAATAGGGGCGGGCGGTGAAGACGTCGAGCTGCAGGAAGGGGCGTTGCCGGGGGACTGGGTTCATGGCCGGCACTTTGGCACGGCGCGGGCCAGCGATCCATGGACAGGCGGGCGGCTTTTTGCGGCGGCAGCTGTGCCGTCCCCGCCCGGCACGCAGCGGAAGCCGCTATCCTGTAGGCCTATTCCAAGACCGATAGTGCGGGAGTGGCGGGGCATGATCCTGGTGACGGGAGGAGCGGGGTTTATCGGCTCGAATTTCGTGCTGGAATGGCTGGCGCGCGGCGACGAGCCGGTGCTGAACCTGGACGCGCTCACCTATGCGGGCAACCCCGACAACCTGGCGGCGCTGAACGGCGATGCCCGCCACGTATTCCGCCGCGGCGACATCGGCGACGCCGCGCTCCTCGACAGCCTGTTCGCCGAGTTCCGCCCGCGCGCGGTGCTGCACTTCGCGGCGGAGAGCCACGTCGACCGCTCGATCCACGGCCCGGCGGACTTCGTCCGCACCAACGTCGACGGCACCCAGGTGCTGCTGGAAGCGGCGCGGCGCTACTGGAGCGCGCTGGACGGCGCCGCGCGGCAGGCGTTCCGCTTCCTGCACGTCTCGACCGACGAGGTTTACGGCTCGCTCGGTCCGGACGAGGCGCCCTTCACCGAAACCACGCCGTACCGGCCGAACAGCCCGTACTCCGCCTCCAAGGCCGCCTCCGACCACCTGGTGCGCGCCTGGCACCACACCTACGGCCTGCCGGTGCTGACCGGCAACTGCTCCAACAACTATGGGCCGATGCAGTTTCCGGAAAAGCTCATCCCGCTGGTCATCGCCAACGCGCTCGCCGGCGAGGCGCTGCCGCTGTACGGCGACGGCCTCAATGTGCGCGACTGGCTCTACGTCGGCGACCACTGCGCCGCGCTGCGCGAGATCCTGGCGCGCGGGCGGATGGGCGAGACCTACAACATCGGCGGCTGGAACGAGCAGACCAACCTGTCGATCGTGCGCCAGATCTGCGCCCTGCTCGACGAGCTGCGGCCGGCCGCGGCGCCGCGCGAGAGCCTGATCCGCTTCGTCAAGGACCGGCCCGGCCACGACCGGCGCTATGCCATCGACGCGCGCAAGCTGGAGCGCGAGCTGGGCTGGCGCCCAGCCGAGACGTTCGACAGCGGCATCCGCAAGACGGTGCGCTGGTACCTCGAGCACCAGGACTGGGTGGAGCGGGTGCGCAGCGGCGGCTACCGCGAGTGGATCAGCCGGCACTACGGCACCTGAGCACGGCCATGGACCAGCACCACAAGCCCGCAGCGCCCGCCCGCAAGGGCATCCTCCTCGCCGGCGGCTCCGGCACGCGGCTGTACCCGGCGACCCTGGCGCTCTCCAAGCAGCTACTGCCGGTGTACGACAAGCCGATGGTGTACTACCCGCTGTGCACCCTGATGCTGGCGGGCATCACCGAGATCCTGCTGATCTCCACGCCGCAGGACCTGCCGCGCTTCCGCCAGCTGCTCGGCGACGGGGCGCAGTGGGGCCTGTCGCTGCATTATGCCGAGCAGCCTTCGCCCGACGGGCTGGCGCAGGCGCTGATCATCGCCGAATCCTTTCTCGGCGGCGCCGGCAGCGTCATGGTGCTGGGCGACAACATCTTCTACGGCCACGACCTGGCCACCGAGCTGCGCCGGGCCAGCACCGCCGCGTCCGGCGCCACCATCTTCGCCTACCCGGTGCAGGACCCGCAGCGCTACGGCGTGGTGGAGTTCGACCAGTCCGGGCGGGCGCTGAGCCTAGAGGAAAAGCCGGCGCAGCCGCGCTCGCGCTACGCCGTGACCGGCTTGTATTTCTACGATGCCGAGGCGACGGCGCTGGCGCGCAGCCTGCGTCCCTCGCCGCGCGGCGAGCTGGAAATCACCGATCTCAACCGCCTCTACCTGGAGCGCGGCAGCCTGCAGGTCAGCATCATGGGCCGCGGCCACGCCTGGCTGGATACCGGCACCCACGATTCGCTGCTCGAGGCCAGCCAGTACGTGCAGACCATCGAGAAGCGCCAGGGCCTGAAGATCGCCTGTCCCGAGGAGATCGCCTACCGCCTCGGCCTGATCGACGCGGCGCAGCTGGAACGGCTGGCGGCGCGGCTGGGCAAGAGCGGCTATGGCCAGTACCTGCGCGACCTGCTGCGCATCAATATTTTCTGAGTCGATGAAATTCATTCCGCAGCGCATTGCCGACGTCGTGCTGATCGAGCCCAGGCTGTTCGGCGACGAGCGCGGCTGGTTCATGGAGAGCTACAACCGCCGGGCCTTCGCCGAAGGGCTGGGGCGCGAGGTCGAGTTCATGCAGGACAATCACTCGCGCTCGCAGCGCGGCGTGCTGCGCGGGCTGCACTATCAGGTGCGGCAGCCGCAGGGCAAGCTGGTGCGGGTGGTCCACGGCGCGGTGTTCGACGTGGCGGTGGACCTGCGGCGCAGTTCGCCGAGCTTCGGCCAGTGGATCGGCGTCGAGCTGACGGCGGAAAACCGCCGCATGCTGTGGATCCCGCCCGGTTTCGCCCACGGCTTCCTGACGCTGTCGGACGCCGCCGAGGTGCAATACAAGGCCAGCGACTACTACGCGCCGCAGCACGAGCGCAGCCTCATCTGGAACGATCCGCGCATCGGCATCGCCTGGCCCGTGGAGGGCGCGCCGGTGCTGTCGGCCAAGGACGCCGCCGGCCTGCCGCTGGACCAGGCCGAGGTCTATCCCTAGATGGTCACGGCAAGCGACCGCATCCTGATCGTCGGCGCCGCGGGCCAGGTCGGCACCGAGCTGCGCCGCACCCTGGCGCCGCTGGGCCGGGTGCTCGGCATGGATCGCGCCGAGATCGACCTGGCCGACGAATCGGCGATCCGCTCGCTGCTGCGCGCCGAGCGCCCCGGCCTGGTGGTGAATGCCGCCGCCTACACCGCGGTGGACAGGGCGGAGAGCGAGCCGGCGCTTGCCCACGCGATCAATGCGCGCGCGCCGGCGGTGCTGGCGCAGGAAGCCGCGGCGCTGGGCGCCTGGCTGATCCACTATTCCACCGACTACGTCTACGCCGGCGACAAGCCCGGGCCCTACGTCGAGACCGATCCGACCGGACCCTTGAGCGTCTACGGCGCCTCCAAGCTGGCCGGCGACCAGGCCGTTGCCGCGGTCGGCGGGCAGCATCTGATCCTGCGCACCAGCTGGGTCTACGGCGCGCACGGCGGCAACTTCGTCAAGACCATGATCCGCCTGGCGCGCGAGCGCGAGACGCTGGCCGTGGTGTCCGACCAGGTCGGCGCGCCGACCTCGGCGCACCAGATCGCGGAGCTGACCGCGCAGATCGCGCGGCAGCTGCCGCAGGACGACGACCCGGCGCTGTCCGGCGTTTATCACCTGCAGGGCGGCGGCGAGGCGAGCTGGCACGAGTTCGCGGTCGCCGTGGTCGAGCAGCTGCGGCAGGCGGACGAGTCTTCCGTGCGCTGCCGCGAGATCAAGGCCATCCCCACTTCGGCCTACCCCACGCCGGCGCGGCGCCCGGCCAATTCGCGGCTGGACTGCGCCAAGCTCAGGCGGGTCTTCGGCCTGAGCCCGGCCGGCTGGCGCGCCGAGCTGGCGGACCGCTTCGCCGCAATCCTCGCGGCCTGAACCGCTTGAAAAGGAAGGCTGAGGCGAGGTGCCCCTGCGGCAGCGGCAATGCGCTCGAAGACTGCTGCGCCCGCTGGCACCGCACGCTGCAGGCGCCCACCGCCGAGGCGCTGATGCGCTCGCGCTACAGCGCCTACGTGCTCGAAAACGAGCCTTACCTGCTCGCCACCTGGCATCCCGCCACGCGGCCGGCGTCGGCCGGGCTGGAGGCCGGGACCAGATGGCTGGGCCTGACCGTGAAGGACGCCCGCGCGCTCGGCCCGGACGAGGCGGAGGTCACCTTCGTGGCGCGTTATCGCATCGGCGGAAATCCGGCGGTCCGGCTGGAGGAGCGCAGCCGCTTCGTGCGGGAGCAGGGACACTGGTTCTACGTCGACGGGCGGCAGTAAAGCGGAAAGCGTAAGGTGGGAGGTCCGACGGGCTTGCCCATGACCGACCGCACTTCCATCGCCGCCGCGCTGGCCGCCGCCTTGCTGTTCGGCGCCAGCATGCCTTTCGCCAAGCTGCTCGCCGGCAACCTGTCGCCGGTGCTGCTGGCGGGGCTGTTGTACCTGGGCAGCGGGCTGGGGCTATGGGCCGCGCGCCTGGTGCGCGACCGCGGTTTCGGCCCCAGCCGCCTGCGCGCCGGCGAATGGTGCTGGCTGGGCGGCGCGATCGCCTGCGGCGGTGTGCTCGGGCCGGTGCTGCTGATGCTGGGGCTGAACCTGATGCCGGCGTCCGCGGCTTCCCTGCTGCTCAACCTGGAGGCGGTGTTGACCGCGCTGCTGGCCTGGCTCGTGTTCCGCGAAAACGCCGGCCGGCGCGTGGTGCTGGGCATGATGCTGATCGTGGCCGGCGGCGCGCTGCTGGCCTGGCCCGCGGGCGGCGGCACGGCGGCGGTTTCAGCAAGGGGTGTGCTCGCGGTGGCCGGCGCCTGCCTCTGCTGGGCGCTGGACAACAACCTGACGCGCAAGGTCTCCGGCGCCGACGCGCTGTTCATCGCCGGCACCAAGGGCCTCGCCGCGGGGCTCACCAACCTCCTGCTCGCCGCCGCGCTCGGCGCGCGGGCGCCGCAACTGCCGCTGGCGGCGGGCGCGATGGCGGTGGGCCTGGCCGGCTATGGCCTGAGCCTGGCGCTGTTCGTGGTGGCCCTGCGCGGCCTCGGCTCGGCGCGCACCGGCGCCTACTTCTCCACCGCGCCGTTCCTGGGCGCGGCGGTCGCCATCGCCATGCTGCGCGAGCCGGCTCCGGCGGCATTCTGGTTCGCCGCCGTGCTGATGGCTGCGGGAGTGTGGCTGCACCTGAGCGAGCGCCACGACCACGAACACACGCACCAGCCCCTCAGCCACACCCACCCGCACCGGCACGATGCGCATCACCGGCACGAGCACGACTTCAACTGGGATGGGACCGAGCCGCACGTTCATCCACACCGCCATGAATGGCTGGTGCACAGCCATCCGCATTACCCGGACCTTCACCACCGCCATCGGCACTGAGGCAGGGCCGTCAGCCACGACGAGCCTCGCGCCCGGCCTTGCAACCTTCGTATAACGAAAAGCCCCCGGAACCGCTTCCGGGGGCTCGGTGCTGCACGGATGCAGGGCTACTTCTTGCGATCGCGCGCTTCTTCGATCTTCTCCTTCACCGCTTCGGCGCCGCCCTTGATCTTGGTCTTGACGTCGTCGACGGCATCCTTGATCTCGCCCTTGGCGCGGTCCTTCTTGCCTTCCATGCGCTGGGCCGTGCCCTTGGCGGCGAGCTCGTCGTCGCCGATCGCATCGCCGACTTTTTCCTTGACCTTGCCGACCGTCTCCTTGATGTGGCCCTTGGTCTTGTCGGCGGTGGCGCTGTGCGCAGCCTCATGGGCCGCTTCGTGGGCCCGGCCGTGCACGTCATCCTTGTCGTCCATCGGAATTCTCCTTCGTGAAATACAGTCGCATCCCGCATGTCCCATGCGGGTCTGCTATTACGACTGCCCGGCGCGCGTCCGGGTTCGCCCGACTTGCCGGGCCGCGACCCGCTGCGCCAGCGCCGCGGTCGCAAGTGCCTGATTGGGCACGTGTCGGAACCGGGCGCCTGAAGCGGCGCTCTAACCGGTAGAGAGCGGGCTGCGGCCGCAGGCCGGCCCGCCGGTGCGCCCCCGCGTGCCGGCTTCCATCGAGGACCATCGACATGAACGAGAAGGCGCTGTTAAGCGGACTGCTGCTGCTGAGCGCGGCGGCGGTATGCCTCGCCGCCGGTCCCGCCCACGCGGCGGGCATGAGCTGCAGCATGAAGTACACGCTGTCGGGCTGGTCGGTGTTCTACAAGACCGCCTCCGGCCGCGGCACGGTGACCTGCAGCGACGGCTCCACCATGAACGTGAAGCTCAGGTCCGAGGGCGGCGGCCTGACCTTCGGCAAGTCCACCATCGACAATGGCCGCGGCGAATTCAGCGGCGTGCGGAACATCCGCGACGTCCTCGGCGACTATGCCCAGGGCGGCGCGCACGGCGGCGCGGGGGACGCCGCCGGGGTGATGGGCCTGACCAAGGGCGAGGTGTCGCTGTCGCTGAAAGGCGAGGGACGCGGCATCGACGCCGGCGTGGACGTCGGCAAGTTCACCATCAGCGAGATACCGGACGCGGCGCCGGAGGGCACCGCGGCGGCGCCGCAGCCGCAGTAATCCGTCACTTCAAGCGGGCCGCGCCGCCCTCGCGACGAAGGGCGGTGCGGCCGGCTGTGCCTTGGCGCATCATAGGGCCACGGCACCTGCCGCGTTTGTCCTCAAACCGAAACAAGCACAGGGAGAACACCCGATGACAAGAATCCTGCTGAAGACCGGCGGGGTGCTGCTGCTCGCCGCACTGGGACTCGGCGCCGGCACGGCGCAGGCCGACGACCTCAGCTGCAAGATGAGTTTCACGCTCAAGGGCTGGTCGATCATCTACAAGACGGCGAAGGGCCACGGCACCGTGACCTGCAGCGACGGCAGCTCGATGAAGGTGCACCTGTCCTCCAAGGGCGGCGGCCTCACCGTCGGCAAGACCACCATCGACGACGGCCATGGCGACTTCACCGGCGTGAAGAGCATCCGCGACGTGCTCGGCAGCTACGCCGCGGGCTCGGCGCACGCCGCCGCGGTAAAGGCCAGCGACGCCACCGTGGTGACGAAGGGCGAAATCTCGCTGGCCATCACCGGCACCGGCCGCGGCTGGGACGTGGGCGTGGACCTGGGTGAATTCACCATCTCCGAGATGGCGGCGAAGAAGTAGCGCGGCGAGCATACCCGGCGGGCGCGGCCGCGCCCGCCTCACCCCGGCGATTTCCGATGAGCAAGATCACCATCTACCACAACCCCGGTTGCGGCACCTCGCGCAACGTGCTGGGCCTGATCCGCAATTCCGGCGAGGAGCCGGAGATCGTGCACTACCTGGAGACGCCGCCGGATCGGGACACCTTGCGGCGCCTGATCGCGGCGATGGGGGTGCCGGTGCGCGGGGTGCTGCGCAAGAAGGGCACACCCTACGCCGAGCTGGGCCTGGACGATCCGAAATGGAGCGACGAGCAGTTGCTCGACTTCATGCTGCGGCAGCCAGTGCTGATCGAGCGGCCGATCGTGGTGACGCCGCTGGGCACCAGGCTGTGCCGGCCGTCCGAGCGGGTGCTGGAGATCCTGCCGCAGCCGCAGCGCGGCGCCTTTTCCAAGGAAGACGGCGAGCCGGTGGTGGACCAGGCGGGACGCCGCGTCTGAGGCGCAAGGGCGGCTTGCCTTCGCCCCTTACTTCATGTTGAGCAGCGTGCTCAGGTCCTGGCCCGGCTGATCGCCGGCGGCCTGCGTGAAGGCGTGGTAGAGCCCGGTGGCGAAGAGACAGCGCGCCTGCGGCTTGGCGTGGAGGTCGGCGCGGGCGAAGCCCTGGGCGTAGACGCGCTCCGCCACCTCATGGCTGATGGCGGCCACACGGGCGCGGCTGTCCGCGTCGGGCGCCGCGCGGCGCCAGTCATTGGCGGCGGCGGAGTCGATCACCTGGCGCATGGCGCCCAGCAGTTCCGGTTCGGCGCTGTCCGGCACCGCCCGCGCCCCGGGCCCGCCGCCGGTGTCACCGTCGAGAAAGGCGGTGCACGCGTCCCAGTCGCGGCGCGCCGCCAGGCGCTGCATGATGCCGTCCTGCACCTTGAGAAAGCCCGTCAGCGGGCCGGGGCTGGCGCTGGGCAGCGCCTGGTCGAACACGGCGCCGGTCATGCTGAACACCACGCTGCGGATCCGGCCGGCGTCGTTGGCGGCGATGGCCCGCGCCAGCGGCTCGCCGTAGGTTTGCGCGGCGGGGTGGCCGCTGCGGTGGATCGCCTCCATCAGCGCGGCGGTGGCGGCGGTGTCGGCGCTGTCGCCC
>DASRFD010000100.1:0-28240 GCA_035651715.1 Nevskia sp.
ACAAGCCGCATACACCCACGTCGCCCTGACGCGCGAACTCGCGGGCGATCTCGACACCGCTGTCGGCACCTACCTCAAGCTGGCCAACCGCCCGTACTCGTTCCTGCTCGAGTCGGTGCAGGGCGGCGAGCGCTGGGCGCGCTACTCCTTCATCGGCCTGCCCTGCCGCGAAATCCTCAGCGTCCACGGCCGCCGGGTCACCCTGAGCCGCGACGGCCAGGCGGTCGAGCAGGATACGGTGAGCGACCCCATCGCCTGGCTGCGCGCCTACGCCGCGCGCACCCGGGTGCGGCCGGAAAGCCAGCTGCCGCGCTTCTCCGGCGGCCTGGTCGGCTACTTCGGCTACGACTGCGTGCGCTATTTCGAGCCCAGGCTGGCGGCGGACAAGCCCGACCCGCTCGGCACGCCGGACATCCTGCTGATGCGCGCCGACGAGCTGGCGATCTTCGACAACCTGCGCGCCACCCTGACCCTGGTGGTGCACGCCCGCATCGACGACGACGCCGACCAGGCGCGCGCCCGGGCCCGCCTCGACGCGATCGAGGCCGAGCTGGCCGAGCCGCTGCCGCGGCCGGCGCCGCGCCCCGCCGCGGCGCAGGCGCCGCAGTTCAGCTCCGGCTTCAGCCACGACGGCTTCTGCGCCGCGGTGGAGAAGATCAAGCAGTACATCGCCGCCGGCGACTGCATGCAGGTGGTGCCCTCGCAGCGCCTGTCGGCGCCGTTCCGCGCGGAAGGCGTGGCGCTGTACCGGGCGATCCGCCGCCTCAACCCCTCGCCCTACCTGTACTGCATGCACCTGGGCGACCACCAGGTGGTCGGCTCCTCGCCGGAGATCCTGGTGCGGGTGGAGGACGGGCTGATGACGGTGCGGCCCATCGCCGGCACGCGCAAGCGCGGCGCCACGCCGGAAGCCGACGAGGCGCTGGCGGCCGAGCTGCTGGCCGACCCCAAGGAGATCGCCGAGCACCTGATGCTGATCGACCTCGGCCGCAACGACGTCGGCCGGGTGACGCAGACCGGCGAGGTGCGGCTGACCGAGCGCATGGTGATCGAGCGCTACTCGCACGTCATGCACATCGTCTCCAACGTCACCGGCAAGCTGCGGCCGGGTCTGGACGCGCTCGACGCGCTGGCCGCGGCCTTCCCCGCCGGCACCCTGTCCGGCGCGCCCAAGGTGCGGGCGATGCAGATCATCGAGGAGGTCGAGCCGGTCAAGCGCGGCATCTACGGCGGCGCCGTCGGCTACCTCGGCTGGGACGGCAACATGGACACCGCCATCGCCATCCGCACCGCCGTGATCAAGGACGGGCTGCTGCACGTCCAGGCGGGCGCCGGCATCGTCGCCGACTCGGTGCCGGAATCGGAGTGGGAAGAGACCATGAACAAGGCGCGCGCCATGATGAAGGCCGCGGCGATGGCCGAAGGGGCGCAGCCATGACCGTGATGATCGGCAACCGGGCCGCGCGCAGCGCGGCTCGTCCCGTGCCCGACACGGGGGCCAGTCAAATGGAGACCCGATCATGATCGTCATGATCGACAACTAGCATCGGCATCCGACAATATCCAGCAGAAGCCAAAATCATCACCTAACACACTGTTTAAATTAATATAGTTATCCCACCAGAACCCGGCGGTATCCGAGCACAACCCAACTCATTGGGGGTATCATAGGGGGTATCAATGCACGGGTACCCCCTATGAAGCGCGCCCTCACTGACACAGCGGTCAAGAACGCCAAAGCAGGAAAATCCCCCAGGAAGCTTTCGGATGGCGGAGGCCTGTACCTCTTTGTCACAGAGACAGGAGTGAAGCTCTGGCGGTACAAATACCGCATAGACGCCTTTTGTCTCCTGCCGCCTCTGCCTGCCGGAACTCATCAGCGAGTTCTGTCTTAAGAATCATCTCGCGCACGAACCGATGATAAGTTGTCGCTGTCAGTAGCGCAGCGGATGTGCATCTTGCCGACTCTACATGCAGCCAGTCCCCAAGAAGGCGGTTGAAGCAGAGCAGCAAGGTTCGATTGCCAGCGCTTGCCATTCGCTTCGCGTATTCGAGCGCGAGCATGGTCTTACCTGTTCCTGCCGCGCCCCTGAAGAGGCATTGGCGGTTGTCGGCGAGCAAATCCAGGGCGCTGTATTGCTCCGTCGTCAGCGTAAGAAGCCTCCCCTTCCCCCATCTGCGTTGATCCCTTGCACTAGCCGCGCGGGTAAAGCCTCCCAGCAGCCTCACTCGCATTCACCTCAATCTCTTGGCTCGGTCGCATTCAAATCCCCCGCTGAAGCGCCCTGATCGGTGTCGCTACAGGCGCGCAGCGGGTAAAATGCTCTCGCCCGTAATCCTCACCTCTCTCGACATGAATCGTTGGCGTTGCACCTCAGCCTAAAACCTCCGCGAAGCAGCATTTTTCGCTGGGGGTATCTATGGGGGTATCTACTGCCAAACCGGATAGATACATTCCATTTAAAACAATAGCTTAGGTGCCACAATGATACTCATGATCGACAACTACGACTCCTTCACCTACAACCTGGTGCAGTATTTCGGCGAGCTGGGTGCGGAGGTGAAGGTGTTCCGCAACGACCAGATCGGCGTCGACCAGGTGGCGGCGCTCGCGCCCAGCCACATCGTGCTCTCGCCGGGGCCGTGCACGCCGAACGAGGCCGGCATCTGCCTGGAGCTGCTGGAGCGGCTCAAGGGCCGCTTCCCGATCCTCGGCGTCTGCCTCGGCCACCAGGCCCTGGGCCAGGCCTTCGGCGGCAAGGTGGTGCGGGCGCGCCAAGTGATGCACGGCAAGACCAGCCCGATCCACCACAAGGACACGGGCGTGTTCAGCGGCCTGCCCTCGCCGCTCACCGCCACCCGTTACCACTCGCTGATCGTGGAGCGCGCCAGCCTGCCGGCGGAGTTCGAGATCACCGCCTGGACCCGCCACGAGGACGGCTCGATGGACGAGATCATGGGCCTGCGCCACCGGACCCTGCGGGTGGAAGGCGTGCAGTTCCATCCCGAGTCGATCCTCACCGAGCATGGGCACGACATGCTCAAGAACTTCCTGGACGGGAAATGAACCCGGCCAGCCGCGCGGATCGTTCGTCCCGGGTGGCGCCGCACGGCGGCGCGCCCCGGGGCGGGCGGGCTTTGGCGCAGTGGCAAGGAGAACGCTGAAATGCCCCCGATCACGCCGCAGGAAGCGCTGCAGAGGACCATCGAGCACCGCGAGATCTTCCACGACGAGATGATCGAGCTGATGCGGCAGGTGATGCGCGGCGAGGTTTCGCCGGTGATGACCGCCGCGATCTTCACCGGCCTGCGGGTGAAGAAGGAGACGGTGGGCGAGATCGCCGCGGCGGCGCAGGTGATGCGCGAGTTCGCGCTGAAGGTGGAAACGCCCGCCTATCCGAACTTCCTCGACATCGTCGGCACCGGCGGCGACGGCGCGCACAGCTTCAACATCTCCACCGCGTCGATGTTCGTGGCGGCGGCGGGCGGCGCGCGCATCGCCAAGCACGGCAACCGCGGCATCTCCTCCAAGTCCGGCAGCGCCGACGTGCTGGAGGCGCTCGGCGCCTGCATCGAGCTGCCGCCGCCGCAGGTGGCGGAATGCATCGCCCGCACCGGCATCGGCTTCATGTTCGCGCCGCTGCACCATCCGGCGATGAAGGCGGTCAACCCGGTGCGGCGCGAGATGGGCGTGCGCACCCTGTTCAACATCCTGGGGCCGCTGACCAATCCTGCCGGGGCGCCGAACATCCTGATGGGCGTATTCCATCCCGACCTGGTCGGCATCCAGGTGCGCGTGCTGCAGCGCCTGGGCGCGACGCGCGCCCTGGTGGTGTGGGGCAAGGACGGCATGGACGAGATCTCGCTCGGCGCCGCCAGCCTGGTCGGCGAGCTGCGCGACGGCCAGGTGCGCGAGTACGAGGTGCATCCGGAGGACTTCGGCTTCGCCATGTCCGCCAGCCGCAACCTGAAGGTGGCCGACGCGCAGGAGTCGAAGGCGCGCCTGCTGGAGGCGCTGGACGACAAGCCCGGCATCGCCCGCGACATCGTCGCCCTCAACAGCGGCGCGGCGCTGTACGCCGCCGGCGTGGCCGACTCGATCGCCGGCGGCATCGCGCTGGCGCGCACGGCGCTGGCCTCCGGCGCGGCGCGGGCGAAACTGGAGCAGTTCGTGGCGGTCACACAGCAATTGAAGGGCGCAAACGCATGAACGCCAAGGCCGACATCCTCGAAACGATCCTTGCGCGCAAGCGCGAGGAGATCGCGGCACTGGCGCAGCGCAGCTCCCGCGGCGAGCTGGAGCGGGCGGCGGCGCAGGCCGACCGGCCGCGCGGCTTCGCCAGTGCGCTGGGCATCGCCGCCGCCCGCGCCGGCGCCGGCGTCATCGCCGAGATCAAGAAGGCCTCGCCCAGCAAGGGCCTGATCCGCGCCGACTTCGACCCGGCCTGGATCGCCCGCGAGTACGCCGACGGCGGCGCCGCATGCCTGTCGGTGCTGACCGACGAGCAGTTCTTCCAGGGCCACAACGACTACCTGCGGCAGGCGCGCGCCGCCTGCCGGCTGCCGGTGATCCGCAAGGACTTCCTGATCGACCCGCTGCAGGTGCTGGAGGCTCGCGCCATCGGCGCCGACTGCGTGCTGCTGATCGCCGCGGCGCTGGCCCCGGCCGCGCTGAAGGAGCTGGGGCTGCTGGCCCGCTCCCTCGGCATGGACGTGCTGGTGGAGGTGCATGACCGCGCGGAACTGGAGGCGGTGCTGGAGCTGGACCTGCCGCGCCCGCTGCTGCTGGGCATCAACAACCGCAACCTGCGCACCTTCGAAACCCGCCTGGAAACCACGCTGGACCTGCTGCCGCTGATCCCTTCCGGCTACGAGGTGGTGACGGAGAGCGGCATCTTCAGCCGCGAGGACGTGGCGCGGATGCGCCGCGGCGGCGTCAGCCGCTTCCTGATCGGCGAATCGCTGATGCGCCAGCCCAGCCCGGGCGCGGCGCTGCAGGCGCTGCTCGACGTGTAATGGCCTTTGCCGGCCGCCCTGTGGCGGCCAGGCCCGCTACCGCTGCGCGCTAAGCGTCACCCTTGTAGTCCGCCAGCCTGCCGGTGCTGGCGACCAGGATGCTGCGGCCCTGGGTGGAAACCAGGCCGTCCTCCTCCAGCTTCTTCAGCACGCGGCCGGCCATCTCGCGCGAGCAGCCGACGATCCGCGCCAGCTCCTGGCGGCTGACGCGCACCATGATGCCCTTGGCGTGGCTCTTGGCGTCGGGCTGCTGGGTCAGATCCAGCAGGGTACGGGCCAGGCGGCCGGCGACGTCGAGGAAGGTGAGGTCGCGCAGGCGGCGGCTGGTGTCGCGCAAGCGGGTGGCGAGCTGGCCGGCCACCTCGAACATGATGTCCGGGTGCTCGCGGTTGAAGGTGCGGAAGGTCTGGTAGCCGACTTCCGCCACCAGGGTGGCGGTGCGGGTGCGGACGATGGCGGTGCGGGTCTGCTGCTCGGGGAACAGGCACATCTCGCCGAAGAATTCGCCGGGATTGAGGTAGGCCAGCACCATTTCGCGGCCGTTGCTGTCTTCCACCAGCACGCTGACCGAGCCCTCGAGGATCAGGTACAGCGTCTGCGGCACGCTGCCGGCATGGACTATGGTGTGCTTGGGGGGATAGCTGCGCTTGTGCGCCATCGCCACGAAAGCCTGAACGACCGGTTTGTCGAGCACGTCCTTCCCCTTGATTTTTGTCGAGGCGGCCAAAGCTTCGGGCTGCTTCAAGCCTTATAGTGACGGAAAATATCACAAATCCGGCCCCTTACGGCCGTTTTCCCCCTGATCAGGAGCAGTCATGGAAGCGCGGGTGAAGTGGGTCGAAAATGCGGCATTCATCGCCGAAACCGGCAGCGGCCATGCCATCGTGGTGGACGGTCCGGCCGACATCGGCGGCCGCAATCTGGGCCCGCGGCCGATGGAGCTGATGCTGCTGTCGGTGGGGTCCTGCTCGGCGGTGGACATCGTCCACATCCTGAAGAAGGCGCGCCAGCCGGTGGCCAACGTCGAGGTGAAGGTTTCCGGCACCCGCGCCGAGACCGACCCCAAGGTATTCACCAGCATCCACCTGCATTTCGTGGTCAGCGGCAAGGGCCTGTCGGAAAACCAGGTCAAGCGGGCGGTGGAGCTGTCGGCGGAGAAATACTGCTCGGCCTCGATCATGCTGCAGAAGGCCTGCCCGGTGAGCCACGGCTACGAGCTGGTCGAAACCGCCTGAGCACGGCTGCCGCCTGTCACGACAGCTTCAACTTCGGCGGGCCTAATTCGCCACCAAAGCCGTCCCGGCGGCCGGTCTGCTCGCATTCGCGGCGGATTGGTTGGATAATGCGCGTTTTCGCGGCCCCGGGCGGTCGCGATTTTGCCTTTTCTGGAGATGCCTGCGTTGACCAAGCCCACCAACAATCCGAAGCTCAAGCTGCTCGGTTTCAACAACCTGACCAAGACGCTGAGCTTCAACATCTACGATATCTGCTACGCGCGCAGCACCCAGCATCAGCAGGAATACATCGAGTACATCGACGAGGCTTACAACGCCGAGCGCCTGACCACCATCCTCACCGAGGTGGCGGACATCATCGGCGCCAACATCCTCAACGTGGCGCGCCAGGACTATGACCCGCAGGGCGCCTCGGTGACGATGCTGATCTCCGAAGGGCACCACGACGGCCTGCACACCCCGCAAACCGAGAAGGATTCGGTGGTGGCGCACCTGGACAAGAGCCACATCACCGTCCACACCTACCCGGAGACGCACCCGGACGCCGGCATCAGCACCTTCCGCGCCGACATCGACGTCTCCACCTGCGGCAAGATCTCGCCGCTGAAGGCCCTTAACTATCTGATCAAGAGCTTCGAGTCGGACATCGTGGTGATGGACTACCGCGTGCGCGGCTTCACCCGCAACGTGCGCGGCATGAAGCACTACATCGACCACTCGATCGACTCGATCCAGAACTTCATCTCGCGCGACATCAAGGACCGCTACGACATGGTGGACGTGAACGTCTACCAGGAGAACATCTTCCACACCAAGATGCGCCTCAAGCAGCTGGACCTGGACACCTACCTGTTCGGCGAAGGCGTGTCGGAGCTGCCGCCGCGCGACGCCAAGCGCATCCGCGAGCGCGTCGACCACGAGATCATGGAGATCTTCTACGGGCGCAATATCCAGCGCTGAAGCTTGGCGCGGCAAATAATGAGGCGGCCTGCGGGCCGCCTTTTTTTGTTCGGGTGGCCTCAGCCCGGGGGAGCCTGCAGCAGGTGCTCGGCCAGATTGCCCTGCAGGTCGAGCATCGAGTAATCGCGCGCGGCAAAGCGCCAGCGGCCGGCGACGCGCTCGAACTCGTCGTGGTAGCGCCCGGCGGCGATGACCTGCAACGGCAGGCCCGGCGCCGCCTGCAGCACCGTGTAGTACGAGCGGCAGCGGGCCAGGCCGCGGGCCTCGTCGATGTCGAGGATCGGGTTGGTCACGATGTGCTTGGTGCGGGGCGTGCCGTCGCCGTGGATCTTCACGTACTGCCGCCATATCGCCAGCAGGCCGGCGCCGTCGACCCGCTCGCCCCCGGGCAGGCGGATGCGCGCATGGCGGAACAGCGCCGCGGTGCCTTCGAGGTCGCCGCCGTCCAGCAATTCGGCGTAGCGATACAGCAGGTTGGCGATCTCGACCGCGCTGCCGCTCATGGCCGTTCCCGGCGCACTCAGCCGGCGGCGGCGCCGCGTCGGCGGTAGCCGCCGAGCGGCGCGGCGGACTGGCGCAGCTTGAGCTCGTAGTCCAGCTCGCGGCGCGGCATCGGGCTGGGCCAGGCGCCGCCGTTGCGCGACGCCAGCAGGGTCAGCAGCATGTCGGTCGCGGCCTCGGCCATCAGCGGAATCGGTTGGCGCACCGTGGTCAGCGCCGGCCATACCACCTGCGCGATCGGCGCGTCGTCGAAGCCGACGATGGAAATCTCCTCCGGCACGTGCAGGCCCATCTCGTGGGCCACCGCGATCGCCGCGGCGGCCATGTCGTCGTTGCTGGCGATGATGGCGGTCGGCCGCGGTTGCCGGTGCAGCAGCCGTCGCGCGCAGTCCAGGCCCGAGGCGTAGGAAAACGAGCCCTGTTCCACCAGCTGCTCCACCACTTCGAGCTTGTGGGCGCTCATGGCGCGGCGGAAGCCGCGCAGCCGCAGGCGGGCCGCGGCGTGCTTGGGATCGCCCTTGATGAAGCCGATGCGGCGGTGACCGAGCCCGATGACGTGCTCGGTCAGCTCCTGGGCGGCGCGGGCGTCGTCGATGCGCACCGCCGGCGAGCGGTCGGACTCGGTGTCCGGGGCGATGCGCACGTAGGGCACGCGGGCCTCCTCGAGCACCCGCAGCACCTCGGCATTGTCGGTGATCGGCGCGGTCAGGATCACGCCGTCGAGCCGCAGCTGCGACACCAGCGCGCCGGTGCGCTCGGCCACGTCCGCCGCTGCATCGTCGAGCTGCTCCACCAGCAGGTGATAGCCGGCGCCGCGGCAGCGGTTGAGGATGCTGACCTCGACGCGGTGGGCGTAGTCGCCGCCGGGGTCGCCGAACAGGTAACCGATCAGGAACGAGCGCTCGCCGGCCAGGCTGCGCGCCGAGAAGTTCGGCTGGTAGCCGAGCGCCGTGGCGGCGCGCGTCACCCGCTCGCGCACCTCGTCGCGGACATTGGGTTCCTTGTTCACCACCCGCGACACGGTCTTCATCGAGACCCCGGCCAGCTTGGCGACATCCATCATGGTCGGCTGGCGCGCCGGCAGGCTGGGCTGTGGTCGGGCCGGGGGGGTGCGCTTGCGCATTCGTGTTCTGGTCGGGTCGGGCTGGCGCAGCGCCGCTGGCTGCCTGCGTATGATAGCGCTGCCAACGCGGGGCAATTCGACCAAAAAGCGGACGGGCGCATGCGGCATCGGGAGGACGGGCTGCGGACGGAACGGCAGGGGCGCGACGGCCTGGCCGCGGGAGCGGCCTTCGGCTTCGCCGTCGGCGATTTCGGCCTCAACCTCTACTGGCAGGGCCTGGGCCTGTTCCTGGTCTATTTCCACACCGACGTGCTCGGCCTGCCCGCCTCGTGGGCGGGCCTGGCCTACCTGGCCGCCTCGGTCTGGGACGGCCTGTCCGATCCCCTTCTGGGCCTGGCCGCCGACCGCACGCGCACCCGCTGGGGCCGGTATCGACCGTACCTGCTGCTCGGCTCGCTGCCGCTGGCGCTGGCCTTCGTGCTGAGCTTCTCGGCGCCGCGCCTGCCGCTGCCGCTGCTGGTCGGTTACGCCCTGGCGAGCCAGCTGCTGGTGCGCACGCTGTACAACGCCCTCGCCATCCCCTACGCCTCGCTGTCGGCGGCGATGACGCGCGACAGCGCGGTCCGCACCACCCTGTCGGGGCTGCGCATGCAATGCGCCTTCGCCGGCGGCATCGCGGTGGCCTGGCTGATGCCGGCGCTGGCGCAGGGCCTGGTCCCGGCCTGCGGGCGAGCCGCCTATGCCGTGGCGGCCGCGATCGTCGGCGCCTTCGCCACCGCCACCTTTCTCTGGTGCTTTGCCGCGGTGCGCGAGCCCGCCGTGGAGGAGCGGGCCGCTCCGGCGCCGCTGCTGCCGGAAGTGCGCGCCTTCCTGCGCGCGGCCGGCGGCAGCGCGCCGCTGCTGCGCCTGCTGGCGGCGCGCTTCGCCATGGCCTTCGCCCACACCATGCACATCCGCAACACCATGTACTTCCTCAAGTACGTGCTGGGCGACGCGGGCCTGGCGCCGCGCGTGCTGCCGCTGTTCGCGGCGCTGAGCCTGCTCAGCGTGCCGCTGTGGGTATGGCTGATCCGCCGCAGCGGCAAGCGCGGCGCCTGGCAATCGGCCTGCCTGCTGAGCCTGCTCGGCGCCCTCGCCCTGCATCTGCCGGCGGCGCAGCAGCCGGCGGTGGCCCTGGCGCTGCTGGGCGCTTTCGCCGTCGGCACCACCGGCCACGGCGTGTGCTTCTGGGCGATGCTGCCGGACACGGTGGAGTACAGCGAATGGCGCTTCGGGCGGCGCGACGAAGCCAAGGTGTTCGGCATCGCCTCGCTGATCCAGAAGCTGGCCATGGGGCTGTCCGCGCTCGCCGCCGGGCTGCTGCTCGACGCCTGCGGTTTCGCCGCCAACCAGCCGCAGGGCGCCGGCGCCATCGCGGCGATCCGCGCCAGCCTCGGCCTGATCCCGGCCCTGGGCATGGCGTTGTCGCTGCTGCTGATGCGCGGCTACGACCTGGACGAGGCCGCCCACCGCCGCATCCTGGCGTCGCTGGAGGCGCGTCGCGGCGCCGGCCGGCAGGAGGATTGACAGCGCTATCAATCCAGCCCCTTGCGGCGCTAAGATGCGGCAGGGAGGAAAGACCATGCCTGCAATCCGCAAGGTTCTGATCGTCGGCGGCGGCACCGCCGGCTGGCTCACCGCGGCCTTCCTGGCGCGCCAGCTCGGCACGGCGCGGGGTGGCGTGCAGATCGCCCTGGTGGAATCCAGGGAGATCGGCATCATCGGCGTCGGCGAGGGCACTTTTCCTTCGATCAAGGGCACGCTGGCGGCCATCGGCATCGACGAGGCGCGCTTCCTGCGCGGCAGCCTGGGGACGTTCAAGCAAGGCATCCGCTTCGAGCACTGGGTGCGGCCGCCCGGCACGCCGGGCGCGGACCACTACTTCCATCCGTTCAGCCTGCCCAGCCAGCGCGCCGGCGCCCCCGAGTTGCTGCCCTACTGGCTGCTGGGGGCCGCCGGGCCGGGCGTCGCCTTCGCCGAGGCGGCAACCCTGCAGAAGCGGGTGGCGGATGCGGCCCACGCGCCGAAGCGGCCGGGCGACGCGGACTTCCTCGGCGCGCTGAACTACGCCTACCACTTCGACGCGGCGCGCTTCGCCGGCCTGTTGTGCGAGCAGGGCAAGAGCCTGGGCGTGGAGCACCTGCTGGGCACGGTGGAGCGGGTGGAGCTGGATCCGGGCGGCGCCATTGCCGCGGTGGTGACGCCCGAGCACGGGGCGCTGCGCGCCGACCTCTATATCGACTGCAGCGGCTTCCGCGCCGCGCTGATCGGCGGCGCGCTGGGCGTGCCCTACCGCAGCATGAACGATGTCCTGTTCGTCGACCGCGCCGTCGCCATCCAGGTGCCCTACGACCGGCCCGATGCGCCGATCCCGTCCTACACCATCTCCACCGCCCACGAGGCCGGCTGGACCTGGGACATCGGCCTGCACCAGCGGCGCGGCGTCGGCTACGTCTATTCGTCGGCGCACACCGACGACAGCCGCGCCGAGCAGGTGCTGCGCGACTACATCGGGCCGGCCTGCGCCCAGCTTCCGGCGCGGCAACTCAAGTTGAAGGTCGGTTACCGCGAAACGCAGTGGCTGAACAACTGCGTGGCGGTCGGCCTGTCCAGCGGCTTCGTCGAGCCGCTGGAATCCTCCGGCATCGGCCTGATCGAAACGGCGGCCTACCTCATCGCCTACCTGTTCCCTTTCGACGGCGAGATGGCGCCGGTAGCGCGGCATTTCAATGCGCTGATGAAGGCGCGCTACGAGCGCATCTTCGATTTCGTCAAGATGCACTACTGCCTGACGCAGCGCCGCGATCACCGCTTCTGGATCGACAACACCGATGCGGCGACCATTCCCGAAACGCTGCGCGAGAAGCTGGCGCTGTGGCGCTGCCGCCCGCCGCACCGCCTGGATTTCGTCGCCGACCTGGAGATGTACCTGCCGGCCAGCTGGCAGTTCGTGCTGTACGGCATGGAGTATCCGACCGAGCTTGGCGCCAGCCGCGCCGGCTACCCGCACTACGCCGCGGCGCAGCGCGAATTCCAGACGATCCGCCAGCTGTCGCCGCGGGCGCTGGCGGACCTGCCGACGCACCGCTCGCTGGTGGAGCAGATGTGCCGGCGGGCGCCGGCGGTGGCCTGAAAAAGCCTGGCGCGATCGTGTAGGCCGCGGCGGATCTCGCGGCCGAACCAGGCGGCGAAAAAAAAGAAATCCTCGACGCCATCTTTGCGATCCAGTTGCAAGATGGCGCGAGGATCAAGCCACGGCTCATGCGACCGCCCCGTGCTTGATTCCGGGCCGGACATGACCGTGGAGATACGTGGCGGGCGACCACCACGTACTCCGAGCACATCAAACGGCATGGCCCGGCGTCGGCTGCCGGTGCCTCGCCGCGGTTCCTAGTGCACCGCCGGCGGACACACCGCTCCGGCCGGATCGGAAGCCAGCTGGACGCTGCTGAGCGACAGCCGGAGGCTCCCGGCGGTGCTCAGCGCAAAGGGCTCCATCACCCGGGCGACATCGGCTCCCGCATCGCGCAGGCAGGCCAGTTTCACTTTCAGCGTGTGCCATTCGCCGAGCGCCACGCCGTTGAGGGTCGGCGCCAGGTCGACGGCCGAGCCGCAGCCGGGACCGCAGCCCAATTCCAGCCGCACCGGCGCGGTGGGCCGCTCGTCGACGCGGTAGGCGATGTTCAGCGCCGCGTCGCCGTTGGCGAGCATGCGCATGTCCAGCGGGCCGCCGGTGATGCCGATCGCGGCTTCGCCCTGGCCCGACCAGCTCAGCTCGCGCCCGGCCTCCTGCACCCCTTCGGCATCCACCGCGCGCATGGTCAGTCCCGCCACCGCGCCGCTGTTGCTGCCGGCGGCGACCGTCAGCGACTGGCCGCCGCCGCGCAGCACCAGCTGCCAGGGCGCCGCCGCACGGCCCTGCACCAGGTAGCTGGAGAAGTTGAACGCCTCGGGCGCCACGCCGGAGTCCTCCGGCAGGGCCGGCAGCCCGCGCTGGTCGCGGTAGCTCAAGCCGTAACCGTAGGGGAACTGCGGACGGTAGGGCCGGGTCTCGCGGTTCAGCACGGCCTGCGCGGCATTGCGCGGCCAGGAAAAGGATAGCTTGCCGCTGAAGTCGAAGCGCGGCCGGCCCGCCGCGTCGCCGATCAGCACGTCGGCGATGCCGCCCCCTTCGGAGCCCGGCAGCCAGGCGGCGACGAAGGCGTCGGAGGCGTTGATTTCCGGATTGACCCACAGCGGGCGACCGGAGAGGAACACCGTCACCACCGGCACGCCTTGCGCGCGCAGGCGCTTGAGCAGGGCCAGATCGCTCTTGTCGCCGGGCTGGTACTCGAGCGTCTTCAGGTCGCCCCAGCCTTCGGCGTAGGGGGTCTCGCCGATCACCACCACGGCGACGTCGGGCTTGCCGGCGTAGCTGCCGTCGGCGCTCAGCTCGGCGCCGCCGCCGCCCGCCTCCAGCGCCTCTCGCAGGCCGGCGTAGATCGACTGGCCATTGGGAAAGTCGCTGTTGTGATTGCCGGTGCCCTGCCAGGAGAGCGTCCAGCCACCGCACTGGCGGCCGATATCGTCGGCACCCGAGCCCGCCACCAGCACGTGCGCGCCGGCGCGGATCGGCAGCACCGCGCCGTTGTTCTTCAGCAGCACCAGCGACTCGCGCACCGCCTGGCGCGCCAGGGCGCGGTGCTGCGGCGAGCCGACCACGCCCTCGCGCCCTTCCCAGGGGCGCTGCGGATCGAACAGGCCCAGCGCGAACTTGACCCGCAGGATGCGGCGCACCGCATCGTTGATGCGCTGCGGCGGGATCGTGCCCGCGCGCGCCTGCTCGAGCGTGTTGTGGTACAGGCCTTTCCAGCTGTCCGGGGCCATCAGCATGTCGATGCCCGCGTTGAAGGCGGCGGCGCAGCTCTCGTTGCTGCAGCCCGGCACCTGGCCATGCGCATTCCAGTCGCTGACCACGAAGCCTTCGAAGCCGAAGCGGCCTTTCAGCACGCCGGTCAGCAGGCTGCGGTTGGCGTGCATCTTCACGCCCTGCCAGCTGGAGAACGACGCCATCACCGTCATCACGCCGGCGTCGATCGCCACCGGGTAGCCCGGCGCGTGGATGCGGATCAACCCGGCCTCGCTGATGTCGGCGTCGCCCTGGTCGATGCCGTCGCGGGTGCCGCCGTCGGCGATGAAGTGCTTGGCGGAGGCGGCGACATGGCCGCTTTGCAGCACCGGCCGCGCGCCCGGCTCGCCTTGCAGGCCGCGCACCATCGCGTCGGCGTATTCACGGACCAGCGCCGGCTCCTCGGCGTAGCCCTCGTAATGGCGGCCCCAGCGCAGATCGCGCGGCACCGACAGCGCCGGGCCGAAGGCCCAGTCGATGCCGGTCGCCGCGGTTTCCTCGGCGGTGGCCTCGCCGATGCGGCGCATCAGGACCGGATCGTGCGCCGCGCCCAGGCCGATGTTGTGCGGGAACAGGGTGGCGCCGACGACGCGGCTGTTGCCGTGCACCGCGTCGAGGCCGAACAGCAGGGGAATCGGCTCATGGCCCGCGCGCGGCTCCAGCGCCACGGCGCGGAAGGCGCGGGCCGTGGCGACCCAGGCCGGCGCCGGCGAGCGCGGGCCGTCGGCGCCCAGGGCCGGCGAGTTGCCGCCGGCGAGGATCGAGCCGAGCGGCACCTCGCGCAGGTCTTCCGGCCGGATGCTGGCGATGTCGGCCTGGATCATCTGCCCCACCTTCTCCTCCAGGCTCATCTGCCCGAGCAGCTGCGTGATGCGCGCCTCGGTGGCGGCGTCGAGCAGGCCGTGGCTGTGCGCCTGCGGCCACAGCTGCGGATGCGCCAGTCCGGGCGTTGCGGTCCGGCTCCAGGCCGGGGGCACCGCCGCCGCCGCGGCGAGGAGGAACAGCGCGACTGCGTGCTTTCTCATCGATTTCGTTTTCGGAAGGCTCAGGCTTCGACGGCGAGCGCCAGCGGCTGCCCGCTGCGGCGGTAGCGCAGGCGCAGCAGCGGCGTGGTCATCAGCGTGGTAGCGACCGCCATGACGACCAGCAGGGTGAAGACCTTGGGCGGGATGAAGCCGAGGTCGAGGCCGATGTTCAGCACTACCAGCTCCATCAGGGCGCGCGTGTTCATCAGCGCCCCGCAGGCGGCGGCATCCTCGCGCGCCATCCCGGCGGCGCGCGCCGCGAAGTACACCGGCACGATCTTGGCCGCGCTCGCCGCCAGCAGGATCAGCGCGCACCAGCCCCAGTCGGACACGCTGTCGAGCCCCAGCAGATTGGTGCGCAGGCCGGTGCAGGTGAAGAACACCGGCAGCAGGAACACCAGCACGAACTGCCCGGCCTGGCGCCGCCAGGCCTCGACGAAGGCGCGGTGGCGGTGGAACAGCAAGCCGACCGCCAGGCCGCCAAAAATGGCGAACAGGCCAAGCCGGCTGGTGCAGAGCGCGGCGGCGAACAACGCGGCCAGCACGATGGCCATGGGGGTGCCCGGCAGCTGGCCGTCCGCGGCCGGATAGCGCCGCACCAGCCGCTCGGCGAGCGGCCGCCCCAGGCGCCACAGCAGCAGGGCGAAGACGGCGATGCCGGCCAGTTGCGCGGCCGCATGGCCGAGCGACAGCCGCGCCGTCGCGAAGGCCGATACCAGGCCCAGCAGCACCCAGCCGGCCACGTCGTTGATCGCCGCGGCGGAGATGGCGATGACGCCCACGCGCGTGCGGCTCAGTCCCAGCTCGCGCAGGATGCGGCCCAGCACCGGCACCGCGGTGATGGCCATGGCGACGGCGAAGAACAGGCTGTAGACCATGGGATCGGTGCCGGCCGCCAGCAACGGCGCCGACCACAGGCCGAGCAGCAAGCCGGCGCACAGCGGCCCGGCGAGGCTGGCCAGGGCCACCGCCGCCACCGCCTTGCGCGATCCGGCCTGGCTCAGCTGGCCGAACTGGAACTCGCTGCCGATCTGGAACATCAGCAGGATCAGGCCGATCTGGCTGAGCACGCCGATCGGCCCCGCCGCCTCGCCCTGGAACAGGAAGGCGCTGGCCTGCGGCCACAGCGCGCCGAGGCAGGACGGTCCCAGCAGCAGCCCGGCGATGATCTCGCCGATCACGCCGGGCTGGCCGTAGCGGCGCATCGCCAGGTTGGCGGCGCGCGCCGCCAGCACGATGACGATCAGTTGCAGCAGGGTGGCGAGCAGCACGCCCTCGCCGTGGGCAGCTTCAGCAGGGTGCATCGATTCGTCTCCTGGTGCGGGCCGCGCCACCCGGCGGCAGGGCCCGCTGCCGATCCGTCGGCGGATCGGCCTGATGAATAAAAGGTCCCGGTCCGCACCGCGATGCGGGCCGGGAATGCCGCTGCCGGCCTGCCGGGGCGGGTAGGGCGCACCACGCCTCCGGCAGCATCGTTCCGGCTTACGGCTGTCCGCGGCTGGGAGCGTCCCGCGGACCGGACACGTTCAAGGCTCAGGCCCCGGCGCGCGCCGCAGCGGCGGAGCGCCGGCTGCCGCGCGTCCACAGCCCCTGGATCGCTTCCAGGCTGCGCCCGGCCGTCTCCGGCACGCAGCGCCACACGAACACCCCGGCGAGCACGCTCATCAGGCCGTAGAGGTAGTAAGCGAAGCCGTGGTTCAGCCACTGGTTGAGGAAAGAGTTGCCGTCCAGCACCTTGAACGACCAGGACACCGCCAGGTTGGCGATCCACTGCGCCGCGACCGTCACCGCCATGGCCTTGCCGCGGACCGCGCCGGGAAAGATCTCCGACAGCATCACCCACACCACCGGCCCCCAGGACATGGCGAAGCCGACGATGTAGACGATGACGCAGAACAGGGCGATGCCGCCCTGCGAGTGCGCGCCGAACAGCCAGCCCAGGGCCAGCATCGGCAGCGCCATGGCGGCGGCGCCGACGATCAGCAGCGGCTTGCGGCCGAGGCGGTCCACGGTGTAGATCGCGATCAGGGTGGACAGCATGTTGGCGGCGCCCACCACCACCGTCTGCAGCAGGGCGCTGTCGCTGCCGGCGCCGAGGTTGCGGAACATCAACGGCGCGTAATACAGCACCGCGTTGATGCCGACCAGCTGCTGGAACACCGACAGCGCCAGCCCCACCAGGATCACGGTCCAGCCATAGCTGAGCAGGCGCGGCGCCACCGTGGCCTTCAGGCTGGCCGCGATTTCGGCGAGGATCTGCGGCGCCTGCGCCGCGCCGGCGACGCGCTGCAGCACCCGCATCGCCTCGGCTTCGCGGCCGCGCAGCATCAGCCAGCGCGGCGTATCCGGCACGCCCGCCAGCAGCGCCAGGAACAGCAGGGCCGGCAGGCTCTCCGAACCCAGCATCAGGCGCCAGCCGATGCGGTCGAGCCAGGCCGCGTCGCCGCCCCGGGCGATCAGCCAGTTGACGAAATAGACCGTGACGATGCCGATGACGATGGCCATCTGGTACAGCGAAACCAGCTGCCCGCGCCGCTCCTTCGGCGCGATCTCGGCGATGTACAGCGGCGACAGCATCGAAGCGATGCCGATGCCGGCGCCGCACAGCAGGCGATAGAGATTGAAGGCGATCAGGGCCGGCAGGCCGGCGCTGCCCAGCGGCTCCAGGCCGGCCTCGGGCATCGCCGAGCCGATGGCCGACAGCAGGAACAGCACCGCCGCCACGATCAGCCCGCGCTTGCGGCCGTAGCGGTCGGCGATGCCGCCGGCGATGGCGCTGCCCAGCACGCAGCCGAACAAGGCGCTGGACACGGTCAGGCCCGACAAGGTGTTGCGCCAGGTCTCGCTCAGGCGCAGCGGATCGATGAAGACGTTGTCGATCGAGCCGACCGCGCCGGAGATCACCGCCGTGTCGTAGCCGAACAGCAGCCCGCCCAGCGCCGCCACCAGGGTCAGCCGCAGCGTCAGCGTCGGGCCGGCCGCTTCGATCCGCGGCCCGGCCATGGCCATTCCCGCCTTCATGGCGGCGCTAGAAGTCCGCGCCGACATTGACGCCGAAGGTGCGCGGCGGCAGGTACTGCGCCTGCCAGGGTCCGAAGGAGTTCTGCGCGCTGGTCTTGACCTTGCCGTCCTCCACGTTCTGCACGAACAGGTCGACCCACCAGGGCTTGGGGCTGGCCGCGGTGTAGCGCAGCGCCAGGTCGGTGCGGGTGTAGGACGTCTGCCGGTCGCCGTCGCCGAGGTTGAACACGCTGAGCCAGCTGCCGGTCTCGAAGTGGGTGGCGACCCGCGGCGCCAGCACCGCGCCGCTGTCGAAGCGGAAGCTGTGCTCGTACAACACCTGGGCGGCGAAGATCGGCGCGTGCGGCAGGTCGTGGTGGGTGACGTCCAGGCAAGTGGTGCGGTTGCCGGGCGGAATCAGCGTGCCATCCGGGTTGAAGTTCAAGGGACAGGCCGGCAGGTTTCCGATGGGAGTTGTTCCCGGCAGGGTGTAGTCGTTGCTGCCTGCGATCAGACGTCCCAGCCGCGTGTGGGTGTAGGCCATGGTGAGCTGTGCCCGGTCGTCGCGCGTCAGCTTGGCCGCCAGCTCCGACTCCACGCCATAGACCTTGGCGCCTTCGGCGTTGGAGGTCACCAAGGAGTGCGAGCCGTCGGGATTGGTCACCGGCGAGCTGAACTGGAAGTTCTTGAAGTCTTCGTAGTAGACGGCGTTGTTGAAGCGCAGCCGGCCGTTAAAGAAGGTGTTCTTGGTGCCCAACTCGTAATTGGTCAGCGTCTCCGGTCCATAGTGCGCACCACCGTCCTGCAAACCGCCGGATTTGTAGCCGGTGGAGACGCTGGCATAGGCCATGAAAGCGTGGCTGAAGTCGTAGTTGACGCGCCCGAGATAAGTCGCCTTACTGCCGGTGAAGTGGCCGTCGTTGTGCTGGTAGGTGGCGAAACCCGAGCCCGGTGCCAGTGGATCGGCACCGGGATCGATCGGCACGTCGCCACCGGACGGCGGGTTCGCGGTTGGATTCCAGCCGTTGTTGGTGCCGCCCTCGTTCTTGCGGTCGTCGTGGGTGTAGCGGACGCCGCCGGTGAGATGCAGGGCGTCGGTCAGGTTCCAGGTGGCCTGGCCGAACGCGGCCTCCGAGCCCACCGTCTCCTTGGGCTGGATGAAGGAGCCCTGCCAGTTCACGGTGCCCTGCTGGGTGCCGCTGAGGATCGGGATGTCGAAGCGGATGCTGTTGTCCTCGGCGGCGTAGTACAGGCCGAGAATCCAGTCCACCGTGTGCTTGCCGGCGGACTGCAGCTCCAGCTCGTGGCTGTAGTTGAGGTAGCGCGAATAGTCGGTGCGGTCCTGCTGGTAGGTGGCGCCGGTGGTGAAGCTGGTCGGCACCGTTGCACCGCCGTCCTGGTCGAAGTCGGAGGAGCCGGTGAAGTGCGAGAAGCCGGCGATATAGGCCAGGTTCAGGTAGTCGTTGATGCCGTAGTCGATGCGGCTGCGCAAGGTGCTGACGTCGCGGTGCAGGTAGGGCGCCGTGTCGATCAGCGCCGACCAGAAGTCCTGCCCCGGCCGCGGCGTCTGCATCAGGTTCATGTCCGGCGTGCCGCGGTCGATGAAGTACTCGTAGGAGATGTTCCAGGTGAGCCGGTCGAGCGGCTTCCACAGCGCGCTGAGGCGCACCGCGCTCTGGTCCTGCGCGTTGTACTGCGGGCCGCCCTGCACGAACAGGTTGGGGTTCAGCGGCTCGAAGGAAAACGGCACAAAGCCCGGACGGGTGGCGTTGGCCGTGTTGTAGGAGGCGATCTGCGGCGCGGCCGCCGCCTGCTGGTCGGCCAGCGAAGGATGCGGCGCGGCCTGGTAGCGGACGTAGCCGTCGTGCTGCTCGTGGACGAAGGCGAAGCGCAGCGCCAGGTCGCTGCCGATCGGCAGGTTAAAGGCGCCGCGCGCGCCGTAGCGGTTGTAGTCGCCCACCCCGCCCTGCGCCGTGCCGAAGCTCTGGTTCAGCACCGGCTTGGCGGTCTGCATGTTGACCGCGCCGACGGTGGAATTGCGGCCCCACAGCGTGCCCTGCGGCCCGCGCAGCACTTCGATGGAGTCCATGTCGAACAGCAGCGTCGCGGCGCCCTCGGCGCGCGGCGCGTAGATGCCGTCGACGAACAGCGCCACTTCCGGATCGGCGTATTCGGTCTTGGCGCTGTCGTTGCCGATGCCGCGCATCGTCATGGTGATCAGGCCGTGGTCGCCCTGGGAAGTGGCCTGGAAGCTGGGAACAAGATGCACCACGTCCTCGATGGTCATGACGTGGTTGTTCTCCAAGGTCTGCGCGTTCACCGCGGTGACGGCGACGGGAGTCTCCTGGAGCGAGGTCGAGCGCTTGGTCGCGGTGACCGTGATCTCCTGGATCGCGGTCGACGACACGTCGTCCGCCAGCGCCGCTCCCGATCCGGCGAACAGGGCCATGATTGCCGCCTGGATCGGCAGCGCCTTCCTGCGAAATCTCGTCTGCTTCATTCCGATGGTCTCCTCCATCATGGGAACCTTGAGCGCTGCGAAGCGCGGTCCCTCTGGCCGCGGATCGTGCCGCGGGCCTGGTGGTGCTTCCGGTTGGACTGCCGCTGGTCCGGCCTGGGCCGGGCCTTTGCCTGATATCGCTGCCGACTACCTCCCCGTTTGCCGATCGGTCCGCGCCGCCGGCCTGATTCGCTGCCGGACGGCGTGCCGTCAGGATTCAGACTGCGCCATTTTGACAGCGCTGTCAATAGCGCTTCGAAACTTTATTCGAGCGCCGCGGCAACGCCTCAGCAGGCCAGCTCGAGCGCGCAGGCTGCCGCGCCCAGCAGCCCCGGCTGGGCATGAAGAATGGCGCGGGTCGGAATGCTGCGCATCAGGCCTTCGAAGCGCCCCTTGGCCTCGAAGCGCCGGCGGAACGCGCCGCGCTCGAGCCACGGCAGCAGCTTCACGGTCATGCCGCCGCCGAGGTACAGGCCATGCCAGGCGCCGTGCAGCAGGGCCACGTCGCCGGCAAAGCTGCCGAGGATGGCGCAGAACAGTTCCACTGCGCGCACGCAGGCGGCGTCGCCGCCGCGCCGCGCGGCCGCGGTGATTTCTTCGGCCGTGGCGCCGCCACCGGGCCGGTCCTCGATGGCGCAGACCGCGGCGTGCAGGTTGCACAGGCCGGGGCCCGAGATCAGGCGCTCCATCGAAACGCGCGGATAGCGCAGCGACAGGTGCTCCAGCACCGCGGTTTCGTAGTCGTCGCCCGGAGCGAAGCCGATGTGGCCGCCCTCGGTCTCCAGCACCATGGATTGCTCCCGCCGCAGCACCACGCGGCAGACGCCGAGACCGGTTCCCGGCCCCAGCACGGCGCAGTGGCGTTCGCCTTCCACGGGCGCGGACGGCGCCTCCGCCTCGCCCAGCGCGTGCAGGTCGCACGGCTGCAGATGCGGAATGGCCTTGCCGATCGCGGCGAAGTCGTTGATGACGCGGACCTGCCCGATCCCGGTCTGGCGCTGCAGCGCGGTGATGGAGAACGACCAGGGATTGTTGCTCAGGCGGATGGCGTCGCCGGTGACCGGCGAGGCCACGGCGATCACCGCGCGCTGCGGCGGTGCCGCGCCGGCCTGCGCCAGGTAGTGCGCGATGGCGTCCGCCGGGGAACCGAAGCGGGCCGTTGCGAACTCCCGCAAGGCCAGGATCTGCGGCCTCTTCGCGCCGCTTGCGGCCAGCGCGAAGCGCGCATTGGTGCCGCCGATATCGGCCACCAGAACCGGCATGTCCCCGCCCCCCGCCATGATCCCGCTCCGCTCTTGCCGCGCATCAGCGCGGGCGCAGATTCGGCCATTTTTGACAGCGCTGTCAATCCTGCTCGCAGCCAAGCGCCGCAGCGGGTGAAGGCGCTCAGGGCGTACAGGGGGCCTGCGGCATGGTGCCGTCAACACCGGAGGAGATGGCGAAGCGCAGGGCGCGGTTGTTGCCGGCATCCGCCACATAGAGCTGCCCACCGCTTGCGAAGACGCCCCGTGGATTGAACAGGGTGCCGGCGGTTACGCCTGCGGCGGCCGGGTTGGTGCGCTGGTCGCCGACCTGGTTGTTCTGGTCCGGGTCGTTGGCGGCGTCGTGGAAGAAGTCCTGCTGGCCGAAGACGTAGCTCGCCGGCTGCTGGTTGCGGCCAAAGGCGCCGACGTACTCGAGCACGCGGTTGTTGCCGCTGTCGGCGACGAAGACCGTATTGGCGCCATCCGAGGCCACGCCCCAGGGGCTGTTGAGGGCGGTGGTGCCGGTGCCCGGGGCCTGCACGATGGAGCCGATCGCCGACTGGCCGATGACGTTGTCCGCCTGCGGATTGGTGGTGCCGGGGATGCCGTTGTAGACCAGCACGCGCTGATTTCCAGTGTCGGTGATCAGCAGATGCGCGCCGTCGGACCAGGCGTCGGTCGGCTGGCGCATACCCATGGTGTAGGACTGGGTGGCGTTGTTGAAGATGTCGCCGCCCTGGGTGTTCGTGCTCATGCTGCTTTGACCCAGCACGAAATCGGCCGGGGCCAGCGCGGAGGTCGGGGCCGCGTTCCAGATCAGCACGCGGTTGTTGCCCTTGTCCACCACCACCAGCTTGCCGTTGGCGATGATCGCGGAGGTCGGGTTGTTGAGGTTGTTGGCCGCCGGGGCGTTAGCACCGGAGGCGACGTAGTTGACGTCGTTGTGGGTGAAATCAGGCTGGCCGACCACCACGTCCGGAGCAGTGCCCTTGGAGACGGGCGGCTGATTCCAGATCAGCACGCGATTGTTGCCGCTGTCGGCGACCAACAGATAGGTCGAGCCGCCGGTGCTGGTGCCGGTGGACACCGCCGCCGGGAAGCGGAACTTGATCGCCGTTCCGCTGACCGGCGCGGTGCCCGGCGTGACGGTGACGGCATCGGGCTGGCCGAGGACCAGGGCCGATGCCCCCGCCACCCCCGTGGGAACCGGCGACCAGGCGAGCACCCGATGATTGCCGGTGTCGGCCAGATAAACACTGTAGCCGGCGCTGGCCGCCGGGCCCTGGGGCGCCGACAGCGTGGAGGCCGAAACGCCGCCGGCATTGGCTTGTCCGCCAGTGTAGCCGGTCTGGCCGAGGAGGCCGTCGGCCCGTGGCAGGTTCGGGCACAGCGCGACTGCGCCGCTGGAAGACGAGGCGCCGCCGGATGAGGAGCTGCTCGATGACGAGTTGCCGGCAGCCGGACCGCCCGAAGAGCCGCCGCCGCAGGCCGCAAGTGCCGAAACAGCGAGCAACAGCCAGGGCAGCGCGCGCCGCCGGTCATGATGATCCATCGCCGGACTCCCCGAGTCGGTCAGCCGGCTCGAAGGGCCGGCGCGGCAGTCTAGCAGCTGGGGACTGCGCCACTGGAAAAAAAAGGCGGCCCGGAGGCCGCCTTTCCCTTGCCGCCACTGCTTCAGTAATTCACCGCTTCATAGAACCCGAGCGTCGGCGCAGCCGTCGCCGAGACGCTGCGGCCGAAGTAATCCCGGCCACCGTTGCCGGAAATGACGGCACCGGCGCCGATCGCCGGCGAGCCCGATCCCACCTGATAACCCGCGACCGAGCCGAGGCCGTACGGCGCGGTCGCCGCGGGCGCGACGAACAGCGGATTGGCGATGACCTTGTGGGCATCGGCAGGCTCGCCCGCCGGGTGGTTGCCGAAGAACAGGTTGTTGGAGAAGGCGACGTAGGGCCCCGCCGGATTGGTGTAATTGCCGCTGCCGAAGTTGGCGACGATGTTGTTGTCAAAATTCCAGACGTTGGCATTGATGAAATACGGCAGGCAGCCGTCGCAGAGGATCGGTTTGGAGGGCAGCCCCGCCGCGATGTAGATGGTGTTGTTGTAGATGTTGACGGTGCCGACGGTCCCGTATTCCGAGGTGAAGACGCCCTTGACGCCGCTGTAGGCGTCGTTGACGCTGAGGTTGTAGCGCACGGTGAGGTTGGTGCCGCCCACGATCGGCTGCCCCTCCATCAGCATGAAGCCGCCCTGGTTGTCGTGGCTGTAGTTGTATTGAACGATGGTGTTGTTGGAGTAGAAGTCGTTGTCGAAGGCTTGTCCGTCGACCCCCGCCGCGCTGAGAACGCCGTAGACCTCGTTGTACTGCATGGTCACGCCGATCGTCTTCATCGCCCAGATGCCGCCGGAAGACGACTGGGTTGAATTCGCCACGGTGACCAGACCGGCTGCACCGACGGTATTGTGGTCGATGAGGCTGTTCTGCGCGCCCGAAATGGTGATGCCGTCGCCGTCGACGTTGTAGACCCCGTTGCCCTGGATGGTGACGTTGCTGCTCAGAGCGGCCGGGGCCAGGACGACATAGCTGAGCCCGGCCGAGTTGTCCCAGAACACGATGCCTTCGCGTCCCACGTGACTGACGGTGTTGTTGAGGATCCTGACGTTGTTATAGCTTTCGTTTCCCACAGCCAGAGCGTCGGAAAACGCAACGTTCGACGCGTCGTCGACGACGATAATGCCGCCGTTGGCATGCGGATCGTCGCCGCTGCAGGCGAAGCAGCCATTGACGTCGTGCACATAGTTGTTCTGGATCGTGATGCCGGACAGCACGCCGGCGCTTTCGTTGTCGACGAAAATGCCGCTGCGATTGATCCCGGTGCCGGCGCCGAGTGGGCCGGCGCTGATGGTGCCGACATTGGGCACCCCCGAGTCGTTGACCACTTCGAGGCTGTCGATGGTCCAGCCGCCCTGGTTGTACAGATAGACCGCGGCGCCGCTGGCGAGCGAGCTGCCGTCGATGATTGGCCTGGCGCCGCCGCCGTAACTCGAAACGACGATGGGCGCCGCGGCGGCGCCGGATCCCAGCGGATGCAGCTGTCCGGCCCAGCGCTGCCCGGTGTGGAGCAGGATCGAATCGCCGGGGCTGAAGGTCGTCGCATTCACCTTGGCCAGGGTCTGCCAGGCCGCAGTGGGACTGGTTCCGGCTGCGCCGTCGGAACCCGCCGCCGCGTCGACGTAATAGGTCGCGGCCGCGGCAAGGCCCGGCGCCGCGGCGAACACCGCGGCCGCGATGACCGCGGCGCGGCGCCACGGCCCCGGCGAATGCCGGCATCCCGCCGGCCGGTGCGTTTTGTCGGACTCCCTCAGCATGGCTTCTCTCTCCTGATGTAGTTGTGGTCGCGGCAAGCTCCGAGTCACCCGGGCGCTCCCGCGCCTATTGATGAACTCTCCAGTCCATGAAAGCATCCGATTCATGAACTGTCAAGTCCATTAATATATAGTGGCACTCATGCTGACCATGAAATCCCTGCCGAAGGGGCGCCATCACCTGAGCCGCGAGCAGGTCGAGGCCTCGCAGCGCACCCGCTTGCTGAAGGCGGCGGTCGAGCTGGGAACCGAGCGCGGCTTCGCCCCCCTGACCCTGGCCGACATCGTCGGCCGCGCCGGCGTCGCCCGCTCCACCTTCTACGAGTATTTCGCCGACAAGGAGGAATGCTTCCTGGAAGCGTTCGACTACGCGGCCGAGCGGGTGGTCGAGCGCGTGCTGGCGCTCGAGCCGCCTCCCGCCGGCGCCTCGCCGGTCCACGCCTACATCGCCAGGCTGCTGGAGCTTTGCGTGCAGGAGCCAGGGCTGGTGCGCCTGGTCGCCGCCGACGCCGAGGCGCTCGGCCCCGCGGCCGCCGAGCGCCAGCGCGAACTCCGGGGCAGGATCGCGGACGGGCTGGTCAAGCTCCGCGATTTCCTGCGCCGCAAGGAACCGAAATTCGCGCCGATCAGCCATATCCGCGCGCTCGCCATCGTCGGCGCCATCATCGAAGTGCTGCGGCACACCTTCTACACCTCCGGCATCGACGCGCTGCCCACGCTGCAGGCGGAGCTCGCCGCGGTCGTGCTCGCCCTGCTCGAGGCCCCGCCGGCCTGACCCGCCGCACGGCGGCGCCGGTGCTTGGGCGCAAGCCCGGTCGCCCCGGAGTTAAACTCTTTTCCCGCCGCGGGCATCCAACAGCCGAGAACCCGGCCGGATTGCCCGGCCATCAAAGTCACGCCGGAGTGCTGGCGCAGACGCGCTCCGCGCTTCAAGATCTAAGGGAGTCAAGATGACATCGTCCAAGCTGCCGTACGCGGCATTCGTCCTGCTATTGACCACGGGAACCGGCATGGTTGCCTGCAACAACAAATCCGCGGCGCCCGCCGCCCCCGCCGCGCAGCCCGCGGCCGCCGCGCCGGCGCCCTCGCCGTTTGCGCAGGACAGCACCCTGCCCTTCAACCTGCCGCCGTTCGACAAGATCAAGGAAACCGACTTCGCGCCGGGCTTCGAGCAGGGCATGGCCGAGCAGCGCAAGGAAGTGGACGCCATCGCGCACAGCGCGGAGGCGCCGACCTTCGACAACACCATCATCGCGCTGGAGCGCAGCGGCCGCCTGCTGACCCGCGTCTCGCAAACCTTCTTCAACCTCACCTCCTCCAACACCAGCGACACGCTGGACAAGGTGCAGGCCGACATGGCGCCGAAGCTGTCGGCGCACCAGGACGCGATCTACCTCGACCCGGCGCTGTTCGCGCGCGTGGACAAGCTGTACCAGGACCGCGCCACGCTGGGCCTGGACGCCGAGGGCCAGCGCCTGCTGGAGCGCTACCACGTCCTGTTCGTGCGCGCCGGCGCCAAGCTGTCCGACGCCGACAAGGACAAGCTGCGCAAGCTCAACGAGCAGATCTCCTCGCTCACCACGCAGTTCCAGCAGACCGTGCTGAAGGCGACCAACGACGGCGCCGTGGTGGTGGACAGGAAGGAGGACCTCGACGGCCTGCCGGACGATCGCATCGCCGCCGCCGAGCAGGCGGCCAAGACCCGCAAGCTCGACGGCAAGTGGGTGCTGACCTTGCAGAACACCACCGGCCAGTCCGCGCTGGCGCAGCTGAAGAACCGCGCGCTGCGCGAGAAGCTGTACAAGGCCTCGATCGCCCGCGGCGACGGCGGCCCCGACGACAACACCGCCGCCGTGGCGCAGATCGTCAAGCTGCGCGCGCAGAAGGCCGAGCTGCTGGGCTACAAGGACTTCGCCGCCTACGCGCTGGAGGACGAAACCGCCAAGACGCCCGAAGCGGTCAACAAGATGCTGGCGCAGCTGGCCGGCGGCGCGCTGGCCAACGCGCGCAAGGACGCCGCCGAGCTGCAGAAGCTGGCCGACGCCGACGCCAAGGCCAGCCGCCAGCCGAAGTTCCAGCTGCAGCCCTGGGACTGGGCCTACTACGCCGAGCAGCTGCGCAAGCAGCGCTACGCCTTCGACGAGGCGCAGGTGAAGCCCTACTTCGAGCTGAACCACGTGCTGCAGGACGGCGTGTTCTACGCCGCGCACCAGCTCTACGGCCTGAACTTCAAGGAGCGCAAGGACCTGCCGGTGTACCAGAAGGACGTGCGCGTGTTCGAGGTGTCGAACGAGGACGGCACGCCGCTGGCGCTGTTCCTGGCCGACTACTACGCCCGCGACAACAAGCAGGGCGGGGCCTGGATGAGCGAGTACGTCAGCCAGTCCAAGCTGCTCGGCCTGAAGCCGGTGGTGGTCAACAACCTCAACATTCCCAAGCCGCCCGAAGGCCAGCCGACTCTGCTCAGCTTCGACGACGTCAACGGCATGTTCCACGAGTTCGGCCACGCCATCCACGGCATGTTCTCCAACGTGGAGTACCCGCTGTTCGCCGGCACCTCGGTGCCGCCGGATTTCGTCGAGTACCCCTCGCAGTACAACGAGATGTGGTCGCATGATCCGCAGGTGCTGGCCAATTACGCCAAGCACTACCAGACCGGCGAGCCGATGCCGAAGGCGCTGCTCGACAAGGTGCTGGCGGCGCGCAAGTTCAACGCCGGCTTCACCACCGGCGAATACCTGGCGGCGGCGATCCTCGACCAGTCCTGGCACCAGATCGGCTCGAGCCAGACGCCGGAGGCGAAGGACGTGATGGTGTTCGAGGCCAGGGCGCTGAAGGACAACAAGGTCGACTACACCCTGGTGCCGCCGCGCTACCACACGCCGTACTTCTCGCACGTCTTCGCCAACCAGTACGCGGCCGGCTACTACGCCTACATCTGGAGCGACGTGCTGGCCAAGGACACCGAGCACTGGATGAACGCGCACGGCGGCCTCAAGCGCGAGAACGGCGACCTGCTGCGCGCCAAGGTGCTGTCGCGCGGCTTCAGCGCCGACCCCGGCGCGCTGTTCAAGGACTTCTACGGCAAGGATCCGGAAGTGGGGCCGCTGCTCGAGGCGCGCGGCCTGAAGTAACACCCGCCGGCAGGAACAAGGCCGGGCCGCCCTGGGGCGGCCCGGCCTTTTTTTGGCGCGGCTGTCAGATCGCCGGGCTCTTCGCCCCGCGCCAGCGGCGGCGCACGGCCGTGGCGAAGCTCAACATCAGCAGTAGCGGCAGGCCGAACGCACCGCCACCGCCACCACCGCCGCCGCCGGTGCCGGCGCCGCCTCCCGTGCCGCTGGAGCTGCCGCCGGAGGAGGAGCTCGAGGAGGAGCTATGCCCGCCGGAGGAGGAGCTGGACGAA
>DASRFD010000101.1:0-42591 GCA_035651715.1 Nevskia sp.
TGGGTTTCCTGCGGCCCCGGCACATTGGAGATGACGATGTTGCTGAGCGGCCGCGAATAGCCGCCCAGGCCCAGCATCAGCTGCAGCATGTAGGGCCCCATGCTGAGCATGGTGTAGTTGTTCACCGCCGCCCGCGGCAGCTCCTCCACCCGCGCCTTGGCGGCGCGGGCCGAGCGGCTGATCGCTTGCAGGCGCTCGAGCGGGTCGCGGATGTCGGTGTGCAGGCGGGCGAAGATCATGCTGAAGGCGTTGCCGACCGCCGCGTCGCCGGCCGGGCGGATCGACATCGGCAGGCCCGCGGTCAGCGTCTCGGTGGGCAGCTCGTGCCGCTCCATCATGTAGCGCCGCAGCGCGGCGGCGCAGATCGCCACGAACACGTCGTTGACGGTGACGCCGGCGCGCTTGGCCAGGCGCTTGATGCGCGCCAGCTCGTAGTGCTGGGTGGCGAAGCGGCGCGGACCGTGGATACGGCCGTTGAGCACCGTCTTGGGCGCGACGAACGGCATCGCGGCTTCGGTCTGGCGCTCGCCCCGCGCCTCGCGCAGCAGGTCGAGCAGCGCCTTGCCCAGCGGCTGCAAGGTGTCCAGCTGCTCGCGCACCGCCGCCGCCGGGGTCCGGCGCGGCCGCCGCTGCGGTTCCCCCTGGTGCTCCTGCGGTTCCGCCGCCTTGCCGCCCATGCCGACGCTCCAGATCGGCGGCAAATCGCGCTGGGCCGGGTCGGGGGTGAAGGAGCGCTGCACCATGCGGATGCCGCCGACGCCGTCCACCTGCGAGTGGTGCATCTTGACGTAGAGCGCGAAGCGGCCGCGTTCCAGGCCCTCGATCACGTGGCACTCCCACAGCGGCCGGCGGCGGTCGAGCCGGTGCGAATGCAGGCGCGAGACCAGCACGCCCAGCTCGCGCTCGCCGCCGGGCTCGGGCAGGGCCGAGTGGCGCAGGTGGTATTCGAGGTCGATCTCGTCGTCGCCGAGCTGCTCCCACATCGGCACCAGGCCGGGACGGTAGCGGTAATTGAACGGCGCGGCGAAGCTGCGGCATTCGCGCCAGCGGTCGACCCAGTCGCGCAGGTAGCCGCGCGGCGCGCCCTCGGGCTTGCTGCAGATCGCCAGGCAGGCGACGTGGACCGGCTGCTCCGGCTTTTCCACCAGCAGCCAGGCGGCATCGTTGGGTTTGATCAGCTTGAGCACGGCCACCCCCTGTCGTGGGGGCCTATGCTACGCGCGATGCGGGAGGGGTGAAATGCGGATTGCGGACTGCGGCTTGCGTTTTCCGGCAAGCCAGGACCGGCTCCGCCCGGGCGGATCGATCAGAGCGGTTGGCGGCGGCGCGAAAGCCGCGCGATTCAGGATGCGAGGATGCGCGTGGCGCCGTCGGTGAGCGTCAGGTTGCCGCGCTCGTCGAACTTGATCAGCTTCAGCCTTGCGAAGACGGTGAGGTCGTCGAGGTAGAGCGGGGCAGACTTCACATCGCCACCGGCTTTCGCATCGCGGATCTGCTTGAGCAGGTTCAGCCGCTGCGGCGTGATTGCCGTATCCGAGGGTCGCATGGGAACTCCTGAGGGGCTGCGTGAAAAGCGCGCCATCTAAACACAGCCGCGGGGTGCGCTCCAAGAGCCGTTGGGCGGCACGGGCGCACCGCACCTGTGGCGGCACTTGAGCTGTGCCGCCCAAGTGGCTGATCGAATTGCCGCAAGCCATGATGCGGATGCAGTGTGAACTTTTCATGAAAGTTTTCGCGAGAGGTCATCCGCAGCGTCGATTCTTGCTTTTGCCGGCAAGAACGCCGATCGGGCCCTATCTCGCGGTAAAGTTCCGTAACACGCCCGGCCCGGAGATAGCCCGGAGTCCGTGAGCGGGGGCGGCGGCCCCTGCAACTGTCACATCGTTTGCCTAGGGTTCAACACTTTTTGGAGCGCCGCAGCGCGGCGCCGTTCGGGGGGAGCATGAGGATTTGCGGCGCAGTCGTCGGCCTGCTGCTGGCCGGCCTGCTGGCGGCTTGCCATACCGGGGACGCGGCCGGCGCCGACGAAGCGGCCGCGGCCTCGCATGTGCGCGAGGGCGCGCTGGTCGTGGTGCCGGAGAAATCCGAGTTGCGCAACACCCTGGCGGTGGCCGCGGTGGAGCGCAGGACGGCGCAGATTCCGCTCGAAGCGCCGGCGGTGCTGGAGGCCGATCCGGCCAGGGTGGCGAACATCCTGCCGCCGCTGGCGGGCCGGATCAGCGCGCTGCATGTCCATCTCGGCGACACGGTCAAGGCCGGCCAGCCGCTGTTCACCCTCGACTCCGCCGACCTGGCGCAGGCCCGCGCCGACCTGCAGAAGGCGCGCATCGGCCTGGAGCAGACGCGCAAGGCGCTGGACCGGCAGCGCGACCTGGCCGAGCACAAAGTGGCGGCGGCAAAGGACGTGGAACAGGCGCAGGCCGATTACGACAACGCCCGCAGCGAACTGCAGCGGGCGGTCACCGTGTTCCAGGTGATGGGGATCGTGCCGGACGCGGCCGGCGAAGCCGCCAGGCCCGGCGGCTCGTCGCGCGAGTTGACGGTGCGGGCGCCCCTGGCCGGGCGTGTCTCGATGCTGGCGGCGGTGCCCGGCACCTACGCCAACGACAACACCGCCGCGCTGCTCACCGTCTCCGACCTGTCCACCATCTGGTTCACCGCCAGCGTGCCGGAGAAGGATCTCGGCGCGGTACAGGCCGGCGAGGCGGTCAGCGCCACGGTGCAGTCGTTCCCGGGCGAGAAGTTCGAGGGCAAGGTGCTGTTCGTCGCCGATCAGCTCGACGCCGACAGCCGCACCGCCAAGGTCCGCGCCGCCTATGCCAATCCGGATGGCCGGCTCAAGCCCGGCATGTTCGCCACCATGGTGTTCGCGGGCCAGCCGCACTCCGCGCTGCTGGTGCCGCTCACGGCGCTGATCCAGAGCGGCGACAGCACCGTGGTGTTCGTCGAGGTCCAGCCGTGGAAATTCGAGGCGCGGCCGGTGGTCACCGGCCAGCGCAGCGGCGAGGAGATCGAGGTGCTGAGGGGCCTGGCGGGCGGCGAGCGCATCGTCGTGCGCCAGGGCGTGCTGCTCAATGACTGAGCCCGGCCGTGATTGAGCGGCTCATCGCGCTGTGCCTGCGGCGGCGCGCGATCGTCTGGATGGCATTCCTGGCCATCGCCGTCTACGGGGTGGTCTCGTTCGAGCAGATGCCGCTGGAGGCCTATCCCGACATCGCCGACGCCCAGGCGCAGATCGTCACCAAGGTGCCGGGCCTGGCGGCGGAGGACGTGGAGCAGCAGATCACCATCCCGATCGAGCGTGCCATCGCCAACACCCCCGGCCTGGCGGTGATGCGCTCGGAGAGCACCTTCGCGCTGTCGCTGGTGTCGGTGGTGTTCACCGAAGGCACCGAGGACTACTGGGCGCGGTTGCGCCTGCGCGAGCAGCTCAGCGGCCTGAGCCTGCCGTACGGCGCGCAGCCCTCGCTGGACCCGCTGACCAGCCCCACCGGCGAAATCTATCGCTATACCCTGGAGTCCTCCACCCGCAGCCTGCGCGAGCTGTCCGAGCTGCAGTTCTGGACCGTGATCCCGCGCCTGAAGCAGGTGCCGGGCGTGGCCGACGTCACCAACTTCGGCGGCCTCACCACCCAGTTCCAGCTGCTGCTGGACCCGGCGCGCCTGGTCGCCTACGGCCTGACCCTGTCGCAGGTCACCGCGGCGATCAAGGCCAACAACAGCAACGCCGGCGGCAGCGTGGTCAACCGCGGCGAGCAGGGCTTCGTGGTGCGCGGCGTCGGCCTCATCGCGGACCTGGAGGACCTGGCGCAGGTGGTGGTCAGCAGCGGCAGGAACGGCGTGCCGGTGCGCATCGGCGACCTCGGCACCGTCAGCCTCGGCAGCCTCGAGCGCCACGGCATCCTCGGCATGGACCGGCAGCGTGATCACATCGAAGGCATCGTGCTGCTGCTCAAGCACCAGAGCGAATCGCAGACCCTGCGCGGGCTGCATGCGGCGGTGGACGAGCTCAACGCCAGCGGCCTGCCGCCGGACGTGAAGCTGGTGCCGCTGCTCGACCGCAGCAGCCTGGTCCACGCCACCGAGCACACCGTCGCGGTCACCTTGAGCGAGGGCATGGCGCTGGTAGTGCTGGTGCTGCTGCTGTTCCTCGGCAGCCCGCGCGCCGCCGCCATCGTCGCGCTGACCGTGCCGCTGGCGCTGCTGTTCGCCTTCGTGCTGATGCACTGGATCCGCGTGCCGGTGAACCTGCTGTCGCTGGGCGCGGCCGACTTCGGCATCCTGGTCGACGGCGCCATCGTCGTGCTGGAGAACACGCTGCGCCACCGCGAGGAGGCGGAAGGGCGGGTGCTCAGCCTGCGCGAGGCCTACCTCGCCGCGATCCAGGTGGGGCGGCCGGTGTTCTTCGCGGTGCTGATCATCATCACCGCCTACCTGCCGCTGTTCTTCTTCGAGCACGTCGAATACCACCTGTTCGCGCCGATGGCCTATGCCCTCGGCTTCTCCCTGCTCGGCGCGTTGCTGGTGGCGCTGACCCTGGTGCCGGGGCTGGCCTACGCCGCCTACCACCGCCCGCGCCGCGTATTCCGCAACCGCGTGATGGAGCGGATCAGCTACCGCTACCGCCACTGGCTGCTGGTATTCATCCACCGCACCCGCTTCGCCGTCGGCGTGACCGCGGCGGTGCTGCTGGGCACCGCGCTGCTCGGCTTCACCGCCGGCCGCGACTTCCTGCCGGAGCTGGACGAGGGTTCGATCTGGCTGCAGGTGGCGTTGCCGCAGAGCGTGTCGCTGGAAAAGGCGGCGCAGATGGCCGATGCGCTGCGCGAGGCGACGCTGGAGTTTCCGGAGGTGGCGCACGTCGTCACCCAGGTCGGCCGCAACGACGACGGCACCGACTCCTTCACGCCCTCGCACATCGAGTGCGCCGTGACCTTGCACCCCTACGGCGAGTGGAAGTCCGGCCTGAGCAAGGCCGGGCTGATCGAGCGTCTGCAGGCGCGCTACAAGCGTATGCCGGGCTACGACGTCGGCTTCACCCAGCCGATGATCGACGGCATCAACGACCAGATCGCCGGGGCGCACAGCCAGCTGGTGATCAAGATCTTCGGCAACGACTTCGCCGGGCTGCGGCGCATCGCCGGCGAAGTGCAGGACACGCTCAGGCAGATCCGCGGCGCCAGCGATGTGGGCATCGACCAGGAGCCGCCGTCGCCGCAGCTGCGGGTGTCGCTGGACCGCCGCGCCGCCGCGCGCTACGGCCTCAACGCCGACGACGTCTCCGCCCTGATCAGCAGCGGCGTCAGCGGCGCGGCCCTGACCCAGATCTACGTCGGCGAGCGGGTCTACGACATCGTGGTGCGCTTCAGCGGCGCCTCGCGCGACGACCCGCAGAAGCTCGGCGAGCTGGAGCTGACCTCGCCCGGCGGCGCACGCGTCGCGCTGTCGCAGATCGCCAGGGTGGAAGTGCGCTCGGGCGAGAGCGTCATCACCCGCGAGATGAGCCGCCGCCATCTCAGCGTCACCCTCAACCTGCGCGGCCGCGATCTCGGCGGCTTCTACGACGAGGCCGCCGCCGCGGTGGAGAAGAACGTGCGCTACGACCACCGCGCCTACCGTCTGGCCTGGGGCGGCCAGTACGACAGCGAGCAGCGCGCCCAGCGCCGGTTGTTCCTGATCGTGCCGCTGACCCTGGGCCTGATGTTCGTGCTGCTGTTCAGCGCCTTCGGCACGGTGCGCCATGCCGCCCTGATCCTGCTGTCGGTGCCGCTCGCGGCGGTCGGCGGCTTCGTCGCCATCCAGCTGCGCGGCATGACGCTGAACGTGTCCAGCGCGGTCGGCTTCATCGCCCTGTTCGGCGTGGCGATCCAGAACGCCATCATCATGGTCGCCAGCCTCAACCGCTGGCGCGGCCTCGACGCCACCCTGCTGCAGGCGGTGCTGAAAGGCGCGCGCGAACGCTTCCGCCCGGTGCTGATCACGGCGACGGTGGCGGTGGTCGGCCTGCTGCCGGCCGCCGTCTCGCACAGCCTGGGCAGCGACGTGCAGCGGCCGCTGGCCACGGTGATCATCGGCGGCCTGCTCACCGCCACCGCGCTGACCCTGCTGCTGTTGCCGACCTTGTACTTCTGGGTCGAGACCTGGGCGCAGCGCCGCCTCAGGCTGCGGCCGCCCGACCGCGACCGCAGCCTGGACGATTACTTCAAGGAGGAGGGCGCATGAACAGGCGCCTGCTGCGTCCGCCGCTGCTTTGCGCCCTGCTGCTGCCGCTGCTGGCCGCCGCCGCGGACGCCACTCCGGCCGCGGCGACATTCAACGACGACGGCTCGGTCGGCGAGGTGCACGACGGCCGCAGCCTCCGGCTGGCCGCGCCCGAGGAGGGCTGGACGGTGCAGGCTTCGGCGCAGCAGGAGCAGGAGCTGAGCTGGCCGATGTTCATCCGCGAGGTGCTGGCTTCCAACCTGGATTACGCCGCCGCGCGCTACAACGTCGACATGGCCCAGGCCGACGCAGTGGCGGCGCGCCTGCTGCCCAATCCTACCCTGAACCTGGCCGGCGACCGCGACCTGAACTTCCACGGCAAGTACGCCGCCGGCACCGACGGCAGGCCGGCGCGCCTGCAGCAGCCGGAGAACCGCGCCATCGGCATCGACCAGACGGTGGAGTGGTGGGGCAAGCGGCACTGGCGCATCAAGGCCGCCGACCAGTCGCTGCGCGCCGCCGCCGCCACGCTCGAGGACTTCCTGCGCAACCTCAAGCTCGATGCCGCCGCGGCCTTCGCCGACGCGCTGGCGGCGCAACGCGGCGTCGACCAGCTGCGGGCGGCGTCGGCCTTCCTCGAGGAGCTGGCGCAGGCGCAGGAGGCGCGCTACAAGGCCGGCGACATCGGCCGGCCCGACCTGCTGCAGACCCAGGTGGAGCACCGCGAATTCCTCAACGACCTGTCGCGCGCCGAGGACGATGCCGAGGCGGCGCGCTACGCGCTGTCCACCTTTCTCGGCCGCAACCGCGGCCAGACCGCCTTCGTCGTGCGCGGCGAGTTGAAGCAGGTGCCGCGCGACTACCCGCTGCCGGGGCTGATCGCCGAGTCGCTGCAAAAGCGCGCCGACCTGGTGGCCCTGCGCCATGCGCGCGACGCGGCGCAGAGCGGCCTGAAAATGGCGCGGGCCGCGGTGATTCCCGACGTCGACTTGAGCCTGAGCTACGGCTACAACAGCAGCGTGCCGGACAACCATCCGATCGATCCCACGCCGGGCTATCACCAGCTGACCCTGGGCATCGGCATCCCGCTGCCGTTGTGGGACCATGGCCAGGCGGCGATCCCCAGGGCCGAGGCCGCCGCCGAACAGGCCCAGGCCCAGCTGATGGCCGCCGAACTGCATGCGGAAGTCGACATCCGCACCGCCGACGGCCAGTACCGGTCGGCGCTGCGCCGCGTGGCAAGCTTCGACGACGGCATCCTCAAGGACGCCGACGAGCTGCTGGAGGCGCGCCGCTATGGCTACCGGCGCGGCGCCAACAGCCTGCTCGACCTGATCGAAGCGCAGCGCTCCGACAACCAGATCCGCCAGGACTACGACCAGGCCCTGGCCGAGCTGGCCAAGGCGCAGATCCAGCTGGAGCGGGCGACCGGCTTCGAGCAGGGCGTCCGTTTCTGAGCGTTCCACCAATTTCCACCGCGAAGGGGCGCAGACCCGCATGAATCACCTCGACCCGTCGATGCCGCGCTACAGCCTGTGGCAGCTGGTGCGATACGCCCTCAAGCTGGGCAGCATCGGTTTCGGCGGCCCGGTGGCGCTGGTCGGCTACATGTACCGCGACCTGGTCGAACAGCGGCGATGGATCTCCGAGGCCGACTACAAGGAAGGGCTGACGCTGGCGCAGCTGATGCCCGGGCCGCTCGCCGCGCAGCTGGCGATGTACCTGGGCTACGTGCATTACCGGGTCCGCGGCGCGACGCTGGTCGGGATCGCCTTCGTGCTGCCGTCCTTCGCCATGGTGGTGGCGCTGGGCTGGCTCTACGTGCGCTTCGGCGGCCTGGCCTGGATGCAGGCGGTGTTCTACGGCGTCGCCGCCGCGGTGATCGGCATCATCGCCATGAGCGCCTGGAAGCTGACCACCAAGAACATCGGCCGCGACCGCCTGCTATGGGCGATTTTCCTGGTCAGCGCGGCGTTCACGGCGGCCACCGCTTCGGAGATCGTGTGGGTGTTCCTGCTCGGCGGCGTGCTGGTGTGGCTGGTGCGGGCGCCGCCCCGGATGCTGCGCGGCGGCATCGCGCCGGCGGTTGCGGCCATGGCGCCCGCCGTTTCGTCCGGCGACTGGCCGCTGTTGTGGCAGGTCTTCGGCTTCTTCGCCAAGGCCGGCGCCTTCGTCTTCGGCTCGGGCCTGGCCATCGTGCCCTTCCTCTACGGCGGCGTGGTGACCGAACACCACTGGCTGAGCGACCACCAGTTCGTCGACGCGGTGGCCGTGGCGATGATCACGCCGGGGCCCGTGGTGATCACGGTCGGCTTCATCGGCTACCTGGTGGCGGGGTTTCCCGGTGCCGCGGCGGCCGCCTTCGGCACCTTCCTGCCTTGTTACCTCTTCACCGTGATCCCGGCGCCGTACTTCAAGAAGCACGGCAAGCGGCCGGCCATCGTCGCCTTCGTCGACGGCGCCACCGCCGCCGCGGTCGGCACCATCGCCGGCTCGGTGATCGTGCTGGGCCGGCGCAGCGTGATCGACCTGCCGACCGCGCTCATCGCCGTCGCCGCGGCGGCGGTGCTGTGGAAGTTCAGGAAACTGCCGGAGCCGGTGGTGGTGGTGGTTGCCGCCGCGCTCGGACTGCTGCTGTATCCCCTGGCCGCGCATCCCTAGCCGGGCGCCGCAGGGCAATGGGCTGGAATTACCAGCGCCAGGTCAAACAAACGTCACATACTCTTTCGATCATTAGGGGATCACAAGGCTTGGGGAAAACCATGGCGGCACCGGTCATCGCGCGGTCGCGCCCGCTCCGTCTCGGGACCGGGCTGGCCCTGGCTCTGCTGCTGGCGGCCTGCGGCTCGTCCAAGCCGGTCGGCAGCGGGTCGGGCAGCGGTGCCGGCGCCAGCGTCTGCGGCAAGCCGCTGCCGGCAACCACGCCGCTGCTGATCGCCAACAGCGGCCGCAAGCTGATGCCGTTGGGCCGGCTCACCGCGGTCGGCAATTTCCCCACCGGCGGCCGGCTCTCGCCGGACGGGCGCTTTTACTGGTCGGTGAGCGCCGGCCACGGCCGCGCCGATGTGCAGATCGTCGAGGTGTCCAGCGGCAGGGTGACACAGGTGCTGCCGCTGCCGGGCGCCTACGGCCAGATGGTGTTCGCGCCGGACGGCAAGACCGCCTACGTCTCGGGTGAACCCAAGGGGAGCAGCACGCCGTCCGGTCCCACCATGGGCGACGAAGGCGACGTGATCCACGTCTACCGCGTCGATCCGGCCAGCGGCCTGGCCACCGAGCAGAAGCCGATCGGCCTGCCGGCGACCCAGGGCGGCAGCGCGCGCTCGCAGAGCTTCCCGCCCAGCACCACCAACCTGCCGAGCTTCCCGGTGGGACTGGCCATCACGCCCGACGGCAAGACCCTGGTCGCGGCGCTGTACAACGCCGACAAGGCCGCGCTGATCGACACCGCGTCCGGCGGCGTCACCATCGTCGACGTCGGCGCCTATCCCTACGCGGTGGGCTTCGAGCGCAGCGGGCGTTACGCCTATGTCAGCAATGCCTTCGACGGCACCCTGTCGAAGATCGACGTCGGCGCCGCCAAGGTGGTGAAGACCATCGCCGGGCTCGGCGGCCCTGAAGGCGCCTACGGCGTGCCCGCGGACCACAATTCCCACCCGCAGTTCGTGCTGGCGGACCCGAAGCGCGACCTGCTCTACGTCGCCGTCACCAACCGCGACGGCGTGGCCGTGGTCGATACCGCGAGCGACACGGTGACCCGGTTCATTTCGCTGCGCCGGCCGGAAGGCTACGGCAGCCAGCCGGTGTCCCTGGCGCTGGCGCCGGACGGCGGCACGCTGTACGCGGCCAATGCCGGCGAGAACGCGATCGTTTCCATCGCGCTGGCCGATCGTGCCGACGGCAGCGCCAGGCAGTACGAGGTGATCGGCAAGATTCCCACCGCCGACTACACCAGCGACGTGGCGCTGACGCCGGACGGCTGCACCCTGGTCTGGGCCGCGGCGCGCGGCGCCGGTGCCGGGCCCAATCCTGGCTACGGCGGACCGCCGCCGGCGCGGGTCAACAACGACTCCAGCAAGGGCCCGTACCCGAGCTACGTGCCGGACATGCTGGTCGGCCGCGTCGGCGTGCTGCCGATGCCGACCGATGCCGCCTTCGCCGCGATGAGCACGGTGGTCGACACGGCGCAGCGCCCCGAGAACAGCCAGGCGGCGCCGGCGGATACTCCGGTGGTGGGCGCCGACGGCGGGCCCAGCGACAAGATCAAGTACGTGTTCTTCGTGGTCAAGGAGAACCGCACCTATGACCAGATCTTCGGCAGCGATCCCCGCGGCGACGGCGACCCCTCCCTGGAGGTGCTGGGCGACAACGGCGAGGCCCTCGGCCCGCACCAGCCCGGCACCGCCACCCCCGGCAGCGGCGTCACGCCCAACCAGCACGCGCTGTCGCGCATGTTCGTGCTGCTCGACCGCTTCTTCGAGAACAGCGAAGTCTCGGTCGACGGCCACGCCATCACCACCGGCGCCTATGCCAGCAACTACACGCTCAAGACCATGCACGCGGACTACTCCAACCGCGGCCGCCCCGCCAACCAGGAGGGCGTGTACCCGGTGAGCTTCCCGCCGCGCGACTTCCTGTTCGACCAGCTGGTGAGCCAGGGCATCACTTTCCACAATTACGGCGAGCTGGCAGGGGGCGCCGCGCCGCTGATCAGCGACGACGGCCGCAGCACCTACCTGCAGGTTCTGGCCAATAGCGACAACGTGGCCTACGCCGACAACGTCTTCATCGGCTGTGTCACCAACACCGCCTCGCAGCTGCTGATCCCCAATACGCCGGACTGCGCCTTCGACGCCGGTCTCGGCGCCTCGCCGCCGCTGGCGCTGTCGCGCATCAACCAGTTCAACCTCACGTTCGGCGCGCAGCTGCTGGCCGGCGCGGTGCCGCATTTCAACTACCTGATCATGCCCAGCGACCACACCAACGGCACCACGCCGGGCGGCCGCGACCCCCTGGCGATGTGCGCCGACAACGACCTCGGCGTCGGCCAGCTGGTGGACATCGTCAGCCACTCCAGCATCTGGCCGCAGAGCGTGATCTTCGTCGTCGAGGACGACTCGCAGGACGGCGCCGACCATGTCGACGCGCACCGCGCGCCGGCCTTTGTCATCGGCCCCTGGGTCAAGCACGGCGGCCAGGTGGTGCATACCCGCTACGACCAGCTGTCGGTGATCCGCACCATCGAGCTGATCCTGGGCCTGCAGCCGCTGTCGGTGTTCGACGCGGTCGCCACGCCGATGTACGATGCCTTCGCCGCCACGCCGGACAACACGCCGTACACGGCGATCCTGCCGACGCAGGATATCCAGGCGGTCAACCCGGCCAACGCCGCCAATGCGGCGCTGTCGGCACACATGCCCTTCGACCGGCTCGATGCGGTGCCGCAGGAGATCAGCGACCGCATCCTCTGGCAGCGCGTCCACGGCGCCGGCTCGCCGCCGCCGCCGCCGGGCCCCAATGCCTCGCGCCTGGAGCAGCGTCGCGCGCAGGTGGCGATGGACGCCTACCGCCACGGCCGCGACGTGCGCGCGGCCCTGCAGGCGCTGGGCGACGACGACTGACGGAAGGAGCGTCAAGCCCCGCGCCTCGGCGTCCAGGCGCACGCGTCGGGAAGAATTTCTGAAGCGCCTTTCCAACGCCTTCGTGCTTTGCGTGAACGCGTTTGATTTCGACTTTATACGAGCATGAACATGATCATTCGCAGCCTGCTGCCGCTGACGGCTTCCTTCACCGCAGCCCTGCTCGCCGCCTGCGGCTCGTCCACGTCCGTTTCCAGCGGCGGCGGGCAGGGCGGGACGCTCACCGGCCGCTGCGGCGGCACCGTTCCGGTGGCGGCCGCCACGCAGATTCCCAACAACGGCCGCACCCTGACGCCCTATGGCCGCATGACCACGGTCGGCAACCTGCCCACCGGCGGCGCGCTGACACCGGACGGCCGTTTCTACTGGTCGGTCTCCGCCGGCGATGGGCGCAACGACGTGCGCATCGTCGAGGTCGCCAGCGGCGCTGTGGTGCAGGTGCTGCCGATGCCGGGCACTTACGGCCAGATGGCGTTCTCGCCGGACGGCGCCACCGCCTATGTTTCAGGGGAGCCCAACAGCACCGCGTGGAAGCCGGCCGGTCCGACCGTGGCCGACGCCGGCGGCGCCATCCACGTGTTCAAGGTCGATCCGCTCAGCGGCATGGCCACCGAGCAGGCGCCGATCATGTTGTCGGCCGGCGCCTCCGGCTATCCCACCGGCATCGGCGTCAGCCCCGACGGCAAGACCCTGGTGGTGGCGCTGTACCACGCCAACAAGGCCGCGATCGTCGACGCAGTCAGGAACCAGGAGACCGGCGAGATCGGCGTCGGCAACTATCCCTTCGCCGCGCGCTTCGAGCGCAGCGGCAGGTTCGCCTACGTCGCCAACGCCCAGGACGGCAGCCTGTCGAAGATCGATCCCGTCGCCGGCAAGGTGGTGTCGACCATCGGCGGCATGGGCGGCGGCACCGGCGACTACAACTCGCAACCGCAATATCTGCTGGCGGACCCGAAAGCCGACCGGGTCTACGTCGCCGTCACCAATCACGACGGCGTCGCCGTGGTGGACACCGTGGCCGACCGGGTCGAGCGCTTCATCTCGCTGCGGCGGCCGGAAGGCTATGGCGCCGCTCCGACGGCGCTGGCACTGGCTCCGGACGGCGGCACGCTGTACGTCGCCAATGCCGGCGAGAACGCGGTGACCGCGATTGCCCTGAGCGATCGCGCCAACGGAGGGCCCAAGGCCTGGTCGGTGATCGGCAAGATACCGACCGCCGACTACACCCAGGATGTGGCGGTGACGCCGGACAGCTGCACCCTGGTGTGGACCGCGGCGCGGGGCCTCGGCGCCGGGCCCAACCCGGACTACGGCATCTCCTGGGAGAACAGCTACGGCGCGCCGTACGGCAGCTACGTGCCGGACAAGCTGATCGGCCGGGTCGGCATCCTGCCGCTGCCGACGGACGCCGGCTTCGCCGCGGCGCAGCCCACGGTGGAGGCGAGCATCGTGCCCGGCGACGGTAGCGGCAGGCCCACCGATGCGCCGGCCGGTACGCCCATCGTCGGCGCCGACGGCGGCCCCAGCGACAAGATCAAATACGTCTTCTTCGTGGTGCGCGAGAACCGCACCTACGACCAGATCTTCGGCTCGGTGCCGCGCGGCGACGGCGATCCGACCCTGCAGGTAGCGGAGGACAACTGCGGCCCGCAGAACACCGCGTTCGAGGGCACCGACCGCAAGCATCCGGGTTGCGGCACCACGCCCAATGCCCACGCCCTGTCGCGCAAGTTCCTGCTGCTCGACCGCTTCTTCGAAGACAGCGAAGTCTCGGTCGACGGGCATATGATCACCAGCAGCAGCTATGCCAACAACGCGCTGACCAAGGCGGTGCCGGCCAACTACACCGGCCGCAACACCTCCTCCGACACCAGCTCGGCCATCAGCCTGCCGCCGATGGGGCTGATCTTCGACCAGGCGGCGCGGCAGAGCATCACGTTCCGCAATTACGGCGAGTCCACCGCCTTCCTGCCCCCGGACAGCCAGGACCGCGCCGCCACCTTCCTGCAGGTCGCCGCCAACAGCGACCTGGTCTATCTTGCCGGCGTCGCCACCGCCGTCTCCTTCGCCTGCTCCTCGTTCAAGAGCGTGCCCGGCTATCCGAACCTGCCGGGGTGCACCTTCGACTCCGGCATGGGCGCGCCGCCGCCGCTGGCCGGCTCGCATATCGACGAGTTCAACCTGCAGTTCCAGGCGCAGCTTCTTGCCGGCACGGTGCCGCACTTCAACTACCTGGCGATGCCGGACGACCATACCAACGGCACCGGCGTCGGCCTGATCCAGCCGCTGTCCGAGGTCGCCGACAACGACCTCGGCGTCGGCCAGCTGGTGCAGCTCGTGTCACATTCCTCGATCTGGCCGCAGAGCGTGATCTTCGTGGTCGAGGACGACAGCCAGGACGGCGCCGACCACTACGAGGCGCACCGCGCCCCGGCCCTGGTGATCTCGCCCTGGGCCAAGCATGGCGGCGTACTTGTCCATACCCATTACGATCAATATTCGGTGCTTCGCACCGTCGAGCTGATCCTGGGGATGAAGCCGCTGTCGATCTACGATGCCAACGCTGCGCCGATGTACGACGCCTTCACCTCCACCCCGGACAACAGCAGCTACGACGCGATCACGCCGGAGCGTCCGCTGACCGCGCTCAACCCGGCCGACGCGCCGAACGCGGCGCTGTCGGCCGCGCTGCCGTTCGACCGCGAGGACGCCGTGCCGCAGGAACTGGCCGACCGCATCCTGTGGCAGTCGGTGTTCGGCGCCGGCTCGGTCCCGCCGCCTCCCGGTCCGCACGCTTCGCAGCGCGAGCACTTGCGCGCCATGGCGGCGATCGAGGCGTTCCGCGAGGGCCGCGACGTGCGCGCGGCCCTGCGGGCGCTGGGCGACGACGACTGACGTCAACGCCTTGCGCGCCGTGCCGCCATCGCGCAAATCCGGGCGGGCCCGGGGCCGGGGCGCGCTGTCATCCGCGCTACATCCGCACGTCACAAAGAAGTGTCAAGTTGCGTCCGCTAAGGAAAGCACCCCCGTGACGCGTGCGCGGGCATGGTCTAGCCTCAGGGAATGAGGAACGATCGGCTGCGCCGTGCCGGGGGTGAACGTCTGCTTCACCTCATGGAGAGCGCGATGCGTAAATCCCCCGCTGTACTGCTCGGCCTGTCCTGCGCCGCCCTGCTGGCCTGTGCCTGGGGCGGCAACTCCGGCGCGGCGCCAACGGCGCCCGCCACCTTGCTGCCGACCGGCCAGACCATCACGCCGACGGCCGCGCCGGGGTCGACCTTCCAGCCGCTGAGGCCGGGCCTGGCCGACAATCCCGACTACGCCGTGGGCCAGGCGATGAGCGAGGCGCTGAGCCCGGACCGCAGGACGCTGCTGATCCTGACCAGCGGCTACAACCTGGTGAAGAACACGGCCTCCAAGGTGATCCCGGCCGATTCCACCGAGTGGGTCTTCGTCTACGACGTGAGCGGCGCGGCGCCGGTGCAGAAGCAGGCGCTGCCGGTGCCGAACAGCTTCGCCGGCATCGCCTTCGCCCCGGACGGCAGCCGCTTCTACGTCTCCGGCGGCAAGGATGACGATGTCCATACCTTCGCCCTCGGCGGCGGGCAATGGGCCGAGGCCGGGCAGCCGCTCAAGCTCGGCCATACCGTCGGCAACGGCCTGCTCGCCAGCCAGGCGCCGGTCGCCGCCGGGCTGGCGGTGACCGCCGACGGCAAGCGCCTGGTGGTCGCCAACCTGGAAAACGACTCCATCTCCCTGCTCGATCTGGACAGCGGCAGCGTCGCCGAACTGGATTTGCGGCCGGGCAGGAACGGGGCCGCGCCCGGCACGCCGGGCGGCACCTTTCCCTACTGGGTGAGCATCGCCGGCAACGATACCGCCTATGTCTCCAGCCAGCGCGACCGCGAGGTCGAGGTGATCGACCTCTCCGCCGCCGTGCCGAGAATCAAGGCGCGCATCCCGGTGCCGGGCAACCCCAACAAGATGCTGCTCAACGCGGCGCAGACGCGGCTCTATGTGGCCGCCGACAACGCCGACGCGGTGTTGGTGATCGACACCGCCAGCAACACCGTGCTGCGCGTTCTGCCGGCCTCGTTCAGCGCCGGCCAGCGGGATGATGAGAATGAAGGGGGGCGGGGGCAAGCCGGGCGCGGCCGCCCCGCCGAGCGCCGCTTCCGCGGCGCGGCGCCGAACAGCCTGGCGCTTTCGCCCGACGAGTCCACGCTGTACGTCACCAACGGCGGCACCAACGCGGTCGCGGTGCTGCGGCTGGGACGGAGCGGGCATGAGCGCGAGGAGGGCGGCATCGGCCTGGCCGGGCTGATTCCCACCGGCTGGTATCCGCAGGCGGTGCAGGTCAGCGGCGACGGCGGCACGCTCTACGTGGTCAACAGCAAGAGCCTGCCCGGGCCCAATCCGCACTACTGCAAGGACGGCGGGCCGACCTGCATCGCCGGCTCCCAGATTTCCTGGCAGCCGGGTCAGTACATCCTGCAACTGGAAAAGGCCGGCTTCCAGACCATTCCGGTGCCGGACCGCGGCATCCTGGCGGCGCTGACCGCCCGGGTGGCGCTCAACGACGGCTTCGTCCACCGCGGCCACGAGCGTGACGCCGAGCTGATGGCGCAGCTGCGCCGCCGCATCAAGCATGTGATCTACATCGTCAAGGAGAACCGCACCTACGACCAGGTGCTCGGCGACCTCGGCACCGGCAATGGCGATCCCAGCCTGGTCGAGTTCGGCGCCGCGCTGACGCCGAACCAGCACGCCATTGCCTCGCAGTTCGTCGATCTCGACAACTTCCACGATTCCGGCGAGGTCAGCGGCAACGGCTGGGCCTGGAGCACCGCGGCCCGCGAGAGCGACTACGGCGTCAAAACCATTCCGCTGAACTACTCCGGCCGCGGGGCCGGCTACGACACCGAGGGCGAGAACCGCAACATCAACGTCGCGCTGCCGACGGTGGCGGCGCGGCAGGCGGCCAATCCCAACACGACGGCCGACCCGGACCTGCTGCCGGGCACCGCCAATGTCGCCGCCACCGACGGTCCCGAGGGTGAAGTGCTGCAGGGCTATCTGTGGAATTCCGCGTTGCGCGCCGGCCTGTCGCTGCGCAACTACGGCTTCTTCTGCGACCTCAACCGCTACAGCGCTTCCGCCGGCGCGGCCCAGATCCCCGAGGACCGCACGCCCTACGCCCACAAGCTCACGGTGACCTACGCCGCCGACCCGGCCCTGGTGCCGCTGACCGATCCTTACTTCCGCGCCTACGACAACGCTTTCCCCGACTTCTACCGCGAGCAGGAGTGGGAGCGCGAGTTCGCGCAGTTCGTCCAGAACGGCCAGCTGCCGGCCCTGAGCCTGGTGCGCTTCATGCACGACCACACCGGCAGCTATTCCACTTCGCTCGACGGCGTCAATACGCCGCAGGCGGACGTGGCCGACAACGACTACGCCGTCGGCAAGCTGCTGGAGACGCTGTCGAACAGCCCGTATGCGCGCGACACTGTGGTCTTCGTGCTCGAGGACGATGCGCAGGACGGTCCCGATCACGTCGACGCCCACCGCAGCATCGGCTTCGTCGCCGGCCCCTACGTGAGGCAGGGTGCGGTGGTGAGCACCCACTACAGCACGGTCAACATGCTGCGCACCATCGAGGATCTGCTGGGCATCGAGCACCTGAGCCTGTACGACGCCTACCAGCCGCCGATGAGCGAGGTGTTCGACCTCAACCAGGGGCGGTGGAGCTTCATCGCACGGCTGCCCTCGACCCTGGCGCCCTGCGCCGGCGGGCAGACGTCCGGCTGCAGCCAGCTGCCGGTGGACGTGAAAACCGCGCGGCTGGGACCGCCGGCGCCGGCGCCGCTGCACGATGCGCAGTGGTGGGCGCAGCGCACCGCCGGCATGGACTTCTCGGCCGAAGACCGCCTCGACGCCGACCAATACAACCGCCTGCTATGGCTCGGGATCCGGGGTGATGAGCCCTACCCGCAAGCGCGCAGCGGCAAGGATCTGCGGCATGACCGCCAGCAGCTGCTGGCCAGCGCGGCGCGGCGGCAGGAGGCGGGCGGCACCCACTGATCAACGTTTCGGGGCGCTGGAGGATCGCCCTCTGCCACGGGTGGCAGGGGCGATTCAGCTCATCCGCAGCCGCGAAGTCTCGCGTCCGTCTTCTTGGACCGGCTCACGGGGGGCCACGGTCCACGGCAGGGTTACCTGAGGTGTCCGGCCAGCTGCGAAGGAGCGGGATTGAAATCCAGGTTAAGGCGGCTGAGTGCTTCGCTGATCGGAATGAAGAAATTCAGGTTCTGATCCAGGCCTCCGAGCTGGATGCCCCAGTCGCAGACGCCGATCACCGATCCACTGCGATCGGTCAATGGGCCACCAGAATTTCCAGGGTGGACCACGACGTCGCTCTGTATGTAGTTGTGACCCCGGTCGACGCGGTAAGCGCTGACGATACCGCGCGTGACCGTCACATCCAGCTTTTCCAGCAACGGTGCGCCGATGGCGAATACTTCCTCGCCGACTTCCGGCTTGGAGTTGCGCAGGTGTACCGAGGGAAGTTTGTCGGCTTGCAGCTTGATCAGCGCGACGTCGCCGTAGGAATCGGTGCGCAGCACGTCGCCGATCACTTCACTCTCGTCGGCCAGACGGACACGTACCCTTTGTGCTTCCTGGACCACGTGCTGGTTGGTGATGACGTAGCCGTCGGGGCTGATGATGAAGCCGCTGCCATGCCCCCCGGCGCCGACCAGCACGGTGACCGAGGCGGCGCGAGCGGAAGCGATGCTGTCTGAAGAAGCGGCGGGGGCATTCACATGCAACGGCGCGAAAGTGGTCGGAGGCGGAGCGCCGGGGTGGCCGGAATCGCGGGTCACCAGGTCGTAGAAGCCCTGGTCGGACAACAGCCCGCGAACGGCGTCATTGAAGGCGCTGGTCATCAGCATCAGCAGGCCTCCCTGAGTACTGCCGTGGGTCACGAAGTGACCGTCGGTGCTGATCTCATAGACGACTTTGCGGGCCAGAACGTCATAGACTTCCCATTTGACATGAAGGCTGGAGCTGCCCTTGACCGCTGAAGTGTTGCCGAAGCCCCCTCTCGTGAAGCAGGCATTGAGGTTGAGCTTGTCGATCAGGCCGCCCACCATCAATTCGGCACGGGATTCGGAGGGATCGGGAAACAGGTTGTCGGTGCTGCCGACGACCGGATAGTTCGCCTGGCGCAGGGCGTCCTGGAAAGCACTGGTGAACTCGTCCTCGCCAGCCAGGGCGTGTCCGCCCTGCCAGGTCAGGGGGCCATGCGGAACGCACAGGAGGCCGCCTTTCTGCTGGCCGACGTTATCGCCGCGGTTGATCTTGGCAATGACCTTGCGGAGCTGGATCGGCCGTGCCCGTGTGCCTTCCGGGATGGTCAGTACCGATTTAATCGGTGCTGGCGGCGCCGCTGGAGGTGGCGCATCCGAGGGCGGCTCACCGGAGGTGTCGCTGTCGGCAGCCTGGGCAGGTTCGGGTCGGGACGCCTGCTGTGAACGAGTCGATGTAGCAGTTTGCTGTCCGGCGCACGCAAACAGCAACGCGCACAGGCTGCACGCGAGCAGATGTTTCATCGGTACCCCCTCTCCCCATTTCCGCAATATTAAAGCAGCAGAGGCGCAACGTGTGGCCGGGAGTCGGTCGGGGCGGATTCCCAGCGGAGGGCAACTGCCAAGGGCTTGCCAATTCTCCGTGCCGTAAGCCTTGCGCTGCAGACCGGCACCGGCTTTTGCCGGACCAGGGCGTTGCCGTCCAGGCAGCGCGCGGCCTGCCCGGGGGCGCCGTAATAAGGTCTTCATGTCCGGATAACATAGTTCAAATCTCAACAACTCCCTGGCTTGATGCAGGGCCCGGCCTCACGTCGCTTGGGCCCCGGACCTCCTCTCGCATGAACCGCGCCGCCCGTCACCCGATCGCCCTCGTTTTCTTCACTGGCGCCGCCGCCGCGGCGCAGGCGCAGACCGTGCCCGGTCCCGGCGTGTCCCAGCTCGATCTGGTGCAGGTCACCGCCGACCGTTTCGCCGAGCCGGTGCAGGAAGTGCCGAGCTCGATCGAGGTCATCACGGCCGAGGAGATGCGCGCGCGCGGCGTCAACGACCTGCGCACCGCCCTGTCCCTGGTCGGCGGAGTCTATGTCGCGCCGGGCGGCGACCAGGGGCCGGGGGCGGCGGTGCCGGGCCTGCTCGGCCAGCGCGAGGTCGACGATCTGCTGCTGCTGGTCGACGGCGTGCCGCAGGGCGGCGCCTTCATCCCCCAGTTCGCCACGCTGGATCTCGACAACGTCGAGCGCATCGAGGTGCAGCGCGGCCCGGCGCCGGTGCTGTACGGGACCACCTCGTTCGAGGGCACCATCAACATCATCCACTTCGCCGCCGGCCAGGCCGCGCGCCGCGCCGAGGCGGCCTACGGCAGCTACGGCACTGTCGAGGCCGGCGCCTCGATGGTCCTGGCGCAGGGGCCGGTCCGCGCTTCGCTGGGCCTGGACGGCGTGCGCGACCGCTACGCGGATCCGCGCGCCGGGCTGGACCGCGCCCACGCCTTGCTGCGGACGGCCGCCGGTTTCGGCGGCGGCGAAGCCCGGCTGGACTTCGATGCGAACGTGCAGCACCAGAAGCCGTCGAGCCCGCGGCCCCTGGCCGACACCGGCGGCCTGTTCGATCCCGACGTGCCGCTGGACTACAACCAGAATCCGGCCGACGGCAAGATCGACACCAACCGCTTCCAGCTCACCGCCGGTTACGACAAGAAGCTGGCGCCCGGCTCCTGGAGCAGCACGCTGTCGCTGACGCAGACCCACAGCCAGCTGGTACAGGGCTTCCTGCGCGACGAGGGCGACACGGACACCAGCGACGGCAACGCCGGCGGCTTCCATCAGAAGCGCGATTTGAGCGAGGTCTACTTCGACAGTCACCTGACGCATCAATTCGACGACAGGGTGCAGGCCACCTTCGGCGCCGGCGAACTGTGGGGGCTGGCGCACCAGAACAGCCAGCTGTTCGGCTACACCCTCGACCCCGGCGACGGCGGCCTGCCGCCGCCGGGCAGCGCCGGCAATGCCGAGCCGCCCGCCTATCTATCCGACCAGCGCAGCATTGCCGCCGCTTACACCCAGGTGCGCTGGAAGCTGACGCCGCGCCTGGGGCTGCTCGGCGGCCTGCGCCTGACCCATAGCGACGAGCGCCGCGGCCGCAGCAGCGACGATCCGGACGAGGTGAGCCTGGAGTACGCCAGCACCACCCGGCTGAACGGCTCATTCGGCGCCAACTGGTGCGTCTGGCAGGACCCGAGCGCGGACCTCGACGACGTGGTGCTGTATGCCAACTACGGCAACACCTTCCAGCCCCCGGAAATCGACTTCGGCCCCGACGTGGAAGGGCCGCTGCTGCGCCCGGAAGCCTTGCGCAGCTATGAGGCCGGCATGAAGGCCGACGGCTTCGACGGCCGCTTCGACGCCGATCTGAGCTTCTACTATGTCGACTTCGACAATCTCGTCTACAACACTGTCGACGACGCCGGCGAGCCGACGCAGAAGAACGGCGGACGCGAGCGCTACAAGGGCGCCGAGCTTGAGATGAGATACCGCCTGATGCCGGACCTGCGCCTGAGCGCCAACTACAGCTACAACGACGCGCGCTACCGCGACTTCGTCAGCGCCAGCGGCAAGTCGCGTGCCGGCTTCCGCCTGCCGCTCTCGCCGCGCAACCTGGCGGCGCTGGGACTGGTCTACGGTGGCTCCGCCGGTCCGCAGGCCTCGCTGGTCGGCAACTATGTCGGCAACCGCTATCTCAACATGGGCAACAGCCGCGTCGCCGGCGCGTTCATCTCGCTCGACGCCACCGTCGGCTACGCCTTCGGCCGCTACACCGCTTCCTTCAACGTTTACAATCTCACCGACCGCCGCGACGCGATCCAGCAGAGCGAGCTGGGCGAGGACCAGTACTACCAGCTGCCGGGGCGGCGCATGCTGGCGAAACTGTCGGTGGCGCTGTAACCCAGCGCCTTCAGTGACAGCCTCCTGACAAAAACGGCGGGCACAAACCTTCTGCAGGCGCGTACCATCCGATGGGGCAGCGCCCCGGGCGGGACATCATGCCGTCACGCGGCGGGCGCAGCCTGAAAGCCCGTCAATCCAAGGAGGATGAACATGAATACTGAAGCCGTCGCCAAGCGCCTCGTCGCGCTGTGTCGCGAGTTCAAGTACGAGCAGGCGCAAAAGGAGCTTTACGCCGACGACGCCGTCAGCATCGAGCCGGAGGGCCTGCCCCCGGGCGCGCTGGGCAGCGTCAAGGGTCTCAAGGCGATCATCGAAAAAGGCCACCAGTTCAACGCCATGGTCGAAAACTTCCATGGCGGCGAGGTCAGCGATCCCGTCGTCACCGGCAACTGGTTCGCCCTCACCATGACGCTCGACGCGACCTTCAAGGGCCGCGGCCGGACCAAGATGGAAGAGGTCTGCGTCTACCAGGTGCGCAACGGCAAGATCGTCAAGGAGCAGTTCTTCTACGACGTCGGCTGAGGCCCGCTCCTGGGCGATGACCCCATCATCGCCCAGGAGCGGTGCGCGGAACGACGGTGCGCCGGGGACGGCCCTGGTCAGCCGCCCAGCTCCACCCAGCGCCGTGCTTCGGTCAGCACCAGCCCGGCGCGCAGTTCGCGCTGCGGCCAGGCGCGCCGCAGCGCCGAGGCGTAGCTGAGCAACTGCGGCCGGTAGCGCGCGGCCAGCGCCGCCTCGTCGGCGTCGGTGGCGGTCTTGTAGTCCAGGATCCACAGCGTGGCGCCGTCGTCGACCAGGCGGTCGATGCTGCCGCTGCGCTCGCCGTCGCTGTACGGCACCTCGTTCCAGGCGCGGCGATAGCGCGCCGGATCGAAGAAGCGGGCCAGCTCCGGCGCCGCCAGCGTGGCGCGCGCGGCGGCCAGCCAGGCGCCGAATTCGGGCGCGCGCACCGCGCCCTGCAGCTTCGCCTGCAGCCGCGCATGCAGCTGCGGTTCATCCAGCCCGGCGTCCTCGCTCAGCCACTGCAGCAGGGCATGGATGCCCTGGCCGCGCCGCGCGGCGGCCGGGTCGGCCGCCGCTTCGCCGCCGCCATCTGCGCCCAGCGCGCTGGGCGCGGACGCGGCGGAGGGCGGCGCGGGCAGGGGCCGGCGCAGCCGCGCATCGTCCGCCGGCGGGCTGAGCGGGCGCGCCGTCGCCGCGCCGGGCGGGGCTTCGCCGCTGCCGTAGTGCAGCGCGCCCTCGGCCACCCCCGTCAAAGGCGCCGCCCCCCCCGCGCCCAGACGTCGCAGGGCGTCCCAGGCCAGCTCGTGCCAGCTCGGGCGGCTGCCCTGCCGCCCCTGGCGGAAGCCGCTGACGTGCAGGAACTGTCGGGCGCGGGTGGCAGCGACATAAAGCAGGTTCAGGTCCTCGCGGGCCTCGCGCGCGGCATGGTGCTCGGCCAGCGCGCGGCTCAGCGGATCGCGCGCATCGCTGGGGCCAGGCACCAGCACCTGCTCCGGCCGCCCGGCGGTGGACGGCCATTCGATCAGCCAGGGCGGCGTGCGCGCCGCCTGGACCCGGCCGCTGTTGACCAGGAACACGGCGGGCGCTTCCAGGCCCTTGGCGGCGTGGATGGTCATCACCCGCACCTGGCCGCCGCCGGCCGGCGGCGGCGATTCGTCCGGCGCTTCGGCGCGGATCCGCGCCAGGTCCCGCAGGTAGTCGAGGAAGCGCGCCAGGCTGGGATAGCGGCCGCTGTCCGCCTCCAGCGCCAGCTGGATGAAGGCGCCCAGGTTGGCGCGCACCCGCGCCGCGGCCACCGCCGGCAGCACGGCTTCGTAGCGCGCGGCAACGTCGGCTTCGCTGTAGATGCGGTCGAGCAGGTCGTGCGCCGGCAGCTCCGCCGCCAGCGGCCGCCAGCGCTCCAGGTATTGCAGCGCGCGGCGCAGCTCCGGCCGCTCCGCGGCGAGCACGGCCAGCGCCTCGAACCAGGTGCGGGCGCCGCCGGCGGTGGTCGCCAGCGCCACCAGGCAGTCGTCGCCGAGCGAGAACAGCGGCGAGCGCAGCACCTGGGCCAGCTCCAGGTCGCGGTGCGGCGCATTGAGGAAGCGCAGCAGCGCCACCAGGTCGCGCGCTTCCGCCGTGTCGAGCAGGGTGCCGCGGCTGCTGCCGACGTAGGGGATGCCGGCCGCGGTCAGCGCCTGCTCCAGCAGCTGCAGGTGGGTGCGCGAGCGCGCCAGCACCATGACGTCGCCGTACTCGATGGCGCGGTTGCCGTGCTCGCCGCGGACCGCGACGCCGGATTCGACCAGGGCGCGGATGCGCTGTGCCACCAGGCGCCCCTCGCGTTCGGCGCGGCTGGCCTCCTCCAGCTCGCGCGGCGTGCTCAGCGGATCGCGCAGCAGCAGGCCCAGCTGCGGGTCGGGCAGCAGCTCCTCCTCCCGCAGCGCGGGCTCCACCAGCGGCGCCGCCTCGACCCGGCCCCAGTCGTGCTTGCGCCAGGTGTCGTGGCGCTCGAAGCCGATCGCGGCGCCCACCCCGGCCGGCTCGAACAGCGCATTGACGAAGTCGACGATGGCGGGCGCCGAGCGGCGCGAGTCGTTCAGCGGCACCGTCACCGCGTCGAGCCGCGCCTGCAGCCACCGCGCGGCGGTGCCGAGCAGTTCCGGGTTGGCGCGGCGGAAGCCGTAGATGCTCTGCTTGGCGTCGCCGACGATGAACACGCTGCGCGAGCGCCCGGCGTCGCCCGCCGCCATTTCCTCGAGGAACGGCAGCAGCAGCAGCCACTGCGTCGGGCTGGTGTCCTGGAATTCGTCAATCAGCAGGTGATCGATCTTCTGGTCCAGCTTGTAGCGGATCCATTCGGCGTTGCCGGGCCCGCGCAGCAGGCGGTAGCTGCGCCACTCCAGGTCGGCGAAGGTCAGGGCCTGCTCGGCCGCCAGCTCCTGCTCCAGCGCGCGCAGCGCCGCCGTGCCCAGCTCCAGCGCCGCGCCGCTGCGTTGCAGGCAGGACTGGCGCAGCTGCCGGTCCCGGTGCTGCTCGACCGCGCGCACCACTTCGCGGTGCGCCTCCTCGAAATGCTCGTACTGCGCCTCGCTGAGCCGTGCGCGCCGGGCCTTGATCAGCTGGAAGCGGTAGGGTGTGCCGTTGCCGCGGAACAGCGCGCCGAGCAGGGCCCGGTAGCGCGCCTCGCCGCCGCTGTTGAGCGCCTCCTCCAGCCGCGGCGCCTTGAGGTAGCGCGCACCTTCGGTCTCGTGCTGCCAGCGCAGCAGCATCTTGAGGCGCGCGTTGAAGGCGTCGCCGTCGAGATCGGCGCCCGGCGCCTGGTCCAGCTCCAGCCCGGCGCGCAGACGCGCGGCGGCGTACTGCAGCGGCTGCTCCTCGCCTTCGACGTAGGCCCACCAGTCGGCGCGGTGGCCGAGGAATTCGAACACCAGGTTTTCCAGCGCGCGCTCGCCGTGGCCCATCGCGATCAGCGTCCGCAGCGCCTGCGCCGGCGCGGAGCCGGGCTGCTGGTGCAGCTCCGCCAGCAGGCGCCGCCAGGCGCGGCGATACAGACCGTGCTCGGCCTCGGCCAGCGCGAAGCCGGGCGACACGCCGGCTTCCAGCGCGAAGCGGGTCAGCAGGTCCTGGCAGAAGGCGTGCAGGGTCATCGCGCGCAGCGGGTAGGGATCGAACAGCAGCGACTCGTACAGGCCGCGCGCCTGCGCCAGGTAATGCGGCGAGGCCGGCAGGCCCAGGCGCTCCAGTTCGGCGGCGGCCTCGATGTCGCTGGCATAGGCCAGTTCGCGCAGGCGCTCGCCGACCCGCTCGCGCATCTCCGCCGCCGCCTTGCGGGTGAAGGTCAGGGCCAGGATGCCGCCGGCGGGCTGGCCTTCCAGCAGCAGGCGCACGATCCGCGACACCAGCAGCCAGGTCTTGCCGCTGCCGGCCGAGGCGGTGACGGCGACGCTGCGCCCGGGGTCGAGGGCGGCGGTGAGGTCGAGGCGATTCCCGTTCATTGCATCCGCCCCGGAATCCGGCCGCTCGCGGCGAGGCGGGGGCTATTCATCTGCGTCCTCGTGCCAGTCGCCCCGCCGGCACAACCCCTGGAAATCGCACCAGGCGCAGCTGCCGCTGTCGCCCAGGGCCGGCATCGGCGCCCCTTCGGCCAGCCGGCGCAAGGTCACCGCCAGCCGCTCGCCGACGCCGGCGCGCAGCTCGTCCAGCCCGGCGTCGATGCGCAGCGCTTTGTGCTCCTCGCGCAGCGGCAGGTACTCCACCGCGCGCACTCGTTCGTCGAGCAGGGCGTAGTGCGCCAGCTGCACCGACTCGCCGGATTCCACCTCGCCGCGGCGCGGCGGCCGGCCGGTCTTGTAATCGACGATGGTGAGGCCGCCGGCCTCGGTCTCGACCCGGTCGGCCTTGCCGGTGAGGCCGTGGCGGGGCGTGAATTCGCGGCGGTACTCCACTTCGGCTTGCACCTCGTGCGCCTGGCGCCGCTCCAGCCAGTCGAGCAGGCCGGGGATGGAGCCGCGGAACTCGGTGAGCCAGACATGCGCCAGGGCGCGGCTCTGCAGGTCCGGCGCGAACACCGCCTCGGCGATCTGCTCGAGGCGCGCCTGCGCCTCGGCGCGGTTGGCCGGCGTCACCGGCGCGGCGAACGGCGGCGGCAGCTCGCCTCCGGCCGGCTGGGTGAAGGCTTCGAGGATGCGGTGCACGCGCTGGCCGTAGTCGCTGCGATCGGGATCCTCGTCCGGCGCCTGCTCGGCGCGCAGGCCCAGGCAGGCGCTGGCGAAGAACTGGTAAGGGCAGTCCACCAGCCGCTGGTGCGCGGTGGCGCTGATCTCGCGCGGCAGCCGCTCCACCGGCGCGGCCGGCCGCGGCCGGCCGCGCCGCGGTGCCGGTGCCGGCGCGCCGGCGGCGATCTCCACCGCGGCGGTGCCGGCCCGCGCCGCCAGCCGCGGCTCGCGCAAGTCGCAGCCGTGATGCAGCGCGCGGCTGCGCATCGCTTCGATCCAGGGCGACAGCTGCGCCGGCTCGCCCGGCTGCTCGGCGGCGTAAGTGATGCGCACGCGCGGCGCGGCGTGCAGCACGCGGCGCAGGCGGGCCAGCGCCAGTGCCTGGCGCTGCGCCAGGTTGGGCAGGCCCAGCTCGCCGCGCACCGACTGGTTGAAAAACGGCTCGCCGGGCGGCGGCCCGGGGATCTGCGTGCGCGTGGCGCCGGCCAGGATCAGCGCGTCGCAGCGCAGGCCGGCGCTCTGCTCCAGGGTCAGCAGCCGCACGCGGCGGTCGCGCCCGGCCTGCGGCGGCACGAAGGTGGCGCGTTCGACGGCGCGGTCCAGCAGGGCACGGAACTCGCGCCAGTCCGCGCTTTGCGGGCGCTGTGCGAAGGCGGCGTCGAGTTCGCCGAGGATGTCCAGCAGGCGGCGCCCGGCCTCGTCCTGCTCGAAGCGCTGCCACAGGCCCAGCGCTCTGAGGCTGCGCTCGACCCCGGCCATCCAGTCGCCGAGCAGGCGCGGCCGGCCGGTCGAGGGCAGGGTGCGCGCCGCATCGGCCAGCCGCTCCAGCAGGCTGCGCAGCTGCGGCCACTGCGCGGCGCGGGCGAGGTAGCGGTCCAGACCGGCTTCCACGCCGTGGCGGTAGACCAGGTCGCGCTCGAGGGCGCGCAGCGCCAGCGGATCGGCGGCGAAGAACCCGGACTTGAGCAGCATCAGCAAGGGGCGGAACTGGAAGCGCCGCTCGAAGCTGTCGAGCCAGGCGTGCAGCGCGGCGGCGGCGGCGCTGGTCGACAGGGCCCAGCCGCCCTGGTCCTGCAGCGCGATGCCGGCGCGCTCGAGCAGGGCGCGCAGGCGCCGCGCCAGGCGCCGGTCCTCGGTGACCACCGCCACCGTGGCGCAGCCGTCGAGCAGGGCTTCGCGCACCGCCAGCTCGACGCAGCGCGCCTCGTGTTCGGGGCCTTCCGCCTCGGTCAGGTCGAGCCCGGGCCCGGGCTTGCTGTCGCCGCCGGCCGCGCCGGCGCCGAGCACGGCGTCGAGAAAGCGCGAGCGATCGTCTGCCGGCGCTCTCAGCGGCTCGGGCTCCACCCCGAGCTGGGCGCAGAGCGTGTGCAGGGCCGCGCTGTCGCGGCTCGCGCCGCGGCCGTGCAGCCACAGCTCCAGCGGCGCGGCCGACTGCGCCAGCGCGGCCCGCTCGGCGCCGGCCAGGGTGTCGAAGCCGGCGAGATAGACCTTTTCGTCCGCGGCCAGGCCGGCGAAGGCCGCGCGCAGCGAGGCGGCGTAGGCCGCGGCCGGGCTGCGGTTCTGCGTCTCCTCGAGGAAGGCGCGCCACAGGGTGTGGACGATCTGCGCCTCGCGCGACAGGGCCGACAGCGGCCGCGCCCCGTAGGCGCGGGCGAGCTGCCCGGCAAAGGCCTCCTCCTCACGCGGCAGCTCCACCGCGTTGAGGCTCAACTCCTCGAACAGCGCGTACAGCGCCTCGGCCAGCTGCCAGGGGTTCTGGCCCGGAAACAGTCCGCGGTACTTGCGCAGCGCCTCCACCAGGATCAGGCGGCATTCCGCCGCGGGCACCGGCAGCGGGCCGCCGCCGCGCTCGGCGGCGAACTGCTGCAGGGTCAGCAGGCGCGGCCCCAGCAGGGGGGCGCCGGCCTGGATGCCGAGCTGGCGGCGCAGCGCCGGGGCGGCGCCCGCGGCGGGCAGCAGCACGGTGAGGCGGGAGAGGTCGGGCAGGTCGGCGCGGTGGCGGCCGAGAATGGCCTGCGCCAGCTGCGCGGCCAGGTCGGCCTGCGGCGGCAGGAGCAGGGTGCGAGCGTTCATCGTCTCGCGCCCTGGGTTTTCATGCGGGACGCTTGCGGCAGGCGCTGCCGCGTCCGGTCAGCGCTCGAGCAGCTTGAGCTTGCCCGGTTTGCCATCCCACTCCTTGGAATCGGCCGGAGCTTCCTTGCGCTCGGTGATCACCGGCCACTGACGGGCCAGCTCCTTGTTCAGGGCCAGGAACTGCGCCTGGTCCGCCGGCAGGTCATCCTCGGCGACGATGGCGTTGGCCGGGCACTCGGGCTCGCACAGGGTGCAGTCGATGCACTCCTCGGGGTCGATGACCAGGAAGTTCGGGCCTTCGTGGAAGCAGTCCACGGGGCAGACTTCCACGCAGTCGGTGTATTTGCACTTGATGCAGTTTTCGGTGACGACAAAGGTCATGGCAAGCCGGTCTATCTGAAAAGAAAGGGTGCTGCGGTACGGCGGACGCTGATTTTAAGCCAAAGCGGCCCCTTGTTGGGCCCCGGGCGGCATTCCGCCCTATCGCGGCCGTCGCAGCAGCTGCGCCAGCCGCTCCGCCGCCGCCGCCATAGTGTCCAGCTCGGCCGGCGCCAGTTCCTCCAGCAAACGGACGAGACGCTGCACCCGCTGGCGGCGGCCCTTCTGCATCAGCCGCGTGCCGGCGGCGCTGGCGCGCAGCCGCACCACGCGCCCGTCCTGCCGGTCGGCCTCGCGCTCGGCCAGGCCCGCCCGCACCAGGGCGTCGGCGACGCGGCTGATGGTGGGCAGGCGCACCTGCTCGATGCGGGCGAGGGCGCCGATGGTCTGCGGCCCGCCGAACACCAGCACCGACAGCGCCGACCGCTGCGTCGGCCCCAGGCCGAGGCTCAGGTCCTCCTCGCGCAGCAGGCGCAGCAGGTGGATCGCCGCGCTGTGCAGGCGATCGGCGACCGCTTCGGTGGGGCTGGGTTCGGCCATGCTTGACTTGAGCGCACTCCGGGCAGATAGTTAGCTTAGGCTAACTATCAGGAGCCGGCAATGGACGCTTCCCCGGGCATTTCCAGGATTGGCCAGATCGCAGTCCCGGCGCAGGACCTGGCGCGCGCCGAGCGCTTCTACCGCGAGGTGCTGGGGTTGCGCCACCTGTTCGCCGCCGGCCCGACGCTGTCGTTCTTCGACTGCGGCGGCGTCCGCCTGATGCTGGATACCAACCTGAGGGCTGACGGCAAGCAATCCCACAGCTCGGTCCTGTACTTCCTGGTGCCGGAGCTGAAGGCGGCGTTCGCGCATCTGGAGGCGCAGGGTGCCGCGATCGTCGATCCGCCGCACCTGGTCGCCAGGATGCCCGACCACGAACTGTGGATGGGCTTCTTCAAGGACAGCGAGGGCAACCTGCTCAGCCTGATGGCCGAGGTGCGGTAGGGCGAGGGGCGCCTGTCGGCGTCCCGGCATCGGTGCGGCAGCGACGGGCCGCGCGCCGCCCTACGATTTTTGTTCCTGTGTCGCCCGGCAGGTGCCGCCCACCGTGGCGGCGGCGCCGAAGCGGGTCCACTGCTGGCGGTAGACCGCCTCGGTCAGGCCGAGCATCTCGTCGCGGCTCAGCTCCGGGAACTGCATGTGGTAGTAAGTGGGATTCTGGTCGAAGGAGCTGGAGATCATCTGCTGGGTGAACTCCAGCTGCCGGTTCTGCGCCACGCCCATGGCGAAGTCCACCGCGTTGGCGCACCACTCGTCGCTGTGATCGAGGGTCAGCACCGTGGGCAGCTCGGGCTGCGGCCGGGCCTTGCACGCCTTGCTCATGGCGCTGGCGGCGCCGAAATGGGTCCAGTGCTTCTCGTACACCGCCCTGGCGATGTTCAGCATGTCCGGTGTGGACAGCTCGGGGTATTCCTGGTGGAACACGCGGGCGTCGCGGTTGATCGCGCTGGTCGAGTCGTCGCGGCTGCGGCCGAGATCGCGGTACTGCGCGGTGCGCATGGCGAAGTCCACCGCGTCGGCGCACCATTCCTCCGAGTGGCCGTCGGCGAGGGCGGGCCGCGGCGCGGTCGCGCCCGCCGCCAGCAGGACCACGAGCATCACCGCCAGGGCTGCCATTCTCATCGCCGCTCCTCCCTCGTGCCGATCTGTGCCGTCCCAGCTTAGCCAGCACCGGCGGAATGGCAAGCCACCCGGGCGGGTAGGGCCGGTCCACCATGCCGTGAGTGCGGCGCGGATGCGCGCCGGTTGCGGTCCCTTCAGGCCTCGCTGGTGGCCCGGTCGATGCCCTCGATCGCGGTCTGGCACATGCGCACGATCTCCTCCGGCGTGATGACGTAGGGCGGCATCAGGTAAACCACGTTGCCCAGCGGCCGCAGCAGCACGCCCTTCTCCAGGCCGTGGCGGTAGACGCGCAGGCCGCGCCGCTCGGCGGCGGGGTATTCCTCGCGCTTGCGCGGGTTCCTGGCCAGCTCCACCGCCAGGATCATGCCCTGCTGGCGCAGGTCGATGACGTGGCGATGGCTGGACAGCTCGTTCATCGCGCCCCACATCATCGCCGCCAGGCGGCGGTTGGTGGCCATCACGTCGCTTTGCTCGAACAGCTCGAGGGTCGCCAGCGCCGTGGCGCAGGCCAGCGGGTTGCCGGTGAAGCTGTGCGAATGCAGGAAGGCCTTGTAGCTGGAATAGTCGTCGTAGAAGGCCTGGTAGACGGTGTCGGTGGCCATCACCACCGCCAGCGGCAGGGTGCCGGCGGTGAGGCCCTTGGACAGGCACATCAGGTCCGGCGCGATGCCGGCCCAGTCGCAGGCGAACATGCGGCCGGTGCGGCCGAAGCCGGTGGCGATCTCGTCGGCGATCAGCAGCACGCCGTGGCGGGTGCAGGCCTCGCGCAGCAGGCGCAGGTAGATCGGGTGGTACATGCGCATGCCGGCGGCGCACTGCACCAGCGGCTCGACGATCACCGCCGCCACCTCGCCGGCGTGGCGCTCCAGCGCCTCCTCCATGTAGCGGAAGCGGCGCCGCGTGTGATCCTCCCAGGCCTCGCCGGGGCTGCGCTCGAAGCAGTCCGGCGAAGGCACCGTGATCGGCTGCATCAGCAGCGGCGTGTAGGCGTCGCGGTACAGGCCGGTGCCGCCCACCGCCAGGGCGCCCAGGGTCTCGCCGTGATAGCCGTTGGTCAGGGAGATGAAGCGGGTCTTCTGCGGCTGGCCGAGGTTGCGCCAGTAGTGCGCGCTCATCTTCAGCGCCACCTCCACCGCCGAGCTGCCGTTGTCGGCATAAAAGCAGCGGTTCAGGCCTTTCGGCGCGATGGCGCAGAGCTTCTCCGACAGCGTCACCACCGGCTCGTGGGTGAAGCCGCCGAGCAGCACGTGGTCCAGCCGGTCGAGCTGCTCCTTCAGGCGCTGCACGATGTGCGGGTGGCGGTGGCCGAAGATGTTGGTCCACCAGGAGCTGACCGCGTCGAGGTAACGCTTGCCCTCGAAGTCCTCCAGCCACACCCCCGCGGCCGCCTTGATCGGCACCAGCGGCAGCCACTCGTGATCCTTCATCTGCGTGCAGGGATGCCAGACGTGGGCCAGCGAGCGCCGCATCCAATCCTGATTCGAGTTCATGGGCATAGTGTAAGACTTCCGTCAACTGCCACCGGCCGCGGCGCCCCGTTAGAATGGCAGGATGACAACTACAAGCATTGCGTTCCGGCGGGGATGGGGGCGGCTGCTGGGAACCGGTGCACTGCTGGCCTGCGTCTCGGCCTGTTCCGGGGTGCGCGTGCTGGAGCCGCCGCCGGCCACGGCCCGCCATTTCGATTTCAAGCGCGACACCTTCGCTTATGCCAACGGCCTGAGCTGGGAATACATCATCGACCCTGCCACCGGGGCGATCCGCACCAAGCAGAACGAGCCGGCGCCCGAATTCAGCCACCGCTGCTTCGCCGTCTCGCGCATGGCGCGGCAGTTCTACCAGTACGCCGAGTTCGACCCGGCGGGCGCCCGGCTGGACGACGGCGCCTACCGCCGGCTGATCGACCGGGTGGTGGAGATGGAGCCGGACGATTTCCGCAAGACCGGCAGGGTGCGCATCCCCGGCTACGCCGACCTGCGCAGCTTCAGCGCCGCGAAGGAAACCCTGCTCAAGGACGCCACCGGCGGCTACGCCTACAGCCTGTTCACCTTCAGCAACTGGCGCATGGTGTTCCCGTTCAGCCGCAACCACCAGGAGGACACCGCCCGCCGCCTCGTGGCGGAGGTGAAGCTCAGCCGCCAGCCGATCGTGCACCTGATCCACTTCGACCCGTTCCCGGTCACCGAGATCGATCACGTGGTGCTGATCTACGCTGCGCACGAGACGGCGCAGCAGATCGAGTTCGACGTCTATGACCCGAACTACTACGAGCGCCCCGGCACCCTGGTGTTCGACCGCGCCAGGCGCACCTTCGTATTCCCGGCCACCAAGTATTACAACGACGGCCCGCTCGACGTGTACGAGATCTTCGGCAGCGAGCTGTATTGAACGGCGTTTCCCGCAGGCGCGATGGCGCGGCGCAAAGAAAAAAGCGGCCTTGCGGCCGCCTTATTTTTGCCTGGGGTGACCCCTATTGTTCTTTATTGTCGTTGTTCGATTCTTGCCGTCTTTCCGGGCCGTCCGGCTATTTCCCGGCACCGCCCGGCTGACGGGTGACATTGCCGAGGTCGGCCGGTCCCAGCCCCGGCAGCGGGACGGGGGACAGCTGGATGTTGCCGGGTCCGCGGATCGGGCGGATGTTCTGCACGTTGCCGATGAAGGGCATCGCGGCATTGACCGCGTTGGTCACGACCGGGGTCACCGGCCCCGGCAGGTCGATCGGCAGCCCCAAGGTGCCGGCATTGGCGCCGGCGGCGGTGGACAGCGCGGCGATCATGAGCAGCGGCTTGAACGGAATTCTGGGCATGGACTTTCTCGACGGCGGGCTGGGGTCCCGGCTCCCGGCTGCGAACCGGGCCGCCCTGGACGGCATAATTGTCCCCTGCGCGCCGGCAAGAGTCGGCACGGAATCCAAACGAATTGGAAACGATGCGTGGCTTCAACGGCTTATCGGGCGTCCAGGCCCGGTCCGGCGGTCAGCCGGCGCTGCGCATCAGGGTCTGGGCGTAGGCGGGCGCGGTGGGCTCGTGCATGAAGTAGACGTGGATCCGCTGCCAGCCGGTCGCCAGCAGCCGTTGCGCCCATAGCCGCAGGTCCTGCTCGGAATACTCCTCCAGCCGCAGGCGCACGTAGCCCCAGGGCGCGGTCTCCACCAGCGGCGGTGGCGCATTGTCCTCGCGCTCGGACAGGCACAGCGCGGCGCCGGCGCCTTGCAGGGCGGCATAGACCTCGTCGTCGAACCAGCTGTCGTGGCGGAATTCGAAAGCGGCCTGGTGACCCGGCGGCAGCATCGCCAGGAAGTCGCTCAGCCGCGGCAGGTCCTTCTTCAGGAACGGCGGCAGCTGGTACAGCACCGGCCCGCGCTTGGGGCCCAGCGCTTCCAGCACCTTGTAGAGGTAGGCCACCGAGTCCGCCGCTTCCTCGCCCTTGAGGCGCGCCTTGTGGGTGATGCGCTGCGGGGCCTTGACGGCAAAGCGGAACTGCGCCGGCGTGCAGGCCGCCCAGTTCTCCAGGATCGGCGTCTTCGGCATCTGGTAGAAGGTGTTGTTGATCTCCACCGTGCCCAGGCGCTCGGTGTAGAACTTCAGCATGCCGTCCGGCTTCATGTCGGCCGGGTAGAACGGGCCTTTCCATTCCTTGAAGGAGTAGCCGCTGGCTCCGGCGATCAGTCTGCTCATTTCAGCACCTCGTCGATCCAGGAGGCCGCCGTGTCGAGCGCTTCGGCCAGGACCTGGCTGTCCTTGCGTCCGGTGCGGGCCGGCACGTGGAAAGAGTGATCGGCATCCTCGAACAGCGCAAGCCGCGCGCACCGGCCGAGCAGCCGCACCTGCGCCTGCAGGAGATCGAGCTGCGCGAATTCGTCGCGCGTGCCCTGCAGGAACAGCATCGGCACTTCAATGTCCGACAGGTGCCTGCCGCGCTCGCTGCCGGGCTTGCCCGGCGGATGCAGCGGGAAGCCGAAGAACACCAGGCCGCGGACGCCCGGCAGCGGTGCGGCCGCCTGTGCCTGCGAGCTCATGCGCCCGCCGAAGGACTTGCCGCCGGCGAACCAGGGCAGGCCCGGCCAGCGCCGCGTGGCTTCGGCCGCCGCCGCCCGCACCGCGGCCTGGGCTACGGCCGGGCTGTCGGGGCGCCGGGAGCCGCGCTCCATGTACGGAAACTGGTAGCGCAGGCAGGCGATGCCGCGCTGGGCCAGGCCGGCCGCCGCCGCGGCCATGAAAGGGTGGGCCATGCCGGCTCCGGCGCCGTGACCCAGCACCAGGCCGGCGCGGGGCGAGGCGGGGGCATCCAGCAGGGCGGAGACGCTGCCGGAGCCTTCCAACTCGAGCCTGAGCTGTTTGCAGCTGGTCATGTCCTCTGGCGCCTTCGGTCCCGTCATCCTTCGCTGCGCTGAGGATGACAGATTCCTTTGGCCTAGAATCGGGGCATGGCCAAGCTTAGCGAATACGCCGCCAAGCGGAAGTTCGAGCACACGCCCGAGCCGGCGCCGCCGCCCAAGCCCGCCGCGGGGGCGGGGCCGCTGCTGTTCGTGGTGCAGCAGCATTCGGCGCGGCGCCTGCACTATGACTTCCGCCTGGAGTGCGACGGCGTGCTCAAGTCCTGGGCTGTGCCCAAGGGGCCTTCGCTGAGCCTGGAGGACAAGCGCCTGGCGGTGCAGACCGAGGACCATCCGTACGACTACGGCTCTTTCGAGGGCGTGATCCCGCCGGGGCAGTACGGCGCCGGCGAGGTGATCGTGTGGGATTGCGGCGTCTATTCGCCGGACGAGAAGGACACCTGGTTCCACGACCGCGCCGAGGCCGAACGCCAGGTGCGCGAGGGCCTGGCCAAGGGCAAGCTCAGTTTCCAGCTGCGCGGCACCAAGCTGAAGGGCTCGTTCGCCCTGGTGCGCACCGCCAAGGATCCGAAGAGCTGGCTGCTGATCAAGCACCGCGACCGTTTCGCCGGCAAGGGCGACGTGACCGAGCAGGACCGCTCGGTGCTGTCGGGAGTGGCGGTGAGCGACCTCAAGGTGGTGCCGGTGCGGCGCATGGCCGCGGCGCAACTGATTCCATCGGGCAAGCCCGGGCCGCTGCCGGCGAAGCTGGCGCCGATGCTGGCCGAGACCGCAGAGGCCGTTTTCAACAAGCCCGACTGGATGTGGGAACCCAAGCTCGACGGCTACCGCGTGCAGGCCTTCGTCGACGCCAAGGGCGTGCGCCTGCGCTCGCGCCGCGATCTGGAACTGGTGGCGGTGTTCCCGCGGGTGGCGGCGGAGCTGCGCCAGCAGGCGCGGGGCACCGTGCTGGACGGCGAGCTGGTGGCGTTCGACGCGGAAGGGCGGCCTTCGTTCAACGTCATGCAGAACCGGGTGCACCTCAAGGCGCCGCAGGACATCGCCGCCGCCGACCGCAGCGTCGCCGTGGTGTACTACTGCTTCGACCTGCTGTACTTCGGCGGCGTCGACCTGCGCCGCCTGCCGTACAGCGAGCGGCGGCGCCTGTTGACGCAGTGCCTGCTGCCGTCGCCGCTGGTGCAGCTGGTGCACGCGCAGGAGGACGGCCTGGCCCTGCAGGAGGCGGCGCTGGCGGCCGGCTTCGAAGGCGTGATCGCCAAGCGCAAGCTGAGCGCCTACGAGGCCGGCAAGCGCTCGGCCTCCTGGCTCAAGGTCAAGCCGATGCTCAGCGGCGAGTTCGTCATCGGCGGCTACACCCGCGGCGAGGGGTCGCGCGCGCCGCTCGGCTCGCTGCTGGTCGGCTACTGGGACAGGAAGAAGCTGCACTTCGCCACCCATGTCGGCAGCGGCTTCGACGACGCCATGCTCAAGCGCCTGCTGCGCCTGCTGCAGCCGCTGCAGCGCAAGACCTGTCCCTTCGCCGGCAAACCCGAGTTGAACAACCCGGTGACCTGGGTCGAGCCGCGGCGGGTGGCCGAGCTCAAGTTCCACAGCTGGACCGCCGACGGCCATCTGCGCGAGCCGGTATTCCTGCGCCTGCGCGACGACATCGACCCCGCCCGGGTGCGCCGCCCGGCCGCCACGCGCGGCGCGACGGTGGCGGCGGCGCCCAAGGCGGCGCCGGCCGGGACCCGCAAGACGCCCGGCACCGGCGACGAGATCGAAGCGGTGCTGGCCCAGCTGGAAAATCCGAAGAAGGATTTCCCCTTGCTGCTGGGCGAGCACCGCATCCGCCTGACCCACCTGGACAAGGTGTACTGGCCGGCCGATCCGGCGCTCAAGCAGCCGGCCTTGACCAAGCGTGACCTGCTGCGCTACTTCGCCCAGGTTTCGCCCTGCATCCTGCCGCACCTGCGCGACCGGCCGCTGACCATGATCCGCATGCCCGACGGCATCCTCAGGCAGCGCTTCTTCCAGAAGCACTGGGAGCAGGAGAAGCCGCTGTTCGCCGAGACCATCACGGTGTTCTCGTCCAGCAAGGACGAGAACCACGACTACCTGCTGTGCAACAACCTGGCGACCCTGCTGTGGCTGGCGCAGTCCGGCTCGCTCGAGTTCCACGTCTGGCACTCGCGCGCCAGGGTCGAGGCGGATGCCAAGTCCAAGGGCACCGACTACGGCAGCTCGCTGGAGTCGCTGGAAGCTTCGGTGCTGAACTACCCGGACTACGTGGTATTCGATCTCGACCCCTACATCTACTCCGGCCAGGAGAAGGCGGGGGAGGAGCCGGAGCTCAACACCTTGGCTTTCAACAAGGGCCGGGAAGTGGCGTTCTGGCTCAAGGAGCTGCTCGACTCGATGAAGCTGGAGGCCCTGGTCAAGACCTCGGGCAAGACCGGCCTGCACGTGTTCGTGCCGATCCGCCGGACCCTGGACTTCGACGCCGCCCGCCATGTTTCCGAGCTGGTCGGCCGCCACCTGCTGCGCCTGCACCCCAAGGACATTACCCTGGAATGGAGCATTCCCAAGCGCACCGGCAAGATCTTCATGGATTACAACATGAACGTGCGCGGCAAGACCCTGAATGTGGCATACTCGCCAAGAGGCGTACCAGGCGCGCCGGTTTCGATGCCATTGACCTGGGAGGAACTGGCCACCGCGCATCCGCTCGATTTCAGGCTTTCCAACGCGGCGCAGCGGCTGGTGGAGACGGGCGATCGCTGGCGCGACGCCCTCAAGCGCAAGCAGAGCCTCGAGTCGGCCCTAAGCATGAAGTAGGGCACCGGGCGAAGCACTGGAGGCAGCATGGCCGCACGTTCGGTTGGTTCGCTGACGATTTCCTTCGGGCTGGTATCGATTCCGGTCAAGCTGTACTCGGCCACGGAATCGAGCCGCGCCATCTCCTTCAACATGCTGCACAAGGCCTGCGGCTCGCGCCTGAAGCAGCAGTACATCTGCATCAAGGAGGAAATCCCGGTCGCGCGCGAGGACATCGTCAAGGGCTACGAGTTCGCCAAGGACCAGTACGTGATGTTCTCGCCGGAAGAGCTCAAGGCCCTGGAAGAGGCCGGCACCCACAGCGCCGACATCACCGAGTTCGTGCCGCTGGAGTCGGTGGACCCGATCTACTTCGACAAGGCCTATTACGTCGCCCCCGACAAGGGCGGCGCCAAGCCCTATGCCCTGTTCGCCCAGGCGCTGCGCGACTCCGGCCGCTGCGCGCTCGGCCGCTGGGCGGCGCGCGGCAAGCAGTACATCGTGATGTTCCGCGCCGTCGACGACGGGCTGGTCATGCAGCAGCTGCTGTATGCCGAGGAAGTGCGCTCGATCAAGGACGTGGAAATCCCGCCGGTCGAGGTCAAGCCGGCCGAGCTGAAGCTGGCGCAGCAGCTGATCGAGCAGCAGTCCAACGAGGCTTTCGATCCTTCCGGCTATACCGACGAGGTGCGCGCGCGCATCGAGGCGGCGGTGCAGAAGAAGGTGGAAGGGCAGGAGATCACCATGGCCGAAGCGCCCGAGGGCGGCGCCCAGGTGATCGACCTGATGGAGGCCCTGCGCGCCAGCCTGGAGCGCAAGGGCGCCGCGCCGGCCAAGGCGCGCCCCGCCGCCGCGGAGGAAGAGCCCGCCAAGCGCAAGCCGCCCAAGCGCGCCGCCGCCAAAGACGCCGAGTCCGCGCCTGCGCGCGGGCGCGCCAAGAAGTAAGCCTTAGCGGAGGGCCATGCACCAGTATGGCGTCAGCGACGTCGAGCGCCTGCTGGGCCTGTCGCGGAGCACCATCCGCGCGCTGATCGCGGCCGGCTTCGTCACTCCCGCACGCGGCCCGCGCAAGGCCCTGCGGTTCTCGTTCCAGGACCTGATCGTGCTGCGTACCGCGCAGTCTCTGGCCGCGGCCAAGGTCCCGCCGCAACGCATCACCCGCTCGCTCAAGGCGCTGCGCCGGCAGCTGCCGGAAACCATGCCGCTCGCCGGCCTGTCGATCGGCGCGGTGGGCGAGCAGGTGGTGGTGCGCGACGGCGCCGGCCAGCGCCAGGCCGATTCCGGCCAGTACCTGCTGGCCTTCGAAGGCGATCCGGACAAGGGCTCGCTCAGCGTCATCGAGCGTGCGCCGCCCCCGGCGCCGCGCCAGGCCGATCCGGAAGACTGGTTCGGCCGCGGCCTGGCGCTGGAAGAGGACGACCCCGCCGGCGCCGTCGCCGCCTATCGCAAGGCCATCGCCGCCGACGCCGGGCGTCTCGACGCCCGCGTCAATCTCGGCCGCCTGCTGCACGAGCAAGGCCGGCACCAGGACGCCGAGCGTGTGTACCGCGAGGCAATCGAGATCTGCGGCGGCGACGCCTTGTGCTGGTACAACCTGGCGGTGCTGCTCGACGACCTGCGCCAGCGGCGGGATGCCGCGGAGGCCTACGAAGAAGCCCTGCGCCTGGACCCGTCCCTCGCCGACGCGCACTACAACCTGGGCTTGCTGTACGAGGGCATGGGCAAGCCGCAGGACGCGATCCGGCATATGTCGCGGTACCGGCGGCTGATGCAGACCCAGGCTGAGTAAGCTGCCGGGCGACGGCTTTTCTCCGGCCTGAAGTCCGGGCTGCAGCGGCGCGCCCGGCGGCGCCCGCCGCTTGCGGCTCTCAGCTCAGCTTCGCCACGTTGCGCGCCAGCGCCTCGCGGGCACCGCCGATTTTCGGGGTGCCATGCCCTCCGATCAGGTGGTCGAAGTCCAGCGCCAGCACCCGCTCGAAATCCGCGCGCAGGCTGCCGCCGCGCGGCGTGGTCTGCTTGAGCCAGATCGGCCCGATCACGCAGGGCGTGAAGAAACCCAGCGGCCGCATCATCAGCCGCCCCAGGGGCGAGATCAGCGGATCGTTGTCGTAGTTCTGCACGCTGTCGCAGGTGACCAGGAGCCGGTGCCGCGGCAGGTACACCGCGCACTCGGCCAGCAGGCCGCCGCTGTAGACCACGGCCTTGGCGTCCGCAATCGGCAGCGGCCCGCCCTCGGCGATCGCGCGACTGCCCGGAAGCTCCGGATACGAGCACTTGCCCGGCACGCTCCAGAACTGCGCGCCGAAGCGCTCGGCGTAATAGGCGTCGTCCCTGCCGTGGAAGGTCCCCAGGCGCACGGCGTGTTTGATCGGCGCCCGGGCCAGCAGCTTCGCCTCGCCTTCCGCGCTCAGGCGCACCGGGTTGAGCAGTACCCAGCCTTCGTCGGCGAGCACCGCCACCATGTTGCGGCTGAAGGTGATCTTCAGGCCCGGCGGGACGCGCATCGCGATCCGGCTGGAGGCGAGCCAGACACCGGGAAAGCACTCGCGCAGCGGCAGATGGAAGTCGGCGGGCGGATGGTCGGCGGCCATGGGGTCCCTGTCGGTGGTGGCGGCTTGCCGATATTAAGGCAAGCCGGACGGGCAGGCTTTTACCTGCGAGGTAATGGAGCCTCGCAAGACGCGGGCCTGGACAGGGGACCGGCCGGCGGCCGTCTGGACTCCGCCCGCCCGCGGCTCACAAGTCCTTCACCAGCACGATCGACTTGCGCTGGTAGTTGTAGATGCGCTGCTTCTGCATCGGCAGCTCCTCGATCCCGGCCTGGACGAAGCCATGCTCGATGAACCAGTGCGGCGTGTGGGTGGTGAGGGAGAACAGCTTCTTCAGCCCCAGCTTGCGCGCGCTCTCCTCGGCCCGCAGCAGCAGGGCGTTGGCGCGGCCGGAGCGGCGGTAGTCGGGATGGACGGCGACGCAGGAGAACTCGCCCATCTGGTTCTGCGGGAAGGGGAACAGCGCCGAGCAGGCGATGACGGTGCCGTCGCGCACCATCACGTCGAAGAAGCTGATCTCCAGCTCCAGCTGCTCGCGCGAGCGCGGCACCAGCACGCCGGCGTCCTCCAGCGGCTTGATCAGGGCCAGGATGCCGCCGACGTCCTCGATGCTGGCCTCGCGCACCGACTCGTAGGCCTCGTCGGAGTAGAACATCAGGCCGCAGCCGTCGCGGGTGTAGAGCTCGCGCAGCAGGGCGCCGTCGGCGTCGGCGCCGATCAGATGGACGCGCTTGACGCCGCCGCGGCCGGCGCCGAGGGCGGCGCTGAGCAGGGCGCGGTCCTCGCCGGACAGCTGCAGGCTGTCGCTCCTGGCGGCCAGCAGGCGCTCGGCCTCGCTCAGCGGCAGCTGGCCGGCGTCGCCCGTCTCGTCCGCCAGCTTCCATTCGTCCGGGTCGGAGTTGAGCACGAAGACCAGCTTGTCGGCGCCCAGGCCGGTGGCGACCGCCTGGGCCACCTCGCCGGCGCGCAGGTTGAAGATCTCGCCGGTGGGCGAATAGCCGACCGGCGAGAGCAGGGCGATGCGGTCCTGCTCCAGCACTTGGCGGATGGTGGGGATGTCGATGCGCCGCACTTCGCCGGTGAGCTGATGGTCGATGCCGTTGCGCACGCCCACCGGGCGGGCGGTGACCCAGTTGCCGCCGGCGACCTTGAGCCGCGCCCCGCCCATCGGCGTGCTGGCCAGGCCGGTGCTGAGCCGGGCCTCGATGTCCATGCGCAAGCCGCCGACCGCGGCCTTGACGCATTCCATGGTGGCGGCGTCGGTGATGCGCAGGTCGCCCTGGAACTGCGACTTGAGCCCGCGCGCGGCCAGCTGCGCCTCGATCTGCGGGCGCACGCCGTGCACCAGCACCAGCTTGACGCCCAGGCTGTGCAGCAGCGCCACGTCGTAGATCAGCCGCTCGAAATCCGGGCGCAACGCCGCCTCGCCGCCGAAAGCGACGACGAACACGCGCCCGTTGTGCGCGTGCACATAGGGCGCCGCGCTGCGCAGGGCGGCGACGAAGCCGTTGCTGCCGGCTGCTGCGGGCGGGGGCTCGGGCTTGGCGGCGAGGTCGTTCATGGGTGGAATTTTAAGGCACGGCGCGGCTTTGCGCCGTGCCGGGCTCCGGCCCGGGCTGGCCGGAGCCCGGCCGCCGGGCGCTATACTATGGCCATGTCTTCGACGCTGCGGTACGACGAACTCGCCACCGTCCTGGGCAACCTGGGCTACGCCGACGATGCGGCCAGCTTCCACGGCGCGGTCTGCGGCGCCCTGTGCCGGCAGAAGCCGGACGAGGTGGACCCGGTGGCCCTGCTGGACGACGAGGAAATCCGTCCCGGCCCGGACGTGAGGGCCGAGCTGCGCCAGGTTTGCGAGCAGGCCTCCCAGGACCTGGCCGACATGCAGGCCGGCTTCAACCCCCTGCTGCCGGCGGAAGAGGTCGGCCTGGGGGAGCGCGCACGGGCGCTCGGCGCCTGGTGCGAGGGTTTCCTCTATGGCCTGGCCGGGCGCATCAAGCTGGACCTGCGCCAGTGCTCGGACGAGGTGCGCGAGATCGTCAAGGACTTCACCCAGTTCACCCGTGCCTCTCTCGACGCCGGCGACGACCTGGAAGTGGAGGAGGGTGCCTACGCCGAGCTGGTGGAGTACATCCGGGTGGGCGCGCAGCTGGTGTACATGGAGCTGCATCCGCGGCCCCTGGCCGCCGCCGCGCCTTCGAAGACGCTGCACTGAGCCGGTGTCAGA
>DASRFD010000102.1:0-15176 GCA_035651715.1 Nevskia sp.
CGGAGCTGGCGCGCGTGCCCGCCGACGATCAGGCGGCACGCGAAGCGGTGCAGGCGCAGTGGAAGCAGCGCCACGAGCAGGTGGTGCAGGCCGGCGGCCTCTACGTCATCGGCTCCGAGCGCCACGAATCGCGGCGCATCGACAACCAGCTGCGCGGCCGCTCCGGCCGCCAGGGCGATCCGGGCGCGACCCGCTTCTACCTGTCGCTGGACGACACGCTGATGCGCATCTTCACGCCGCCGCGGATGCGCAGCCTGCTGCTCAAGCTGGGCATGCAGCACGGCGAGGCACTCGAGCACCGCATGGTCAGCAACGCCATCGAGACGGCGCAGCGCAAGGTCGAGGCGCACAACTTCGACATCCGCAAGAACCTGCTCGAGTACGACAACGTCGCCAACGACCAGCGCAAGGCGATCTACGAGCTGCGCGACGAGCTGATGACGGCGCAGGACGTGACGCCGCTGCTCGACGACGTGCGCGCCGACGTGGTCAACGCCGTGTGCGACGCCTACATCCCGCCGCAGACGCCGGAGGAGATGTGGAACCTCGCCGGCCTGGAAGAGACGCTGGAGCGCGACTTCGAGCTGAAGGCGCCGGTGCGGCAGTGGACCGCGGCCGACAAGTCGCTCGACGACAAGGGCATCCGCGCCCGCGTGCTGGAGGCGCTCAACGCCGCCTACGCGGCGAAGCGGGCCAGCAACCTGCAGGCGATGGAGCATGCCGAAAAGGTCTTCACCCTGCAGATCCTCGACCAGTTCTGGCGCGAGCACCTGGCGGCGATCGACTACCTGCGCCAGGGCATCCACCTGCGCGGCTACGCGCAGAAGGATCCGAAGCAGGAATACAAGCGCGAAGCGTTCACCATGTTCAACGAGATGCTGGCGCGCTTCAAGCACGCGGTGATCTCCAACCTGTCGCGGCTGCGCATCCTGTCCGAGGCCGAGGTGGCAGCGCTGGAGGAAGCGCGCCGCGCGCCGCGGCCGATGCAGTTCCAGCACGCCGAGGCGCAGCAGCTCGTCACCGGCGCCGAGGCCCCGCAGGAAGAGCTGCCGCCGGCCCCCGCCGGCCGGCCGCTGCCGGCGGCGGCGCCCGCCGCCGCGGCCCAGGCGGAGACCTTCGTGCGCGAGATGCCCAAGGTCGGCCGCAACGACCCCTGTCCCTGCGGCTCGGGGAAGAAGTACAAGCAGTGTCACGGGCGGCTGACCTGAAGGGCAGACCGGAATTCGCTAATCTGTAGGAGCCGGCTTGCCGGCCACCCCGATCCAGCGCGAGGCATCGCCGGCAAGCCGGCTCCTACTATGGCCGTCAACCTCAAACCTCCCGGTACCCTCCACCCGGTTCCCGGCGTGCGCCTCGGCGCGGCCGAGGCTGCGATCAAGAAGCCGGGCCGCAAGGACCTGCTGCTGATCGAGCTGGCTCCGGGAAGCCGCGTCGCCGGCGTGTTCACCCGCAATGCCTTCTGCGCCGCCCCGGTGCAGGTCTGCCGCGAGCGGCTCGCCGCCGGCGGCGCGATGCGCGCCATGCTGGTCAACGCCGGCAACGCCAACGCCGCCACCGGCAGCGGCGGCCTCGACGATGCCCGCGCCACCACCGCGGCGGTGGCACGGGCCCTGGGTTGCGAGGCGGTCCAGGTGCTGCCGTTCTCCACCGGCGTGATCGGCCAGCGGCTGCCGCTGCAGCGCATGCTCGACGCGGTGCCGCGCGCCGTCGCCGACCTGCGCGCCGACGCCTGGCAGGATGCGGCGCGCGCCATCATGACCACCGACACCATTCCCAAGGGCGCCAGCCGCCAGGTCGCGACCGCGCAGGGCGCGGTGACGGTGACCGGCATCGCCAAGGGCGTGGGCATGATCTACCCCGACATGGCGACCCTGCTGTCCTACATCGCCACCGACGCGCGGCTGACCCCGGAAGCGGTGCGGGAATGCCTGCGCCGCGCCGTCGAGGTCTCGTTCAACAGCGTCACGGTGGACGGCGACACTTCCACCAACGATTCCTGCGTGCTGATGGCCACGGCCCAGGCCGGCACCGAAGACATCACGCCGCAGCACCCGGACTTCGCGCCGGTGTGCGAGGCGGTGACGGCGGTGTGCGTCGAACTGGCCCAGGCCATCGCCCGCGACGGCGAGGGCGCCACCCGCTTCATCACCATCGAGGTGGAGGGGGCGCGCAGCGTGGAAGAGGCGCGCAAGGTCGGCTATTCCATCGCCCATTCGCCGCTGGTGAAAACCGCCATGTTCGCCGGGGATGCCAACTGGGGCCGCATCATCATGGCTATCGGCAAGGCCGGGGTCGAGGGGCTCGATCCGCGCGGCGTGGCGGTGGCGCTGGACCAGGTGCGCCTGATCGAGCGCGGCGAGCCGCACCCGGATTACCGCGAGGAACTGGGCGCGGCGGTGGTGGCCAAGCCCGAATTCAGCATCCGCGTCCAGCTCGGGCGCGGCACGGCGCGGGCCCGGCTGTGGACCTGCGATTTCAGCTACGACTACGTCAAGATCAACGCCGAGTACCGGACCTGAGCTGGCGGCGAGAGGCGTAGATCCGGCCCATGCGCTCCACCATCCACCGCCCGCTGATCCCCGTCGCCTGCGGCGTGCTGGCCAACGACCGCGGCGAGGTGCTGATCGCGCAGCGGCCGGAGGGCAAGATCGCCGCCGGCAAGTGGGAATTTCCCGGCGGCAAGATCGAGCCGGGCGAGCCGGTCGAGAAGGCGCTGCGGCGCGAGCTGCACGAGGAGCTGGGGGTGGAGGTGCGGCAGGCGCGCCGCCTGATCCGCTTCCGCCACGAGTACGCCGACCGCATCGTGCTGCTCGACACCTGGCTGGTGAGCCGGTTCGAGGGCGAGCCGCAGGCGCGCGAAGGACAGCAGTTCGACTGGATGCGCCCCGAATACCTGCTGCAGCTGGACGTGCTGCCCACGGTGGCGCCGATCGCCCGCGCGCTGCGCCTGCCGGAACACTATGTCTTCACCCCGCCCAATGCCGACGAGGCGACGGTGCACGGCGGCCTGGCGCGGCTGCCGCGCGGCTGCCTGCTGCGGCTGCGCGTGCCGGCGCTGGGCGACGAGGGCTACGCCGGGCTGGCCACCCGCCTGCTGCCGGCGGCACAGGCCGCCGGCATCGGCCTGATGCTGGACCGCCAGCCGCGCATGGCGGCCGAGCTCGGCGCCGCCGGCTGGCACGCGACCGAGCGGACCCTGCTGCATCTGCGCAACCGGCCCGTCCCGGCCGGCCTGTGGTTCGCCGGCTCGGTGCACGAGGCGGCCTCGCTGGAGGCGGCGCGGCGCCTGGGCGCCGACTTCGCGGTGCTGGGGCCGGTGTTGCCCACCGCCAGCCACCCGCAGGCCCAGGGCCTGGGCTGGGAGCGCTTCGAGCAGCTGCTGGGGAACTCGCCCCAGCCGGTCTATGCCATCGGCGGGGTGGGGCCGAAACAGCTCGACCAGGCGCATGCCCGCGGCGCCCAGGGCGTCGCCGGCATCCGCGCCTACTGGGAAGACCGCTAGCCGCTAGCCATCCCTGTCGGGATCGGCGTCCGGTGCCGGCGGCGCCTCGTCCAGCACCGGCAGGGCATTGCGGCCGCTCATCCAGTCGCCCAGGTCGATCAGCTTGCAGCGTTCGGAGCAGAAGGGGCGCCAGGGATTCTGGGCGTCCAGCCGGGTGCTGGCGCCGCAGCGCGGGCAGCGGGCGATACGTGGGGCGTTCATCGGGGAAAGGCTAGTGGCTTGAGAGCAGGCAGCATTGCAGCTGGAACGGGATGGTGCCGCCGGCCTGGACGTTGCGGGTGTTGACGTCGCCGAGGCGCATGAAGCGGACCGAGACGCGGTGCTTGCCGGCGCTGATCTCGGGGTAGACGTCGGCATCGGCCGGCACCAGCACCCGGACCAGCTGGTAGGCGGCCTGCGGAATGTGCAGGAACACGCCGCCCTCGGCCACCTGCTGCACCGGCTGGGTGCTGTCGCGCAGCAGGCGCAGGTACAGGCCGATGGCGTGCTGCAGCGGGCGCAGGCTGGCGAACCAGGCGGCGAGGTCGCGCTGGGTCTCGGCCGGCGGCCGCGACAGCCAGCGGTGGTAGGCCGGCAGGTCGAAGCCACAGGCGCCGCCGGGGATGGAGCTGCGGTTGAGCACCGCGAACAGGAACTCGTTCTCGCGCAGCACCACCGCCGGGTGCGAGCTGCCCATGGCCTGCAGCTCGGCGGCGGCGGCGCTGAGCTCGCGCAGCACCTCGGCCAGGCGCGCGTGATTGACGTCGGGGCGCTTGCTCAGGCGGGTCAGGATGGAGTGCTGCTCGAACACTTCCTTGAGCAGCTCGGTGCGCAGGTCGGCGCGGCCCATCACCGAAAGGATGTCCAGCAGGGTGTGCAGGCTGGCGCGCAGGCCCCAGGACGAGGTGTCGGCGGCCTGGTGCTGGTACTGGGCGAACAGGAACTCCAGGCGCAGGAGGAAGCGTATCCGCTCGCTCAGCGGATGCTCAAAGGCGATCCAGTCTCCGCCCTGCTCCATCAATGCGTTGAATCCACGGGGTATCTCCGCATTGTGGCGCGCCGGGGCGGGAAGGGCAAACGACGCCGCCCCGGGCTCAGCGCCGCGCCGCGGCGAGCTGGAGATAGTGCCGGTGCAGGCGCTCCACCTGCGGCCGCAGGGCCTGGGGTCCGCCGCTGTTGTCGAGCACGTCGTCGGCGCGGGCCAGGCGCTGTTCGCGGCCGGCCTGGGCCGCCAGCATCTGCCGGGCCAGGGGCTCGGCGATGCCGTCGCGGCCGAGCAGGCGCTGCATCTGCACCGCCGCCGGCACGTCCACCACCAGGACGCGTCCGGTCAGCCGGTCCATGCCGGATTCGAGCAGGATCGCCACCGACAGGATGCAGTACGGGGCGGTCTGCGCCGCCTGCCAGGCGAGGATGCGGCTGCGGATCAGGGGGTGGGTGATGGCTTCCAGCTCGCGCAGGGCGGCGGGGTCGCCGAACACCCGCTCGCGCAGGCGGCGGCGGTCGAGGCTGCCGTCGGGCAGCAGGAATTCGGCGCCGAAGCGGCCGGCGATGGCGGCCAGGGCCGGCGACGGCGGAGCCACCACCTCGCGGGCGACGTGGTCGCCGTCGAGCAACGGCGCGCCCAGCTCCTCGAACAGCTCGCCGACGGTGCTCTTGCCGCTGGCGATGCCGCCGGTCAGGCCGACCACCAGGGCGGCGCGGCTCACAGCTTCACCAGGTTGCGCAGGGCTTCGCCCCAGACCAGGGTGAGCCAGCCGGCGCCGGCGAGGTAGGGGCCGAAGGAGATGGGGATGTTGCGGTCGCGGCCGCGCAGCGCGATCAGGCCGATGCCGACGGCCGAACCGACCAGCGAGGACAGCAGGATGATCATCGGCAGGGCGGCGGCGCCGAACCAGGCGCCGAGCGCGGCGAGCAGCTTGAAGTCGCCGTGGCCCATGCCCTCCTTGCCGGTGAGCAGCTTGTACAGCTCGTAGATGCCGCGCAGGCTGAGGTAGCCGAAGGCCGCGCCGGCGATGCTGGCGCGGGGGTTGGTGAAGACGCCGAAGCAGCTCAGCAGCAGGCCGGCCCAGACCAGGGGCAGGGTCATCGAATCGGGCAGCAGCTGCTCGCGCAGGTCGATCACGCTCAAGGCCAGCAGCACCCAGCTCAGGCCCAGGGCCGGCACCAGCTGCGGGCTCCAGCCGAAGCGCCAGGCGCAGGCGGCGGCGAGCAGGCCCGAGGCCAGCTCGACCAGCGGATACTGCGCCGAAATCGGCGCCCGGCAGTCGGCGCAGCGCCCGCGCAGCCACAGCCAGCCGAACAGCGGGACGTTATGCCAGGGGCGGATGGCGGCGCCGCAGGAAGGGCAGCGCGAGGGCGGCGAGGACAGGCTCAGCGGCGCCGGCGCGGGATCCTCCGCCGGCAGCTCGAGGATCATGCGCGCCTCGCTGCGCCAGGTGGCTTCCATCATGCGCGGCAGGCGCAGGCTGATCACGTTGAGGAAGCTGCCGACCACCAGGCCGAGCAGGGCGCAAACCGCGACGAGCGCTGCGGGTTCGGCGCGCAGCGCCTCGATGAAGGACATGCGCGGCGATTCCTAGGGCCTGTGAACGGGCGACGCGGCGATCAAAATGGCGTCCACAGGGCCCTGATCAGATGGCCTGGCCCAGCTTGAAGATCGGCAGGTACATGGCGACCACCAGGCCGCCCACCAGCACGCCGAGCACCACCATGATCATCGGCTCGAGCAGGGCGGTGAGGTTGTCGACCATGACGTCGACCTCTTCCTCGTAGAACTCGGCGACCTTGGCGCACATGTGGTCGAGCGAACCGGATTCCTCGCCGATCGCCACCATCTGCACCGCCATGTTGGGGAACAGGCCGGTCTGCTGCATGGTCAGCTGCAGCTGGGTGCCGGTCGCCACCTGGTCGCGCATGTTCATGATCGCCTCGGTGAAGATGATGTTGCCGGCGGCCTTGGCCACCGATTCCATCGCCTCCACCAGCGGCACGCCGGCGGCGAACATGGTGGACAGGGTGCGGGCGAAGCGCGCCACGGCGGACTTGTAGAGGATGTCGCCTATCACCGGGATCTTCAGCATCGCCCGGTCGAGGAAGCGCCGGAACGTGGCGGAGCGGATATGCGCCTCGCGGAAGACGAAGACGCCGACCACGAGGGCGACGACGAGGTACAGGCCGTCCTCCCTGACCAGGTCGGACAGGTGCACCACCATCTTGGTGAAGGCCGGCAGGTCGGCGCCGAAGCCCTTGAACAGGTCGGCGAACTGGGGAATCACGAAGTACAGCAGGATGCCGGTGACGATGAAGGCTACGACCAGCACCGCGGTGGGGTAGGTCAGGGCCTTCTTCACCTTCTTCTTCAGGGACTCGGTCTTTTCCTTGTAGGTGGCGATCTTGTCGAGCAGGGTTTCCAGCGCACCCGACTTTTCACCGGCGTCGACCAGGTTGACGAACAGGTCGTCGAAGTGGCGCGGGAACTTGGCCAGGCTCTCGGCCAGCGAGGCGCCGCCCTCGATGTTGGTCTTGATCGCCAGGATCATTTCGCCCATGGCCGGATTGGCGTGGCCGCGGCCGACGATTTCCAGGGCCTGCACCAGGGGAACGCCCGCCTCCATCATGGTGGCCAGCTGGCGGCTGAAGATCGCGATGTCCTGGCCGGTGATGGATTTCTTGCGCTTGCCGAACAGGGTGCTCTGGCGGCGGACGCGGATCGGGTTGATGCCCTGCTTGCGCAGCTGGGTCTTGATGTAGCTTTCGCTGGGGCCTTCGCTGATGCCCTTGATCCGCGCGCCCTTGCGGTCCACCCCTTCCCAGGTGAACGTGTATTCCTTGATCTTGACCGCCGTCGCCGCCATGCCCACTCCCCCCCAACTGCCAATTCCCTTGAAATAACGCGGGCTTCCGCTGCCCGTCGCGTTTCACCACAAAGAATAATCTAATCCGTGGTGACGCGGTTGGCCTCGGTCAGGTCGATGTGCCCATCCATCACCTTTTTCAGCGCCGAGCGCCGCAGGTCGGCCACCCCTTCCTTCCTGGCCTGGTCGGCAATCTCGATGGCATTGCCGTTTTCCATGATGATGCGGGCGATGGCGTCCGTCACCGGCATGACCTGGTAGATGCCGGTGCGGCCCTTGTAGCCGTCGTTGCACTGGTCGCAGCCGACCGCCTTGTAAATCCTGAAGCCGGGGTTGTCCAGGTCCTCGGCGGTGAAGCCCTCGCGCAGCAGTTCCTCGCGGGGCACCTCGTCCGGCTGCTTGCACACCTTGCACAGCTTGCGCGCCAGGCGCTGGGCGATGATCAGGGTGACGCAGGAGGCCACGTTGTAGGCCGGCACGCCCATGTTGAGCAGGCGGGTGAGGGTCTGGGGGGCGTCGTTGGTATGCAGGGTGGACAGCACCAGGTGGCCGGTCTGGGCGGCCTTGATGGCGATTTCCGCCGTTTCCAGGTCGCGGATCTCGCCGACCATGATGACGTCCGGGTCCTGGCGCAGGAAGGATTTCAGCGCCGCGGCGAAGGTCAGGCCCACCTTGGGGTTGACGTTGACCTGGTTGATGCCGGGCAGGTTGATTTCCGCCGGGTCCTCGGCGGTGGAAATGTTGCAGTCCTCGGTGTTGAGGATGTTCAGGCCGGTGTACAAAGACACCGTCTTGCCCGAGCCGGTCGGGCCGGTGACCAGGATCATGCCCTGCGGCTTGCCCAGGGCCTTGAGATAGTGCTCCTTCTGCACCGGCTCGTAGCCCAGGGCGTCGATGCCGAGCATGGCGCTGGAGGAATCCAGGATACGCATCACCACCTTTTCCCCCCACAGGGTGGGGCAGGTGCTGACGCGGAAATCGATCGACTTGCTGGCCGAGAGCTTGAGCTTGATGCGGCCGTCCTGAGGGACGCGGCGCTCTGCCAGGTCCAGGCGCGACATCACCTTGAGGCGGGCAGCGAGCTTGCCGGCCAGCTGCACCGGCGGCGTGGCAATCTCCTTCAGCTCGCCATCCATACGGTAGCGTATGCGGTATTTCTTCTCGTACGGCTCGAAGTGGATGTCCGAGGCGCCGCGGTTGATGGCGTCGACCATCACCTTGTTGACGTAGCGGATGATCGGCGCGTCTTCCTCGTCGTTTCCGACCGACTTTTCTTCCGGCGCCCCTTCTTCCCCGGCCTCGATATCCAGGTTTTCCAGGTCGGCGTCGCCGGTGCCGATGCTGGAGGACTGGATCAGGCTGGCCGCGACCTCGATCGCCTTGGTCAGCTTGTCCTCTTCGACCAGCACCGTCTCGGTGGCGAAGCCGCTGGCAAACTTGAACTCGTCCAGGGCCTGCAGATTGGTGGGGTCGGAAACCGCCAGGTAAAGCTTGCGCCCACGCTTGTACAGGGGCAGGGCGTGCTGCGCGCGGATCAGTTTTTCGCCGATCTCGCGGATGGTATTAGGGTCCAGCTCGATGCTGGTCAGGTCGAGCAGCGGGGTGCCGAACTCGTTGCTGGCGAATTCGGCCAGCCGCGCCGCCGGGATCAGCTTGTCCTCGACCAGCTGCGACACGATCGGCTTGCTGTTGCGCAGGGCCTTGGCCTGGGAATCGCGGGCCTGCTCCTCGGTCAGGAGCTGGTTGGCGACAAAGCGCCGCGCCAGGCCGCTCAGGGGCGGGGCGGAGACGGTTGCGTTGGGGCTGAGGGCCACGGTCGGTCGGAGGCTTTTGGGTTGATTCGGAATCTATTTAAAGACCCTATACTTAGCGATCCCGGGCGTCAATTGTCCCGGCCTGCCGCAACGCGGAATGGCGCTGACCATGGGCCCGCGGCGGCAGTGTCGTCAATAAATTTTGGGCGGAAACATTGATCATTTTTTATATCCGGCTGCGGATAGTCGGGGCTGCCGCCGCAGGGGGTTATGGCCGCGGGTGGAAGCCGTGAACGGCAAATGCGGGGCGCCATCGACGGCGCGCACACGAGCCGAAATGGCATTGCTCTTTCTGCTTGCATTAGGCCTGAGGCTATGGTTCGTCGCCGCGGCGAAGGTCGAAGATGCCCTGCGCCGCTCCGATACGCTGGACTACCTCCAGTACGCACTCAATCTTGTTTTTAATCATGTGTTTTCCCGCTCTCATCCGGGGGACGGCGCAGTCGTGGCGGACAGCTTTCGCGACCCGGGTTATCCAGCATTTCTTGCCGCCCTCCTGCTGCCCCTGGATCTGACCGACACCTGGTATGCCGCGGTGCTCTGCTTCCAGGCCGTTTTCGGTGCCCTGACCGCTGTGCTGGCCGCGCTGGTTGCCCGGCGTTGGCTACCGGCGGCTTGGTCCTTGGCCGCCGGGGTACTGGTCGCCATCTGGCCCCATAACGTGGTGTTTACCGCCTACGTGCTATCTGAGACCTTGTTCGGCTTCACGCTGATGCTGGCCGTCTGGCTGTTCTGTCGTGCTACCGAGTCCGGCACTCGTGGCGCCTGGTTGAGTGCAGGCCTGGGCTTCGGTGCGGCGGCGATGGTCAATGCGGTGCTGTTGCCGGTGGCACCGCTCCTGGCCCTGGTGTTGTGGCGGGGTCGGCAGCTCAGTGTCGCGCTAGCCGCGACATTTCTAGCCGGGGCTTTGATCCTTCCGGCGGCATGGGCGGTGCGAGGTTGCCTCATTCCCAGCGCGCGTGCCCCGGAAGCGCGGATAGGGATCAATTTCGTCCAGGGAAGCTGGCCCGAGTATCACAGCGCCTACATTGGCGCGCTCAAACACGATCCGGCGGCCCTGGCCTTGATGCAGTCCATCGGCCGGGAGCAGGATCTAATGCTGGAGTCTCCGGCGCGGGCCGCGCTGTCCATTTGGGGGCGGCTTCGCGGCGACCCGTGGCGTTATCTCGGCTGGTACGCCTGGAAGCCCGCCTTGTTATGGGCTTGGCACATCCGGATGGGTTGGGGCGATGTCTATGCCTATCCGGTCCACAATTCTATTTACCTCACCAATCCGGTGATGCCGGCGGTGGAGGCACTGTGCCTGGCTCTTAACCCCCTGCTGGGGGCGTTGATGGCCTGTGCCGGCCTGTCTGCGCTGCTGCGGCGGGGGCGCCGCAGTCCCGGTCTCGACGCCATTGCCTTGCTGGTGGCGCTCGAAACACTGCTGTACACCATCCTGCAGTCGGAACCGCGCTATTCCATTCCGTTTCGCGCTTTGGAGATGATCCTTGCCATGACTGCGCTGGACGGGCTATTGGTATGGTGGCGCAGCCGTTCGAAGGGGGGCGGGTCCGGGACGCGCGCCGAGAATGGTGCGGAACAAGCCGTCCATTCGGAAACAGCAGCTATTCGAGGTGTCATTTGATCAGCATCATCCTGCCCGCCAAGAATGAGGCCGCCGCCTTGGTGGAGTTGCTGCCACGCCTAGCTGCGGCACAGCCCGGCGCGGAGATCATCGTTGTTGACGACGGTTCGACCGACGGCACTCGCGCATTGTGCGAGCAGCAGGGGGTGACCTGTCTCTCCTCCCCTTACTCCATGGGCAACGGCGCAGCGATCAAGCGAGGGGCCCGTGCCGCCCGCGGCGACATTCTGGTGTTCATGGACGCTGACGGCCAGCATTCCCCGGACCATATCCAGCCTCTGCTAGACCGGCTGGAGCAGGGCTATGACATGGTGGTAGGCGCCCGCTCCTGGTCCGGGCAGGCCGGTGTCGGTCGCGGCCTGGCCAACACCTTGTACAACAATGTCGCCACTTGGATGACCGGCTACAGGGTGATGGATCTCACTTCAGGCTTCCGTGCGGTAAGAGCCGATAAGTTCCTCGAGTTCCTGCATCTGCTGCCGAACGGATTTTCCTATCCCACCACCATCACCATGGCCTTCTTCCGCAGCGCCTACGCGGTGAACTACTTCCCGATCGCAGTTGCCTCGCGCATTGGCAGGAGCCACATCCGTCCCCTCCGCGACGGTCTGCGCTTCCTGTTGATCATCTTCAAGATTGCTACGCTCTACTCGCCATTGAAGTTGTTTGCGCCACTGGGATTCGCATTCTTCTCGCTCGGCCTGATGCGCTACGTTTACACCTACCAGGTCGGCCACCGCTTCACCAACATGAGCCTGCTGCTATTCAGCGCTGCCGTGATCATTTTTCTCATCGGCTTGATTTCCGAGCAGATCACGACCCTTACCTATCGACGTCAATGATGGCAACCATTGACCACGAGCCGCGGGAACAAACGCGAATTCTTGTCATCACCCGCAACCTGCCCCCGCTGCGCGGCGGGATGGAGCGCCTCAACTATCATTTGCTGCGCGAGCTGGCGGCGGGGTTCGGTGTGCACGTCTGTTGTCCGGCGAATTGCCTCAGGCAGCTGCCGCAGAATGTGAAGGCGTCGACCGCGCCATTGCGACCGCTGCCGGGCTTCATCGCGGTCAGTGCGTTGAACGGATTGATTGCAGCCCGTAGATTTCGGCCGCATCTGGTGCTGGCGGGCAGCGGCCTCACAGCCCCCCTTGCCGTCTGGGTTGCCCGCAGCTGCGGTGCCCGCTCTGCCGCGTATCTGCACGGACTGGACATCATCGCTGCGCACCAAGCCTATCAGCGGCTATGGGTGCCACGGTTCCGCAGCCTGGATCTGGTCCTGGTCAACAGCCGGCATACGCAAAAGCTGGCGATTCACGCCGGAGTCGAGGCCCGCCGTATCCAGGTGCTGCATCCGGGAGTTGAACTGCCGGAAGTCCGGGCCGGAGACCGGGACCTATTCCGTCGTCGCTTCGATCTCGGCGAGCGCCCATTGCTTCTATCCCTGGGGCGCCTGACCCGCAGGAAGGGTTTGGTCGAATTTCTCGAATCGGCAATGCCCGGGCTGGTGCGGCGCCATCCTGAACTGTGCCTGGTGGTGATCGGAGGTGAAGCAGTTAACGCGCTCAAGAAAGGCGGCTCCGGCGAAGTTGAGCGTATCCGGGCGACGGTGGACAGGCTGTCCCTGCAGCAACATGTGCTATTGCTTGGCGAGCAGCCCGACGAGGTCGTGAGCGGCGCATTCGCCGCCACAGCTGCACTGATATTCCCGGTGCTCGAGTTGGCAGGGGACGTGGAAGGATTCGGCATGGTTGCAGTCGAGGCCGCGGCTCATGGAGTGCCTACTGTGGCATTCGCAGTGGGCGGTGTGGTGGACGCCGTTGCAGAACCCGATAGCGGATTCCTCGTGCGGCCGGGGGACTACCAGGGCATGTCTGAGCGCTTGAACGGTCTGCTCGACGGCGACGGCGCAACCCAGTCAAAGGCCCGGTGCCTGGCTTTCGCCAATGGATTCGAGTGGCCTCGTTTTGGCAGGCGGCTGCGCGCCGTCTGCGCAGAGGTTGTGGAGGGCACTGGAGCTGTTCCTGCAGAGGCCGGACGAGCGGGATGAACACGGCTTTGCCCACGCGTCGGCCGCACGCAGTGCTCGACTTGCCCTCACGAAGGCTCAAGGCGCAGAAAATCGAGCGATTACTTGAGCTCGAACCGGCCGATAAACCCATTCGCATGCTTGAGATCGGATGCGGAACCGGGGGGATTTCGCACTACTTCGGCACCCATCCGGATCTTGACTGCGAAGTCGATGCGGTGGATGTGATCGACCAGCGAAAAATCAGCTCGGGATACCGGTTCAGCTTGGTGTCCGGCTGCAAGCTGCCGTTTCCGGACGCCAGCTTCGACGTCGTCATCAGCAACCATGTCATTGAGCACGTGGGAGGAGCCGATCAGCAGCGCGAGCACCTGGCCGAGATCCACCGTGTTATGAAGCCGGATGGTCGCGGTTACCTTGCAGTGCCTAATCGCTGGCAGTTAGTCGAGCCCCATTATCGGCTGGCTTTCCTCAGTTGGTTACCACGGCACTGGCGCACGCCCTACCTGAAGTTACTGCGCCGCGGAGATTTTTACGACTGTGAGCCATTAACCGTAACGCAGATAGAAGAGTTGTTGGAAAAAGCCGGGTTCGGCTTTTATAACGCCTGTGCTGCAGCAACGCGTCTTACCTTCGAGTTGGAATGTCCAGGCGATTTCAAAACCTATCTGGTCCAACGCATGCCGATTGCAGTACTGCACGCTGTAGGTCGGGCAATACCTACGCTTATCTACGTATTTCGACCCGAATAGCCCGCCTTTATGAAAGCGTCGCCGGTGTTTCCCCGGATAAGAGAAGTTCGGCAAATTGTCCGGCTGAGGTCTCCCAGCTTAGTCCATTCAGATTCTGGTACGCCAGATCCGTCATGCTTCGAAGGCGGTTGGGATCAGAAATGATCTCCGCGAGTTTCGCGGACAAGTCTCTCCAATCAAAATTCGTCAGCACAGCCGCTTGCTTGTCGAAGAAGTAGGGGAAGGAGCCATCGATGCATTCGATGATTGGCAGCTTGGTGGCGGCCATTTCAAAAGGAACCAGGGAGATGTTGGTGAGGGATGCGACCATACCGAAATCACATTTCTGATATAGCTTAAGAAGCTCGGCTTTGGACAGCTTTCCTAGGTTTCGTCCGTGCCTGAAGCGGTAGGCCCGGCTTTCGCCGAAGTAGAGCACCTCGATTGTTAAACCCCGTTCGTGAAAGTCTCTGATCACCCTGCCCAGTATATTTTGGATAATGAACGGGGCGCGCCGCTCCGTATGCTTGGCATACACCGCGATCTTCAGCGTCTGCTTGTGCGGGTACGCCTCAAAATTGCGTGGTTGCGGTTGATACTCCTTGTTCTCATAAGGAAAGCTAATATGCGCTGGTTCCGGAACCTGGGGCAGGTTCCGGGTTATCTCAGAGGCTGCCCACTGGCCAAGGGTGATCATGCGATAGCCGAACTCATAAGTCTTCCGCGCCAGCAGCAACTTTTCCCCGAACGCGTAGAAATAAGGTTCGTAGTCCTGAATGTAGTAGGCTTTGTATCCGCTCAGATTGCGTATGTGGTAGGCAGACTCCCAATGAGTGGCCACCCATACGTCGCTGCATCGAGTGCGTAACGCGCCGGAGTCGAGGCAGACACCTCTGAACCCCGGGAGATTTGAGTTGGCGGCCGCGACCATTTCCTCTGAGGTCTGCGAAGTGAAAGTTGCATACGCTACTTCAAATCCCCTATCCGCCAGTGCGGAGCCCAGGCGCAGGATCGAGGTGTGGCCACCGCTGAAGCGGGTGATGTTGTACACGACAAAGGTAATGGATTTTACCGACTCAGGCCTGGGACTGTTGACAGGTTCGACGCTGAGGACATTCAATAGAGTTTCGAAGTATGCGTATTCGCGACGATAGCGGTATCGAAAAAGTGGTGCCGCCAGGAGCTGGGAGAGAGTCATGTTCGGTAGTTGGGGCAAGTCACGGAATTTGAGATATACAAATTGGAAATTTGCTCAGCTGCCGAGCCGGGGTCACTCTTGAGGTCGAGCTGGCTTGTCGGAGCACATCGCAAGAAGGGTCCAGACGTTGAGGCCGCTTCCCGTACGTTTCAGATAGCGCGCGCGATGAATGAAGCTGGTAAAACACCGCTTGAAAAATTCCTTCTGCAGCCGTGCCATGTCCGGCAACTCGTCGGCAAACCTTTCCTCGAAGAGTTGCAAGTTGCGGGAGACGATGCCTGCTCGTCGCCTGGATTTGCCGAGAAATTCTCGCCACACGTTGGGTGACATCAAACGTGCGCCGGCGGCTGGCACCACAGTTTCAAATCCGGCCACATTGCTGGAATGCTGCCGGTACTTCACCAGGGCGGCATCGACTCCCGCGACCCTTCCAAAGGAT
>DASRFD010000103.1:0-5000 GCA_035651715.1 Nevskia sp.
CGTGGCCTACCTGGGCACCCTGGCGGCCGACACGCCCAGCGCCGCCAATGTCCGCGCCTACGCCGAGATCGTGCGCGAGCGCTCGGTGCTGCGCAGCCTGATCGCCGCCGGCCAGGACATCGCCGAGCTGGGCTACCAGCCCGGCGGCCGCGCCAGCGCGGAGCTGCAAGAGGAAGCCGAGAAGGCGCTGTTCAGGCAGCGCAGCCGTGGATCCCGCGAGGCCAACCAGGCCGAGGGCTACGAGACCCTGATCCCGCGGGTGGAAAACCGCGTCGAGGCGGTCAGCCGGGGCGGCGAGCAGCCAGGCCTGCCGACCGGGTTCACCGAGCTGGACCGCCGCACGATGGGACTCCATCCCGGCGACCTGGTGATCATCGGTGGCCGGCCCGGCATGGGCAAGTCGTCGCTCTCGCAGAATATCGCCGAGAACGTGGCCATCGACCAGAACCGGCCGGTGCTGGTGTTCAGCATGGAAATGCCCCGGGAACAGCTGGCCATGCGCTCGATCGCCGCGCGCGCCGGCGTGCCGCTGGAACGCCTTAAGGGCGGCGACCTGGACGAACTGCATTGGGCCGAGATCGCAGCATGGGGCGGCCGGCTGCGCCGCGCGCCGCTGTTCATCGACGACACCGGCGCCCTCTCCCCCATCGAGCTGCGCTCCCGGGCCCGGCGCTACCAGGCCAAGCACCCCGGCCTGGCGCTGGTGATCGTCGACTACATCCAGCTCATGCAGGTCCGCGGCGAGCGCAACCGCGACAACGAGATCGGCGTCATCAGCCGCGCGCTGAAGGCCCTGGCTAAGGAGCTCGGCGTGCCGCTGATCGCGCTGTCGCAGTTGTCCCGCAAGTGCGAGGAGCGCGCCGACAAGCGCCCCCAGATCTCCGACCTGCGCGAATCCGGAAGCATCGAGCAGGACGCCGACATGGTGCTGCTGCTGTACCGCGACGAGTACTACGACCAGGACTCTCCCGACCTCGGCATTGCCGAGGTCGACCTGGCGAAGCAGCGCAACGGTCCCCGGGCCACGTTCGATCTGAACTACCGCGGCGAGTTCTGCCGCTTCGAGAACTACATCGGCGAGCCGCGGCCACCGCTCGCCCAGCGGCGCAAGCAACAGCAGCAAGCCGCGGCGCCCGCCAAGACGGCGCCGAAGAGCGGCTGGAGCAGCAAGCGCAAGGGCGGCGCCGCGCCGGCGCCGCATCCCAGCGAACGAGCGGACTTCGACTGACCATGGCCCTCGTCCACTCCGTCACCCTCTCCAACGACATCGCCCGGGCCCGGCTGCTGCGCGACCTGCAGCGGGCCCCGCTGAAGGACGACCGCGGCCGCGAACTATACGTCGTCGTGCACCGGATCGGCCAGCAGAAGAAGCCGCTGAAGCAGAAGGGCCTGTTCTACGCCTGGTGCCAGATCCTGGCCGACCACGCCGGTTGCTCGCTGGCCGACATGAAGTACGACCTGAAGGAGGAGTTCCTTCCGATGGTCGAGCACGTCAGCTCCGCCACCGGCGAGATCCGCCTCATGCGCCAGAGCACCGAGGACCCGGAGCTGAACTGGCAGCAGTTCCTCACCCAGATCGAGGTGCTCGCCAGCGATCACTTCGGCATCACCCTCCCCGCCGGCAAAGACGATATCGCCGCGTGGGAAGCCTTTAAACGCGCCAAGCACTCCGCCCAGCGCGCCAAGCACGCAGCAGCCGCATAAGGAGTCGTCCCCCATGAAGATGTTGGCCCCGTTCCTCGTTTCCCACGTCCACACGAAGAAGGACAAGGCCGGCGACAAGCCGGGCCCGATGCGCTCCCACCTGAAGCTGGAGTCCACCATCCAGCACAAGGACCTCGCCTCCGCGTTCGGCAGCGCCGCCGGCTTCGAACACTTCGGCGGCTTCTGGAACGACGATGGCGAGCTGATCTCGCGCGAGATCCTGTCCTTCCCGCTCAACGCCGAGGTCGTCGGCGGCGCCGCCTTCCTCAAGCCGGAGTTCAGCGAGGGCAAGCAGTTCACCGGCGTCGACTTCAAGGACCTGGAGGTCGAGCTGAAGCCCGGCCGCACCGTGGTGCTGACCGCGAAGCTGCAGCTGCCGAAGCTGGAGCCGGCCGACGTCGGTCTCGTCCAGTCCTGGGAGGGCTACGAGATCACGGTCTCGGTGTCGCCGGCGCAGCAGGAGCTGGACCTGCCGCTGCAGCAGGAAGCGGCCGAGGCCGAGGAAGACGAGGACGAAGCGCCGCACGCCGGGCTGCTCGACGGCGGCATCGATCGCACGCTGGGCGCGGACCAAGCCGCGGTGCAGCAGTCTGTCCAGCAGCTGGCCGACGCCGGCGTGCTGAAGGTGAACACGCCGCCGGCGGACGGCGTGGTGGTGCCGGGCCAGCGCGCGCCGCAGCGGCCGCGCGGCACCACCAAGCACTGACATGAACGCCGGCGTCGACCCGGTCATCGTGGTGATCCCCGGCACGCCGCAGGGCAAGGGCCGCGCGCGCTCCTTCGTCCACAAGCAGGGGCCGATGGCCGGCAGGATCGGCCACCACACCCCGGAGAAGACGCGCAGCTACGAGGGCGTCATCAAGTCGCTGGGCATCGACGCGATGGGCCGCGCGGGCCCCTTCACCTGCCCGATCCGCCTGGAGGTCTGCTCCGAGATGCCGGTGCCGGTGTCCTGGTCGCGCTGGAAGCAGGAAATGGCGCTGGCGGCCCAGATCGTGCCTACCGGTAAACCGGACCCCGACAACATCCTCAAGGCGGTCATGGACGGGCTCAACGGCGTCGCCTGGATCGACGATGTCCAGGTCGTGGAGTTCGTCCTGGTGAAGCGCTACGTGGCCGCGCCGCGCGTCGTGGCCGTGATCATTCCCCTGCGCAAGGTCTACGGCTCCCAGGTGGCGCGCGGCGACGTGCGCCCCGCCGCGCCGAAGCCTGCGCCCAGAGAACTGGAGCTGCTATGAGCGCCGCCGCTGATATTCTCCGCCGCGAGATCGAGGGTGGCACCATCTGCGCCAGGGTCCGCTACCGGCTCAAAAGCACCGGCGCCGCGATGACCTCAACCGGCCTGGCCGAAGGCCTCGGCATCTCCCCGCGCGAGTCCATCAACGCGCTCGAGGCGCACATCGCCAATGGCCTGGTCGACAAGCGCAGCGACGCCGGCCCGCGGCCGCTGTACCGCTGGATCGGCGCCGCGGACGTGTCGAAAGGCGCGCTGGAGCGCGTCGAGGCGTCGTACCAGCAGCGTGCCGAGGCCCAGGCGCAGCCGCCGCCGGCGCCGAAGCCGCCCGAGGCCACGGAGCCGGACCCCATCAAGGTGGCGGCCGACGCCGCGCTGGCACGCGCCAATGCCACGGCCCGCGCCGCGCCGGTGCGCAAGCCGGAGCCAGACGCCGGTCCGGCGGCCCCCACGCTGCGCTCCAGGATCCGCGCCGTGTTCGGCGCCAACGAGGTGCTCAGCAACCAGGAAATCGCCGCGCGCCTGACCGGCAACACGGCGAGCGTCGGCAACATGCTGTGGTTGATGCGCCATGCCGGAGAACTGGTGCAGGTCAGTCGCGGGCGCTACCGCCTGCGTGCGCCGGCGGCGTCTACAGTTGAGCCGGAAAAAAACAACATCCCACCGGCTGCGGCGCCGTCGCCGGAACCTGAGCAGGCGCCCGCCGCCGCGCCGGCCCCTGAGCCGGTGCCCGAAGCGGCGGTAGTCGACCAGGCGGCCGGCCCCGCACCTGGCGCGTCGCTGATGATTGTCCTGGACCTGGACAACCCGGGCCTGTTCGCCGGCGCCGCCTGGACAGCGCTGAAGCTGGGGCACCGCATGGAGCTGCGGTTAGGCCCCGGCGGGCAGCTGCTGGCCGCTACGGCTGATCTGGCATGAGCGGCCCCTTCGTCGCCGGCGACAGGGTCTACGTGCCGAAGCGCGGCTGGGGCGAGGTCACCGCCCCGGCCGGCTGCTACGGCTACTACGTGAAGTTCAGCGTAGCCGGGGACGCCGACTACGTCTGCGCCGAGGAATGCTTCGACCACGAGCACCACGCCCCGGTGGGCGCCCCTGACCCCCGCCGCCCGATCGACGTCGCGGCGCGGGAGCGCGCGAAGCTGCCGTGGTGAAGAAAGCCACCCCGCTGTTCATGACGGAGGCGCAGCTCTGCGCCGCCTTCATCTCCTGGGCGAAGCACTTCGGCTGGACCGCCTACGCCGAGACCGCGGGCTGGGACCTGCTGATGGTCAATGCCGCCGGGGTGCAGCTCGGCGTCCAGGCGAAGCTGACACTGAACCCGAAGGTGATGGACCAGGCGCTGGAGCGGTACTGGCATTGGAACTGCGAAGGGCCGGACTACCGCGCCGTGCTGGTGCCCACTGCAGGCTGCGGCTCACTCTTGGCCGCCCTCGGGCTCGGCTGCTTCGTCCCTGTCGATGAGACCCGCTATCGGTATCGGTGGTCGGATGATGGGCGCCAGGAACAGGAACCGATTTCTTTCGTCCCGCAGCTGCCAGACTTCCGGGGCGACCTGGTCCAAACCCTATCAGGCCGCGTCGGCTGCTCCTGCTCGAACTGGCACGACTGGAACCCGGAGAAGCGGCATAAGCTGCCGCAGTATGTGCCGGATGTCGTCGCCGGGGCCTCCGGGCCGGTTCAGCTCACGGAGTGGAAGATCAAGGCCCTGCGGCTCTGCGCGGTGCTGGAGATGCGCGGCTTCGTAACCCGCTACGATTTCAACAGCATCGGCCTCGATTACCGGCGCTGGATCGGCCCGCCCAACGATTGGCTCCGCGCCGACGGCGCCGGCCGCTACGTCCGCGGCGACGGACTCCGATTCCCGGGTCAGCACCCCACCGTGTATGCCCAGATCATGGCGGAAACCGCGGAAGCCCTGCGCACCCCCGGGGTTGCAGCGTGAGGCCAGGCGACTGCATCCGTTACAACGCCGACGGCCGGCCCGATGCTGTCGTGGAGTGGACAAAGCCCGGCGCCGCGTCGATCCAGTACCTGAGGGCCTGGACCCACCTAGGCCTGAACC
>DASRFD010000104.1:0-17336 GCA_035651715.1 Nevskia sp.
GCGCCTCGGCGGCCTGGACTGGGCGCCGAAGCCGCGCCTGCAACGCCTGCGCGAAGCGCAGGAAGCAGCGGCATCCCGCAAGCCCTGACACCTTATATATAGAGCGCCGGCATGGAATATTCGCTGACCCGCATCGACCCCAACCAGCACCGCTCCCCGACCCCGAAGGGCGTCAACGAGGGGACGGGCTACATCGAGGAGCAGGTGAAGCGCACCGTCCTCACCACCACCCTGGACAAGGTGGTCAACTGGGGCCGCAAGAATTCGATCTGGCCGTACAACTTCGGCCTGTCCTGCTGCTACGTGGAGATGGCCACGGCGTTCACCGCGCCGCACGACCTGGCCCGCTTCGGCGCCGAGGTGATCCGCGCCTCGCCGCGCCAGGCCGACCTGATGGTCATCGCCGGCACCTGCTTCATAAAGATGGCGCCGGTGGTGCAGCGCCTGTATGAGCAGATGGTCGAGCCGCGCTGGGTCATCTCGATGGGCGCCTGCGCCAACTCCGGCGGCATGTACGACATCTACTCCGTGGTGCAGGGCGTGGACAAGTTCCTGCCGGTGGACGTGTACATCCCCGGCTGCCCGCCCCGCCCGGAGGCCTTCCTGCAGGCGCTGATGCTGCTGCAGGACTCCATCGGCAAGGAAGCCCGCCCGCTGTCGTGGGTGGTGGGCGACCAGGGCGTGTACCGCATGCCGATGCAGGCCGAGCGCGACCGCAAGCTGGCCGAGCGCCGCGCCCAGACCACGCTTCGCACCCCGGATCAGGTCTGATGGCCGACGACGCCCCCAAGCCGGTCAACCCCGCCGCCACCCCGGCCAGCCTGCCGGAGGTGGTGCGCGAGCTATACGCCAGGTTCGGCGAGAACGCCTTCACCCTGCAGCCGACCAAGGACGACGTGCCGACCTTGTGGACGGCGAAGGAGCGCTTCGCCGAGGTGCTGGCCTTCCTCAAGAACGGCGTGCCGCGCCCGTACAAGATGCTGCTGGACCTGCACGCGATGGACGAGCGCCTGCGCCGCCACCGCGAGGGCCTGCCGGCGTCGGACTTTACGGTTTTTTACCATCTGCTCTCGATCGAGCGCGACGTCAGTTCCCGCGGAGCGGGCGACGTGCGCATCAAGGTCGCGCTGACCGGCGAATCGCCCAGCCTGCCCTCCATCACCAGGCTGTTCGCCAACGCCAACTGGTACGAGCGCGAGGTGTGGGACCTGTTCGGCATCGTCTTCGACGGCCACCCGAACCTGCAGCGCATCCTGCTGCCGCGCACCTGGAAGGGCCATCCGCTGCGCAAGGACTACCCCGCGCGCGCCACCGAGTTCGATCCGTTCATGCTCGACGCGGCCAAGCAGGACCTCGAGCAGGAAGGCCTGAAGTTCAAGCCGGAGGAATGGGGCATGAAGCGCTCCGCCTCCGACCACGACTTCATGTTCCTCAACCTCGGCCCCAACCACCCGAGCGCGCACGGCGCCTTCCGCATCGTGCTGCAGCTGGACGGCGAGGAGATCGTCGACTGCGTGCCGGACATCGGCTACCACCATCGCGGCGCCGAGAAGATGGCGGAGCGCCAGTCCTGGCACACCTACATCCCCTACACCGACCGCATCGACTACCTCGGCGGGGTGATGAACAACCTGCCGTACGTGCTGGCGGTGGAGAAGCTGGCCGGCATCACCGTGCCGGACCGCGTCAAGACCATCCGCGTGATGATGGCGGAGTTCTTCCGCATCACCTCGCACCTGCTGTTCCTGGGCACCTACATCCAGGACGTGGGCGCGATGACGCCGATCTTCTTCATGTTCACCGACCGCATGAAGGCCTACGACGTGATCGAGGCCATCACCGGTTTCCGCATGCACCCGGCTTGGTTCCGCATCGGCGGGGTGGCCCACGACCTGCCGCGCGGCTGGGACAGGCTGGTGCGCGAGTTCGTGGAATGGCTGCCGCCGCGCCTGGACGAGTACGAAAAGGCGGCGCTGAAGAACGGCATCCTGCGCGCCCGCACCATCAACGTGGCGCAGTACAACACCGCCGAGGCGATCGAATGGGGCGCCACCGGCGCCGGCCTGCGCGCCACCGGCTGCGACTACGACCTGCGCAAGGTCCGCCCTTATTCCGGCTACGAGAACTTCGAGTTCGAGGTGCCGCTGGGCAGCAACGGCGACGCCTACGACCGCGCGGTGGTGCGCCTGGAGGAGATGCGCCAGAGCGTGCGCATCATCAAGCAGTGCCTGGAGCACATGCCGGCCGGCCCCTACAAGGCCGACCATCCGCTGACCTGCCCGCCGCCGAAGGAGCGCACGCTGCAGGACATCGAGACCCTCATCACCCACTTCCTGGGCGTGTCCTGGGGACCGGTGATGCCGGCGGGCGAGTCCTCGCAGCTGATCGAGGCGACCAAGGGCGTCAACAGCTACTACCTGACCAGCGACGGCAGCACCACCAGCTACCGCACGCGCATCCGCACGCCCAGCTTCCCGCACCTGCAGATGATCCCCTATGTCATCAACGGCAGCATGATCCCCGACCTGATCATGCTGCTCGCCTCCATCGATTTCGTGATGGCCGACGTCGACCGTTAAGAACATGGAAAGCACAACGCCGATCATCAAGCTGGCCGACCTGCCCAAGGTCGAGCCCTTCGTGCTGCACGCCGACGACCGCGCCGCCATCGAGCGCGAGATCCACCACTACGAAGACCCGCGCGCCGCCAGCATCGAGGCGCTGAAGATCGTGCAGCACCGCCACGGCTGGGTGCCGGACGGCGCCATCGCCGCCATCGGCGAGGTGCTGGGCATCCCCGGCGCCGACGTCGAAGGCGTGGCCACCTTCTACAACCTGATCTTCCGCCGCCCGGTGGGCCGGCACGTGATCAAGCTCTGCGACAGCGTGTCGTGCTACCTCACCGGCTACGACGACGTGAAGAAGGCGTTCAGCGACAGGCTCGGCGTGGGCCTGGGCCAGACCACCGCCGACGGCCGCTTCACCCTGCTGCCGATCTGCTGCCTCGGCGCCTGCGACAAGGGCCCGGTGCTGATGATCGACCAAGACACGCATTTCGACGTGGCGCCGGACCGGATCAACGAGCTGCTGGAGCGGTACAAGTGAGCGCGCTCAAAGCCGAAACCCATCCCCTGACCTACCGGGTCAACCTGGCGGCTCCCCTCGACCTCAAGGGCTACGAAGCGCAGGACGGCTATGCCGCCTTGCGCAAGGTGGTGAAGGAAGCGCCGGGCGAGGTGACCAAGGCGGTGAAGGACGCCAACCTGCGCGGCCGCGGCGGCGCCGGCTTCCCCACCGGCGTGAAGTGGGGCCTGGTGCCGATGGGCGCCGACGCGCCGAAGAACAAGTACATCGTCTGCAACGCCGACGAGATGGAGCCGGGCACCTTCAAGGACCGCCTGCTGATGGAGGGCGTGCCGCACCAGCTGATCGAGTCGATGATCGTCTCCGGCTACGCCATCCAGGCCAGCCGCGGCTACATCTTCCTGCGCGGCGAATACGTGCTGGCGGCGGAGCGGCTGAATCGGGCGCTCGCCGAGGCCAAGGCCGCGGGCTACCTCGGCCGGAACGTCCTCGGCAGCGGCTGGGATTTCGAGCTGTTCGTGCACACCGGCGCCGGCCGCTACATCTGCGGCGAGGAAACCGCGCTGATCAACTCGCTCGAAGGGCGCCGCGCCAATCCGCGCGCCAAGCCGCCGTTCCCGCAGATCGCCGGCCTGTGGGGCAAGCCGACGGTGGTGAACAACGTCGAGACCCTGTCCAACGTGCCGCACATCGTCAACCGCGGCGCGGCCTGGTTCCAGGGCCTGTCACAGGGCAAGACCAAGGACGCCGGCACCAAGCTGTACGGCGTCAGCGGCCGCGCCCGGAAGACCGGCTGCTGGGAGCTGCCGTTCGGCACCACCGCGCGCGAGCTGCTGGAAGTGCATGCCGGCGGCATGAAGGACGGCCTCAAGCTGAAGTGCTGGCTGCCCGGCGGCGCCTCCACCGACTTCCTGATGCCCGAGCACCTGGACCTGGCGATGGACTTCGACACCATCGCCCGCGCCGGCAGCCGCATGGGCACCGGCCTGATCACGGTGGTCGACGACAAGCAGAACATCGTCTCGGTGGTGCGCAACCTGGAGGAGTTCTTCGCCCGCGAGTCCTGCGGTTGGTGCACGCCCTGCCGCGACGGCCTGCCCTGGACCGAAAAGCTGCTGGCCGCGCTGGAGCGCAAGCAGGGCCGCGAAGGCGACCTGGAGGTCCTCGAGCAGCTGACCCGCTTCCTCGGCCCCGGAAAGACGTTCTGCGCCCATGCGCCGGGCGCCATGGAGCCGCTGCAATCGGCGCTGAAGTATTTCCGCGCCGAGTTCGAGGCCTGCATCGCCAAGCCGGCGCAGGCGGCCGCCTAAGACAGACAAGGAACCAGAGAAACCACGTGGCGATCATTCACGTAGACGGCAAGCAGTACGAGGTGGACGGCGGCGACAACCTGCTGCACGCCTGCCTGTCGCTGGGCCTCGACATCCCCTACTTCTGCTGGCACCCCGAGCTGGGCTCGGTCGGCGCCTGCCGCCAGTGCGCGGTGAAGCAATACCGCGACGCCAACGACAAGCAGGGCCGCCTGGTGATGTCCTGCATGACGCCCGCGGCCGACGGCACCTACATCGCCATCTCCGACGAGGAAGCCAAGAGCTTCCGCGCCAGCGTGGTGGAGTGGCTGATGACCAACCACCCGCACGACTGCCCGGTGTGCGAGGAAGGCGGCCATTGCCACCTGCAGGACATGACGGTGATGACCGGCCATGCCTCGCGCCGCTACCGCTTCACCAAGCGCACCCACCAGAACCAGTACCTGGGCCCGTTCATCAACCACGAGATGAACCGCTGCATCGCCTGCTACCGTTGCGTGCGCTATTACAAGGACTACGCCGGCGGCACCGACCTGGGCGTCTACGGCACCGCCGCCAACGTCTACTTCGGCCGCGAGACCGACGGCATCCTGGAGAGCGAGTTCTCCGGCAACCTCACCGAGGTGTGCCCCACCGGCGTGTTCACCGACAAGACCCACGGCGAGCGCTACAACCGCAAGTGGGACATGCAGTTCGCGCCGAGCGTGTGCCAGAACTGCGCCGTGGGCTGCAACACCAGCCCGGGCGAGCGCTACGGCGAGATCCGCCGCATCGAGAACCGCTACAACGGCTCGGTCAACCACTACTTCCTGTGCGACCGCGGCCGCTTCGGCTACGGCTTCGTCAACCGCAAGGACCGGCCGCGCCAGCCGCTGGTGCGCCAGGACGGCCAGCTCGCCGCCGCGGCTCCCGACCAGGCGGTGCTGCACGCCGCCAACCTGCTCAAGGGCGCCAAGAAGATCATCGGCATCGGCTCGCCGCGCGCCAGCGTCGAGGCCAACTACGCGCTGCGCAAGCTGGTCGGCGCCGGCAACTTCTTCGATGGCCACGCCGCCGCCGAGGGCGTGCTGGTGAAGAAGGTGGCGAAGATCCTCGGCGAAGGCCACGTCCGCATCCCCTCCCTGCGCGTGATCGAGCAGGCCGACGCCGCCTTCGTGCTGGGCGAGGACGTGACCAACACCGCGCCGCGCATCGCGCTGGCCCTGCGCCAGACCGCGCGCGGCCGCCAGACCACGCTGGCCGGCCAGAAGCACATCGCCGAGTGGCAGGCCGCCGCCCTGGCCGACATCGGCCAGCACGACAAGAACCCGGTGTTCGTGGCCAGCGTCGAGGCCACCCGCATCGACGACGTCGCCGCCGCCACCCTGCGCGCCGCGCCGGAAGACCTGGCGCGCCTGGGCTTCGCCGTGGCGCACGAGATCGACTCCGCCGCTCCGGCCGTGACCGGCCTGGACGAGGCGGCGGCCGCGCTGGCCCGCAACATCGCCGAAAAGCTGCTGGCCGCCAGCCGGCCGCTGGTGGTGTCCGGCACCGGCGCCGGCCTGGAGGCGGTGATCGATGCCGCCGCCAACATCACCCGCGCGCTGCAGGCCAAGGGCAGGCACGTCGAGCTGAGCCTGGTGGTGCCGGAAGCCAACAGCATGGGCCTGGCCCTGATGGACGCTCCGGGCCTGGACCAGGCGCTGGACAGCCTCGCCGCCGGCGGCGCCGACGCCGTGGTGGTGCTGGAGAACGACCTGTACCGCCGCGCCCCGGCCGGCCGCGTCGACGCCGCGCTGAAGAACGCGCGGCTGGTGGTCGCCGACCACCAGATGACCGCCACCGCCGAGAAGGCCGAGGTGGTGCTGTCCGCCGCCAGCTTCGCCGAAGGCGACGGCACCGTGGTCAACCAGGAAGGACGCGCCCAGCGCTACTTCCAGGTCTACGACGCCAGCTACTACGACCCCAAGGTCACCATCCGCGAAGCCTGGAACTGGCTGCGCGACCTGCGCGTCCAGCTGCACAACATCACGGCCGACTGGAAGCATTTCGACGACGTCTGCGCCGCCTGCGCCGCCGAGCTGCCGCAGCTGGCCGGCATCGCCCGCGCCGCGCCGGGCGCCGCGTTCCGCGTGCACGGCGTGAAGATCGCGCGCGAGCCGCACCGCTACAGCGGCCGCACCGCGATGCGCGCCAACCTGTCGGTGCACGAGCCGCGTGCCTCGCAGGACCCCGACACCGCGCTGGCCTTCTCGATGGAAGGCCACCACGGCAGCGAAGCCGGCGACCGCCCGGCCGCGCTGACCCCCTTCGCCTGGGCCCCGGGCTGGAACTCGCCGCAGGCCTGGAACAAGTTCCAGGACGAGGTGGGCGGACACCTGCGCGGCGGCGACGCCGGCGTGCGCCTGTTCGACCCGCAGGCCCATGCCGCGCCGAAGGGCTACTTCGAGCGCATCCCCGCCGCCTTCGCGCCCAAGGCCGGCGAATGGCGCAGCGTGACCCTGCACCACATCTTCGGCAGCGAGGAGCAGTCTTCGCGCGCCGCGCCGGTGGCCGAGCGCGCGCCCAGGCCCTACGTCGGCCTCAACCCGGCCGACGCGCAGGCGCTGGGCGCCGGCGCCAACATGCTGCTCGACGTGGCGCTGCCCGGCGCCGCGGTGCGCCTGCCGCTGCGCCTGCTGCCGACCCTGCCGCGCGGCACCGTCGGCCTGCCCTTCGGCATCGAAGGCATGGTCTACGGCGAGGCCGGCGCCTCCATCAAGCTCTCCAAGGTGGCCACGGCATGAGACCTCTCATGTCAGTCTCCGCATGCAACGGATCGCTCCGCGATCCGCGTCGATCCGCGCTCGCCGGCGCGCAGGCCCCGCACCTGCGCCGCCTGGCGACGCCGGGATGCCCAGGCTCCGCACGGGGCCCCTCCACGCTGCCGGCGCCGCTATGATGACTTGGTTCGCAAATCATCCTTACGTCGTCGACGTCATCGTCGCCTGCCTCAAGGCGCTGGTGCTGCTGTTCGGCTCGGTGATCGTCGCCGCCATGCTGATCTGGGTGGAGCGCCGCCTGCTCGGCGTGTGGCAGGACCGCTACGGCCCGAACCGCGTCGGCCCCTTCGGCCTGGGCCAGGTGGTGGCGGACATGATCAAGATCTTCTTCAAGGAAGACTGGATGCCGCCCTTCGTCGACCGGGCGGCGTTCCTGATCGCGCCGCTGGTGGCGATGACCACCATGATGCTCGGCTTCGTGCTGGTGCCGGTGGCCCCGGGCTGGGACGTGGCCGGCGACCTCAACATCGGCGTGCTGCTGTTCTTCGCCCTGGCGGGCCTGGCGGTCTACGCCGTGATGCTCGGCGGCTGGTCCAGCAACAGCAAGTACGCCCTGCTCGGCGGCCTGCGCTCGGCGGCGCAGATGCTCAGCTACGAGGTGTTCATGGGCGTGGCCCTGATGGGCGTGGTGATGCAGACCGGCTCGTTCAGGATCAACGACATCGTCGCCTGGCAGGGCGAGCACTACTGGTTCATCCTCAGCCAGTTCTTCGGCTTCTGCACCTTCGCCCTGGCCGGTGTGGCCACCACCCACCGCCATCCGTTCGACCTGCCGGAAGCCGAGCAGGAGCTGGCTGCCGGCTACCACACCGAGTATTCGGGCATGAAGTTCGGCATGTTCTTCGTCGCCGAGTATGTCGGCATCGTGGTCGTCTCCGGCCTGCTCGCTACGCTGTACTTCGGCGGCTGGCACGGGCCGGGCGCCGAGGCTCACCCCCTCCTCGGCTTCATTTACTTCTTCATCAAGACCTTCTTCTTCATCATGCTGTTCATCCTGCTGCGCGCCGCCCTGCCCCGCCCGCGCTACGACCAGGTGATGGCGGGCGGCTGGAAGTTCTGCCTGCCGCTGGCCCTGCTCAACATGCTGGTCACCGGCGCCCTGGTGCTGGCGCACGGAGGCTGATTCCATGAAAGACTCGCTCAAGAACTTCTGGGCCATCCTCGTCGGCGTCTGGACCAACCTGCGCAGCATGCTGATGATCGCCGGCCACACCTTCCGCAAGAAGGACACCATCCAGTATCCGGAGCAGCGGCCCTACGTGCCGCCGCGCTACCGCGGCCGCATCGTGCTGACCCGCGACCCCGACGGCGAGGAGCGCTGCGTCGCCTGCAACCTGTGCGCCGCCGCCTGCCCGGTGGGCTGCATCTCGCTGCAGAAGGCCGAGACCGAGGATGGCCGCTGGTATCCGGAATTCTTCCGCATCAACTTCTCGCGCTGCATCTTCTGCGGTCTGTGCGAGGAAGCCTGCCCGACCACGGCGATCCAGCTCACCCCGGACTTCGAGCTGGGCGAGTACCGCCGCCAGGACCTGGTGTACGAGAAGGAGCACCTGCTGATCAGCGGCACCGGCAAGTATCCGGACTACAACTTCTACCGAGTCGCGGGCCTGTCGATCGCCGGCAAGCCCAAGGGCGCGGCGCAGAACGAGTCCAAGCCGGTCGACGTGAAGACCCTGCTGCCGTAGCGGCAGCGGCCGCGCCGCAGGTTCGTTGTACGGACTTGGAACATGAATTCGCCCGGCGATTTTCCGCCGGGCACGGAAGAAGGAGCAACGCAGGAGTTGATCGGAGCTTGTCGCGGGATTGGAGAGCGGTGAACGGCCGGCCTGCTTCCTTGAAGCAACTCGTCGCTGCACTGGCACCCGATCGCTGACAACTGACAACCAGGCATCCCCATGGACATCGTGCTCTCTCACCTCGACTTCTACCTCGCCGGCCTGGTGGCCGTGGTCGCCACCGTGCTGGCCATCACCAACACCAACCCGGTGCATGCGCTGCTGTACCTGATCGCCTCGCTGCTGGCGGTGGCGATGATCTTCTTCGTCATCGGCGCGCCGTTCGCGGGCATCCTCGAGATCATCGTCTACGCCGGCGCGGTGATGGTGCTGTTCGTGTTCGTGGTGATGATGCTGAACCTGGGCCGGCCGGCGATCGAGCAGGAGAAGCGCTGGCTGCGGCCGGGCGTGTGGATCGGACCGACCGTGCTGTGGGCGGCGCTGCTGGTGGAGCTGGTGCAGACGCTGCTGCGGGTCGGCGGCCACCGCGCCATCGGCTTCGGCACGGTGGGCCCGCGCGAGGTTGGCATCGCCCTGTTCGGGCCCTACCTGCTGGCGGTGGAGCTGGCCTCGATGCTGCTGCTGGCGGCGCTGGTCGCCGCTTACCACCTCGGCCGCACCAGCGACGAGAAGTAATCGATTGCCGCGGCGGGCGCGCCGGCCGCGGGCTGCAAACGGATCAAAAGGAAGAACGAACTAGGAACATGAACGGAGTGAGCCCCATACCGCTGGAGCACGCGCTGATCCTGTCCGCGACCCTGTTTTCGCTGGGCTGCTGGGCATCCTGATCCGCCGCAATATCCTGTTCGTGCTGATGTGCATCGAGGTGATGATGAACAGCGCGGCACTGGCCTTCGTCGCCGCCGGCAGCCGCTGGGGCGCCGCGGACGGCCAGATCATGTTCATCCTGGTGCTGACCCTGGCCGCCGCCGAGGCCAGCGTGGGCCTGGCCCTGGTGCTGCAGCTCTACCGGCGCTTCGGCACGCTGGACACCGACGCCGCGGGGGAGATGAAAGGATGAAGACCCTGCAGCCCGGCGCAATGGCGGTTCTCCCTTCCCCCCTCGGGCGAAGGGAGGGGGATGAGGGGCGCGGCGGCAGCGGAGCGCGCACTTTGTCGATGTCGGGGTCCCTCGCCCCTGCCCCTCTCCCGGCGGGAGAGCGGTCCAACCAGTACGATCGCTAGACGCCATGAACCTGCTCTTTCTGGCATTCCTCTCCCCCCTGCTCGGCTTCCTGATCCTGGCCTTCGGCCGCGGCCGCATCCCGGAAAAAGCCGCCGCCGTGATCGGCGTCGGCTCGATCGGCGTCTCGGCCCTGGTCACCGCCGTCGCCGGCTGGCAGTTCATGCAGAACCCGCCGCCGGGCGGCGCCTTCGTACAGCCGCTGTGGACCTGGATGAGCGTCGGCAGCTTCGCGCCGCAGTTCGCGCTGCGCCTCGACGGCCTGTCGCTGACCATGATGGGCGTGATCACCGGGGTGGGCTTCCTGATCCACCTGTTCGCCTCCTGGTACATGCGCGGCGACGACGGCTACGGCCGCTTCTTCTCCTACATGAACCTGTTCGTGGCCAGCATGCTGTTCCTGGTGCTGGGCGACAACCTGCTGTTCGTGTACTTCGGCTGGGAAGGCGTGGGCCTGTGCAGCTACCTGCTGATCGGCTTCTGGTACAAGGACCCGGCCAACGGTGCGGCGGCGCGCAAGGCCTTCATCGTCACCCGCGTCGGCGACACCTTCATGGCGCTGGGCCTGTTCCTGCTGTTCCACAGCCTGCACACCCTGAACATCCAGGAGGCGCTGATCCTGGCGCCGGCCGTGTTCCAGCCGGGCAGCCTGATCGTCACCCTGATCGCCCTGCTGCTGCTCGGCGGCGCGGTCGGCAAGTCGGCGCAGCTGCCGCTGCAGACCTGGCTGCCCGACGCGATGGCCGGCCCCACCCCGGTGTCGGCGCTGATCCACGCCGCCACCATGGTGACGGCAGGCGTCTACCTGATCGCGCGCACCCACACCCTGTTCGAGCTGGCGCCGTTCGCGCAGGCCATGGTGGGCCTGACCGGCGCGGCGACCCTGCTGCTCGCCGGCTTCACCGCCCTGGTGCAGACCGACATCAAGCGCATCCTCGCCTACTCGACCATGAGCCAGATCGGCTACATGTTCCTGGCGCTGGGCGCCGGCGCCTGGTCGGCCGCCATCTTCCACCTGATGACCCACGCCTTCTTCAAGGCCCTGCTGTTCCTTTCCGCGGGCGCCGTGATCCTGGCCTGCCACCACGAGCAGGACATCTTCAAGATGGGCGGCCTGCGCAAGAAGCTGCCGCTGGTGTTCTGGTGCTTCATCATCGGCGGCGGCGCACTGGCGGCCTTCCCCGGCCTGACCGTGGGCTTCTATTCCAAGGACGAGATCCTGTGGCAGGCCTACGCCGGCGGCCACATCAACCTGTTCTGGGCCGGCCTGCTCGGCGCCTTCCTCACCTCGCTCTACACCTTCCGCCTGATCTTCACCGTGTTCTACGGCGAGGCCAAGACCGACGCGCACGCCGGCCACGGCGTCGCCTACTGGCTGCCGCTGTCGGTGCTGCTGGTGCTGTCGACCGCGGTCGGCGCCCTGATCCACCCGCCGCTGGCCAAGGTGCTGCCGGCCGGCCCGGAAGGCGACGAATCCGCCAGGCACATGGTGGAGGGCGCCTCCGCCGCCGTGGCGATCCTGGGCATCGCCCTCGCCGGCTGGCGCTTCTTCGGCCAGCCTGCGCTGTTCCGCTGGCTGGAGAACAACGCCCTGGCCCGCCTGCTGGCCCGCTGGTGGGGCGCCGCCTTCGGCTTCGACTGGCTTTATGACCGGCTGTTCGTGAAGCCTTTCCTGTGGGCCGTGCGGGTCAACGCCAGGGATTTCTTCGACCAGATCATCGGCCTCGTGCCGGTGCTGCTCACTTCCTTCAACAAGGCCACGGCGCTCAGCCAGACCGGCCGCCTGCGCTGGTACACCGCCAGCGTGGCGCTCGGCGCCGTGCTCGTCATCGCCGCCGTGATCTACAAGTGATCGAACAATGATCCTCATCTGGCTCTTCCTGCTGCCGTTCATCGGCGGCTTCTTCTGCTGGCAGATCGAGCGCTTCGGCCGCGGCCTGCCGCGCTGGGTGGCGCTGGGCACGATGTTCCTGGTGCTGGCCCTGGCGGTGCAGCTCTACCTCGACGGCGACTACTCGCTGACCCTGCTCGGCGACAAGCACCAGTGGGTGCGCGAGATCCAGATCCCGTGGATTCCGCGCTTCGGCATCAGCCTCCACTTCGCGCTCGACGGCCTGTCGCTGATCCTGGTGGCCCTGACCGGCCTGCTCGGCGTGATGGCGGTGGCCTGCTCCTGGCGCGAGGTGCAGCGCAACGTCGGCTTCTTCCACCTCAACCTGCTGTGGAACCTGGGCGGCGTCATCGGCGTGTTCCTGGCGATGGACCTGTTCCTGTTCTTCTTCTTCTGGGAAATGATGCTGGTGCCGATGTACTTCCTGATCGCGCTGTGGGGCCATAACGCTCCCGGCGGCAAGGGCAGGGTCTACGCGGCGACCAAGTTCTTCATCTTCACCCAGGCCAGCGGCCTGCTGATGCTGCTGGCGATCCTGGGGCTGGTGTTCGTGCACTACGCCGCCACCGGCCAGATCACCTTCGACTACCCGCAGCTGCTCAACACGCCGATGGGCGAGCGCACCGAGTGGTGGCTGATGCTGGGCTTCTTCGTCGCCTTCGCGGTGAAGCTGCCGGTGGTGCCGATCCACTCCTGGCTGCCGGACGCGCACTCGCAGGCGCCGACCGCCGGCTCGGTGGACCTGGCCGGCATCCTGCTCAAGACCGCCGCCTACGGCATGCTGCGCTTCGGCCTGCCGCTGTTCCCGCATGCCTCGGCGCAGTTCGCGCCGATCGCGATGTGGCTGGGCGTGTTCGGCATCCTCTACGGCGCCGTGCTGGCCTATGCGCAGAACGACATCAAGCGGCTGGTGGCCTACACCAGCATCAGCCACATGGGCTTCGTGCTGATCGGCATCTACGCCGGCACCGAGCAGGCGCTGCAGGGCGCGGTGATCAACATGCTGGCGCACGGCATCTCGGCCGGCGCGCTGTTCATCCTCTGCGGCGAAATCTACGAGCGCCTGCACACGCGCGACCTGCGCGAGATGGGCGGCCTGTGGTCGCGCTTCCCGTTCCTGCCGCCGATCGCGCTGTTCTTCGGCGCCGCCAGCCTGGGCCTGCCGGGCCTGGCCAACTTCGTCGGCGAATTCCTGATCCTGATCGGCACCTTCCCGGTGGCGCCGCTGGTCACGGTGTTCGCCACCAGCGGCCTGATCCTCGCCGCCGCCTACGCCCTGATCTTCGTGCAGCGTGCCTTCTACGGCCCGGTGCACGGCCGCGAAAACAAGATGCTCGCCGACCTCAACCGCCGCGAACTCGCCACCATGCTGACCCTGATGGCCCTGCTGGTGTTCTTCGGCCTCTACCCGCAGCCGGTGCTGGACCTGTCCAAGGCGCCGATGCACGCGGTGCAGGCGATCTACCAGGCAGCCCAGGCCACGCTGGCGCAGGCCCCCGCCGGGGGTGCGCCGTGAACTTCTCGCTGAACTGGAACCAGTGGCAGGCGCTGGCGCCGATCCTGATCGTCAGCTTCACCATCATGTGGGTGATGGTGGCGATCGCCTTCCGCCGCCATCACTGGTGGAACGCCACGGTGGTCGCGGTGGGCCTCAACGTGGCCCTGGTCTCGGCCACCTACCTGGTGCTGCCGCAGCTGGCCGACCAGCTGCCGGCCTACCTGCAGGGGCCGATCGCGAAGATGCTGGCCTATTTCGGCCACCCGCCACTGCCGCAAACCGTGACGCCGCTGCTGATCATCGACAGCTACGCCTGCTTCTACATGGGCCTGGTGCTGGCGGCGGGCCTGGCCACCGCGACGCTGACCTTCGCCTACATGGAGGGCTACAAGTCCAACCAGGAGGAGGTCTACATCCTGCTGGCCCTGTCGGCGCTCGGCGGGCTGGTGGTGGTGTGCAGCCGCCATTTCGCCGCCTTCTTCATCGGCCTGGAGCTGCTGTCGCTGCCGCTGTACGGCATGATCGGCTACCTGGTGAAGGAGCGCCGCTCGCTCGAGGCGAGCATGAAGTACCTGGTGCTGTCGGCGGTGGCATCGGCCTTCATCCTGTTCGGCATGGCCCTGGTGTTCGCCATGACCGGCACCCTGGCCTTCGACGAGATCGGCAGGGCCGCCTCCGGCATCCGCGGCCCCGACCACGTCGTGCTGATGGTGGCCGGCTGCCTGCTGCTGGTGGGCATCGGCTTCAAGCTGTCGCTGGCGCCGTTCCACCTGTGGACCCCGGACGTCTATGAGGGCGCACCGGCGCCGGTCGCCGCCTATCTGGCCACCGCCTCCAAGACCGCGGTGCTGGCGCTGCTGCTGCGCTACTTCGTCGAGACCAAGGCCTACCAGTCGGCCGGCCTGATGGACGTGCTGACCGCGGTGGCGATCCTGTCGATCGTGCTCGGCAACCTGCTGGCGCTGCTGCAGGACAACATCAAGCGCCTGCTGGCCTACTCCTCCATCGCTCACTTCGGCTACGTGCTGGTGGCCTTCATCGCCACCGGCGCCCTCGCCACCGAGGCGGTGGGGATCTACCTGCTGACCTATGTCGTCACCACCCTCGCCGCCTTCGGCGTGGTGACCCTGGTCTCCAGCCCCTACGGCGACCACGACGCCGACACCCTGTGGGACTACCGCGGCCTGTTCTGGCGCCGCCCCAACCTGGCGGCGATCCTCACCGTGGCCCTGCTGTCGCTGGCCGGCATCCCTCTCACCGCCGGCTTCATCGGCAAGTTCTACGTCATCGCCGCCGGCGTCGACCACCGCCTGTGGCTGCTGCTCGCCGCCGTGGTCTTCGGCAGCGCCGTCGGCCTGTTCTACTACCTGCGCGCCATGGCCCAGCTTTACCTGCGCGCCCCCTGGGTGCGCAAGTTCTCCGCCCCGCTGGACTGGGCGCAGAACACCGGCGGCCTGATGCTGCTGGCCCTGGCCCTGCTGATGCTGCTGCTGGGCGTCTATCCCTCCCCGTTCATCGCGGTGGTGCAGGCGGCGGGGCTGGCGGGGCAGTAACGCCGTTCACGCCGCACGCAGAAAGCCGGGCATCGCCCGGCTTTTTTTATGGCGCGCGCCGGAGTGCCGGGGGAACACACCCTGTTGCTGCTAAAAGCTGCCGCTGATACCTGACCCTTGGTTGGCTATCTGTCCGGCTCCTTGGGGCTTACCGACCAGGCTGCTGTTGGTGGCGCTCGAACGCGGCGGGGCACCCCCTCATTCACGTCGTAGTCGTCGCCCGAGGCTATTCGTGACCGCGCGGCGCTGGCCTGGCCAGGTTGGCAGAGGCTGGCGCTACGTAGCGGGCCATGCTGCTACTCGACATCCTGGCCACTTCCTAGCTCGCGGCGCGGCTGACATTACCCGCCGCGACACAATTATGCAGTACCGCACAGTTTCATAGAAGTGCAAATGAAGCTCCCTTGAATCGCCCAATGCGCCATGTTATCAATGTACCGACTAGTATCTAAATAGATACCACATAGAAATGTGGCTGTTACCTGGGGAATATATGAAGAAGATTTCTGCTAGTTGGCTGGGGGCGTGGCTGTTTATGGCTTCCGTTTATCTGCTCCCGGTGCCTGGCCAGGCCGCAGATTGGGCTTGGCAGTTGGATGCAGGTATCTCTTGTCAATGGTCTGGAACTCAGTTGGGCGGGGATGTTTGGAGCGTGGACTCGGCTTGGTTGGCCGGTTGTAACGCTTATTCAAGGAGCAAAAACGGCCCCTACTTCATATATGGGGGAACCACAGGGAAGGAAGGGTGTCCAGCCGGCGCCAATTGTGAGGAGCTAAGCGATAGTTTTAGCTTCTATTCAAATGGTGCGAATAATTGGGCTACTTTCGCAGATGCCACATGCACCGGTGCCTACGTCTTCAACCAAAACATCAATTCACCAAAGTGCGTCCATGGCTATTTCATCAATCCTCCCCAGCCGCCCGATACTGGAGATTGCCCTACCGCCACGCCCTGTCCAATCAACCCTGGTAGCGGTAACGAGCACTGGAGCGAAATCGACTATAAGTCTGGCGATGGAAGGCTGGTCTTCAGCCGCGACTACAATAGTGCCAGCCCCATCGCAGGGATATTCAGCGTCGGCTGGCAGAGCAATATGCTTGGCCGGCGTATCCTTTCTCTGGCGAATGCTCTTCCCTATCGATTGGCCGCATATCTTGATGCTCCAACGGCGTGTACGCAAGGAGCCTCAGGTGCAACCTATCTTGGAAACCAGCAGTGCCAGCTGAGCAGCGGGAAAGTTGTCCCCGTTTATAACAACGCAATCAACGCGCCCTGGGTGATCTCGAACGGCTATACCGCTCTGGCAGTCCAGCGCCAGGATGGCCAGCTTCGTTTCTTCGGTTGTTCCAGTTCGCTCTGCACATCCAACAGCGACGTCTCGATTCGGCTCACGCCGGTTTATTACAACTGGTCATTGAGCCAATACTATACCTACAACCTCACAGACAACGACGATACCGTCGAACAATATGACAATACGGGCAGCTTGAGGATCGTTACGACCCGAAGCGGCTATCAACAGAACTTCGCCTATAACGGCAGCGGCCAACTCTCGAGTATTAGCGACAGCCTTGGCCGTAGCTTGTCGTTTTCCTACAACGCGCAGGGCCGACTGCAAACCCTGACGACACCGGACGGCGCCATTCAGTACGGGTACGACAGCAGCGGCCGGCTCGCCACGGTCACTTACCCCGACACGCACATCCGCACCTATCAGTACAGCGACTCTACCCATACCAATGCGCTGACTGGCGTGCTCGATGAAAGCGGAGCCAGCTATGTTTCGACTTCCTACGACACAAATGGCCGTGCCTACCAAAGTGGCCTGACCGGCGCGGTGGGATGGAGCGGCATCGACTACACCGATCCTGCCAATCCGGTCGTAACGGATGCGCGCGGTGTGTCGCGCACCTACCACTACACCACCATTAATGGCTACCAGAAGATCAGCTCCATCACCGGCGCCGCGACCTGCCTGACCTGCAATGCATATGCCGCAACCGGGTATGACCCTGCCGGCTATCTGCGAACGACCACCGACTGGAACGGCAATCTCACCAACTACGTCTACGACGACAGCCGCGGCCTGGAGATCAGCCGCACCGAAGCCGTCGGCACCGCGCAGCAACGCACCATCACCACCACCTGGCATACGAGCTTCCGCCTGCCCACCGAGATCGACGAGCCCGGACGGCAGACCACCTTCACCTACGACAGCAGCGGCAACCTGCTGACCAAGAG
>DASRFD010000105.1:0-11430 GCA_035651715.1 Nevskia sp.
CGGTCTCAAGGTCTGCTGTGGCGGCATCCTGGGCATGGGCGAGTCCGCGCGCGATCGCGCGATGCTTCTCCTGACGCTCGCGAATCTGCCGCAGCACCCGGAGAGCGTGCCGATCAACGAGCTGGTGGCCGTGCCGGGCACGCCGCTGGACGGGGCCGAGCCGCTGGACCCGTTCGATTTCGTGCGCACCATCGCGGTGGCGCGCATCCTGATGCCGCGCTCGCACGTGCGCCTGTCGGCCGGCCGCACCGCCATGAGCGAGGAGCTGCAGGCGCTGTGCTTCCTCGCCGGCGCCAACTCGATCTTCTACGGCGAGCGCCTGCTCACCACCGCCAACCCGCAGAACGACAAGGACCGTCACCTGTTCCGGCGCCTGGGCATCCGGCCCGAGGGGCAGGTGCCGGCCGAGGCCCACGCCGACGACCAGCACCGCGGCGCCTGCATCGCCGAGGTGCGCTCGCTGCAGATGTCCTGCTGCGACGAATAAGCGGCATGGCTGACGATCCCGGCCCGCGCGCGACGCTGGAACAGCGCCTCGCCGCCGAGCTGCAGCGCCTGCGCGCGGCGGACCTGTACCGCGTGCGCCGCGCGGTCGAGGGCGGCCACGGCGTGGCGCTGCGGGTCGAGGGCCGCGCCTGCGTCAATTTCTGCAGCAACGACTACCTGGGCCTGGCCGCCGATCCGCGCCTGGCCGCCGCGGCCCGGCGCGCGCTGGACCTGTGCGGCACCGGCTCCGGCGCCGCCGCGCTGGTGTCCGGCTACAACCGCGAGCACGCCCGGCTCGAAGAGGAGCTGGCCGATTTCCTGCAGCGGCCGCGCGTGCTGCTGTTCTCCAGCGGCTGGGCCGCGAACCTCGGCGTGCTGCGCGCCCTGCTCAGGCGCGACGACGTGGTGGTGGCCGACGAGCTCAACCACGCCTCGCTGATCGACGGCGGCCGGCTGTGCGGCGCGCAGTATGTCCGCGTGGCGCACGCCGATCTCGGCGGCTTCGGCCGGGCCCTGCGCCAGGCGCGCGCCGCCGACCGCCAGGCGCTGCTGGTCACCGACGGCGTGTTCAGCATGGACGGCGATCTGGCCGACCTGCCGGCGCTGTCGAACCTGTGCGAGGCGCGCGAGGCGAGCCTGATGGTCGACGACGCGCACGGCTTCGGCGTGCTCGGCGGACACGGCCGCGGCAGCCTCGAGGAGCTGTCGCATCCGGCGGCGCCGCTCAACCCGCCGCTGGTCCACGTCGCCACCCTGGGCAAGAGCCTGGGCGCGGCGGGCGCCTTCGTCGCCGGCTCGGAGACCCTGGTCGAATACCTGGTCCAGCGCGCGCGCAGCTGGGTCTTCTCCACCGCGCCGCCGCCGGCCATCGCCGCCGCGGCGCGCGAGGGCCTGCGCATCCTGCGCGCCGAGCCCGAGCGCCGCGCCGCGCTGCACGCCAACATCCGCCGCTTCCGCGAGGGCGCCGCGGCGCTGCGCCTGGCGCTGTCGCCCTCGGCGACGCCGATCCAGCCGCTGATCCTCGGCGCCGAGGCGCGCGCCCTGGCGCTGTCGCGCTACCTGTTCGAGCGCGGCTGGTGGGTCGCCGCGATCCGTCCGCCGACGGTGCCGCCCGGCACCGCGCGCCTGCGCATCACGCTGTCGGCGGCGCACACCGCCGGGCAGATCGATGGCTTGCTCGCCGACCTGGCCGAAGGCCTGGAGCAAGTTGCCGGTGAAAAGCCGCGGGGCGCTGGTGCCGACAGCCAACCAGCGCGCGCGGACAGCTAGATCGTGGCCGCCGCCACGCTCTTCGTCACCGGCACCGACACCGGCGTCGGCAAGACCCGGGTCGCCTGCGCCGTGCTGCTGCGGCTGCGCGCCGAGGGAATCGCCGCGGCCGGCTTCAAGCCGGTCGCCTCCGGCGCCGAACGCAGCGCCGCGGGCCTGCGCAACGAGGACGCCCTGGCGCTGCTGGCCGCCTCCGCGCCGGGCCTGGACTACGCCGAGGTCAATCCCTGGTGCTTCGAGCCGCCGATCGCGCCGCACCTGGCGGCGGCGGGAGCCGGCGCCGTGCTGACGGCCGACGCGCTGGATGCCGCCCATGCGCGGCTGGCGCGGCGCCACGACTGGGTCGTGACCGAGGGCGCCGGCGGCTGGATGGTGCCGCTCGCGCCGGGCCTGGGCTTCGCCGACTGGGTGGAGCGCCGGCGCTGGCCGGTGCTGCTGGTGGTCGGCATGCGCCTGGGCTGCATCAACCACGCCCTGCTCAGCGCCGAGGCGATCCGCCGCCGCACGCGCCTGGCGGGCTGGGTCGCCAACGTGCTGCCGCCGCAGCAGGATCGCCTGCGCGGCAACATCGAGACCCTGCGCGCGCTGCTGCCCGAGCCGCTGCTCGCCACCGTGCCGACGGGCGCCGACGCCGCGCAAATCGCCGCCAACCTGGACTGGACCGCACTGCGGGACGCAATGGCGCCGATCTGACCCGGGGTGTAACGCGCGCGCGCCGCGCTTTTGCCAATCGAGGCGCGACTTTACGCCCGCGAAGGCAGGCCCCTACAATAAAGAAGTTTGACGGCCCGGCGCTTGCGGACGGACGTCCAGCGAGGCGAACATGTCCGACCCGGTGAATACGCGTCTGGTGATCGGTCCGAACGCCTCGATGAGCGTCAGGCAGGCGGTCGGGTTCATGGCCTGGATGGGCACGGTATCGCTGGCCATCGGCGGCTTTTTCGCCTGGCGCGGCTTCTGGCCGGTATTGCCGTTCGCCGGGCTGGAGCTGGCGGCGCTGGCGGCGGCCCTGGTGGTCAGCCTGCGGCGCAACCGCTACCGCGAGATGGTGTGCTTCGATGGGGACGAGATCCGCATCGAGGTGGGAGAGATCGGGCGCGGCGCCGGCCTGACGGTGCGGCTGCCGCGCGGCGCGACCCGCGTGCTGCTGGAAGGCGGACCTTACCGCAACAGCCCGACCCGGCTGGTGCTGAGCTGTCAGGGGCAGCAGCTGGAGCTTGGCCGCTGCCTCACCGACGCGGAGCGGCTGCGCCTGGCCGGACGCATGCGTGAATTGATACATCCAGGCTGGCGCCGGACGCCGCCGGGAAGCACGGAGTCCGCTCCGTCGAAAATTTGATTATTCGACCGCGCTTTGGGTGCGGTCATTAAATGGAGAGGGGAATGCCGAATCTGAGCCCCAGAGTGAATCTGGTCCTCCGCACCATCGTTGCCGCCCTGATCGGGCTGGGCAGCGGCGCCGTGCGCGCCGCCGACACGATGGACAATGCGTACTGGAACATGCCCAAGGGCGTCACGGCGATCAGCCGCGAGGTCTGGAACCTGCACATGTACGTGTTCTGGATCTGCGTGGTCATCGGCGTGGTGGTGTTCAGCGTGATGTTCTACTCGCTGTTCGCGCACCGCCGCTCCAAGCACCCGGTGCCGGCCAAGTTCCACGAAAGCACCACCATCGAGATCGCCTGGACCATCGTGCCGTTCCTGATCCTGATCGCCATGGCCGTACCGGCCGCCGGCACCCTGATCAAGATGTACGACACGCGCAACTCCGACTACACGGTGAAGATCACCGGCTACCAGTGGAAGTGGCAGTACGAGTACGTCGGCAGCGGCGTCAGCTTCTTCAGCACGCTGGAACCCAAGGCCAACGAGGCGCGCCAGCTGCATTCCGGCGTCGATCCCAAGACGGTGCCGAACTACCTCCACGACGTCGACAACTACCTGGTGCTGCCGGTCGGCAAGAAGGTCCGCTTCCTGCTCACCTCCGACGACGTGATCCACGGCTGGTGGGTGCCGGACATCGCGGTGAAGAAGGACGCGATCCCGGGCTACATCAACGAGATGTGGGCCAACATCGACGAGCCGGGCATCTACCGCGGCCAGTGCACCGTGCTGTGCGGCCGCGACCACGGCTTCATGCCGATCGTGGTCAAGGCCGTGCCGGAGGCCGAGTTCAAGCAGTGGCTGGCGGAGAAGGCCGGCAACGGCGCCGGCGCCGCCGCCCCGACCGCGGCGCCCGCCACCGTCGCCCAGGTTGCCGCCGCCGCCCCGGCAGCGGCGGCCCCGGCGCCCGCCTCACCCGCGGCCGCGGTGCCGGCGCCCGCCGCCGCGCCGCCGCCCTCCGCCGCCAAGCTGGGCCATGACGAGCTGATGAAGAACGGCGAGAAGATCTACGGCTCGGTCTGCGCCGCCTGCCACCAGGCCACCGGCAAGGGCATGCCGCCCGCCTTCCCGGCGCTGGCCGGCAGCAAGGTCGTCGCCGGCAGCCCGGAGGCCCACATCACCCAGATCCTCAAGGGCAAGAACGCGATGCCGCCGTTTGCGTCGCAGCTCAGCGACGCGGACGTTGCCGCCGTCGCCACCTTCGAGCGCAACTCCTGGGGCAACAAGTCCGGCGACGTCCAGCCCGCGCAGGTCGCGGCGCTGCGCAAGTAGTCCAACTATTCGAGCAGGCAGATAAGTCATGGCACACGATCACGCTCACGACGGTCACGACCACGGTCACGACGACCACGCGCATCACGGCCCCGACAAGGGCATCATGCGCTGGATCAAGACCACCAACCACAAGGACCTGGGCACGCTGTACCTGTGGTTCTCCGCCATCATGTTCACCATCGGCGGCCTGATGTCGCTGGCGATCCGCGCCGAGCTGTGGCAGCCCGGCCTGCAGTACTTCGATCCGGAGCTGTTCAACCAGTTCACCACCATGCACGCGCTGGTGATGATCTTCGGCGGCGTCATGCCCGGCTTCGTCGGCCTGGCCAACTGGATGGTGCCGATGATGATCGGCTGCTCCGACCTGGCGCTGCCGCGCGTCAACAACTGGGGCTTCTGGATCCTGCCGTTCGCCTTCGCCCTGCTGCTGTCGACGTTCTTCCTGCCGGGCGGCGCCCCCGCCGGCGGCTGGACCATCTACCCGCCGCTGGTGCTGCAGACCGGCAACTCGTTCCCGCTGCTGATCTTCGCCATCCACCTGATGGGCATCTCCTCGATCACCGGCGCCATCAACGTGGCGGTGACGATCCTGAACATGCGCGCGCCGGGCATGACCCTGCTGAAGATGCCGCTGTTCGCCTGGAGCTGGCTGATCACCGCCTACCTGCTGATCGCGGTGATGCCGGTGCTGGCCGGAGCGGTGACGATGCTGCTGACCGACAAGTACTTCGGCACCAGCTTCTTCAACGCCGCCGGCGGCGGCGACCCGGTGATGTTCGAGCACATCTTCTGGTTCTTCGGCCATCCCGAGGTGTACATCCTGATCCTGCCGTCGTTCGGCATCATCTCGACCATCATCCCGACCTTCGCGCGCAAGCCGCTGTTCGGCTACGCCTCGATGGTCTACGCCATGGCCTCGATCGCCTTCCTGTCGTTCATCGTCTGGGCCCACCACATGTTCACCGTGGGCATCCCGCTGGCCGGCGAGCTGTTCTTCATGTTCAGCACCATGCTGATCGCGGTGCCCACCGGCGTGAAGGTGTTCAACTGGGTCGCGACCATGTGGCAGGGCTCGATGACCTACGAGACGCCGATGCTGTTCGCGGTGGCCTTCGTGTTCCTGTTCTCGATCGGCGGCTTCTCCGGCCTGATGTTGGCGCTGGCCCCGGTGGACTTCCAGTACCACAACACCTACTTCGTGGTGGCGCACTTCCACTACGTGCTGGTGCCGGGCGCGGTGTTCGGCATCATCGCCGGCGTCTACTACTGGATCCCGAAGTGGACCGGCGTGATGTACAACGAGACCCTCGGCAAGATCCACTTCTGGTGGTCGGCGGTGTGGATCAACGTGACCTTCTTCCCGCAGCACTTCGTCGGGCTGGCCGGCATGCCGCGCCGCATCCCCGACTACGCGGTGCAGTTCACGGACTTCAACCAGATCTCGACGGTCGGCGCGTTCCTGTTCTTCATCGGCCAGTTCCTGTTCTTCTACAACATCCTGCGCTGCGCGCTGGCGCGCAAGGGCCTCAAGCCGGCCCCGGCGCGCGTCTGGGAAGGCGCCTACGGCCTGGAGTGGACCGTGCCGAGCCCGGCGCCGTACCACACCTTCGAGGATCCGCCCGAGATCACCGACGCCGAAACCCCCTGGGCGGCGCACTGAGCGGAGCCCGGGACGATGGCGGACGGCAAGCCCCTGAGCCAGCAGCAGGCCCTGGCGCGGCGCAATCTGCGCACCGCGCTGTGGCTGGGGCTGGTGGCGCTGGGCTTCGTCGTCGCCTTCTTCTGGTCGATGAGCCATCGCGGAGGCTGAGTGAGCGAGGATGCCGGACGGAAGGGAGCGCGCCGCGGCAGCTGGAAGCTGGCGGGGGTGGTGCTCTTCATGTTCGGCTTCGGCTTCGCCCTGGTGCCGTTGTACGGCGCCATCTGCCAGCTCACCGGCCTGAACGGCAAGAACGCCGGCATGCTGGTGTCGGCCGACGTGAAGGAGCAGGTGGACCCGAACCGCACGGTGAAGGTGCAGTTCCTGACCACCGTCAACGGCGGCCGGGTGTGGAGCTTCAGCGCCGAGCAGCCCGCGGTCGAGGTGCACCCGGGCCAGCTGGTGACGGTGTACTTCGACGCGCGCAACCAGCAGGACCAGGAGGTGGTGGGCCAGGCGGTGCCGAGCGTCGCGCCGTGGAACGCGGCCAGGCACCTGCACAAGACCGAATGCTTCTGCTTCAATCAGCAGCCGTTCAAGGCCAACGAAGCCAAGCGGATGCCGGTGCGGTTCATGCTGGACCCGGCGCTGCCGGCCGATGTGGATACCGTGACGCTGTCGTACACGTTTTTCGATGTGACCGAGCTGGCGCAGCACAGCCGCGCCGGCGACAAGCCGAATTCTTAAAGAGCTGAACCGAGGAAACCCAGATGGCGACCCATGATCATGCCGCCCCCGCCGAAACCGGCTATGCCCGGTACTTCGTACCCAATCCGAGCGCGTGGCCGTTCTACCTCACCGCCGGCCTGGCCCTGGTGGTCTACGGCGTCGCCTGCCTGCTGGAGCAGCGCCCCTGGCCGTGGCAGCCGATGGTCATCGTCGGCGCCGCCTGGGCCTTCTTCATCATCTTCCGCTGGTTCCGTGATGTCGCCCTGGAGAGCGAGCACGGCAAGTACAGCCTGCAGGTGGACCGCACCTTCCGCTGGGGCATGAGCTGGTTCATTTTCTCCGAGGTGATGTTCTTCGGCGCGTTCTTCGGCGCCCTGTTCTACACCCGCATCCTGTCGGTGCCCTGGCTCGGCGGCGACGGCTCCAAGCTGCTCACCTTCACCGAGCTGTGGCCGCACTTCGAGGCGGGCTGGCCGAGCAACGGCCCCGGCCACGTCGGCGGCGACTTCGAGGCGATGGAGCCCTGGGGGCTGCCGGCGTTCAACACCATCCTGCTGATCACCTCCAGCTTCACGGTGACCTGGGCGCACCACGCGCTGAAGGACAACAAGCGCGCCAAGTGCATCGCCTTCATGTGGCTGACCATCCTGCTCGGCGCGACCTTCCTGTTCTGCCAGGCCAAGGAGTACATCCACGCCTACACCCACATGAACCTGACCCTGGGTTCCGGCGTGTACGGTTCGACCTTCTTCATGCTCACCGGCTTCCACGGCATGCACGTGACCCTGGGCACGCTGATGCTGATCATCATCACGCTGCGCCTGATGTCCGGCCACTTCAAGCCGGACCGCCACTTCGGCTTCGAAGGCGTGGCCTGGTACTGGCACTTCGTGGACGTGGTCTGGATCGGCCTGTTCACCTTCGTCTACGTGCTGTAGCACGCGGCCGAGCTGCAACAGCAAAGGCCCGGCCGCAAGGCCGGGCCTTTTTTCGTAGGACGGGGGATGTCCACCGGCTTTCGGGATCAAGCCGGCAAGGCGGCCGCGGGACCGCCGTGCAGTTGGCTTATTGCCCCACGCCGTGGGGATGTATCCAACCCATGAAGTAGCTCAGGATCAGGAACAGGGCGAAGGCGATCGACAGCCCCACGCGCACGGTCAGGGCCTTCACGGTGCGGCGGTCCTGGCTGGTGCCGGGGTCCTTGAGCAGGAAGTACAGTCCCGAGAACAGCGACGCCAGGATGGCGATCAGGAAAGCCACGATGATGAGCTTGACGAGCATGAACGGCACGATGGGCGGACAGGCTGCCATCTTAGCCCCCGGCGGCGCGCGCCCACAAAGCGCCGGCCGCTGAGACGCGCGAGAAAACGCCTTGGCCTGGTCGTTCCGCCCCTCTCTGTGGTCCACGCTCGCGGCCGCCGCCGGCTGCGGCCTGACCGTGTACCTGGGCCTGTGGCAGCTGCATCGCGGCGACGAGAAGAAGGCGCTGGATCGCCAGTACGCCGAGGCCGCGGCGCAGCCGCCGCGGGAGCTGACCGCCGCCACCGCGCCGGTTGCGACGCTGGCGGCAGTCCGGGTCAGCGCGCACGGCCAATACCTGCCGGAGCGCCAGCTGTTGCTCGACGACCAGGCGAGGGGCAGCGCGCCGGGCTACGACGTCTGGACGCCGCTGCGCCTGGACGACGGCCGCCTGCTGATCGTCAACCGCGGCTGGGTGCCGGCCGCGTCGAACCGCCGCGAGCTGCCGCCGCTGCCGGCGCCGGCCGGGCCGCAGGCCATCGACGGCCTGTGGCGCACACTGCCAGAGCCCGGCCTGCGCCTGGGCGCCGCGGCTTGCGATGCGGCGCATCCGCCGGCGCAATGGCCGCGCCTGGTGCTGTATCCCACCGCGGCCGACCTGGCCTGCTTCTACGGCGAGCCGGTGCTGGCCGGGGAGCTGCTGCTGGCCCCTGGCGCGCCCGGCGGCTTCGTCCGCGAGTGGAAAGTCAGCGACAGCGGCTTTCCGCCGGCGCGGCATTACGCCTACGCCGCGCAATGGTTCGCCTTCGCCCTGACCCTGCTGGTCCTGTTCCTCAAGCTCAACCTCAAGCGCCGGCCGCAAGGCCGCGAGCCAAGCCCATGAATGATCCCACCCTGAAGAGTTCGCGCCGCCAGTTCCTGCTGCTGCTGGCGATTTTCGCCATGCCGGTGCTGGCCGCCTACGTCGTGTACTTCCTGCTGCCGGGCCTGCGCCCCAGCGGCACCACCAACTACGGCCAGCTGGTGCAGCCGACGGCGCGGCCGCTGCCGGCGCTGAGCCTCGCCGACGCCGACGGCAAGCCGGAACCGGCGAACCTGTTCAAGGGCAAGTGGAGCATGGTCTACCTCGCGCCCGCGGATTGCGCCGAGACCTGCAAGGGGCGCGTCTACCACAGCCGCCAGATCCGCACCGCCCTGGATCGCGATGCGCGGCGCCTGCAGCGCGTCTACATCGCCCCCGACGCCGCGGCGCTGGCCGCCGCCAAGGCCCTGCTCGGCGTCGAGCACCCGGACCTGGTGCTGGCCGCCGACAACGGCGCCCCCGGCAGCCGCGCCGCCGATTTCTTCCAGCCCGCGCCGGCCGACTCGCTGCTGATGGTCGATCCGCTGGGCAACTGGTTCATGGTGTATGCGCCGAAGCCGGATGCGGTGGCCGACTTCAAGGGCATCCTCAAGGACCTGAAGAAGCTGCTGAAGCAGTCGCAGGTCGACTAGCACCGCCCTGAGCGGAGCGAAAGGACCCGGTGCCGCGCCGTCGGGCAGGCGCCCCCTCGCCATGCCCGGGATCAAGCTAAAATAGACACCTCCTGAAGCCGCCCTTGTACCGCGGCGGCACCGCAAAGCTCCATGGTTTCCCTGTTCCGCGGCATCAACCTCCTCGCCCTGGTCCTGTGTTTCGTGGTCGTCGTGTTCGGCGCCTACGTGCGGCTGTCCAACGCCGGCCTCGGCTGCCCCGACTGGCCCGGCTGCTACGGCCACCTCACGGTCACCGCCGCGGCGAAGGATCCGGCGGCGGACCTGGCGGCGGCGTATCCGACGCGGCCGGTGGTGGAGGCGCACAAGGCCTGGAAGGAGATGATCCACCGCTACCTCGCCACCACGCTCGGCAGCCTGCTGGTGGCGCTGGCGGTGCTGGCGTGGCTGGACCGCAGCCGCCGCCTGCCGCGCGGCCTGACCCTGGCCCTGGTCGGCACCGTCTGCCTGCAAGGCGCGCTCGGCGCGCTGACGGTGCTGTGGAACGTCAATCCCGTCACCGTCACCGGCCACCTGTTGTGCGGCCTGCTGACCCTGTCGCTGCTGTGGTGGTTGTGGCTGCGCGGCGCCAGGCCGGCGCCGATGACCCTGCCGGTCGATCCCGCGCTGGAAACGCGCAAGGCCTTCGCCGGCGAGCCGATCGGCGCCCTGCCGCCGCTGCCGCGCCTGCCGCTGGGCCTGCGCCTGGCCGCGGCCCTGGCCCTGGCGGTGGTGGCCGGGCAGATCTTCCTCGGCGGCTGGACCAGCTCCAACTACGCCGCCACCGCCTGCCCGGACTTCCCCGCCTGCCTGGGCAGGTTCACCCCGCAGACCGGCCTGGCCCGCGCCTTCGACGTCTGGCACGGCACCCAGACCAATTACGAGTTCGGCATCCTCGACGGCGCGGTGCGCGCCACCATCCACCTGCTGCACCGCTACGGCGCCGTGGTGGTGACCGTGGTGCTCGGCGGCCTCGCGCTGTTCCTGCTGGCGCGGGCGCGGACCCTGCTGTGGCGCCGCCTGGCCGGGGCCCTGCTCGGCGCCCTGCTGCTGCAGCTGGCGATCGGCATCAGCATCGTCAAGCTCGGTTTGCCGCTGCTGCTGGCCGACGCGCACAATGCCGGCGCGGCCCTGCTGCTGCTGGTGGTGGTGGCCGTGAACTTCTTCGCCTGGCGACGCCCGGAAGCCCACGACTAGCCCAGAGGTTCCCTACTATGACCGCACGGATGTCCGTCGCCGCGCAGCCCGGCCTGCGCCACCGGCTCAACGAGTACTACGAGCTGTGCAAGCCGCGCGTGGTGATGCTGATCGTGTTCACCGCGATCATCGGCATGTTCCTCGCCGTGCCCGGCCTGCCGCCGCTGGACAAGCTGTTCTGGGGCTCGCTCGGCATCACCCTGCAGGCCGCCTCGGCCGCGGCGGTGAACCAGCTGATCGACCGCAACATCGACGCGCGCATGGCGCGCACCTGCGGCCGCCCGCTGGTCACCGGCACGCTGTCGGTGACCGAATCGGTGGTGTTCGCCGCCGCCATCGGCGTCGCCGGCTTCGCCGTGCTGTGGCTGTGGGTCAATCCGCTCACCGCCTGGCTGACCCTGGCCACCCTGATCGGCTACGCCGGCATCTACACCCTCTACCTGAAGCGCGCCACGCCGCAGAACATCGTCATCGGCGGCGCCGCCGGCGCCGCGCCGCCGGTGCTGGGCTGGGCCGCGATCACCGGCACGGTGCACCCGCACGCGCTGCTGCTGTTCCTGATCATCTTCACCTGGACCCCGCCGCACTTCTGGGCCCTGGCGATCGAGCGCCACAAGGAATACGCGGAGGTCGACGTGCCGATGCTGCCGGTGACCCACGGCGTCGAGTACACGCGCCTGCAGGTGCTGCTCTACACCGTG
>DASRFD010000106.1:0-42933 GCA_035651715.1 Nevskia sp.
AGACGTTGACCGCCATGCGCAGCCGGGACGACGCGGTTCGACGCCACCGGCGCAGCTGGTCTGCCGCGGTGCGAAGCACCCACTCGCCGATCGGAACGATCAGGCCGGTTTCCTCGGCCAGCGCGATGAAGCGCGCGGGAAGGACCAGGCCGTGGCCCGGCCGGTGCCAGCGGATCAGCGCTTCCACCGCCGTGACGCCCCGGTCGGCGAGCCGCACCTGCGGCTGGTAGTAGAGTTCGAATTCGCCGCGGCTCACCGCCTGGCGCAAGGCGCTTTCCAGGCCGAACCGCTCGAGCGTGCGGCGCCCCAGTTCGGCGGTATAGAAATTGAAGCCGCCGCCGCCTTCGAGCTTGGCCCGGTGCATCGCCGCCTCCGCATTGGTCAGCAGCCGCTCCGCGGTATTGCCGTCGGCCGGATACAGCGCCGCGCCGATGGTGGCGGTCGTCACCAGTTCCTTGCCGTCGATCAGCATCGGCCGCGCCAGGGCCTGCTGAATCTTGTGGGCCGCGAACAGGGCATCCTCCGGCGCGGCCAGATCCTCCACCAGCACCACGAACTCGTCGCCGCCGCGGCGGGCGACGGTATCGGAGCTGCGCATGCAGCCCTGCAGGCGCTCCGCCGCCATCTTGAGCAGCCGGTCGCCGAATGCATGGCCGAGAGAGTCGTTGACCACCTTGAAGCGGTCGAGGTCCACGAACAGCAGCGCCATCAGCTTGTCGCCGCTGCGCGAGGTCCGCGCCATGGCCGTGGCCAGGCGGTCGTCGAGCAGCGTTGCGCTGGCCAGCCCGGTCAGCGGGTCATGGTTGGCCAGATAGCGGATGTCCTCCTCGTAGCGCTTGCGCGCGGTGATGTCCTGAATCTGCGATATGAAGTAGCGGGGCTGGTTCGCCGCGGCGCGCACCAGCGATACGCTGAGGAGCGCGTAAATCGTGTGGCCCTGCTTGTGGAAGTAGCGCTTTTCCATGGAGTAGGACTCGATCTCGCCGGCGGTCAGCCGCCGCACGAGCGCAAGGTCGGCGGCCAGGTCCTCGGGATGAGTCAGCGCCTGAAACGTGGTTTGCAGAAGCTCGTCGGCCGAGTAGCCCAGCATCGAGGAGAGCGCCGCATTGGCTTGCAGCCACCGCCCTTCCAGCGACACCAGCGCCATGCCGATGGTGGAGTGCACGAACGCGGACTTGAAATGATCCTCGCTCGGCGGCAAAGGCATGCCGCCGCCATTCCCGGAGTGGATCCTGCCCGGCGACGCGGCCGGAAGATGGCGGCGCACGCCCCATATCTTCTCGAGCAAGGCTCGGATCGAAGTAGTCATTGCGTCCTGTTCCAGGCTTGCCAGAGCGTGGCACGAACGGCCGCCCAGTGGGACCCTGTCAGAAGTGACAGGGGGTCGGAGTCCGCGCCCCCAGCGACCGGCCGATCGCGCCAAGTCCCTGTATTGCATCGGAACTATCGTGCGCTTCACTCCCCGCCGCGGGGGCAGGGGCGGTACCGCGCCGCACCGGCCGGCATCGCTCTTCTGCCGGATCAGTCCGTCTGGCTGCTCAGATGAATTTAATGTCAGGTTAGGAGCATAGTCCTGCGCATCACAGCACAGGCCGGACGGAGGAGTCCCCCGTGAAAATCGAACAGAGAACATGGACGCGTTCCCGCGGCTGGACGCCCGCGGCGCCAGGGCCGGCGGCGCAATCGGTGCAGTTGGTCCTGGTGTTCGGCGCCACCGCCGCGCTGCAGGACCGGCAGGCGGTCGAACCGCTGCAGCGGTCCTATCCCGCCGCCTACATCCTGGGCTGCTCCACCGCGGGAGAAATCTGCGGCACCCAGGTGTCCGACGATTCGCTCGTCGCCACCGCGGTCCATTTCGAGCACACGCATCTTCGTACCGCCCAGGTCAGCCTGGGCGCCAGCCCCGACAGCCGTCAAGCGGGCGAAACACTGGCGCAGCTGCTGCCGCACACCGTGGCCGGGGAGGCGGGAGAGCCGGACCAAAAGCTGGCTCACGTCTTGCTGCTCTCCGACGGCCTGAGCGTCAACGGCAGCGAACTGGTCCGCGGGCTGGCCGGGCACCTGCCGGAAGACGTCACCGTGACCGGCGGACTGGCCGGCGATGGCGCGCGCTTCGGCGAGACCCTGGTATTCAACAGCGCCGTCCCTCAGAAAGGCGCCATCGCCGCGGTTGGACTCTACGGGAACCGGCTGAAGGTCGGCTTCGGCTCCCTCGGCGGCTGGGACCCGTTCGGTCCCGAACGGCTGGTCACGCGCTCGAAGGGCAACGTTCTGCTCGAGCTGGACGGCCGTCCGGCGCTGGCCTTGTACAAGCAGTACCTGGGCGAGCACGCCAAGGGCCTGCCGGCCACCGGCCTGCTGTTCCCGCTGAGCGTGCGCACCCGCGACGGCGAAACGCCGCTGGTACGCACCATCCTCGCCGTCGACGAGCAGCAGCAGAGCATGACGTTCGCCGGCGATGTGCCGGAAGGCGCCCGCGCCCGCCTGACCAAGGCGAACTTCGACCGGCTGGTCGACGGCGCCGTCGGCGCGGCCCAGGCCAGCCTCCGCGGGGCGGGCAGCGCCGCTCCCGAGCTCGCGCTCCTGATCAGCTGCGTCGGCCGCAAGCTGGTCCTGAAGCAGCGCGTCGAGGAGGAAGTGGAAGGCGTGCGCGACGTACTGGGCGAGCAGGCGGTGTTGACCGGCTTCTACTCCTACGGCGAGATCGCGCCGTTCGCGCAGGGCCAGCGGAGCGAACTGCACAACCAGACCATGACCATCACCACCTTCGCCGAGGCCTGATCATGGTCGTCACCCAAAGCCTGCTGAAGCGCCAGCTGAAGCGCTTCTTTCCCAAGGATTTCAGCATTCCCGCCGAATGGCAGGATTTCATCGCGGCAGTCGACAGCGCCTACAAGGAATACGAGGTCGACCGCGAGATGATGGAGCGCTCGCTGGAAGTCAGCTCGCAGGAGCTGCTCGAGGCGAATTCCGAGATCCAGGCGATTTTCCAGGCCATTCCCGACCTGGTATTCCGCCTCGACCAGCAGGGCACGATCCTGTCGGTCAAGGCGGGCGCCGGCGGCGACCTGCCGCAGCAAGAGCTTTCGGGGAGGCGCATCCAGGAGTGCTGGCTGAAGTATTCCGGCGACCGCTTTTCCGAGGTGCTGCGGCGCGTGATCGATGACAAGTCGATGGTGAGCATCGAGCATTCGGAAGGCGCCAAGGGCCTGGAGTCCTTCCACGAAGTCCGGCTGGTGCCGCTGCTGCATGACCAGGTGGTCGCCATCGCGCGCAACATCACCGAGCGCAAGTCCGCGGAGGCCAAGCTGGAGCAGATGAACAAGCAGCTGGCCGAGGCCTCGCGCCAGGCGGGGATGACCGAGATCGCCACCAACGTCCTGCATAACGTCGGCAACGTGCTCAACAGCGTCAACGTCTCCGCCAGCCTGGTGACGGACAGCGTGAAGAAGTCCAAGCTCACCGGCCTTGCCAAGGTGGCCGCCCTCCTGCGCGAACACGAGGCCGACCTGGGCAGCTTCCTGACCGAGGATCCCAAGGGCAAGCTGGTGCCGGGCTACCTGGCCCAGCTTGCCGACCATGTGCGCACCGACCAGGACGCCACGCTCAAGGAACTCGATTCCCTGCGCGACAACATCGAGCACATCAAGAAGATCGTGGCGATGCAGCAAAGCTACGCCAAGGTGTCCGGCGTCACCGAAACGGTGGACGTGATCGGCCTGGTGGAGGACAGCATCCGCATGAACGAAGGCTCGTGCAGCCGTCACGGCATCGAGGCGATCCGTGAATACGACGCCGTGCCGCCGATCAAGGTCGACAAGCACCGCGTGCTGCAGGTGCTGGTGAACCTGCTGCGCAATGCCAAGCACGCCTGCGACGACTCCGGCCATTCCGACAAGCGCATCACGGTGCGGGTGAAGAACGCCGGCGGCCGCGTGCGCATTTCGGTGATCGACAACGGCGTCGGCATCAGCCCGGAGAACATGAAACGCATCTTCAACCACGGCTTCACCACCCGCAAATCCGGCCATGGCTTCGGCTTGCACAGCGGCGCCCTGGCGGCAAAGGAAATGGATGGCTCGCTGACCGCCCACAGCGATGGCCTGCAACTTGGCGCAACCTTCACTCTTGAGCTGCCGCTGCAGCCGGGACAGTAGTCCACACATGAACACGCAATCCGCAACCTCCAACCGCCGCATCCTGGTCATCGACGACAATCAGTCCATCATCGAGGACTTCAGGAAGATCCTCGGCGCCGACTCCGGCGACGCCGCGCTGGCCGCAACCGAGGCCGCCCTGTTCGGCGACGACGACAGCGGCCGCGGCGCCAACGCGCTTTTCCAGATCGATTCCGCCTGCCAGGGGCAGGAAGGCTTCGCCCTGGTCGAGCAGGCATGCAACGACAACCAGCCTTATGCCATGGCGTTCATCGACATGCGCATGCCGCCGGGCTGGGACGGGGTCGAAACCATCGAGCACATCTGGCGGAAGGACCCCAAGCTGCAGATCGTGGTGTGCACCGCGTATTCCGACTACTCATGGGAGGAGATGTCGGAGCGCCTGGACCTGGGCGACCGCCTGCTGATCCTGAAGAAGCCCTTCGACAATATCGAGGCCTTCCAGCTGGCCAGCACCTTGACCATGAAGTGGGAGATGACACGGCAGGCGGAGCTGAAGATGAACGCGCTGGAGGATGCCGTCGGCGTCCGCACCCGCGCGCTCAGCGAGGCCAACCGGGCGCTCGAAACGGAAGTGACGGAACGCAAGGCGCTGGAAAAGAAGCTCGAGCAATTGAGCGTTACCGACGCGCTCACCAGCCTGGCCAACCGCCGCCACTTCGACAACGCGCTGGAAGCGGAGTGGCAGCGTGCGTCCCGCGCGCAGGCCCCGCTGGGCCTGATCATGATCGACATCGACCATTTCAAGCTGTACAACGACCACTACGGCCACATCGGCGGCGACTCCTGCCTGCGGATGGTGGCGTCGCGCCTGGCGCGTGAAACACGCGGGCAGATGGACCTGCTGGCACGTTACGGCGGCGAGGAGTTCGTCATCATCCTTCCTGGTGCGGACTACGACGCCACCTACGACGTGGCGCAGCGCTGCTGCTGGGCCATCGCCGGCCTCAACGCGCCGCACGCCGCCTCGCCCCGCGGCATCGTCACCATCAGCACCGGCATCGCTTCGGCGGTCCCTGCCGCCGACGGCTCCGTGCTGCAACTGGTCGAGATCGCGGACCGCGGCTTGTACGAAGCCAAGCGCGCCGGAAGGAACCGGGTCGGCGGCCGCCAGGAACAGCGCGGCGCCGCGGCCGTGCATGGATATCTGGACAAGGTGGCTTAGCGCGGCGCCGGCGCGCTGCGGTCTGTTCAACCTTCGGGGAGAAGCCGCGCCACGGGCTAAGGGCACGTTGCCGGCGGGTTCGCCTGGCTAGCTTGCGCCGCTCACTCCCACCCTTCTCGGGGAAGGAAAGGGGCTCTTGCGACGGGGTTCAGAACGCGTCGCCCGGCACCCGCACCCAGCCTTCCATCAGCACGCGCGCGGAGCGCGACATGATGGCCTTGGTCACCGTCCATTCGCCGTTCACCTGCTTGGCCGCGGCGCCGACGCGCAGCGTGCCGGAGGGATGGCCGAAGCGCACGGCCTCGTGGGCGCGGCCGCCGGCGGCCAGGCTCACCAGGGTGCCCGGGATGGCTGCCGCGGTGCCGATCGCCACGGCGGCGGTGCCCATCATGGCGTGGTGCAGCTTGCCCATCGACATGGCGCGCACCAGCAGGTCGACGTCGCAGGCGGACACCTTCTTGCCGCTGGACGAGACGTAGTCCTGCGGCGGTGCGACGAAGGCGACCTTGGGCGTGTGCTGGCGCTTGGTCGCTTCCTCGACGTGCTTGATCAGGCCCATGCGCAGTGCGCCGTGGGCGCGGATGGTCTCGAACATGGCCAGGGCCCTGGGGTCGCTGTTGATCGCGTCCTGCAGCTCGGTGCCGGTGTAGCCGATGGCCTCGGCGTTGACGAAGATGGTCGGGATGCCGGCGTTGATCATCGTCGCCTTGAGCGTGCCGACACCCGGCACTTCCAGCTCGTCCACCAGCCTGCCGGTGGGGAACATGGAGCCGCCGGCATCGCCCTCGCCCTCGTCCGCCGGGTCGAGGAACTCCAGCTGCACCTCGGCCGCCGGGAAGGTCACGCCGTCCAGCTCGAAGTCGCCGGTTTCCTGCACCTGGCCGTCGGTGACCGGCACGTGGGCGACGATGGTCTTGCCGATGTTGGCCTGCCAGATGCGCACGGTGCACAGGCCGTTGCGCGGCACCCTGGCGGGGTCGATCAGACCGTTGCTGATGGCGAACGGACCGACCGCGGCGGAAAGGTTGCCGCAGTTGCCGCTCCAGTCGAGAAAGGCCTTGTCGATCGAGACCTGGCCGAACAGGTAGTCGACGTCATGGTCCGGCCTGGCGCTCTTGCCCAGGATCACCGTCTTGCTGGTGCTGGAGGTGGCGCCGCCCATGCCGTCGATCTGCTTGCCGTAGGGGTCGGGGCTGCCGATCACGCGCAGCAGCAGCTTGTCGCGCGCCTCGCCGGCCACCCGCGCCCGCTCCGGCAGATCCGTCACCTTGAAGAACACGCCCTTGCTGGTGCCGCCGCGCATGTAGGTGGCGGGGATCTTGATCTGCGGAACGCTGCTCATGGGATCAGGCCGCCTTCACGGAGGAATCGAGGAAGTCCTGGGCGAAGCGCTGCAGCACGCCGCCGGCCTCGTAGATGGAGACTTCCTCGTCCGAATCAAGGCGGCAGGTCACCGGCGCCTCGACCTTGTCGCCGTTCTTGCGGTGGATCACCAGGGTCAGGGTGGTGCGCGGCTTCAGCTCGCCGGCCACGTCGAAGGTCTCGGTGCCGTCGATGCCCAGCGTCTTGCGCGTGGTGCCCGGCTTGAACTCCAGCGGCAGCGTGCCCATGCCGATCAGGTTGGTGCGGTGGATGCGCTCGAAGCCCTCGGCCACAATCGCCTCCACGCCCGCCAGGCGCACGCCCTTGGCCGCCCAGTCGCGCGACGAGCCCTGGCCGTAGTCGGCGCCGGCGATGATGATCAGCGGCTGGCGGCGCTCCATGTAGGCCTCGATCGCCTCCCACATGCGCATCACCTGGCCCTCCGGCTCCAGGCGCGCCAGCGAGCCCTTCTTCACCTGCCCGTCCGCGCCCACCACCATCTCGTTGAGCAAGGTCGGGTTGGCGAAGGTCGCGCGCAGCGCGGTGAGGTGGTCGCCGCGGTGGGTGGCGTAGGAATTGAAGTCCTCTTCCGGCAGGCCCATCTTCGCCAGGTACTCGCCCGCCGCGGAATTCGCCAGGATCGCGTTCGACGGCGAGAGGTGGTCGGTGGTGATGTTGTCGCCCAGCACCGCCAGCGGCCGCATCCCCTTGAGGGTGCGCTTGCCGGCCAGCGCGCCTTCCCAGTACGGCGGGCGGCGGATGTAGGTGCTCTGTGGACGCCAGGCGTACAGCGGGCTGATCTTCTCCGCCCCGCCCGGCTTGAAGTTGAACATCGGCTCGTAGACCTTGCGGAAGTGCTCGGGCTTGACCGACTGCCTGATCACCGCGTCGATCTCCGCGTCGGTCGGCCAGATGTCCTTCAGGGTGACCGGCTTGCCGTCCTTATCGTGGCCCAGCGCGTCCTTCTCGATGTCGAAGCGCACCGTGCCGGCGATGGCGTAGGCCACCACCAGCGGCGGCGAGGCCAGGAAGGCCTGCTTGGCATAGGGGTGGATGCGGCCGTCGAAGTTGCGGTTGCCGGACAGCACCGCCACCGCGTACAGGTCGCGGTCCACCACTTCCTGCTGGATCTTCGGGTCCAGTGCGCCGGACATGCCGTTGCAGGTGGTGCAGGCGAAGGCGACGATGCCGAAGCCCAGCTGCTCCAGCTCCGGCAGCAGCCTGGCCTCTTCCAGGTACAGCTGCACCGCCTTCGAGCCCGGCGCCAGCGAGGTCTTGACCCAGGGCTTGCGGCTGAGGCCGCGCGCGTTGGCGTTGCGCGCCAGCAGCGCCGCGGCGATCACGTTGCGCGGGTTGGAGGTGTTGGTGCAGCTGGTGATGGCGGCGATGATCACCGCGCCGTCGGGCATCTGGCCGGGCTTGTCCTCCCACTTGCCGGCGATGCCGCGCTCGGCCAGGGCCGAGGTCGGCAGGCGCTTGTGCGGGTTGGAGGGGCCCGCCATGTTGCGCACCACGGTGGACAGGTCGAACTTCAGCGTCCGCTCGTACTCGGCCGTCTTCAGCGACTCGGCCCACAGGCCGGTCTGCTTCGCGTAGGTCTCGACCAGCTTGACCTGCGCGTCCTCGCGGCCGGTCAGCCGCAGGTAGTCCAGGGTGTTCTGGTCGATGAAGAACATCGCCGCGGTGGCGCCGTATTCCGGCGCCATGTTGGAGATCGTGGCGCGGTCACCCAGGGTCAGCGCCGCGGCGCCCTCGCCGTGGAACTCCAGGTAGGCGCCTACCACCTTCTCCTTGCGCAGGAATTCGGTCAGCGCCAGCACCACGTCGGTGGCGGTGATGCCCGGCTGCGGCCTGCCGCTCAGCTCCACGCCGATGATGTCCGGGAGCCGCATCCACGAGGCGCGGCCCAGCATCACGTTCTCCGCCTCCAGGCCGCCGACGCCGATGGCGATCACGCCCAGCGCGTCGACGTGCGGCGTGTGGCTGTCGGTGCCGACGCAGGTGTCGGGGAAAGCCACGCCGTCCTGCGTGTAGATCACCGGCGACATCCGCTCCAGGTTGATCTGGTGCATGATGCCGTTGCCCGGCGGGATCACGTCCACGTTCTGGAACGCCTGCTTGGTCCAGTTGATGAAGTGGAAACGGTCGTCGTTGCGGCGGTCCTCGATGGCGCGGTTCTTGGCGAACGCGTCCTTCTCGAAGCCGCCGTGCTCCACCGCCAGCGAGTGGTCCACGATCAGCTGCACCGGCACCACCGGATTCACCTTGGCCGGGTCGCCGCCCATGTCGGCGATGGCGTCACGCAGGCCGGCGAGGTCCACCAGCGCCGTCTGCCCGAGGATGTCATGGCAGACCACGCGCACCGGGAACCAGGGGAAGTCCAGGTCGCGTTTGCGCTCGATCAGCTGGCCCAGGTAGGCGCGGATCTTTTCCGGCCCGGCCTTGCGCACCAGGTTCTCGGCATGCACGCGCGCCGTGTAGGGCAGCTTCGCCCAGGCGCCGGGCTTGATCGCCTCCACCGCCTCCGCGGCATCGAAATAGTCGAAAGAGGTGCCGGGGAGTTTCTTGCGGTGTGCGGTGTTCATGGCTTTCTGCTGGGCGGGAATCGGTCAAATAAGCGGCCCCGGGAATCTGGGCATCCGCTCACGGGCCTGCAGGCTCCGCTTCCCTATTCCCGGGTCCGGTCGACGCGGGCGCCTGGGGCGTCCTCGTCGATCGGCAGTGCCCAAAATTCTAACATTTCCGTTGCCTTGCCCGTCCCTCACCGATCCGGCCTGCTTGCCGATCCATGCTGTTGCGTATGGTCGTGACGGGAGACGCGCAGTTCTCCGCTGATGCGCCTCGCCACGCGCAGCGTATCCTGCAAGCGCTGGCCGTCCTGGGCGCGCCGACCGGGCCTGCCTCTGGTCAGGCGCTCAAGGCAGCGCCGTGGCCCCCGACAGGCTGCTGCCCGCATAAGCCCCCGGCACCAGCACCGGCAGCTGCACGTCGTACAGCGTCACGCTGTACGGATTGGGCAGGCCGGTGACCACCGCGCCGCTGTTCACCGGCAGGTACTGCACCTGGTTCTCGTAGAGCAGCAAGCCGAGCTGGTCGCCGTTCTGCAGCGGCTCGCCCACCCCGGGCAGCAGCACGCCGGCGGCGTAGTCGTTGGTGCCGCGGTTGTGGCAGTGGTCGGTGGCCAGCGGTGCGATGGTAGTGGTGCCGGCGTAGCCGGCTGTGGGCACGCTCAGGCTGGCCGGGCAGTCATGGCTGCCGGCGGCCGGCGCCAGGGCGGCGAACGGCGTGACCTGGTCGTCCACCAGGATGGTGGTGGAACCGCGCTTGATGCCGACGCCGACGTAGGCCACCGGGGTCAGCGCCGCGCCGAGCGGGCCGCTGACGCTGACCAGCCGGATGCTGGGAAGGCCGGCGAGCACGGCCACGGTGCTGCCGCCGCTGCCGGGAATGGCACTGAGCCCGCTCAGCGGCGCGCCCACCGGAACGAACACGGCCGAAGACGTGGGCGTGCTGCTGCTGGCCGAGCCGGTGAAGTTGACGCTGGCGCTGAGCATCGCCGCCTTGACGCTGATGCCGCCGGCCTTGCCGCCCTGGTCGCCGACCGGGACGTTGCCGTCGGCCAGCAACAGGCCGCTGAGCTGGCTGTTGGCGGGCGCGCTGTTGGCGGCCGGCGTCGGCGTGACCGACAGGCACAGCGGCGGAATGGCGCTGTACGCGGCCGAGCTGACGCCCTTCAGTTCGTGGTCGAACCAGGCCAGGATCGAATCCACCCCCACCACGCCGCCGCAGTTGGCAGTGCCCTCGGTCTGCAGCGCCAGCGGGTTCATGTGGCCGCCCTCGGTGGTGAGCAGGCGCACGTTCGAGGCACTGCCGCGCAGGTGCTGGTAGTTCAGCCAGGCGTCGGTGAGGTTGAACAGCGTGTCGCGGTTGCCCTGCAGCAGCAGCGCGCTGGCCGGCGTGGCGCGCGCCGGCGCGGGGATCAGCGGCGCCGGGCGGAAGCTGGCGCCGGCGAAGCCGGGCAGTGCCAGCAGCGCCGGGCTCAGGGTGCCGGGCACGTCGCGCGGATCCAGCGCCGCGCCGTCGCGCGTCTGGGTCTGGAAGTACTGGTTGCTGTGCGAGTAGAAGAAGTCCAGCAGCTCGGCCTCGTCGCGCGCCGGGCGCGGCTGCGCCGTCGGCAGCGTGGCGGCCTGCGCCAGATCGGCGCGGGTGCGCAGGCTCACCGCTTGCGGGCCCTGCGGCCCCACCTGGTTGCAGGTGTTGGCCACCAGCGGCGTGTTGTTGACGTTGCCGCCCACGCCCGGCGTGGGCGAGGCCAGCACGCACAGCAGGCTGTCGAAGCCCAGCTTCACCGCGTCGCCGGGCAGCAGGCTGTAAAGCAGGTCGTTCCAGGTACCGTTCGGCACCATGGTGTCGATGCGCGGGTCGAGCTGCTCCAGCGGGAACTCGAAGCCGCCGCCGTAGCTGTAGCCGATGGTGCCGGCGACGATGTCGCGCGGGATGGCGCCGGCCTGCGCCTGCACGAAGCTCTGCACGTAGCCCGCCGCCGCCGGGTGGGCCGGGTCATTGGGGTCCGGCGCCGCGTCGCGGTGGTAGTAGGCCCAGTCGAGCAGCGCCTCGGCGTCCTGCGTCTCCGCCGCCGGGTCGATGATGCGCGCGTTGTTCGCCGCCTGCCCCGGCGCCGCCGTGCCGTGGCCGCGCTCGTCGTAGCTGATCACGACGTAGCCGTGGTACGGCAGGGCCATCACCAGGTTGTCGATCGAGGTGAAGTGCGCGGCGGTGGGGTCCACCGTGCCGTTGGCCGCCAGCGCCATCAGCCGCGTGCCGCCATAGCCGTGGCTCTGCAGGATCAGCGGAAAGCGGTCGCCCGGGCAGCGCTGCGGCAGCATCAGCGTGAAGTTGATGGTGGTGGTGGGCGTCGGCGTGGGGCTGGCGCTGCTGTCGTAGTCCGACGGCACGGCGTCGGTGACCGACAAGCCGCTGGCGATCGCCACCGGCGGCAGCGGCGCCGGGCAGCTGGCCGAGCCGCCGCTGCTGGAGCTGCCGGACCCGCCGCCGCTGCTGGAACTGCCGCCCGAGCTGCTGCCGCCGCCGGAGCCGCCGGACGACGCGCCGCCGCCTGGTGGGGCGGAGGAGCCCGAGCCGCAGCCGGCGAGCAGGAGGGCGGACAGGACGGAAGCGGCGACGCCGCGCGCGGTCAGGGACATGGTGGAACTCCTCATCGGCCCGGATCGGGTCCGGGCTTCGCGGGTCTGGTGAGGAACCGATTGTCGCGCGCGGCGGCCGCGGAGTCGTCACGGAACGGTAACGATTGAAGCTGCGCAAACAAAAAAGCCCGGCTTTGACCGGGCTTTTTGCTTCACAACACCTGACTCACCATTCTTCAATCGAACGGATTGCGCAGCACCATCGTGTGCTCGCGGTCCGGCCCGGTGGAAATGATTGCGACCTCCGCGCCCGCCACTTCCTCCATCCGCTTGAGGTAGGCCTGGGCGTTCTTCGGCAGCTTGTCGAAGCTGCGCACGCCGAAGGTGGACTCGCTCCAGCCGGGCAGGCTCTCGTACACCGGCTCGACGCAGGCCAGGCCTTCGGCGCCGATGGGAGGGGTATCCACGGCCACGCCGTCGACCTTGTAGCCGGTGCAGATGCGCACCGTCTCCATGCCGTCGAGGACGTCGAGCTTGGTGACGCACAGGCCGGTGACGCTGTTGTTGAAGATGGAGCGGCGCGCGGCGACGGCGTCGAACCAGCCGCAGCGGCGCGGGCGGCGGGTGACGGTGCCGTATTCGTCGCCCTTGTCGCGGATGGCCTGGCCGACGTCGTTGTCCAGCTCGGTCGGGAACGGGCCGGAGCCGACGCGGGTGGCGTAGGCCTTGACGATGCCCAGCACGTAGTCGAACTCGCGCGGGCCGACGCCGGTGCCGGTGGCGGCGCCGCCGGCGGTGGTGTTGCTGCTGGTGACGTAGGGATAGGTGCCGTGGTCGACGTCGAGCATGGCGCCCTGGGCGCCCTCGAACAGCACATTGTGGCCGGCGACGATGTGGCGGCGCAGCAGCTCGGTGACGTCCGCCACCAAGGGGCGGATCTCGTCGGCGAAGCCGAGGCAGGCGTCGAGGGTCTTCTGGAAGTCGACCGGCGTGTCCTTGAAGTAATGGGTGAGGACGAAGTTGTGGTAGTCCAGCACCTCGCCCAGCTTGGAGGCCAGGCGCTCGCGGTGGAACAGGTCGCCGATGCGGATGGCGCGGCGGGCGATCTTGTCCTCGTAGGCGGGGCCGATGCCACGGCCGGTGGTGCCGATCTTGTTTTCGCCGCGGGCGCGCTCGCGCGCCTGGTCGAGCTTGATGTGGTGCTCCAGGATCAGCGGGCAGGCCTCGGAGATCTTGAGGCGACCGCGCACCGAGATGCCGCGCGCCTCCAGGCCCTGGATTTCCTCGACCAGGCGGGGCACGTAGACCACCACGCCGTTGCCGATGAGGCAGTCCACGCCCTCGCGCATGATGCCTGAGGGGATCAGGTTGAGCGCGGTCTTGACGCCGCCGATGACCAGGGTGTGGCCGGCGTTGTGGCCGCCCTGGAAGCGGGCGACGGCCTGGCAGCGATCGGTGAGCAGATCCACCACCTTGCCCTTGCCTTCGTCGCCCCACTGGGCCCCGATGATTACGACTGATTTACCCATTAGAAGCGAGCCTCACGCAAAGACGCCAAGCAAAGAATAAAGAAACAAACACCGGTATCCACTCGTATCCAGCCACTGCATCCAACCGCTGTTGCCGGCGCCTTTGCGCCTGCGCGCAAGACCGGGCGGCTCAGCCGCCGGACACCGCGCCCAATCGCAACAGCTCATTCAAATCCGCCGAGAACCCGGTTGCCGGACGCGGCGCCCCGAATTCGCTGCCCACCCCGTCATAGCGCCCGCCGCGCGCCACCTCGCGCCCGTGCCCCGGCACGAAGGCGGCGAACACCAGGCCGGTCTGGTAGCGATAGCCGCGCAGCTCGGCCAGGTCGATGTGCAGCGGCACCTCCGGCGCCACCCGCTTCAGCTCGGCCGCGGCCTGTTCCACCGCCGCCAGGGCCTCGGCCACGGCGGCATCGTTCAGATCCAGTGTGTGACGCGCACGCTGCAACACCGTGACATCGCCATTCAGGTCCATCAGGGCCGACAGGCCGGCCAGGGAGGACGGCGCCAGCTTGCGCGCGGCGGCGAAGTCGCGCAGGTCGGGCTGCGACTTGCGCTGCAGGATGTCGAACACCGCCGTTTCCGCCGCCGGGTCCAGCCCCAGCTTGGCGGCCAGGGCGCGGTAGATGCCGACATGGCCCAGGTCGAGGTGGCCGTGGTCGATGCCGGCCAGGCGCAGGGTGTCCAGCATCAGGCGCAGGATTTCCAGATCGGCCGACAGGCCGGCCTCGCCGAAGATCTCGCAGCCCACCTGGCGCGGCGCGCGCGAGCCGCCGAGGCTGTCCGGGCGCGTGCGCAGCACCGTGCCCAGGTAGCAGAGGCGCACCACCGGCTGCGCAGCGAAGTGGCGCGCGGCGATGCGCGCGGCCTGCGGCGTCATGTCGGCGCGCAGGCCGAGCAGGCGGCCGCCCGCCGGGTCGGTGAGCTTGAAGGTCTGGTCCGCCAGGTCCGAGCCGGCGCCGGTGAGCAGGGTGTCCAGGTGCTCCAGCAGCGGCGGCAGGATCAGCTCGTAGCCGCCCTCGCGGTAGCGGTCGAGCAGGCCGCGGCGCAGCGCCTCGATGCGCCAGGACACCGGCGGCAGGGATTCCTCCACGCCTTCCGGCAGCATCCAGAAATTGTCGGTCGTCATCGGGTTGCCCGCTAGGCCAGCCAGTGGATCAACTGCAGGGCGGCCAGGCCGCTGAGCATGCTCAGCAGGCCGATGGTGCGCAGGCCCTTGTCGTCGAGCGTGGCCAGGCGCGCGAACACCTCGCGCGAGCGCGGCGGCGCCACGAACGGCAGGATGCCCTCGATCACCATCACCAGGGACAGGGCGCGCAGGATGTCGAGCCAGATGCTGCTGCCGGCGAACATGTTACTTCCCGCCTCCCGCGTCCTTGCCGGCGTTGTTGAAGTACCTGAAGAACTCGCCGCGCGGCTCGATCACCAGCACGTCGCGCTTGCCCTGGAAGGCGTCGCGGTAGGCGTTGAGCGAGCGGTAGAAGGCGTAGAACTCCGGGTCCTGGCCGTAGACGCGGGCATAGATTTCGGCGGCCTTGCCGTCGCCCTCGCCGCGCAGGGTCTCGGCCTTGCGGTAGGCCTCGGCCAGGGTGGTCTGGGCCTCGCTGTCGGCGGCGGCGCGGATCTGCTCAGCCTCGGCCTTGCCGCGCGCGCGCAGCTCGTCGGCGGTGCGCTTGCGCTCGGCGCGCATGCGGTCGAAATAGGCCTGGGCCACTTCCTTGGGCAGGGTCAGCGTATTGATGCGCACGTCGGCGACGATGATGCCGAGCCCGGCGGCGACGCGCTGCGCCTCGTGCAGCAGGCCGTCGTCGAGCTGGTCGCGGTCGCCGGTGACGAGCTGTTCCAGGGTGTGCTTGCCCAGCGTCTCGCGCAGGCGGGCATCCAGGCCCTGCATCAGGCGGTCGTTGGCCAGCTGCGACTGGCCGCCGGTGGCGCGGTAGTAGGTGGCGACGTCGTCGATGCGCCACTTGACGTAGTAGTCCACGTCCACGCTCTGCTCGCCGGCGACCGGGATGTTGGCGGACTGGCGCCCGGTGAGCAGGCGCTTGTCCATCTTGTGGACGGTCTGGGCGAACGGCAGCTTGAAGTGCAGGCCCGCCTGGGTCACCGCGGTCTTGTACTGGTCGAACTCGAGCAGAGCCGCCACGGCGCGCTGGTCCACCACATAGACGCTGTTGGCCAGCAGCAGCACGGCCAGCAGCAGGCCGAGGCCGAGATTGGTGCGGCTGTTCATCAGCGGCCTCCCCGGCTGCGCGAGCGCGCGCCGTTGTCTTCACTGCTGCCGCCGCTGTCGCCCGCGGCGGGCGGGGCCGGCGCAGGCGCGTTCTGCGGGCCGGCCGGCGGCGCCTCGGGCTCGGGCGCCGGGCTGGCCTGCAGCAGCTGCTGCAGCGGCACGGTGAAATTGGGGTTGCCCTTGTCCACGTCCACCAGCACCTTGCCGGAGCGGCTGTAGATCCCGCTCATGGTGTCCAGGTAGAGGCGCTTGCGCGTCACCTGCGGCGCCTTGCGGTATTCCTCCAGCACGGCGGAGAAGCGGGCGACGTCGCCCTCGGCGCGGGCGATGACCTGGTCGCGGTAGGCCTGGGCCTCGGTGATGTTGCGGGCGGCGTCGGCGCGGGCCGCCGGCACGCGGCTGTCGGCGTAAGCCTGGGCGTCGTTGCGCTGGGTCTTGCGCTCCTCGCCGGCCTTGATGACGTCGGCGAAGGCCGGCACCAGGGCGTCGGGCGGCTCCACCCTGAGGCTGGCCTCGGTGAGCTGCACGCCGCTGTGGTAGCTGTCGAGGATCTGCTGCAGCAGCTTGCGCGTGGCGTTGGCGATCTCGGCCTGGCTGTTGCTCAGGTCGGCGCGGCCCACCACCTCGTCGATGGTGTAGCCGCCCACCACCTGCTGCAGGGCGCTGGTGGCGGCCAGGGCGACGATGTCCTCGGGCTTGTCGACGTTGTTGAAGGTGTAGTCCTCGGCCGAGGTCACCTTGAACTGCAGGGCCAGGCCGACCTCGACCAGGTTCTGGTCCTTGGTCAGCAGCTCGGTGCGCACCGGCGACAGCTGCCGCAGGATGCCGACATTGGTGCGCAGCACGTGCTCGAACGGCGGCGGCAGGTGCCAGTGCAGGCCGGGTCCGTCGGTGCGCTCGTAGGCGCCGAAGCGCACCACCAGGCCGCGCTCGCCCTCCGCCACGGTGTAGAACCCCTTCAGCAGCCAGCCCAGGCACAGCAGGGCCGCGATCAGCAGCACCAGGCCGCTGCGCTCCTTGCCGCCCCCGCTCCAGCGGGCGCGCAGCCGCCTGAGCAGGTCCTGCAGGTCCGGCGGGGTGCCGCCGCCCTTGCCCCCGGAGCCCTGGTTCCAGGGGTCGCGGTTGTTGTTACCCGGTTCGTTCCAGGCCATTTCTGCTCCGCAGGGGGACGAGTGCGTCTCTAGATGGACGCAGGATGATGGGAAGATGCTGACCGAAAGCGGGATTTTAGGAAGCGCGGGCCATGGCGGCAACCGCGCGCGGCGGCGGCTGCACCCCCGCCTCGCGGCACATCCGCTCCAGCCGCGAGTATGGCAGGCGGACCCGCAGGCGCAGGCCGCCATCGTCCTCGACGTGCTCGGACTGCACCGCGTTGAGCGCGAACAGCTGGGCGCGCAGCCGGGCGGCGCTGGGCGGCAGCAGCAGTTCGTCCTCGACCAGGTCCGGGTAGAGCCGGGCGGCGATGGCGCTGCGCAGCAGGTCCAGGCCCTCGCCGGTGCGCGAGGAGATGAAGACCCGTACCGGGAGGCCCTGCTCGTCGTGCTCGATGCGGGCGGTCTCCGGGCTGATCCCTTCCTTGCGCAGGTCGATCTTGTTGTAGACCAGCAGGCGCGGCACCTCGTCGGCGCCGATCTCGCGCAGCACGGCGTCGACCTGCTCCATGCGCGCCACGCGCTCGGCGTCGGCGGCGTCGACCACGTGCAGCAGCAGGTCGGCCTCGCGCGATTCCTCGAGGGTGGCGCGGAACGCGGCGATGAGGTCGTGCGGCAGGTCGCGGATGAAACCTACCGTGTCGGCCAGCACCGCGGTCTCCCCGGTCGGCAGGGCGACCTTGCGCACGGTGGTGTCGAGCGTGGCGAACAGCAGGTTGGAGGCGAAGGTCGCGTCGCCGGTGAGGGCGTTGAACAGGGTCGACTTGCCGGCGTTGGTGTAGCCGACCAGGGACACCGTGGGAATCTCGTTGCGCGCGCGGCCCTGGCGGTTCTGGGCGCGCCGCGCGCGCACTTCCTCCAGGCGCCGCTTCAGGGTGGCGATGCGGCCGCGCACCAGGCGGCGGTCGGTCTCCAGCTGGGATTCGCCGGGGCCGCGCAGGCCGATGCCGCCCTTCTGCCGCTCCAGGTGGGTCCAGCCGCGCACCAGGCGCGTCGCCAGGTGCTGCATCTGGGCCAGCTCCACCTGCAGCTTGCCCTCGTGCGAACGGGCGCGGCGGGCGAAGATGTCGAGGATCAGGCCGGCGCGGTCGAGCACGCGGCACTGCAGCCGCTTCTCGAGGTTGCGCTCCTGGCTGGGCGAAAGATCGTGGTTGAAGATCGCCAGCTCGGCGCCCCCGGCCTTGACCGCGGCGCCGACCTCGTCGACCTTGCCGCTGCCGGCATACAGGCCGGCGTCAGGCCGGTCGCGGCTGCCGCCGATGACGGCCACCGCTTCGGCGCCGGCGGAGCGCGCCAGTTCCAGGAACTCGGCGCGGTCGGCCTCGAAGTCGGTGCCGGGGAACTCCAGATGCACCAGTACCGCTTTCTGTGTGCTGGCCGCGCCTGCGGCCGGGGCGGTGTAGGAAGGCGGATTGGTACTCAGTGGGTCAGCTCAGGCGTCGGCGGGCTGCGCTTCGTCGCTGTCGGATTCGGCGATGCGCACGGCGCGGGCCGGCACGATGGTGGAGATCGCATGCTTGTACACCATCTGGCTGACGGTGTTCTTCAGCAGCACGACGAACTGGTCGAAGGACTCGATCTGGCCCTGCAGCTTGATGCCGTTGACGAGGTAGATCGAGACCGGGATGCGCTCTTTGCGCAGGGCGTTGAGAAACGGCTCCTGCAGAGTCTGTCCTTTAGACATTTTTATTCCTTTATCGATTTTTTGAACTGCGACAGTTGCCTGTCTATACAGAGAAAGTGTAGCACGCGTGGAGTCCATTTCGTCGTGTCAACTTCGGGGCGGGGCTGGCAGATTCAAGACAGCGCCTGCCGCGTTCGGTTCCGCGGGATCGATCCAGGTCCATCCCGGTTCGCCGCGCAGCCAGGTGATCTGGCGCTTGGCGTATTGGCGGGTGGCGATCACGCCCAGTTCCACAGCACGATCCAGGCCGTATTCGCCGTCGAGGTGCCGCCACAGCTGGCGGTAGCCTACGGCGCGCATCGAGGGCAGCTCGGCATGCAGATCGCCCCGCGCGCGCAGGTCACTGACTTCACGCAGAAAACCCTGCTCCATCATGAGGCGGAAGCGCTGCTCGATGCGGCGCCGGCGCAGTTCCAGGTCGGGCGGGCAGACGGCGATGCGCAACACCGCCCCGGCCCACGCGCCGGCGCCGGCACGCTGGAAATGGCGGCTCGCCGGCTCGCCGCTGAGTTCGTGGATTTCCAGGGCGCGCTGGATGCGCTGTGCATCGTTGGGGTGCAGGCGCGCCGCGGTGGGCGGGTCCACCTGGGCCAGGCGGGCGTGCAGCGCTTCCCAGCCGCTGCGGGCCGCCTCCGCCTCCAGCCGCGCCCGCACCTCGCGGTCGGCCGGGGGCAGTTCGCTGAGGCCGTGCAGCAGGGCGCGGAAGTAGAGCATGGTGCCGCCGACCAGCAGCGGCCGGTTGCCGCGGGCGCGGATCTCGCCGATCAGGCGGCGTGCGTCTGCGGCGAAGCGCGCCGCCGAATAGCTCTGCGCCGGATCGAGCAGGTCGAGCAGGTGATGCGGCACGCGGGCGCGCGTTGCCGCGTCGGGCTTGGCGGTGCCGATATCCATGCCGCGGTAGACCTGGGCCGAGTCGACGCTGACGATCTCCGCCCTCCCCTCCAGCCGCTCCCACAGCTCCAGCGCCAGGGCCGACTTGCCCGCGGCGGTGGGGCCGGCGATGACCAGGAGGGGTTCTTCGGAGTGGCTCACGGCGCGATTCTAGGGAAATCCCGATCGCCCCGGCCGCCCCGGGCGCGCGAACTGCGCCGGAGGAGCGGACATTCCTAGGGCTTGTTGACGCGCGCCGCCGGCAGCCGGGCGTCGGCGTCGCGCAGGCGCTGCATCCGCGCCGCGGTCGCCGGGTGCGAGGACAGGTAGTCGCGTTCCTGCTCCTGTTCCTGCACCTTGCCGCTGCCGCCGCCGGCCTTGTCCTTGTCGCGGCGCTGCTGCGACAGGCGCTGCAGCATGTCGGCCAGGCGCGAGGGCGGGATGCCGTTGGCCAGCAGCATGTCGGCGGCGTAGTCGTCGGCCTGCGACTCGAACTCGCGCGAGTAGCGCGTCTGCAGCAACGCGGTGGGCAGGCCGGCCAGCAGGCCGGACACGTCGCCGAACCAGGCGCTCATCGCCAGGGCCACCGCCGAGCCCTGCAGCAGCATGCGCAGGCCGTGGCGGTAATGGACGTGGCCCAGCTCGTGCGCCAGCACGCCTTCGATCTCCTGGTCGTTGGCGGCGAGCGCCACCAGCTGGTCGAGCAGCACCACCCGCCCGTCCGGCAGGGCGAAGGCGTTGGGGCCGATCCTGGGGCCGGAGCGGAACTCGATGTGCGCCGCGCTCGCGCTGTCGCCGGGCGCGCGCAGCGCGGCGAACCCGGCCGCCAGGGCCTGGCGCCGCGCCGCCGGCAGCTGCGAGGGCTGCAGCCAATAGCGGTCGAGGGCGTTGAGGGTGGATTCGCTGAGCTGGCGGGCGACGCCGGAGGGCATGTTCAACGCCGCCTCCTCGGCGGCGAAGGGCAGGCCCCAGCGGTAGGCCGCCGCGGCGACCAGGACGCAGGCGGCCAGGGCCAGCACCGCGGCGCGCCAGCTGCGCTGCAGCCGGTCGACCAGGCCGGGACGATGGCCCTCGCCGTCGAGGGCCGCCTCCAGCGCCGCGTGGTCGCGCACCTCGCAGTAGGCGCCGTCGTCGAAGCTGAGCAGCCGCGGCGCGTTGCCCAGCCGCTCGGAAATGCGCACCCGCTGCAGCGGTTCGTTGCGGCGGATGCCGGCGCCGGACAGGTGCAGCATGCCCTGGCCGATGCTCAGATCGACCGGATGGCGGCGCGCGGTCTTGCCGTCGTAGTAGGCGCCGCCGAAGACCATCGGAAGGGAACCCCTAGAAGGCGATGTCGATGTCGAAGACGCCGGCCGCTTCCTCGCCGATGGCGCCGACTTCCTGCGACTGGTCCGCGACGAACTCGTCCAGCGCGCTGGCCGGCACCAGGCTCAGGCACTGGGCGTGGTAGCGCGCCAGCCGCACCATCGCCCAGGGCGAGAAGAAGCCCAGGGTCAGCACCACCGCGAGGAAGTTGCTCAGGTAGATCCAGAACAGGCGGCGCGCCGCGAGGCGGCTTTCGAAGCGGTGCTCGCCGAGGCGGGTGTTGTTCCAGATCAGGTTCTGCAGGCGGGCGTTGACGTACGGCCCCACCACCAGCAGCAGCGGCAGGTAGACCAGCAGCACGGCGCCGATGATGAACGGCATGAGGTGCTTGATGACCGCCTTGGGGTCCTGCCCGCCGTGGTGCTGGGCGAACGCCCCTGTGGCCCCCGCCAGCGCCGTGGTCAGGGCGATGCCGACCGCCAGCATCGCCAGGGACAGCAGCAGGGCCTTGCCGTAGATGCCGTAGAACTGGCCGACGCGCGCGCTGAAGCTGAAGCGGGTCTGGCCGTACCAGGAATTGCCGTGCTGGTAGGCCTTGAGCCTCTGGTGGAACAGCGGCGCCAGCAGGAAACCGGTGAACAGGCTGCCGAGGTAGCCGAACAGGAAGGTCTCGTAGGCGCCGGCCACCGTCCCCTTGAAGCGGAAGCGCAGGCCGCGGTAGCTGCTGTTGTGCAGGCGGAAGCGCAGCGAATTGCGCAGCAGCAGCGGCAGCACGCCGCCGAGCAGCAGCAGCGACAGCACGCCTACGAAGGGCGAGACGTCGAAGCCGTGCTGGTAGATCAGCAGCAGGCAAATGGCGACGATGCGGCCCTTGAGGATGCTCAGCGCCTGGCCGTGGTATTCGAAGCTGGAGCCGGCCAGCTCGGTATTGCGGTAGAAGTACTGCAGCCGCCGCACCTTGGCCCACGCCGAGTAGATGCCCAGCGTGAGGATCGACAGCAGCAGGTTGACGATCCAGATGCGGAAATATTCGCCGCCGCTGCCGTGAAAGCGCAGGGTCTGCGGCCCCAGCCGGATCGGCTGGGTCTTCTCGAAGTCCTCCACGGCCACTCCCCTCGGTCGGCGGCATCCCCATGCCGCGTACCCAACATAACGGAGCGGCCGGCGGAACACCACCCGGGAAATGTGACATGGATCGCGCTCGGTGCCAGAGCTTTTGCCCGGGCGGACCGGCCTGCGGGACGCCCCGCGGCAAGCGGGATTCGCTAGCGTCCGCGCAGGAACAGCCGGTCGAGATCCTCGGCGCCGACCTGCACCCAGGTCGGGCGGCCGTGGTTGCACTGGCCGGAGCGCTCGGTGGTTTCCATGTCGCGCAGCAGGGCGTCCATCTCCGGCAGGCTCAGGCGGCGGTTGGCCTTGATCGCGCCGCGGCAAGCCAGGTCGGCGAGGATGCGGTGCTGGGCGTCGAGCACCTCGTCGATGTGCGACTCGCTTTCGGCGTTGTAGAGCGAGCGCAGCAGCGCGCCGAGATCGGTCTTGCCCAGCAGCGGCGGCAGGGCGCGCACCGCCACCGACTCGGGGCCGGCGCGGTCGATCACCAGGCCCAGCCGCGACAGCTCCTCGCGCCGCCGCTCCAGCTCGTCGGCCTCGGCCTCGCCCAGCCGCAGCACCTCCGGCACCAGCAGGGCCTGCGAGGGGATGCCGCCGTCCGCCAGCTGCCGCTTGAAGCGCTCGTACAGCACCCGCTCATGCGCCGCGTGCGCGTCCACCAGCACCAGGCCGTGGCGGTTCTCGGCCAGCACGAATACGCCGTGCAGCTGCGCCAGGGCGCGGCCCAGCGGCTGCTCGGCCATGGCGGCGCCGGCCTCGGCCGGGGCTTGCGCCCGCGCCTGCGCATACAGCGGCCAGGCGGTGGAGGCCAGGTCCGGCGGCGGCTCGCGCAGCTCCGCCGCGCCGCCGGCGGCCGGGCCGCGGTAGGACGGCGGCGCGACGTAGCGCAGCGCCTCCTGCACCGGATCGGGCGCCGCGGCCGGCGCGTGCAGCTCGATCCGGTGATGCCGCTCCGGGTCGGGCCGGATGCGGCGCAGCAGCTGGTGCACGCAGCCGAACAGGAAGTCGTGCACCTGCGCCGCCTGGCGGAAGCGCACCTCGCTCTTCTGCGGATGCACGTTGACGTCCACCATCGCCGGATCCAGCTCCAGGAACAGCACGAAGGCCGGGTAACGGGTCGAGTGCAGCACGTCGGCATAGGCGCGGCGCAGGGCGTGGCCCAGCAGCTTGTCGCGCACCATGCGGCCGTTGACGTAGAGGAACTGCAGGTCCGGCTGGGCGCGGGCGAAGCTCGGCAGCGCCACCCAGCCCCACAGGCGCAGACCCATGCGGCTCTCGTCCACCGCCACCGCGTTGGCCATGAACTCCTCGCCGCAGACCGCGGCCAGGCGCGCCGCCTGCGCCGCCGCTTCGGGCGCCGGCTCCAGCTCCAGCACGCGGCGGCCGTTGTGGCGCAGCGCCAGGCGCAGCCCGAAGCGGCTCAGCGCCAGGCGCCGCACCAGCTGGTCGACGTGGCGGAACTCGGTGGACTCGGCGCGCATGAACTTGCGCCGCGCCGGCGTGTTGAAGAACAGGTCGCCGGCCTCGATCGTGGTGCCCGGCGGATGGCTGGCCGGCTGCGGCGCCGCGGACTCGTCGACGAAGCCGGCGCCGGCGAGGCGCCAGCCGTGGGAGTCCTGCGCGGTGCGCGAAGTCAGGGCGAAGCGGGACACCGACAGGATGCTGGGCAGGGCCTCGCCGCGGAAGCCGAAGCTGGCGACGCGCTCGAGGTCGTCGAGCGAGGCGATCTTGCTGGTGGCGTGGCGCTGCAGCGCGCGCGCCAGCTCCGCGCGCGGGATGCCGCTGCCGTCGTCGCGGACGCGGATCATGCCCAGGCCGCCCTGCTCCACCTCGATCTCGATCTGGCCGGCGCCGGCGTCGAGGCTGTTCTCGACCAGCTCCTTGATCACGGCGGAGGGCCGCTCCACCACCTCGCCGGCGGCGATCTGGTTGATCAGCTGGTCGGGGAGGATCTGGATCGTCACGCGCGGCTCAGGGGGGATTTCGAGCCAAGGATAAAGGAAGGCCCGGGCGTTTTTCGCGCCCGGGCCAAATGCCCCCGAAGAATACGTTCAAACACCGCAGCCTGCGCTGCGCTCAGTTGTCCTGCGTGGCGTCCGCCGACCGCTCGTAGCTGACCGGCATCGCCTTGCCGCGGCCGCGCCGGCGCGCCGGCTTGCCCTCCGTCTGGTTCGAGGCCGCCACCTGCTGCTGCGACTGCAGCGGGCGGTAACGCGAGAAATAGCCCTTGATGCCCTCGAAGATGCCGTCGGCGAACTGCGCCTGGTAGTCCGGGTTGCGCAGCATCTGCTCTTCGCGCGGATTGCTGATGAAGGCGGTCTCGACCAGCACCGAGGGGATGTCCGGCGACTTCAGCACCATGAAGCCGGCCTGCTGCACCGACGGCTTCTGCAGCTCGTTGACGCGGCTGAGCGAGCCGAGCAGGCGGTTGCCGAGGTCGAAGCTGGCGTCCATCGTCGCCGACTGCGAGATGTCGAGCAGCACGGCGGCCAGGCGGTCGTCCTTGTCGTGCAGGTCCACGCCGCCGACCAGGTCGGCCGCGTTTTCGTGGTTGGCCAGCCAGCGCGCCTGCTCGGTGCTGGCGCCGTGGTCGGACAGCACGTAGACCGCGGTGCCGCGCATGTCGTGGTCGCGATAGGAATTGCAGTGGATCGACACGAACAGGTCGGCCTGCGCCTGGCGCGCCTTGACCGTGCGCTCGCGCAGGCCGACGTAGTAGTCGCCGTCGCGGGTCAGCACCGCCTTCATGCCGGGCGTGGCGTTGATGCGCTTGGCCAGCTGGCGGGCGATGGTCAGGGTGACGTTCTTTTCCTGCAGGCCGTTGCGGCTCTGCGCGCCGGGATCGTCGCCGCCATGGCCGGCGTCAACCGCCACCACCACGGTCTTGGCGGTCAGCGGCAGGGAATCGCGCGCCGGCAGACTGGCCGGCACCGTGGCAACGGCGGCCGGCAGCGAGGCCGACACCGCGGCCGCGGCGACCGGGGCCGGCGCGGCGACGGTGGGCGCGGCCTGCATCGCCACGGCCGAGCCGGCGCTGGGCAGGGCGGCGGCGAGCGGCACCGCAGCGGGAGCGGGAGTCGCAGCGGCAGGCGGGACGGCCGTGGCGGCCGGAGCCGCGGCGGCGGGCGCCGGCGTCGCCGCGTCGGCGGTGACCATGGCCGGGGCGGCGCCGCTGGTCACCAGGTCGAGGATCAGGCGGTAGCCATAGCCGCCGCTGGGCTGCAGGCCGAAGCTCTTGGGTGTGACCGGGCCGCTGAGGTCGAGCACCACGCGCAGGCCGCCGTCGTGCGGCCCGGAGCGGACGCCCTTCACCACCCCGGCGGGCGGCAGGTTGAGATTGAGATTGCGGCCGCGGCGGGCGCCGGCGATGTCGATGACGACACGGTCGGGGTTGGCCAGGGTGAAGACGTTGTTGTCGGCGCGCGCGTCGAGGTCGAACACCACGCGGGTGCTTTCGGGGCTGTTGAGCAGGCGCAGCTCACGCAGCTCGCCCGCTTGCGCGCAGGCGACGGACAGCGTGAACGCGAGCCCCAAAACCCAACGCATATGGCCCCCGCGGGGTATAGACCGCGTGAAGATACCGCCGGTACCGAAAGAATTCAAGAATTTTCTTTGCCGAATCAAAGGCTACTGCCAAACACTTCATGTTTATTGTCGCCCCGGAGGGGCGTTCCGCCCCGAAAGCCCGCGCGATTTGGTCAAAAATTGACCAGCAACGGACCCAGCGCGGCGCTGGGCTCCAGGCGGATTTCCCGTCCTGTGCCGGAGACTTGCAGGAAGATGCTGAGGTCGGGAGGCGGCAGTTCGCCGTCGCCGCGCTCCGGCCATTCCACCAGCCAGACCGAGCTTTCGGGGGGCGTATCGTACACGCCCAGCTGCTCCAGCTCCGCGGCGGCGGACAGGCGGTACAGGTCCAGGTGCAGCAGGCTGCGGCCGTCGAGCTCGTAGGGCTCGACCAGGGTGTAGGTCGGGCTGCGGATCGGGCCGGTGACGCCTAGGGCGCGCAGCCAGCCGCGCACCAGGGTGGTCTTGCCGGCGCCCAGGTCGCCGTGCAGGAACACCACCAGCCCCGGCCGCGCCGCCAGCAGGCGTGCCAGCCGGGCGCCGGCGGCCTCGGTCGCCGCCGCGTCGTCCAGCCTGCGGACCAGGGCCGCGGTCATGGATTCACCACCACGCGCAGCGCTTCGATCAGGTCCGAGGGCGCCAGGCCGCGCTCACCGCCGCCGGCAGCGCGGTCGCCGGCCAGGGCATGGGCCAAGGCCCCGGCGCGGGCCGCGGCTTCCGCGTCCAGGCCCTGGCCGAGCAGGGCGGCGATGATGCCGGTGAGGGCATCGCCCATGCCGCCCACCCCCATGCCGGGATTGCCGTAGGGACATAGCGCCAGCGTCTGGCCCTGCACCAGGGTCCCGGCCCCCTTGAGCAGCACGGCGCCGCCGTAGCGGCGGCGCAACTCCAGGGCGGCGCCGGGGCGGTCGGCCTGCACTTGGGCGGTGGCAATGCCGAGCAGGCGCCCGGCCTCGCCGGGATGCGGCGTCAGCACCCAGTGCGGGTTGCCGCGCGGCTGCCGCGCCAGCAGGTTGAGCGCGTCGGCGTCCACCACCACCGGCTTGCCGGCGGCGAAGGCCTCGGCGCAGGCCATGGCGCCCCACTCGCCCTGCCCCAGCCCCGGGCCCACGGCGATGACGTCGGCGCGGCCGATCAGGGTCTGCAGCTCGCCGCTGCTCTCGACGCCGCGGCTCATCAGCTCCGGCTGCGCCGCCGCCAGCAGCGCCGCGTGGGCACTGCGCGTCGCCACGCTGACCAGGCCGGCGCCGGCGCGCAACGCGGCGCGCGCCGCCAGCAGCACCGCGCCGATGGTGCCGGCGTCGCCGCCGATCACCAGCACGTGGCCGTGATCGCCCTTGTGCGCGGTGCGGGGCCGCCGCGGCAGCCAGCGGCGCAGGTCCGCCGCGTCGAGCAGCTCGCCGAGCGGCGCCAGCCCCTCGTGCAGCGCCGGCGGCACGCCCAGCGCGTCGAACACCACCTGCCCGGTGCGGCCCGGCCCCTGGCCGGTGTACAGGCCGAGCTTGCGGCCGATGAAGGTGACGGTGAGGTCGGCACGCACCGCGGTGCCCAGCTCGGCGCCGGTGTCGGCGTGCAGCCCGGAGGGCAGGTCCACCGCCAGCACCGGAACGCCGCGCGCACGGGCGGCGTTGATCGCCTCGATCGCCGCCAGCTCCGCGCCCTGCGGCGGGCGCGCCAGGCCGGTGCCGAAGATCGCGTCGATCAGCAGGTCGGCGTGGAAGAACCCGTTGTCCGCCCCCGGCAGCGGCTCGACCGCGCCCACCTCGAGCCAGGCGGCGCGGGCCGTGGCCGCGTCTCCCCGCGGCGCACGGCCGCCGGTTTCGCAGACGCGCACCGCGCAGCCGGCGGCCTGCGCCAGGCGCGCGATCTCGTAGCCGTCGCCGCCGTTGTTGCCGGCGCCGCAGATCACCGCGACGCTGCGCAGCAGCGGCCAGCGGTCGTGCGCCGCGCGCCACGCCGCGGCGGCGGCGCGGCGCATCAGGGTATAGCCGGGGATGCCCTGCTCCTCGATGGCGCGGCGGTCCAGTTCGCGCACCTGGGCGGCGGCATACAATCGGCGTTCGGGGTCCATGCACGCAGTATAAGTAAGTCAGTGTCCACTTCCCTTCCCGCCGACCTGCCCGCCCGCATCAAGGCCTGGGCCCGCGACTGCGGCTTCGCCGACGCCGCCATCGCGCCGCTGTCGCTGGAGGCGGACCGCGCGCAGCTGGAGCGCTGGCTGGCGGACGGCTGGCACGGCGGCATGGAATACATGGCGCGCGATCCGCGGATGCGCGCCGAGCCGGCGCGGCTGCGCCCGGGCACCTTGTCGGCGATCAGCGCGCGGCTGGAGTACCAGCCGCCGGCGGACGCCGTCGAGGCCAATCTCGCCGACGGCGAGCGCGCCTACATCTCGCGCTACGCGCTGGGCCGCGACTACCACAAGCTGATGCGCGCGCGCCTGAAGAAGCTGGCCGAACGCATCGCCGCCGAGATCGCCCCGCACGGCTACCGCGTGCTGGCCGACAGCGCGCCGGTGCTGGAGAAGGCGCTGGCGCGCAACGCCGGGCTGGGCTGGATCGGCAAGAACACGCTGCTGCTGACCCGCGAGGCCGGCAGCTGGTTCTTCCTGGGCGAGATCTACACCGATCTGCCCCTGCCCGCCGACGGCGGACCGCCGGTGCAGAACCTGTGCGGCTCGTGCAGCGCCTGCATCGAGGTCTGCCCGACCCGCGCCATCGTCGCGCCCTACCGGCTCGACGCGCGGCGCTGCATCTCCTACCTCACCATCGAGCACCACGGCGCGATCCCCGAGGAGCTGCGCCCGCTGATCGGCAACCGCATCTTCGGCTGCGACGACTGCCAGCTGGTCTGCCCCTGGAACCGCTATGCCAGCATCAGCAGCGATCCGGCCTTCGCGCCACGCCACGGGCTTGACGCGGTCAAGCTGGCCGAGTTGTTCGCCTGGACCGAAGCGGAGTGGCTGGCCAGGACCGAGGGCATGGCGCTGCGCCGCGCCGGCTACGGCCGCTTCCTGCGCAACATCGCCGTGGCGCTGGGCAACGCGCCCTCAACCGCGGCGGTGCTGTCGGCGCTGCGCTCGCGGGCGCAGGATCCGGACGAGCTGGTGCGCGAGCACGTGGCCTGGGCGCTGCGCCGGCACCGGCCTCACTCCAGCGGACAGACCACCGAGGGCCCGGAGTAGTCCGCGACCTGGCGCTGGGTCCGCAGGTAGGCGTTGCGCAGGCTCGGGTCGCGCTCCAGCGACAGCGCCAGATTGACCTCGTCCTCCGCCTGGTCGGCGCACTGGCGTTCGACCAGGGCCTGCGCCAGGCCGTTGTGGGCGGCCGCGGAGTTGGGCCACAGCTTGGCCGCGTTGTGATAGGCGACGGTGGCGCCGCGCAGGTTGTGCAGGGCGTAGTAGGTGCGCCCCATGCCGAGCCAGGCCTGCGCCTCGTTCGGCCAGCGCTGTGTCACCGCGCCATAGGCCTGCAGCGCCGCCTCGGTCCTGCCGGATTGCTCCATCTGCAGCGCGGCGGCGATCCACTCGGCGGCGCCGGCCCCTTCCGGCAGTTCGCCCGGCCGCAGCGCCAGCATCGCCCAGTAGCCGCCGTCCTTCCAGGCGGCGAGCAACTCGGCATAGCTCAGCACCCGGCGCTGCTCGCCGGCGCTGCGCAGCACGAAACTGTTGCTCGACGGATCGACGCCGATCAGCACCGCGTACTGCCACTGCCTGAGCACCAGGCCGCTGCGCAACAGCAGCAGCACCGGGTGGCCGGACTGCACCTGCTGCACCACGTCCAGGTCGAGCTGCCTGGAACGCAGCACCCAGCCGACCCGGCCGAAGTGCGGCAGCGCGCCGCGCACCGCCGCGGTGGTCACGTCGCCGGCCTGGCGGTCGTACACCAGAGGCGCCAGCTCCGCCGGCGCGGCCTGCACGCCGCTGCCGCCGAGCAGCATGGCCAGCGCGGCCGGCGCGCCCTGCTGGCCTGCCTCGGCGTAGTACGGCACGTCCTTCAGCTCCGCGGCCTGGCCGGACACCTTGTAGTCGCGCAGCTGCGGGCCGCTGGAACAGGCGGCCAGGCCCAGCGCGGCGAAGGGAAGCAAACGGCGCAGCATCGTATGGCGAAGACGCACTGGAGGGTCCTGCGGAAAAAATTCTAGTGGGGGATGCGCGACAGCAAGGCGCTGGTGGACGGGTCGAGCGCGGCGCCGGCGCCGTCCATCGCCGCCAGCACCGACTGCGCCAGCTGCTTGCCCAGCTCCACGCCCCATTGGTCGAAGGCGTTGATGTGCCACATCACGCTCATGACGAAGGTGCGGTGCTCGTACAGCGCCAGCAGTGCGCCGAGGTGGTGCGCGTCCAGCTGCGGCAACAGCAGGGTGTTGCTGGGGCGGTTGCCGGCGAAGACCCGGTGCGGGATGGCCTGCTCCAGCGCCTCGCCCCCCAGGCCCTTGGCCTGCAGCTCCCCGCGCACCTGGGCCGCGGACTTGCCCTGCATCAGCGCCGCGCTCTGCGCCAGGCAGTTGGCGATCAGCAGGCGCTGCTGTTGCTGCAGGCTGTGGCCGGCGCGTTGCGGCAGGATGAAGTCCACGGCGTGGATGGCCGGACCCTGGTGCAGCATCTGGAAGAAGGCGTGCTGGCTGTTGGTGCCGACGTCGCCCCACAGCGCCGGCGTGGTGGCGTAATCCACGGCCCGGCCCTCGCGGTCGACGCCCTTGCCGTTGGACTCCATCTCCAGCTGCTGCAGCCACGGCACGAAATATTCGAGGTCCTGCGCATACGGCGCCACCACCTGGCTGGCGCGGCCGAGGAAGTTGTTGTTCCACACCGCCAGCAGGCCGAGCAGCACCGGCAGGTTGGCTGCGAACGGCGCGCTGCGGAAATGCTGGTCCATGGCGTGGGCGCCGGCCAGCAGTTCGCGGAAGCGCCTGGGGCCGAGCGCGACCACGATCGGCAGGCCCACCGCCGACCACAGCGAGTAACGGCCGCCGACCCAGTCCCAGAATTCGAACATGTTGGCGGTGTCGATGCCGAACTTCTCCACCTCGGCGCGGCTGGTCGACACCGCCACGCAGTGGCGCCGCACCGCATCCTCGCCCAGCGCCGCGGTCAGCCAGTCGCGGGCGGCGCGGGCATTGGCCATGGTCTCGAGGGTGGTGAAGGTCTTGGAGGTGATGACGAACAGCGTCGTCGCCGGCTCCAGGCCGTGCAGCGCGGCGGTGAGCTGGGCGCCGTCGACGTTGGCGACGAAGCGCAGGCGCGGGCCGTCGGCGGCGCGGGCCAGCGCGCGGCAGACCATGCGCGGACCGAGGTCCGAGCCGCCGATGCCGATGTTGACCACGTCGCGGATCGGCTGCCCGGTGGCGCCGCGCCAGGCGCCCGAACGCAGCTGGTCGGCGAACGCGCAGATCCGGTCCAGCACGCGGTGCACGTCGGCGTCCACGTCCTGCGCGCCGGCCTTCGGCGCGACGCCGCGCGGGGCGCGCAGCGCCAGGTGCAGCGCGGCGCGGTTCTCGGTGTGGTTGATCGCCTCCCCGGCGAACATGCGGTCGATCCAGCCGCGCAGGTCCTGCTGCGCGGCCAGCGCCAGCAGCAGTTCCACGGCGCGGCCGTCGGCCAGCTGTTTGGAGAAATCCAGATGCAGGCCCGCCCCGTCCGCGCTGAAGCGCTGCGCGCGCTGCGGGTCCTCCGCGAACAGGCCCGCGATGCGCAGGCCGCGGATCGTCTCCGCGTGATCCCGCAGGGCCACCCAGGCCGGGCTTTCGGTCAGCGACGACATTGGTCCTTGGAAAATGAAAAGGGGTCCAAGCTTATCCAGCTTGGACCCCGACTATCCACCACGGGTTTCCCGCCCCGCCGGCTCGACGGCCCGCGCCGCAGCGCGCGGTGCGCGTCAGGACGAGGCTACGCCGCCTGGACCGGAATGGTGTTGGCGGTGCGGGTGACGCGGTTGGCCTCGTCGCAGTACACCAGCTTGGGCTTGTGCAGCTTGGCCTCGCGGGCGTCGACGTCGCAGTAGCTGCAGATGATGACGCGGTCGCCGACGCGGGCCTTGTGGGCGGCGGCGCCGTTGACCGAGATGATGCCGCTGCCGTTCTCAGCGCGGATGGCATAGGTGGTGAACCGCTCGCCGTTGCCGACGTTGTAGATCTGGATCTGCTCGTACTCGTGGATGCCGGCGAGGTCGAGCAGGCGGCCGTCGATGGCGCAGGAGCCTTCGTAATCCAGTTCAGCATGGGTGACGCGCGCGCGGTGCAGTTTGCACTTGAGCATGGTCAGTTGCATGGCGTAAATCTCGAAGTTGGGTGACCCCGGGTGGCCCACCAAGACATGCACCCGGCATCGACGATGTTTGACATCGAGGGCGGCCCAAAAAGACATACGCCCGTTGAATGTGACGTGCGTCACAGATCAAGTCACTAAAGTGTAACCGCCCTGCTCGCTGACGCCAACTAGGAGGGCCTAAGCTTAGAACCGATCCGACGAACGGCGGTCCGGCCGCTCCTCGAAACCACTTCAACATCAGCCCTGCATCTTCCTGATAGCTGGGGCTCCCGGCTCAGTTCTCAAGGTGCAGCGGCAGGTTGTCGATCAGCCGTGTCCGCCCCAGGTAGGCGGCGGCCAGCAGCACCAGGCTGCGCGCGTCCGGCGCCGGCTGCGCCAGGTCCGGCGCGCGCACCTCTAAGTATTGCGGCTTGAACCCGGCCGCCTCCAGCTGCGCCCACTGCTCGGCGCACAGTGCCTCGTAGTCGCGCCGCCCGCCCTCGATCGCCGCGGCGATGGTGCGCAGCGCGGCCTGCAGGCGCGGCGCCAGCGCGCGCTCCTGCGCGTCGAGATACTGGTTGCGCGAGCTCAGGGCCAGGCCGTCGGCGTCGCGCAGGGTTTCCGCGCCGACGATGCGCAGCGGCATGCCCAGGTCCGCCGCCATGCGGCGGATCACCTGCAGCTGCTGCCAGTCCTTTTCGCCGAACACCGCGACGTCGGGCCGCACCAGGTTGAACAGGATGTTGACCACCGTGGCCACGCCCTCGAAATGGCCCGGGCGGAAGTGTCCGTCGAGAATGCCGGTCAGCGCCCCGCCGACCCGCACCGTGGTCGCCGGCGGATAGCCGGCCGGGTAGACGTCGGCCACCGCCGGCGCGAACAGCAGGTCGGCGCCGGCGCCGGCCAGCAGCTCCTGGTCCGCTTGCAGCGTGCGCGGGTAGCGCTCGAAATCCTCGTTCGGCCCGAACTGCAGCGGATTGACGAACACGCTGACCACTACGCACTCGCCCAGCTCGCGCGCCTTGCGCACCAGGCTGAGATGGCCGGCGTGGAGGTTGCCCATGGTCGGCACCAGGGCGATGCTCTCGCGGCGGCTGCGCCACTCCGCGAGCTCGGCCTGGAGGTCAGCGACGCGGTGAAGGGTGCGCATGGGATTTCGACCTGGGCAGGGAAGCCGGGGTGCTCGGGCCTGCGCCGGCAAGGGCCTTGGGCCCGGGGACGGCATCTCCGAAGCAATGCTCCGGCGCGGGATAGGCGCCGGTTTTCACCGCCTGGACGTAGGCGCGGATCGCGCCCTCGATATCGGGCGCGCCTTCCATGAAGTTCTTCACGAAGCGCGGCCGGTGGCCCATGGTGACGGTGGGCGAGATGTTGAGGATGTCCTGCAGCACCAGGATCTGGCCGCTGACGTCGGGACCGGCGCCGATGCCGATCACCGGAATGTGCACTTCTTCGGTGATGCGCCTGCCCAGGCTGCTGGGGATGCATTCCAGCACCATCAGGTCGGCGCCGGCGTCCTGCAGCACCTTGGCGTCGTGCAGCATCGCCTCGGCGGCGGCTTCCTCCCGACCCTGCACCTTGAATGCGCCCACCTTGTGGATCAGCTGCGGCTGCAGGCCGAGGTGGGCGCAGACGGGGACGCCGCGCACCGCCAGGTATTCGACGATATCCGCCTGCTCGCGGCCGCCTTCGAGCTTGACCATCTTGGCCCCGCCCTCCTGCATCACCCGCTGCGAGGCATCGAGCGCGCGCTCGCGCGTGGCGAACGACAGGAACGGCAGGTCGGCGACGAGGAAGGCACGCTGCAGGAACGGCGCCACCAGGCGGCTGTGGTAGGCGATGTCGGCCACCGTCACCGCGGTGGTGGTGTTGCGGCCCTGCATCACCATGCCGAGCGAATCGCCGACCAGCACCACGTCGACCCCGGCGCGGTCCTCGAGATAGGCGAAGCTGGCGTCGTAGCAGGTCAGCGCGGCGATCTTCTCGCCGGCCTCGCGCATGCGGCGCAGCTCGGCGACCTGGACGGCGGCACTGGGCTTGGCGGCGGCGCTCATTTCAGGTCTCCGCGATGGATGGGGCAAAGGAGGGACGGGCGGCCGTACTGAGGTGCAGTCGGTTGCATGGGAGTCGTTCCGGAGTGCCGATGCGCGGGTGGCCCACCAAGACATGCACCCGGCATCAATTCTTGAACAGCTGAGGGCGGCCCACCAAGGCATGCACCCGTTGCGGCGCCCCGGCAGGGGGCATCCGGCGCGAGTGTAACCATCCTGGCCCGATTCGCCAAACCCACGCCGTTCAGCCGGAAGCGAACCCCGCGGCGACCCCGGACTTGTCCACCGCCTCCGCCAGGTCGCGCACCCGACCCTGCCCCGGGATCTCCAGGTCCGGCGCGATCTCCGCCAGCGGCACCAGCACGAAGGCGCGGCGGTGCAGCTCCGGGTGCGGCAGGGTCAGGCGCGGCGTGGCGCAGCCGCGGCCCTCGACGTGCAGCAGATCCAGATCGAGCACCCGCGGCCCCCAGTGCTCGCGGCGGACGCGGCCGGCCGCCTTCTCGATGCCCTGCAGCAGGTCGAGCAGGGCTTCCGGGGCCAGCGCGGTTTCGACCTCGCAGACGGCATTGCAGTAATCAGGCTGGCCCGGCGGCCCGACCGGCCGGGTGCGATAGAAGCCGGAGACATCGCGGACCTTCAGTCCGTGCGCCGCGCGCAGGCGCTCCAGCGCCGCGTACAGCTGGGCCGGCGGATTCCCCAGGTTGGAGCCCAGGGCGATCCAGGCCTTATGACTGGTCGGATCCGCCTGCTTCATGGTCGGGCTTGCGGCGGCGGCGTCCGCCGCGGCGGCGGCGCTTCTTCTTCGGCGCCTCGGCCGGGGCGCCTTCGCCCTCGCCCTCCTGCTCGACTTCCGGCTCCGGCGCGCGTTCCTCCGGCACCGGCGGGAAGCTGCCGCTCTGCGCCTTGGTCCACCAGGCCGCCAGCTCGGCGGCGCCGGGCTCGCCGGCCTGGCCGCGCAGCAGCAGGAAGTCGTAGGCGGCGCGGAAGCGCGGATGGGTCAGCAGGCGCTTGACCCGGCCGCCCTGGCGGTTCTCGAACCGCGGCTGCAGCGCCCAGATCTCGCGCATTGGGATCGAGAAGCGCTTGGGGATGGCGATGCGCAGCTGCTGGTGCGCGATCACTTCCTCGGCCGCCTGCGCCTGCGCCACCGGCGGAGCGTGCCCCTGCTTGCGCTCCAGCAGCTCGAGGCGCTTGGAGTAGGCCGGCCACAGCATCGCGGCGTAGAGGAAGGCCGGGGTCACCGCCTGGTTGGCCTCGATGCGCGCGGCGGTGTTGTCCAGCGCCCGGCGGATCAGCGCCTCGACGCTCGGCTCGCCGGCGTCCAGCGCCTCGTCGGTCAGCGGCAGCAGGTGGCTGAACAGGCCGTAGGCACGCAGGCCCTGCAGGTTGGCCACCGCCTCGCGGCTGAGGAACAGCTTGAGCACCTCGTCGAACAGGCGCGCCGGCGGGATTTCGCGCAGCAGCGCCGCCAGGCGCGGGACCGGCTCGGCCGTCTCCGGCGCGATCGAGAAGCCCAGCTTGTTGGCGATGCGCACCGCGCGCAGCATGCGCACCGGGTCCTCGCGATAGCGCAGCTCGGGATCGCCGATCAGGCGCAGCGTGCGCTGCTTCAGGTCCTCGACGCCGCCGGCGAAGTCGACGATGGAGAAGTCGCGGATGTCGTAGTACAGCGCGTTGATGGTGAAGTCGCGGCGGAAGGCGTCCTGCTCGAGCGTGCCATAGACGTTGTCGGACAGGATGCGGCCGGTCTCGTCGCGCTCGTGGCTCTCGGTGATCGGGCCGCGGAAGGTGGTGACCTCGAGGATCTCCTCGCCCATGCGCACGTGGGCGATCAGGAAGCGGCGCCCAACCAGGCGGCAGGAGCGGAACAGCCGGCGGATCTCCTCCGGGTGCGCGCTGGTGGCGATGTCGAAGTCCTTCGGCTTGATCCCGGCCAGCAGGTCGCGCACGCCGCCGCCGACCATGTAGGCCTCGTGGCCGGCGTCCTTGAGGGTGTAGAGCACCTTGAGCGTGCCCGGCGAGATGTTGGAGCGCGAGATCGGATGCTGGTCCCGCGGGATGCGCAAGGGCTCGCGCGGCATCTCGGTAATGGCCGGCTCCTTGTTCCTGGTGACGCGACGCTGCAGTTTCCGCGTCGCTTCGGCTATCGCGCCTATGATACCGCCGCTGCGCTCCGTCAATGCCATCTCCCACGATGAACAGAACACGGCCGTACTTCCCTGCCGGCCGCTGCAATGGAAAAAGCCCGCGCGAAGCGGGCCTGCTGACCCCTTGCGCCGGGTACCGGGCCTTGAGTCGGGGTTCGAACGCCGCGCCCGGGCAGTGAGCACGAGCGTCTTACAGCATAGCACTTTGCCGCGGACCGGCGGCCGCGAGCGGCGCGGCGGCAGGCAAAGGGCGGCAACCGCCGCCGCGACGCAGCCGGCCCGGCCCGGAAACGGCGAAGCCCCGCCGGGGCGGGGCTTCGTCGGGCTGCCGTGAACGTGTCCGTTCCACGGCCGCGGGGATTGGCGCTCCTACCGGGATTCGAACCCGGGTTTAAGCCTTGAGAGGGCTCCGTCCTAGGCCTCTAGACGATAGGAGCAGGGTGAGGCCGCGCATTATAGGGAAGAAGCGCGGCGATTCAAAGCCGCTGCGGCGTTCAGCCGAAGGCACGCACCGCGAGGAAGCCGACGACGAAGCCGGCGAGCAGGGCCCACAGCGCCCAGTGCGCGCGCCGCGTCAGCTTGCGCCGGCGCTCGCGCGGGCTGACATAGAAAATACCGCTGCGGTCCAGCAGCGAGGAATCGTCTTCGGCCATGCCAGCTCCTCCGGAGGCGGCTCTTCGTACAATACCCGCCTCCGGCACGGCCGGACGCGCAGTCCGCATCTCCTGGTCCATCCTACGCCTGTCCCCGAACCCGCACCATGAGCGCAGTTCCTGCCCCGCCCTGGCGCCGCCTGGCCGCCGCCTGCTACGACGCCCTGCTGCTGCTGGCGCTATGGATGGTGGCCCTGCTGGCCAGCCTGTTCGTGCACCAGCTGTTCGGCCTGGCGCGCAACGACCACGCCAACGCCGTGCTGCTGTTCCTGGCCGGCCTGGCCTTCTTCGGCTGGTCCTGGACCCATGGCGGCCAGACCCTGGGCATGCGCGCCTGGCGGTTGCGGCTGTGCCGCGACAATGGCGGCGCGGTGCGCTGGCCGGTGGCGGCGGGACGCTATGCCCTGATGCTGCTGAGCTGGCTGATGGCGCTGGCCCTGCTGGTATTGCCGCTGCTGCCGCCGGCGGTGGCGGCGCGCGTGCCGCATCCGGCGCAGGTGCTGGAGGCCTGCGCCGCGTACACCCTGCTGACGCTGCTGCTGCCCTTCCTCGACCGGCGCCGCCGCACCCTGCACGACCGCCTGGCCGGCACCGAGGTGCAGCTGCTGCCGCGCGACGCGGTCTAGGGCCGGTTCACGCTATTTCGATCGCTGCGTTGCCCCGGGAAGGGGTCTGTTTTGGCGCATTGCCACGTTGCTCCCTCCTTGTGTCCATCCAGTACACGCGCGTCGGTCGCGCCTTGCACTGCGCCAAAACAGACCCTTCGCAGCGATCAAAATAGCGTTAACCGCCCTAGCTGGCGCGCGACAGCCGCCACCAGGCCAGCAGCGCCAGCACGGCGGTGGGCAGGCCGGCGGCCAGCGGCGCCGGCCACTGGTAGATGTCGCCCAGGCTGACCGAAACCTTGTTGAGGACGTAGAAGACGATGCCGATCAGCGCGCCGGCGAGCAGCTTCTGCCCGGCGCCGGCGTCGCGCAGCTGGCCGGTGACGAAGGGCACCGCGAACAGCATCATCACCATCACCGTGAGCGGCTCGACCAGCTTGCGCCACAGCAGGATGCGGTACTTGGCGGCGTCGAGATGGTTCTCGTCCATGTAGCCGATCAGGCGCAGCAGGCCGTGCGCCGAAAGGCTGCCCGCCTCGAGGATGAACAGCTTGAGCACGTTGGGGCTGATGCCGCCGCCGATATCGAGCTGGTCCAGGGTGGTGACGGTGGTGCTGGCGGCGCCGAAGTCGGTGCGCTTGACCCCGCTCAAGGTCCAGTGGCCGTCGGCGTAGTGGCCCTCGTCCACCGTCAGCGCCGCCGCGACGCGGCCGTCGCTGCCGAGGCGGAACACCGTGACGTCGCGGATGTGGTTCTCGCTCTCCAGGGTGTTGATGCGCACCACCCGGTCGGCGTCGCGCAACCAGATCGACTTGCCGGTGGCGCCGCCGCGCGCGGTGTCGCGCAGCTCGGTGGCCAGGTTCTCGCTGGCCGGGGCCAGCCAGTCGCCGAGAAAGAAGGCGAACGCCGCCAGGCCGGCGCCGGCGATGAGGGTGGCGGCACCGACCCGCCCCAGCGACACGCCGGCCGAGCGCATCGCGGTCAGCTCGCCGCTGCGCGCCAGCGCGCCGATGCCCATCAGCGTGCCCAGCAGGGCCACGATCGGCATCAGGATGTAGAGGCTGCTGGGGATCATCAGGGCGCTGTATTCGAGCAGCTGCAGCGTGGTGCGGCCCTCGTTGGCGTCGGAGACGAAGGTGACCAGGGTGTAGATGGCGACCAGGCCGAAGCCGACGATGCCGGTCAGCTGCAGCACGTGGGCGACGACATAGCGGTCCAGGCGGTTCATCGCACCCAACCCTGGCGGCGCGCGATCAGCCCCAGGGCCACCACCAGCACAAGGAGATGCACCCACCACAGCCCCATGGCCGGCGGAACCTTGCCGGCGCCGAGCCATTTGGCGCCGAGGATGGTCAGGTTGAGGTAGACCAGCACGGCGATGATGCCCAGCACCAGCTTGCCGTAGCGGCCCTCGCGCGGTCTGGTGTGGGACAGCGGCACTGCCAGCAGCGCCAGGATCAGCACCGACAGCGGCGCCGCCAGGCGCGAATGCACCTCGGCCCGGTCCTGCAGGTCGCGGCTGCCGAGCAGCTCGTCGGTGGGCTTGAGCACGCGCTGGTTGTTGATGTAGTCGAAGGCCGGCGGCGACAGGCGCAGGGTCAGCTCCTTGAACTTGACCACGTCATAGTCCGCGGTGCCGGGAGTGCCGAAGTAGCGGTAGCCGTCGTAGAGCCGTACCGCGCGGTCGCCGGTGGCCGGGTCGGCGCTCTGGTCGCCGTGGTCGGCCACCACCACGCTGGCGCCGCGCGGCTCCTCGATCTGGGCGAACACCTGGCCGAACTGGTTGCCCGCGGCGTTCATCGTGGCGGTGTAGAACACCGCCTTGCCGCCGGCCGCCAGCTTGAACTGCCCCGGCTCGAACGGCGTGTACTGCACCAGGCGCTTGGCGTCCTTGACCAGGAAGTCGGCCTGGCGCCCGGCCCAGGGACCGACGGAGAACGACAGGGCCCCGGTCAGCACCGCCAGGGCGGCCGCGAGCCAGATGAAGGGACGGTACAGCCGGCCCAGGCCGACGCCGCAGCCGGTCATGGCGGCGATCTCGTTGTCGCTGTACATGCGCCCCAGCGACAGCATGATGGCCAGCAGCAGCGAGGCCGGCATCAGGATCACCAGGTAGCGCAGGGTGGAGAGCAGCACCACCTGGAACAGGATGTCGCGCGGCACCTCGCCCTTGGCGGCGAAGTTCAGCACGCTGGCGAAGCGGGTCGACAGCATGATAGCCAGCAGCACGAAAGTGACGCCCGCCCAGGCGGCGGCCGCTTCGCGCATCAGGTAACGATCGAGCACCAGGCGATTCATGAGCGGGCTAGGGCCTGTTCACGCAAGGCGCGAGGAGCGTGGCGTACTGAAGGTACGCGAGCGACGGGCAACGCCGCATGGACGCAAATCCGGGGGCAACCCTCCGGGAAGGGGTCTGTTTTGCCGCATTGCCACGTTGCTCCTTGTGTACATCCGGTACACCGCGTCGGTCGCGCCTTGCACTGCGCCAAAACAGACCCCTTCGCAGCGATCAAAATAGCGTGAACAGGCCCTAGTTTAACTCCAGCGGCGGCGCCGCCAAGGCCCGCAAATTTCGATTCTTCAGGCACCCGCCGCGACCGCGGCAGATTGTCCGCCAGTTTTACGATTTGGACCGCGAAAACCGGCGCGCTGGCGGCGCGCGGACTGGTTTCCGCCAGGGAATGGCTTACAATCACGCCCGCATCTGAAACCACCCGCAAAAGCCAGCTCAACCTCCTGCAGCGGCCCGGCTCCCCGGCCGGCGGTTCGCAGGACTTTGGCGCAAGCATCCAGATTTCAAGCGTACTGCCCGCAGTTTCCGAGAAAAAATGGAATATTTCGTCAAAAGCGGCAACCCGGAGAAGCAGCGCGTCGCCTGCGTCGTGGTCGGCATTTTCGACCGCCGCAACCTGACCGAATCGGCAGCGACCATCGACCAGACCGCCGAAGGCGCCATCGGCAGCATCATGCGCCGCGGCGATATGGACGGCAAACTCGGCCAGACCCTGGTGCTGCACAACCTGCCCGGAGTGTTCTGCGACCGCGTCATGCTGGTCGGCCTCGGCCGCGAGCGCGATTTCGACGAGACCGCTTTCCGCAAGGTGCACGTCGCCGTGGCCAAGGCGCTGCGCTCCACCGGCGCCATCGACGCGGTGATCTACCTCACCCACATCCCGGTCAAGGGCCGCGATTTCCACTGGAACGTGCAGCAGGCGACGCTCAGCTTCGAGGCGGAGAGCTACCGCTTCGACGCGATGCGCGGCGACAAGGCCCGCGAAGACCTGCCCAAGCCCAAGCTCGAGCGACTGACCTTCGACGTGCCGCGCCGCAGCGACCTGCCGGCCGGCGAAAAAGGCCTGACCGAGGCCCTGGCCATCGCCCACGGCGTGGCCCTGACCAAGGACCTGGCCAACCTGCCCGGCAACTACTGCACCCCGGCCTACCTGGCCGACCAGGCCACCAAGCTGGCCGAGGCCTATCGCTTCAAGGCCAAGGTGCTGGAACGGGCGGAGATGGAGAAGCTGGGCATGGGCGCCCTGCTGGCGGTGGCGCGCGGCAGCAGCCAGCCGCCCAAGCTGATCGTGCTGGAATACCTCAAGGGGCCCAAGGGCGAAGCGCCGATCGCGCTGGTCGGCAAGGGCCTGACCTTCGACGCCGGCGGCATCTCGATCAAGCCGGCGGCGGCGATGGACGAAATGAAGTTCGACATGTGCGGCGGCGCCTCGGTGCTCGGCACCTTCGCCGCGGTGGCGGAGCTGAAGCTGCCGGTCAACCTGGTCGGCATCGTCCCGGCCACCGAGAACCTGATCAACGGCGAGGCGGTGAAGCCGGGCGACATCGTCACGAGCATGGCCGGCATCACTATCGAGGTGCTCAACACCGACGCCGAAGGGCGCCTGATCCTGTGCGATGCCCTCACCTATGCCGAGCAGAACTACAGCCCGGCGGTGTGCATCGACATGGCGACCCTGACCGGCGCCTGCGTGGTGGCCCTGGGCAGCCATGCCCACGGCCTGTTCGCCAACCAGTCGGGCCTGGCCCGCGCCCTGCTCGCCGCCGGCGAGCAGATCGGCGACCGCGCCTGGGAACTGCCGCTGTGGCCGGAATACGAGCCGCAGCTGAAGAGCGAGTTCGCCGACGTCGCCAACATCGCCACCATCGGCGGCCGCGAGGCCGGCGCCATCATCGGCGCCACCTTCCTGCACCGCTTCACCCGCAAGCTGAAGTGGGCGCACCTGGACATCGCCGGCACCGCCTGGACCGGCAAGAAGGCCAGCGGCCGCCCGGTGCCGCTGCTGGTACAGTACCTGCTCAACTACGTGGCCAAGCACGAGGAATGAAGCCGGTGAGGCGAGAGGCGGGGAGCGGGAGGCGCAGCGGCAACAGCCACGGCCTGGGCACACCGCTTTTCGTTCTTTTTGCGCCTCCCGCCGCCCGCCTCCCGCCTGCCGTCGCATGACCCGCGTCGACTTCTACATCCTTCCCGAGGGCGCCAAGCCGCCGGAAGGAGCGGTGATGACCGCGTGCAAGCTGTGCGACAAGGCCACCGCCGCCGGGCAGCGGGTCTATGTCTACGCCCCGGACGGCGCGGTCGCCGGAGGGGTCGACAGCGCCCTGTGGAGCTTCCGCCAGGGCAGTTTCATTTCGCACGAGCGGCTGGGCGCGCCGCTCGCCGAGCCGCTGCCGATGGTGCTGATCGGCGACGGCGAGCCGCCGGAGAGCTACCAGGGGGTGATGATCAACCTGGGGCTGGAGGTGCCGGCCTTCTTCAGCCGTTTCGAGCGGGTGCTGGAAGTGGTCGACGGCGACGCCGAGCAGCGCGCAAAATCCCGCGAACGCTACAAGTTCTACCGCGAGCGCGGCTACGAACTGGCGTCGCACAATCTATAAACAAAGGCCCCAGCAATGAGCCCACAGACCGTCCGCGCCGCCGCAGGGCTCGCCGCCTCCGTCCTGATCGCCGGCTGCAGCTACCTGCACGATACCTTCGCCTCCTCGGTCGATACCAGGACCGTGCAGAGCGTGCACAGCGCGATCCCGGTCGGCACCACCATGGACGCGGCCGAGGCGCGCCTGTCCTCGCAGGGCTTCGATTGCGGCATGCGCACCGGCAATTTCACCGACGAACTCGGCCGCAACCGCAGCGCCGAGCGCTTCCTGGCCTGCGTCAGGCGCGCCGGCAAGCTCAGCTTCGCCTGCGAGAACCGCGACGAGGTGGTGGTGCTGCCCAGCGGCGGCGTGGTCGACGAGGTCAACGTCGTGCGCGGCGCCAACTGCGACCGCCAGCCCGGCCCCTCGCTGATCGCGCCGAACGCGAGCTGAAGGCGCGATCCCCTTCCCCGCCTCCCTTCGCAGAGGCCGGGTGAGGGACGCGTTGCCGCGGCGCTGATCGCACGCCACTCCCGCGCCACGCGCCGGCCCTGCCGGAGCGAGAGGCCGACAGCCTCAGGCGCTAAAATATTCCTCTTTTTCGGCGCCTCCTCCTCCGCGCCTTCGACGACGACAAGCTAGCTATGGAAAAGACTTTCGACCCCCGCGCCGTCGAGGCGCGCTGGCGCGACACCTGGGAACGGAACGGCTGGTTCGCCCCGCGCGGCGAGGGACAGCCCTACTCCATCATGATCCCGCCGCCGAACGTCACCGGCACCCTGCACATGGGTCATGCGTTCCAGCACACCATCATGGACGCGCTGACCCGCTACCACCGCATGCGCGGCGAGCGCACCCTGTGGCAGCCGGGCACCGACCACGCCGGCATCGCCACGCAGATGGTGGTGGAGCGCCAGTTGATGGAGCGGCAGGAACCCGGCCGCCGCGACATGGGCCGCGCCAAATTCCTCGAGCGCGTCTGGCAATGGAAGGCCGAAAGCGGCGGCGTCATCGTCAACCAGTTGAAGCGGCTCGGTGCCTCCTGCGATTGGTCCCGCGAACGCTT
>DASRFD010000107.1:0-29770 GCA_035651715.1 Nevskia sp.
CCAAGCAGCTGGTCAACCAGGAAATCTACGATGCCTTGACCATGCTGCAGCACCGCGGCCAGGACGCGGCGGGGATCATCACCAACGAGGGTGACCGCCTGTACCTGCACAAGGACAACGGCCTGGTGCGCGATGTGTTCCACTCCGACGACACCATGATCCGCCTGCGCGGCAACATGGGCGTGGGCCATGTGCGCTATCCCACCGCCGGCAGCAGCACCTCGGCCGAGGCGCAGCCGTTCTATACCAATACCCCGTTCGGCATCTGCCTGTCGCACAACGGCAACCTGACGAATGCCGAGCAGCTCAAGCACGAGCTGTTCGCCGAGGACCGCCGCCACCTGAACACCGATTCGGATTCGGAGGTGCTGCTCAACGTCTTCGCCCACGAGCTGATGATGTGCAATACCCTCCGGGTGACCCCCAACGAGGTGTTCAAGGCGGTATCGGAAGTGCATCGCCGCGCCCGCGGCGCCTACGCCTGCGTCGCCCTCATCAGCGGCTACGGCATCGTCGGCTTCCGCGACCCCTTCGGCATCCGCCCGGTGGTCTACGGCCGCCGCGAGGGCACCTACGGCACCGACTACATGATCGCCTCGGAATCGGTGGCGCTGGACGCGGCCGGCTTCGAGCTGCTCGGCGACATCGCCCCCGGCGAAGCGGTCTACATCACGCTCGACGGCAAGCTGCACAAGCGCCAGTGCGCCACCAACCCGAGCTATTCGCCCTGCATTTTCGAGCACGTCTACCTGGCGCGTCCGGACTCGGTGATGGACGGCATCTACGTCTACAAGGCGCGCCTGCGCATGGGCGAGAAGCTGGCCGACAAGATCCAGCGCGAGTGGCCGGACCACGACATCGACGTGGTCATCCCGATCCCCGACACCAGCCGCGTCGCCGGCGCCGAGCTGGCCAACCGCTTGGGCGTGAAATACCGCGAGGGCTTCGTCAAGAACCGCTACATCGGCCGCACCTTCATCATGCCGGGCCAGGCGCAGCGCAAAAAGTCGGTCCGCCAGAAACTCAATCCGATCGACCTGGAGTTCAACGGCAAGAACGTGCTGCTGGTCGACGACTCCATCGTCCGCGGCACCACCTCGCAGGAAATCATCCAGATGGCGCGCGACGCCGGCGCCAAGAAGGTCTATTTCGCCTCGGCGGCACCGCCGGTCAAGTACCCCAACGTCTACGGCATCGACATGCCGACCACCAGCGAGCTGGTGGCCCACGGCCGCAGTCACGACGAGCTGGAGCTGCTGCTCGGCGCCGACCGCCTGATCTACCAGGATTTGAACGACCTGATCGAAGCGGTGCGCCACAAGCACTCGAAAATCCAGCGCTTCGACACCTCGGTGTTCACCGGCGAATACGTCACCCAGGACGTCAACGAGGACTACCTCAACCAGCTCGAGCTGTTCCGCTCCGACGCCGCCAAGGAAGCGCGCCGCGTGCGCGCCGGCAATGTCGTGATCGAGCTGCACAACGCCCGCTGAGCTTCGTGGTACGATGACGCCGCGCCGATTTGTAGCCAGCTTGCGGGGCGCGTAATAAATTCTGCTAAAAGGGCGAGAAAAAGCCCGTAAGCGCTCGCTGGCGGGCTTTTTTGTTGCGCGATTGGAAGATGTTGAAGATGAACGAAGAATTCGACCCCAGCTGGGGCAGCGCCACCCTCGGGATCCGCGCCGCCGAGCCCCGCACCGAGGAGCGCGAGCACTCGGCTGCGCTGCACCTGACCTCCTCCTTCGTCTATCGCAGCGCCGCCCAGGCGGCGGCGGTATTCACCGGCCAGGAGCCGGGCAACATTTACTCCCGCTTCACCAATCCCACCGTCCATGCCTTCGAGAAGCGCCTGGCGGCGATGGAGGGGGGCGACAGCTGCGTCGCCACCGCCAGCGGCATGGCCGCGATCATGTCGATGCTGCTGGCCCTGCTCAAGGCCGGCGACCACCTGGTGGTGTCGCGCACCGTGTTCGGCTCGACCATCAACCTGCTGAACAACGTCTTCTCCCGGTTCGGGATCAGCACCACCTACGTCGACGGCGCCGACCTCGGCGCCTGGTCGGCGGCGATCCGCCCCGAAACCAGGCTGCTGTTCGTCGAGACGCCGAACAACCCGCTGACCGACCTGGCCGACATCGCGGCGCTGGCGCAGATCGCCCATGGCGCCGGCGCCCTGCTGGCGGTGGACAACTGCTTCCTGACGCCGGTGCTGCAGAAACCCCTGGCGCTGGGCGCGGACCTGGTGATCCACTCCGCCACCAAGTACCTGGATGGGCAGGGCCGCTGCGTCGGCGGCGCCGTGGTCGGCGATGCGGAACGCGTCGGCAAGGACGTGTTCGGCTTCATGCGCACCGCGGGGCCGTGCATGAGCCCGTTCAACGCCTGGGTCTTCCTCAAGGGCCTGGAGACACTGCAGCTGCGCATGCGCGCGCACTGCGAGGCGGCCCACAAGCTGGCGCTGTGGCTGCGCGAGCAGCCGGGAATCTCGCGGGTGTATTACCCGGGCCTGCCGGACCATCCGCAGCACGAGCTGGCCAAACGCCAGCAGCAGGGCTACGGCGGCATCGTCGCCTTCGAGGTCAAGGGCGGCCGGGCCGAGGCCTGGAAGCTGATCGACGCGGTGAAGATGATCTCGATCACCGCCAACCTGGGCGACACCCGCAGCACCATCACCCATCCCGCCAGCACCACCCACGGCCGCATCACGGCCGAGGCGCGGGAGGCCGCCGGCATCCGCGAAAGCCTGGTGCGGCTGGCGGTGGGGCTGGAGGACGTGGAAGACATCATTGCCGACCTGGCCCGCGGCCTGTGAGCGGCCCGGCCTGCCCGTGAGCGCCGACGGCACCCTGCAGCGGCTGCGCCAGGTGCTGGCCGGGACCAGCGAGGCGCGGCGGCCGGTGGCGCGGATGGAGCTGCCGCTGAAGCTGGACCGCCTGATCACGCCGGAAGCGGTGGCGCGGCTGCGCGCCGCGGCGGTGCTGGTGCCGGTGCTGGACTACCGGGAAGGCGCCTCGATCTTGCTGACCCGCCGCTCCGAAAGCCTGCGCAATCACAAGGGCCAGATCAGCTTTCCCGGCGGCCGCCGCGACGAGGCCGACGCCGACCTGACCGCCGCCGCCCTGCGCGAGGCCCAGGAGGAGGTCGGCCTGGACCCGGCCACGGTTTCGGTGATCGGCTATCTCGACGACTATCCGACCCTGACCGGCTACCGCATCACCCCGGTGGTCGGCGTGGTGCGCCAGGCCTTCACTCCGGTGATCGACCCGGGCGAGGTGGCCGAAACCTTCCGGCTGCCGCTCGAGGTGCTGCTGGCGGAGCGCAGCTTCGAGCGCAAGATGCTGAGCCGGGACGGCTTCAACGTGCCGTTCATGGAGCTGACCTACGCCGGGCACCGCATCTGGGGCGCCACCGCCGGCATCCTCTGGACCCTGCGGCAGAAGCTCCTCGGCCGTGACGAAAGCTGAGCCCCTGGCCGAGGCCCTGCGGCTGCAGCTGGAAGCCGCGGCCGAAGGCTTCGACTGGACCGACCCGGCCGGACTGTGGGACAAGCTGGCGGAGGAGATCGGCGAGCTGCAGCAGGCCCATGGCCCGGCCGACCGCGCCGAGGAGCTCGGCGACCTGCTGTTCATGGTGGTCAACCTGTCCCGCCATCTCGGGGTGGATGCCCGCGCGGCTCTGGCCGCCGCCAACGCCAAGTTCAGCCGCCGCTATGCCTACATCCTGGAGCGGCTCGACACCCTCCCGCCGCGGGGCGACCCGTCCCGCCTGGACCGCATGGAACAGCTGTGGCAGGAGGCCAAGAGGCTGGAGCGGTATAAAAAAATGGGTTAACCTTCAAGGGATTAAACAATAAAATTCAGGGAAGCGCAGCTGCATCAGGGACGATGAACAACCTATAAATTTTTCGTCTCGGCGGCGGGAGGAGCGGCATGAGAATCGGGCTAATGGTGGATTCGGCGTGCGATCTGCCGCAGGAATTCTGCGCCGCGCACAGCATCATCATCCAGCCGGTCACGGTCCATGTCGGCAAGGAGGAGTTCGTCGACCGGCGCGATCCCGCAGCCACCCTGGAGTTCTATCGCCGCCACCTGACCAACGCGGCGCACGCCGAGACGGCCCCGCTCAGCGTCGAGCAGATCAAGGACCTGTTCCTGGAGCGGCTGGTGCTGGATTACGACTTCGTGTTCTGCCAGACCGTGGCCAGCTCGCGCAGCCCGATCTTCGAGCATTCCACCCAGGCTTCGCTCACCATCCTGTCGGAATACAAGGCGGTGCGGGCCCGCGCCGGAGTGCCGGGGCCATTCGCGCTGCGCGTCATCGACAGCCAGAACCTGTTCGCAGCCCAGGGCGTGCTGGCGGTGGAGACGGCGCGCATGATCAAGGAAGGGCATACGCCGAACCGCATCCGCGAGCGGCTCGACAGCCTGATCCCGGCTCTCTACATGTACGGCCTGCCCAACGACCTCTACCACCTGCGCGCCCGCGCCAACAAGAAGGGCGACAAGAGCGTAGGCTGGTTCAAATACGCCATCGGCAGCGCTTTCGACGTCAAGCCGGTGATCCGCTGCAACCGCGGCGAAACCAGCTCCATCGCCAGCATCCGGCACTTCGACGAGGGTTCGCGGCGGCTGTGCGGCTTCATCGCCGAACGCATCCGCGCTGGCCTGCTGACCCCGACCTTGTGCGTCACCTATGCCGGCGACCTGGCCAAGCTGGAGAGGCTGCCCGGCTACGCCGAGCTCCAGGCGGTGGCCCAGGACCACGGCGTGACGATCTATCCCAGCGTCGCCAGCATCACCGCCTGCATCAACGTCGGCGAGGGGGCCCTGGCCTTCGGCTTTTGCGCTCCCGAGCACGAATACAAGTGATGCCGCCCTGAGCGCGGCGAAGCAGGCGCCATCACCGCGCAGCCATGGCGCCTGGAACGGTTCGGGGGAACCCGGGTGACGGCGCCGGATCCCGGCTGCGCTCCGTCTGACCCGCGGTTCAGTCTGCTTCCAGCGCCTCGTAGAGCGCGACGTATTCCTGTGTCACGCGATGCCCGGGCTCGAGCTGGATCATCGGCAGGTGCCTCTCGTGCGATTCCTTCACCCGCACCGAGCTGGACAGGGTCTGCTCCAGCACCGGCTGGCCTTCCTCGCGCAATTCGGCCACGACGCGGGCCGGCAGCTTGGCGCGGCCCTGGAACTGGTTGACGACGATGCCTTCGATCTCCAGCTCGTCGTTGTGGTCGGCACGGATCTCCTGCACGTTTTCGAGCAGGGTATACAGCGCCTGGCGCGCGAACTCGTCGCAGTCGAACGGGATCAGGCAGCGGTTGGCCGCGATCAGGGCCGAGCGGCTGTAGAAGTTCAGCGCCGGCGGCGTGTCGATAAACACCGCGTCATAGCCTTTGAGCTTGTCCAGGGCCTGGCGCAGCTTCTGCACCTTCTGCTTGGCCTCCAGCTTCACCTGCAGGTCTTCCAGGCGCTTGTCCGAGGCCACCACGTCGAGGTTCTCGAACGGCGTGTTGGTGGCATAGGTGACGAACGGCGGGCTCTGCAGCGAGAAGCCCAGGGTCGACTCGAAGAAATCGCCGATGGTGCGGTCGGCCTTGTCCGGTTTGCCGCCGAGCAGGTATTGAGTGGCGTTGCCCTGGGTGTCCAGGTCGATCACCAGGGTGCGCAGGCCGCGCGAGGCCGCGATGGCGGCGAGGTTGCAGACGATGGTGGTCTTGCCGACGCCACCTTTCTGGTTGAACACCACACGACGAATCACAGGGAGCAGCTCCGGGCCGGGAAAAACGATTGTGAGGGGCATTATCGCCAGAATCGTGCCGGAATGGCGGGGTTTTTCACGCGCGGCTGTTACAAATCCGCGGCAGCGGCTACGATGCGCGGCCCCTCATGGGGGTCCACAGGAAGGTTTGCCGGGAGTTTCCATGCTGAAGCACAACAGTTATTTCAACGGCGCGGTGCAGTCCATCGGCTTCGAGCGCAACGGCCTGCGCGCCACCGTGGGCGTCATCGACGCCGGCGAGCAGCACCATTTCAACACCCAGGCGGCGGAACGCATGACGGTGGTCAGCGGCCTGCTCAAGGCCAATCTCGGCGGCGGCTGGACCAGCTTTCCGGCCGGTTCCTATTTCGAGATCGCGGCCAACGGCGGCTTCGACGTGCAGGCGGTGGGCGGGCCGGCGGCCTATCTGTGCGAGTTCCTCGGCTGAGGTGACGCGGTTGCGCGGATGACCAACGAAGAAGGGGCGCCGCGGCGCCCCTTCTTCTTTACCGCCGGTCCGCTTACGCGGCCAGCTGGCGCAGCATGTAGTGCAGCACGCCGCCGTTCTCGTAGTACTCCCACTCCTTCGGCGTGTCGATGCGCACGCGCGCCTTGAAGCTGACGGTCTTGCCGTCGGCCTTCCTGGCGTTCACGGTGACTTCCTTCGCGCCGTGGCTCAGGCCCTGGATGTCGAACACCTCGGTGCCGTCCAGGCCCAGGCTCTGGGCGTTGTCGCCGTTGACGAAGTTCAGCGGGGCCACGCCCATGCCGACCAGGTTGGCGCGGTGGATGCGCTCGAAGCTCTCCGAGATCACCGCCTTCACGCCGAGCAGGATGGTGCCCTTGGCGGCCCAGTCGCGCGAGGAGCCGGTGCCGTATTCCTTGCCGGCGAGCACGATCAGCGGGGTCTTCTCCGCCTGGTACTTCATGGCCGCGTCGTAGATCGACATCTGCTCGCCGCTCGGCACGTGCCGGGTCACGCCGCCTTCGACGCCCGGCACCATCTGGTTCTTGATGCGGGTATTGGCGAAGGTGCCGCGCATCATCACTTCATGGTTGCCGCGGCGCGAACCGAAGCTGTTGAAGTCGGCCTTCTGCACGCCGTGCTCCATCAGGAATTTGCCGGCGGGGCCGTCCTTCTTGATGTCGCCGGCGGGCGAGATGTGGTCGGTGGTGATGGAGTCGCCGAGCAGCGCCAGGCAGCGCGCGCCGGAAATGGTCGGGATGCCGGGAGCCTGCTTGGTGATGCCCTCGAAGTACGGCGGATTGGCGACGTAGGTGCTCTTGGCATCCCAGGGGTAGGTCTCGGACTTGGCGACCTTGATCGACTGCCAGCGTTCGTCGCCGAGGAACACTTCGCCGTAGCTTTGCTTGAACATCTCGGCGGACAGCGACCGGGCGATGGTCTCCTGGATTTCGCGCTGCGAGGGCCAGATGTCCTTGAGGTAGACCGGCTGGCCATCCTTGCCGGTGCCGATCGGATCCTTGGACAGGTTCAGGTCGACGCTGCCGGCGAGGGCGTAGGAGACCACCAGCGGCGGGCTGGCGAGGTAGTTCATGCGCACGTCCTGGTGGACGCGGCCCTCGAAGTTGCGGTTGCCGGACAGCACTGCGGCGACCGACAGCTTGTTGTCGTTGATGGCCTTGCTGATCGGCTCGTTGAGCGGACCGGAGTTGCCGATGCAGGTGGTGCAGCCGTAGCCGACGACGTTGAAGCCGATCGCTTCCAGGTCCGGCAGCAGACCGGCCTTCTTCAGGTACTCGGTGACGACCTTGGAGCCGGGCGCCAGCGAGGTCTTGACCCAGGGCTTGCTGTTCAGGCCCTTCTCGCGCGCCTTCTTCGCCACCAGGCCGGCGGCGATCAGCACGGCGGGGTTGGAGGTGTTGGTGCAGGAGGTGATGGCGGCGATCACCACGGCCCCGTCCTTCAGTTCGAAGTTCTTGCCGTTGTCGCTCACCTGGGCCGGGCCGGCGGAGGGACGCAGCTTCTGCTCGCCTTCGAAGGCCTTCTTGAAGTTGGACTGCACGTCGGACAGCAGCACGCGGTCCTGCGGGCGCTTGGGGCCGGCCAGGGACGGCTGGATGGTGCCCAGGTCCAGATGCAGCACGTCGGTGTATTCGGCTTCCGGCGTCTCCGGAGTCCACCACAGGCCGTTGGCCTTGGCGTAGGCCTCGACGGTGGCGATCTGCGCGTCGCTGCGGCCGGTGAGGCGCAGGTAGTTCAGGGTCTCGTTGTCGATCGGGAAGATGCCGCAGGTGGCGCCGTATTCCGGCGCCATGTTGGCGATGGTGCAGCGGTCGGCGGTGGCCAGGTTGCCCAGGCCCGGCCCGAAGAACTCGACGAACTTCTCCACCACGCCGCGCTTGCGCAGCATTTCGGTGACGGTCAGCACCAGGTCGGTGGCGGTGGCGCCTTCGGCGAGCTTGCCGGTGAGGCGCACGCCGATCACGTCCGGCATCAGCATGGTCGAGGGCTGGCCGAGCATGGCGGCCTCGGCCTCGATGCCGCCCACGCCCCAGCCCAGCACGCCGATGCCGTTGACCATGGTGGTGTGCGAGTCGGTGCCGAAGCAGCTGTCCGGGTACAGCGTGCCATTCTTGTCGAACACCACGCGGGCGAGATATTCGATGTTCACCTGGTGCACAATGCCGGTGTCCGGCGGCACCACCTTGAAGTTGTCGAACGCTTCCTGGCCCCAGCGCAGGAAGCTGTAGCGCTCCTTGTTGCGCTGGAACTCGAGCTTGGCGTTCAGGTCGAAAGCGTCGGCCGTGCCGTAATGGTCGACCATCACCGAGTGGTCGATGACCAGTTCGGCGGGGCACAGCGGGTTGATCTTGGTGGCGTCGCCGCCGAGGCTCTTCATCGCATCGCGCATGGCGGCGAAGTCGACCACGCAGGGCACGCCGGTGAAGTCCTGCAGCACCACGCGCGCCGGCATGAAGGCGATTTCCTTCTGCGGCAGCTTCTTCAGGTCGGCGCCGGCCAGGGCCTCGATGTCGGCCTTGGTGATGTTCACGCCATCCTCGTGGCGGACCAGGTTTTCCAGGAGGATTTTGTAGGAGTAGGGGAGGCGGGACAGCTTGTACTTCGGCTCAAGGGCCTTGAGATCGTAGTAACTGTAGGATTTGTCACCAACTTTAAGGCTGGACTTGGCTTTGAAGCTGTCCGACATGATTCTTCTCCTGGTAAAGATCGATACCTACGCTGCCGGGAGCGGGCCCGGGGCGCCACTGCGGCGCGAATTATAGCAAGGAGGCTGTTGTGAGAGCGCTTGTAACGCTGTTGCTGACGTGTTTTCTGGCCGTTTCGCTGGCTGCCTGCGGCAGCAGCAGCGACCGCGGCGCGCCGGACTGGACCGGCCTGGGGCAGACCCTGGACGGCTTCGTCGACACCTCGGCCTCGCCACCCTCCGGCAAGGTCGGCGGCTACAGCTTCATCCTGTTCGACCGCTCCGGCACGCTTTATATGCGCGCCGCCGGCGACCACAGCATGAGCACCGTGGACGGCCTGGCTTCGGCCAGCAAGATGCCGGCCGCCGCCGCGATCCTGACCCTGGTCGACCAGGGCAAGCTGGATCTCGACACGCCGGTGGCCACCTACATCCAGAACGCCGGCAACCCGATCAACTGGCCATCCGACAAGGCGGCGATCACCACGCGCATGCTGCTGTCGCATACCTCCGGCCTGCCGGGGCTGGGCGACTCGCAGCCGCTGTGCCTGAACAACCAGCGGCTGACCACGCTGCGGGCCTGCGCGCAGCAGGTGGCCAATGCCAACCTGGTGTCGCAGCCCGGCGCGGAGTTCAACTACGGCGGCGCCGACTACCAGGTCGCGGGCTATCTCGCCGTGCTGCTGTCCGGCGCCTCCAGCTGGCAGGCGTTCTTCGACGGCGCCATCGCGGCGCCGCTCGGCGGCCTTGCCACGTTCACCTGGGGCGATCCGCAGACCGTGCTGAACCCGCGCATCGCCGGCGGCGCGCAGAGCAATGTCGCCGACTACGCCGCGATCCTGCGCATGGTGCTGGACGGTGGCTCCGCCAACGGCCGCCAGGTGCTGTCGGCGAACGCCGCCGGCGCCCTCACCGGCAACCAGATCGCCGGCCTGCAGCGGGTGAACTCGCCGTTCGGGCAGGACCAGGCGAAGTATCCCGGCTACACCCTGGGCCTGTTCATCTCCGATCCCTCGCTGCATCCGGGCAGTCCCGGTCCCGAATACAGCGATCCGGGGCTCACCGGCGTCACGCCGTGGTTCGACAACGGCCTCGGGTACGGCGCGGTGATCCTGATCAATGCCGACACCACCACCGGCGTCGACATGTGGAACGCGGCGCGCCCCATCATCATCAGCCAGCTCAACGGTTAGGCGCGCGCGGAGACGATCTCGCCGCCGCCCAGGCATTCCTCGCCGTCGTACAGCACCAGGTACTGGCCGGCGACGGCGGCGCGCTGCGGCTGCGCGAATTCGGCCAGCACCCCGCCGCCGGCGGCGAGCCGCACGTTGCACTCCTGCAGGGCCTGGCGGTGGCGGATGCGGGCCTGCAGCCGCGCGCCGCCTCCGGGCGGCAGCTGGCGGATCCAGTGGAACGGCGCCGCGCCGATCAGCCGCGACATCAGCCTGGGATGGTCGGGCTGCTGCGACACCAGCAGTGCATTGCGCGAAGGTTCCTTGGCCACGACGTACCAGGGCGCTTCCTTGGCGCCGCGCTGGCCGCCGATGGCCAGGCCGCGCCGCTGGCCGAGGGTGTAATACATCAGGCCGCGGTGCTCGCCGACCAGGCGGCCGCCGTCGTCCTCGATCGGTCCCGGGTCGGGCTTGAGGTATTGCGACAGAAAGGCGCGGAACTCGCGCTCGCCGATGAAGCAGATGCCGGTGGAGTCCTTGCGGCGGTGGTTGGGCAGGCCGGCGCGGCGCGCGATCTCGCGCACCATCGGCTTGCTCAGGCCGCCGATGGGGAACAGCACGCGCTCGAAGTGCTCGCGCGCCACCGCGGCCAGGAAATAGGTCTGGTCCTTGTTGTCGTCGACTCCGCGCAGCAGGCGCGGGCCGTCGGCGGCCTGCTCGATGCGCGCGTAATGGCCGGTGGCGACGAAATCCGCGCCCAGGCGCAGCGCGTGCTCGCGGAACGGCTGGAACTTCACTTCGCGGTTGCACAGCACGTCGGGATTGGGCGTCTTGCCGGCGCGGTAGTCGGCGAGGAAGCGCTCGAACACGCGGTCGCGGTACTCCTGCGAGAAGTCCACGCGGTGCAGCGGAATCTCCAGCTCCTCGCAGACCGCGCGCGCCGACTGGAAGTCCTCGGCCGAGGTGCAGTAACCCTCCTCGTCCTCGGTCCAGTTGACCATGAACAGCGCCGAGACGCGGTAGCCCTGTTCCTTCAGCAGCCAGGCCGAGACGGCGGAGTCGACGCCGCCGGAGAGGCCGACCACCACGTGCGGCGCGGTCACGGCGGCACTGGCCTCAGGAGCGCGGACGGCGCCGCAGCAGCAGGCTCAGCAGCGGCAGGATCAGCGCCACCTTGGCCGTGTCGGCGAAGTAGACGGTGGTGACGACGGCGGGTGCGTCGGGCAGGGCGTCGCGCAGGCTGTACCAGTCCAGCACCATCCAGGCCACGGCGGGCGCCACCAGCAGCAGCGCCGCCGGCAGCAGGCGCTCGGCGCAGAAGCGCGCCAGGGCCCAGGCGAACGGCAGCGACAGCAGCAACACGGTCAAGGTGTGGGTGAACTGGTCCCAAACCCACAGCCGCGTCTGCGGGTCGGCCAGCCAGCGGTCGAGGACGGCGGGCGCATGCCAGCCGCCCTGGAGGCTGACGGCGTGGAACAGCAGCATGGTGTAGAGCCCGGTGCCGGCCAGCAGCAGCATCGAACCCCGCATGGGCCTGCGTTCGGGCGTGGTGGTGTTCACCGCACGATTATCGCAGAACCGCGATCAGGTCCAGCGGCAGGCGGCGCCCGGCAAGATAGTCGTCGACCCCGCGCAGCACCATCGGGCTGCGATGGCGATCGGCGCAGGCCGCCAGCTCGTCGCGGCCGAGCCAGACGGTGCGCTCGATGTCCGGGTCCAGCGCACGCTGCGCGTGGTGCCGGAGCGGCCGCGCGGCGAAGGCGACGCGCAGGAAGCCGTGCTCGAGGTGCGCCGGCTGGTAGTCGTAAAGCCCGACCACGGCGGTCGGCTCGACCTCCCAGGCGCTTTCCTCCAGGGTTTCGCGCATCGCCGCCTGCAGCAGGGTTTCGTTCTCGTCCCAGTGACCGGCCGGCTGGTTCAACACCAGGCTGCCGTCCGCGGCGCGCTCCTCCACCAGCAGGAAGCGTCCCTCGCGTTCCACCACGCAGGCGACCGTGACGTGGCCTTTCCAGTTCATCCGTGGCGGCTCAGCCGGGCAGCTGGCCGCGGTTGCGCAGGTGGTAGTAGCCGCGGGTGTCGGGCTGGCCGAGGCCGCCGGCCTGCAACAGATTGCGCAGGTTGGGATCGGCGTTGTCCTTGGCCTTCACCTGCAGGTCGTAGTCGTAGCTGCGGTCGGCCTGCAGATGCACCTCGCCGCTGGCGTCGAGCGGGCCGCCCAGGGTTTCGACTACCACCTTGATGCTCGGCGGGCCCGAAGTACCGGCCGGTGCCGGCACCGTGCTGATCGTCGCCTTGAAGTCGCCCAGCAGCATCGGCTGCCCCAGGGCGAACGACAGGCTGCGCAGTTCGGCGGTGCCGCTGGCGGCGGCGGGGAAGCCGTGGCGCAGCTTGAGGCTGTCGAAGTCGAAACGCGCCTGGCCGTCCGCGGGCAGGAACGGGAACCCGGCCACGCCGAGCAGGCTCTTGACGCCGGCGCTGCCGTGCAGCGAGGAGAGGTCGATGCCGCCGATGACGAACGCGGCGCGGCCCTTCAGGTTGAGGTCTGGAGTGCCGCCCTCGACGTGGAAGCTGGCGCGCAGCAGCGGCAGCCACCAGGGCTGGAAGCTCCAGCGCAGGTTCTGGATCAGGATGCGGCCGTTCAGCGCCAGGCTCTGCAGGCGGCCCTCGCCGATCCCGCCCTCGGCGCCGTAGAGCTGCACCGGCGAGGCGCCGGGGGCGAGCCAGGCGTACAGCGTCGCCGCGGGGGCGTGCAGCAGCAGGGTCCAGACGAATGCCGCCGCCCCGATCAGGACCAGGTTGCGGATCTTCACTGGGCGCGCACCAGGGACAGGCGCGCATTGACGGTGCCGGCGGCGGGGCGCCGCTCCAGCGTCACGCCGTCGACGCGCACGCCGTAGCGCTTCTGCAGGTCGTCCATCCAGCGCAGCACCGCGTCGAAGGGCACATCCTCGATCCACACCCGCACCTGCTTGTCGCCGTCGGGCTGCATGCGCGACGGCGCCTTGCCGAGGATGCCGTCCTTGCTGGCCTGGTCCACCGCCGACAGCAGCGAGACCTCGGGACCGACCACCGACTGGCCGCCGGCGGCGTGGGACTGCTGCGCCTGGGCGCCGATCTGCTCGATCCGCGCCGCCAGCGCGCGCGAGCTGCCGAGCGCGGCGGCGGCATGGTCGCGCGCCAGCGCGAAGGGCTGCCACAGCACGAGGTAGACCAGGGCCAGCGCCACCACCAGCGCGCCGGCGGCGACGATCAGCTGCTCGCGCGGCTGCCTGGCCTCGAACCAGGCGCGCAGCGGCGCCAGCTCGCGGGCGAGCCGCGCCAGCTGGGGTTCGAACTGCTCGCGCAGGGTCTTCATGCCGGCGCCTTGGCCGCGGTGAGCTTGACGCGGATCTTGGCGCCGCCTTCGCCGCTGTCGGCCGTCACCACTTCGAGGGCGACGCCGCGATGGGCGGCGAACCAGCCGCGCAGGTGTTCCAGCGCCTGCAGGTCCGGGCCGCTGAGGTCGAGGAACAGCGCGTTCTCGCGGAACTCGGCGGTGTTGAGCGTCAGTCCCGGAGTGGCGGTGAGGCTGTCGGCGGCGGCCTGCATCAGCTGCATCAGGCTGCCCTGGCCGTTGCCGCCCTGCAGAATCCTGGCCTGCTGTTCGATCTGTGTCTGCAGGTCGACCGAGGCGATGCGCATGCCGGGAAAGAACTGGTTGAAACGCTGCTCGTTGGCCGCCATCTGCGCCTTGGCGGCGTGACGCAGGCGGACCGCCTCGACCGTGTTGGTGACGATGCCGAGCAGGAAGGCAGCGGCCAGCAGGCCGGCGGCGAAGCGCCAGGGCCGCCAGAAGCGTTCCAGGCTTTCGCGCTGCGAATACTGCGCCTGCAGCAGGTTGATGGCCTGCGGCATGCGCAGATGCCGCACCAGGGCTTCCAGCGGATGGTTGAAGCCCGGCAGCAGCTCCAGCGGACGCTGCAGGCGGGTGTAGTCCTCCTGCGAACCCAGCGGCACCAGCACGCGCAGCGGGTGCGGCGTGCCGCCCTCCGCCAGCTGCAGGAACAGCTCGAAGTCCTCCGGCACGCAGCTGAAGCCGGCAAAGGCGCCGGTGCGCGCGGTCAGCTGGCCGGCCTCCGGCAGCACCGACCAGGGACCCTCGTGGTCCCAGGGCAGGGCCAGGGTCTCGGGCACCAGCGCATCGGGCAGGGCCTGGCGCTCGCGGAACGGTGCCAGCCATTCCTGCATATGCGCGTGCGACACCACCGCCACCGGGAAGGAGCCGTCCGCCTGGCGCGGCCCCAGGGCGAAATGCAGGGTCTCCACGTCGTCGGCCAGCTGGTCTTCGAGGACGAACGGCGCGGCCTGCAGCACCTTGGCCGGCTGGCGGGCCGGCACCTGGATCCGGGTCAGCCGCACTTCCGCGCCCGGCACGAACGCCACGACCTTGCGGCCGGGGGCGAGGGCGATGACCTCCTCCAGCGGCCCCTCGCGCACGAACACGCTCGGCGGCGCCGCTTCCGCCCCGTACGGCGAGGACGCGACCACGGCATAAGCGGTCGGCGCGCCGGGTGTGGAATGGCGCAGGCGGATGTAAAGGGTTTCGCGCACGAGATCGGCGGCGGATCGGGAGGTTTACGGCTTTATTGGGTATTGGTGCTGTGGGCCAGAACCATCGGGGTGCCCCCCCCGGTCGGCCGGTAAATCACACTGTACAGGGCGAGCCGACCGCTGCCAATGGAAACCTCGGCCTGCAGGCCGAAATAGTTGCTGGTGACGTCGGTCGGGACCGGCGGCTGATTCGGCACCTGGGCACCGAGCAGCTGCTTGATATCCGAAGCATTGCTGACCGGGTCGGACTTGCGGGTTTCGATGAATTTCTGCACTTCCCGCTGATCGACGTTGGGACTCAGCGACATCAGCACCGGGCCCGGCGCGGTATTGACGTTGATCTTGGTGACCCCGGGCAGCGCCGTGACGTACGGCGCCAGGGCGGCGTACAGCTCCTTGGTCATGCCGCGCACCAGCAACAGCTCGCTGACGCTGTGCATGCCCTGGTTGGCGGCACGGTAGGGCGGGTCCTGCGACAGGTAGTCCTGGTCCTCGGCGCCATCGGTGCCGGAGCGCTGGTCGTCGCCGTCGACCCAGTCGCGGATGGCGTTGGCCAGGCCATGGTATTTGGACGCGTCGAAGTTCGGCAGGTTATCGAGAAGGCGTTCGAACTGCGCGGTGTAGATGGTGCCGCCGTTGGTGCCCACTGCGGTGCCGTTGCCGGGCGGCGTCGCGAGATTGTTGAGGTTGAAGCGGCCCTGCAGGTCGTCGATGTGGCCGCGCAGGCCGCCGCCGTCGATCGGCAGGAAGTCCACCGGCTTGGCCCACAAGCCGTTGAGTCCGACCACCGCGCCGCCCTTGTTGATCTTGGCGTCGGCGGCAAGCACGCCCTTGACCCAGGATTCGACGCCGCTGGCGTACCACCACTCGGTTTCCGACAGCACCATGTTGGCGCTGCGGTGGACCGAGACGTTCGACACCTCCACCATCGCCACCGCGGCGATGGTGGCCAGGGTGACGACGAAGATCGCGGTGATCAGGGCGATGCCGCGCTGGCCGGATTTCAGCATGCCCCGGCTCCCGTGCCGCCGCCGGACGAGCTGCTGCCGGAAGGAGTGCCGGCGCCGCCGCCGGAACTGCCCGGCGTGCCGCCCCAGGCGGCGGTGCAGTCGGGGCCGAAGCGGAAAAGGTAGTGCAGTTCGCCCCAGTCGCGGGTGCTCAGCGTCAGGTCCACCGCCTTGGGCGGGGCGATCGAGGCGGTGCCGCTGGTGCCGGCCGGCACGCCGGCGCTGCTCGGCGGCCACTGCGTCTGCCAGTGCAGCTCGCGATCGAGAAAGCGCCACTGGACCTGTTCGACGTGGTCGAGCAGGTCCAGGTCCACCGGGGCGCTCTGCGAGGCGCGGTCGAGCACACGCCAGCTGCGGCGGATCAGGCGGTAGTTACCGGACTGGCCGTCGTCCAGGAAGTAGCTGACCCGCTCCAGCGTCGCGCGCGGCAGCAGTGCGGGGTTGCTCCAGCCGGCACGGGTGAATTCCAGGCGCCGGTTGTAGCTGTCGAACAGCAGAGCCGCCTGGCCCACGCCGTCGCCGTCGCGCACGGTGCGGCCGGAGCCGTTGATGAAGTCGTCGCGCAGGCGCACGTAGGCGCGCTGGTACTCGGCGGTGCGCGCCAGCGACTCCTCGATGCGGTGGCGCGCGTTGAGCACGGTGTTGAGCCCGCCGTAGGCCATGGTGGCGAAGATGCCGAAAATCAGGATCACCACCAGCAGCTCCAGCAGCGTGAAGCCGCGGGGCGCGGGCGGTGTGGGGGCCCGCGGTGCCGACCGGCGGGGCTTGAGCGTCCCGGGCCCGGGGTGGGACGGGGGGCTCAGCATGTGGAAGCCTGGCCGCAGCGGCCGGCGCTGGAGAGGAAGCTGCTCAGGTCGGCGTAGTTGTAGTTGCTGCGGTCGTTGCGCTTGTTGACGCGGATGTTGATGCGGCGCAGGGTCGGGTCCTGGGTGCCGATCACCTCGACGTGCCAGGTCCAGTCCTCGCCGCCCATCTTGACGTCGTCGCTGCTGGTGCCGAGCTGCGGCCACACCGGCGCCAGGTCGATCTCGGCCAGGCGGTTGTGCGCCACCCACAGCGCCAGGGTCTTCTCGCGCATGCCGGCGGCGGCGCGCGCCGCGTTGGAACCGCCGGAGATGATCGCGGTCATGGCCAGTGCCAGCACCGCCACGGCGACCAGCACCTCGAGCAGGGTGAAACCCCGGCTATGGCGCGGATGGTTCATTAAAGGGTCTGCCGCTCCTGGCGGATGCGGCCCAGCGTGTCGGATTCGAGGTGGAACCAGGAGCGGTAGTTCTGCGCCTTCAGGTCCACGGCGAAGGCGGTGGTTTCGCCGCCGGGCAGCAGCAGCACCTGCGGCTCGATCTTCTGCTTCGCGTCCCGCGGATCGCCGCCCGGGCTGGCGTCCTGCGCCGGCGGCACCATGCGTCCCTCGACGTGCAGCTCGGCGAAAAACGGCGGACTGAGGCGGCGCGAGTGGATCACGCCATTGCTGTACTCGACCCAGGCGCCCTTGTCGTTGAGCGTCAGGAACTGGTAGCCGCTGGTGGTGAAACGCAGGCCCAGGGCGATGCCCCTGACCTCGGTCTCCTCCTCGGCCAGGCGCAGCAACTGGTCGAAGCGCTGCGCCTCGGTCTGCAGCTGGTCGTCCAGCGCGCGGTTGCCGATCTTCAGGCTGATCAGGGTGGCCAGCACGCCGATGATGACCAGGACGATCAGGATCTCGATCAGGGTAAAACCGCCGTCCCTGATCAGCCCGCGTCGCATGGACGGCATCAGCCCCCTAGGTTCCAGTTGCCGATATCCGCGTTGACGCCATCGCCGCCCGGCGCGTTGTCGGCGCCGAGGCTGAAGATGTCGATTTCGCCGTGCAGGCCGGGGTTCAGGTACTGGTAGGGGTGCTGCCAGGGGTCCTGCGGCAGGCGGTCGATGTAGCCGCCCGGCTTCCAGTTGCGTGCGGCGGGCTCGCCCTGCGGCGGCGCCACCAGCGATTCCAGGCCCTGCTGGGTGCTGGGGTAGGAGTAGTTGTCGAGCTTGTACAGGTTCAGGGCCGACTGGATCGCGGCGATATCCTGCTTGGCCTTGGCGATGCGCGCCTTGTCCGGCGCGTCCATGATCTTGGGCACGACGATTGCGGCCAGAATGCCGAGAATCACCACCACGACCATGATTTCGATTAGGGTGAAACCCGCTGCGCGCGAGCGCGGGGAAGGTTTGTTCATGATTTCGAAATAAAATCACTGCGATAACGGGCAATTATGATAGCAGAGCCGTCCGCGCGTTCTGTAAAGGTCTGGGCGCCGCCGGCCGCGCTGGCGGCAGTCAGCACCCTGCTGATGCTGGGCGGGCCGCACCTGTCGCAGATCCTGCGTTATGATCGCGCCGCCATCGCGGCGGGGCAGTGGTGGCGCCTGTTCAGCGGCAATCTCGTGCACCTGGGCTGGTGGCACCTGCTGTTCAACGCGCTGAGCCTGGTGCTGCTGGTGCTGCTGTGCCCGGAACGCCTGTCCTGGGCCGAGTGGCTGCGGCGGGTCGTGTTGATCGGCACCGGCATGAGCCTGTGCCTGTATTTCCTGGTGCCGGACCTGCCGACCTACGTCGGCCTGTCGGGCCTGGTCTACGGCCTGTTCGCGCTCGGACTGGGACGCCAGGCCCTGCGGCGCGACGAAATCGGCATCGCCTGCCTGGTGTTCCTGGCGGCCAGGATCGGCTGGGAGCTGGTGAAGGGCGCGCCCGCCTCGGAGACCGAGCTGCTCGGCGGCGGGGTGGTGGCGGAATCCCACCTGTACGGGGTGCTGTGCGCACTGTTGTATGCCGCAGCGGCCTCTGCGGTGAGCGGCATCTACCGAAAATTCAAACAGCCCGTCAATGCTTGAGGAGCGGGAACGGGCAGGATAAAGGGCATGAACTACGCACTATTGTTTCCCGGGCAGGGTTCGCAGTCGGTCGGCATGCTGGCCGCGCTGGCGGCGGCCGAGCCGGTGGTCGACGAAACCTTCAGGGAAGCCGGCGCCGTGCTCGGCTACGACCTGCTGCAGCTGGTGCGGCAGGGGCCGGAAGCGGAACTGAACCGCACCCAGCGCACCCAGCCGGCGCTGCTGGCGGCGGCGATCGCGGTGTGGCGGGTGTGGCGCGCCGGCGGCGGCGCCGCGCCGCAACTGCTGGCCGGCCACAGCCTCGGCGAGTACAGCGCCCTGGTGGCGGCGGAGGCGATCGGGTTTCATGACGCGCTCAAGCTGGTCGAGCTGCGCGGCGAACTGATGCAGAACGCGGTGGCGGCCGGCGAGGGCGCCATGGCCGCCATCATCGGGCTGGACGACGCCGCGGTGGAGCAGGTCTGCGCCAGGTTCCCCGGCCCCGGAGCGCTGGAGCCGGCCAATTTCAATGCGCCTGGCCAGGTGGTGGTGGCGGGCAGCAGGTCGGGCCTGGACTGGCTGACCGAACACGCCAAGGACCTGGGCGTGCGCAAGCTGGTGTCGCTGCAGATGTCGGTGCCCTCGCACTGCTCGCTGATGCGCACCGCGGCGCAGCAACTCGGCGAGCGCCTGCGGCAGATCGAGGTGCGCAGCCCGATGCTGCCGGTGCTGCACAACGTCGACGCCGCGGCGCGGCGCGAGCCGGCGCAGATCCGCGAGGCCCTGGTGGCGCAGCTGCACAGCCCGGTGCGCTGGTCGCAGACGGTGAACGCCATGGCGCAGCAGGGCATCGCCGCGTACTTCGAATGCGGCCCGGGCAAGGTCCTGACCAATCTCAACAAGCGCATTCTCAACGCCGGCAGCTACGTCGCACTGGAGGAGCCGGAGGGCATCCAGAAGGCGCGCGCCGCTTTCAGCACGGAGCAATCATGAGCACAAGGTTCGGCGACAACGCGGTGGCCCTGGTCACGGGCGCCAGCCGCGGCATCGGCAAGGCCATCGCCACGCGCCTGGCCCGGGACGGAGCCCGCGTCGTCGGCACCGCCACCACCGCCGCCGGCGCCGAGGCGATCGGCGCTTATCTGGCCCCGCACAACGGCGTCGGCCGCGTGCTCGACGTGCGCGACGCCGCCGCCGTCGAGGCGCTGGTGGCGGAGGTCGGCAAGGCCGTCGGGCCGGTCACCATCCTGGTCAACAACGCCGGCGTGACGCGCGACACCCTGCTGCTGCGCATGAAGGAAGAGGACTGGACCCAGGTGCTGGAAACCGACCTCAACTCGGTGTTCCGCCTGTCCAAGGCGGTGATGCGCGGCATGATGAAGGCGCAGCACGGCCGCATCATCAGCATCGGCTCGGTGGTCGGCACCATGGGCAACGCGGGCCAGGCCAACTATGCTGCGGCCAAGGCCGGCCTGATCGGCTTTTCCAAGGCGATGGCGCGCGAGATCGGCTCGCGCAACATCACCGTCAACGTGGTCGCGCCCGGTTTCATCGAGACCGACATGACCCGTGACCTGAAGGAGGAAAGCCGCGCCGCGCTGCTGCAGCAAATCGCCGTCGGCCGCCTCGGCGCGCCCGAGGACATCGCCGCCGCGGTGGCGTTCCTGGCGTCCGCCGAAGCCGGCTACATCACCGGCGAAACGCTGCACGTCAACGGCGGCATGTACATGGTCTAGGCGGGGGCCGGCCCGCGCCGCCCGTCCTTGACCAAGCGTTTGATTTCGCAAGAATCAATCGCAGCGCTGGCGACACGAAACGGGAATCCGGCTAGACTAGGCGACGTTTTTACCACCCCGAACTGAGGGAGCCTCAATGAGCAGCCTGGAAGAGAAAGTCAAGAAGATCATCGCTGAACAGCTCTCGGTCAGCGAAGACCAGATCACCCCCGAGGCGTCGTTCGTCGAAGACCTCGGCGCCGACTCGCTCGATACCGTGGAACTGGTGATGGCCCTCGAAGAAGAATTCGAGATCGACATCCCCGACGAAGAAGCCGAAAAGATCGTCACGTTCCAGGACGTGCTGAACTACATCAAGTCGCACACCAACCAGGCCTCCTGATCCTCCGGGAAGGCGCAGCAAAAATCCCCTCCAGCCTCCGAATCCCGCCATGACTCGACGCCGCGTGGTCGTCACCGGCATGGGCATCGTTTCGCCCGTCGGTTCCGATCTCAACACCGCCTGGTCAAACATTCTCGCCGGCAAGAGCGGCATCGGCCCGATCATCGCCTACGACGTGTCCGCCTACAGCACGAAGTTCGCGGGCATCGTGAACGGGTTCAAGGCCGAGGACTGGATGGGGCCCAAGGAAATCCGCAAGACCGACCGCTTCATCCACTACGGGGTGGCGGCTGCCAAGCAGGCGGTCAAGGATTCCGGCCTGGAGATCACCGACGCCAACCGCGACCGCATCGGCATCTGTGTCGGTTCGGGCATCGGCGGCATCGGCTCGATCGAAGACGAAGTGGCCGCCCTGCACAAGGGCGGCCCGCGTCGCGTTTCGCCGTTTTTCGTGCCCTCGAGCATCATCAACATGATCTCGGGGTACATCTCCATCGACCTCAAGATCACCGGCCCCAACTTCGCCGCGGTCAGCGCCTGCACCACCTCGGTCCACGCCATCGGCTGCGCGCTGCGCATGATCCAGGGCGGCGACGCCGAGGTGTTCGTCGCCGGCGGCGCCGAGGCGGGTTCCAGCCCGGCGGGCATGGCCGGCTTCTGCCAGGCGCGCGCCCTGTCCACCCGCAACGACGATCCGACCCGAGCCAGCCGTCCCTGGGACAGGGACCGCGACGGCTTCGTGCTCGGCGACGGCGCCGGCGTGCTGGTGCTGGAGGAATACGAATTCGCCAAGGCCCGCGGCGCGCGCATCTACGGCGAGCTGATCGGCCTGGGCATGTCGGGCGACGCCTATCACATCACGCTGCCGCCGGAAGACGGCAACGGCGCCCGCCGCGCCATGCAGAACGCGCTGAAGGACGCGGCCCTCAATCCGGAGGACGTCGACTACGTCAACGCCCACGGCACTTCCACGCCGGCCGGCGACGTGGCCGAGGCCACCGCGATCAAGGGCGCTTTCGGCGAGTACGCGCGGAAACTGCCGGTCAGCTCGACCAAGTCCATGACCGGCCACCTGCTGGGCGCGGCCGGCGGCATCGAGGCGGTGTTCTCGCTGCTGGCGCTGCGCGACCAGGTGATTCCGCCCACCATCAACCTGGAAAACCCGGGCGAGGGTTGCGACCTGGATTTCGTGCCGCACACCGCGCGCCAGGCGAAGCTCGATGTCGTGGCTTCCAATTCCTTCGGCTTCGGCGGCACCAACGGCACGCTGGTGTTCAAGCGCCTGAAGTAAATCCCACGCGCAACATCGCTCCCGATTGATGTTGCGCGCCGAGCTTCCGGGCTGTCTCGACCTGTTTGCGCTGCACCGGCTGGCGCCGGAGCGTTATCCCTTCCTGCTCGAGAGCGTCGCCGGCCATCCGCTGGCCGGACGCTACGACATCCTGTTCGCCTTTCCCGGCGCGGCGCTGGAGACCGGCCGCGACGGCCTGACCCACGCCGCGTTCTTCGAGCAGCTGGACCGGCTGTTCGACGCCGGGCGCTGCGCGCCGGCGCACGGCCTGCCGTTCTGCGGCGGCTGGTTCCTGCTGCTGGGCTACGAGGCGGCGCGCGGTGTCGAGGCGCGGCTGCGCCTGCCGGACACGCCCTATCGCCTGCCGGATGCGCTGGCGGTGCGCTGCACCGGCGCCATGATCGTCGACCGCGAGGCCGGCCGCACCCTGCTGGTGGCCGAGGACGACCCGGCCCAGCTGGAACAGCTGCGCGCCGACTGCGCCGCCGCGGTGCCGGTGCCGGCGGCACCGCCGGGCAGCCTGCTGTCCGACATCGCCGAGGACGACGACCGCCGCTTTCTGCACGGGGTGGAGAAGATCCTCCACTACCTGCACGCCGGCGACATCTTCCAGGCCAACCTTTCCCGCGCCTGGCAGGCGCGGCTGCGCGAGGGCCTGGATTACCGCGACGTCTACGCCCGCCTGCGCCAGGCCAATCCGGCGCCCTTCGCCGGCCTGCTGCGGTGGCGCGACAGCGCCGTGCTCAGCTCCTCGCCGGAACGCCTGGTCAATATCGACCAGAGCATCGTGCAGACCCGCCCGATCGCCGGCACCCACGCGCGCCTGGCCGACCCGCAGGCCGACGCGCGCCAGCGCGCCGGCCTGCTGGCCAGCCTGAAGGAGCGCGCCGAGCACCTGATGCTGATCGACCTGGAGCGCAACGACCTCGGCCGGGTCTGCGTGCCGGGCAGCGTGGAAGTGAGCGAGCTGATGTGCATCGAGAGCTACGCCCATGTCCACCACATCGTTTCCAACGTGCGCGGCCGCCTCCGTGCCGGCACCGGCCCGGGCGAGGTGCTGCGCGCGGTTTTCCCCGGCGGCACCATCACCGGCTGCCCCAAGGTGCGGGCGATGGAGATCATCGCCGAACTGGAGGGGGTGGGGCGCGGCCCCTATACCGGGGCGATGGGCTACCTGTCGCGCTGCGGCCGCATGGACAGCAATATCCTGATCCGCAGCCTGGTCTGCGAGCAGAACCGGATCGGCCTGCGCGCCGGCGCCGGCATCGTCGCGGACTCCAGGCCCTCGGCCGAGCTGGCCGAGACCCGCGCCAAGGCCCGCGGGCTGCTGCTGGCCCTGGGGGCGGCGGCATGAGCGAAGCGCCGCAAGGCCTGCTCAACGGCTCGCCGCTGGGCCAGTCCCTGGCCGCCAGTCGCGGCCTGCATTACGGCGACGGGGTGTTTCGCACCTTCTTGAAGTTCGACGGCCAATTGATTGATTTCAAACTGCAAACCCTGAAGCTGGAGCACGACGCGCGGGCCCTGGGGCTGGAGCCGCCGCCGGCCGTACTGCTGCGCCAGGAGGCCGACGGCCTGAGCGCCGGCCAGGCCGCCGCGGTGCTCAAGATCCTGCTGCTGCGCGCCGGCGCGGGCCGCGGCTACGCGCCGCGCGGCACTGCCGCCGACCGCCTGCTGCTGCGCTATCCGCTGCCGCTGTATCCGGCCGCCTGCTGGCGGGAGGGAATCCGCGCCTTCCGCTGCGGCCTGCGGCTGGGCCGGCAGCCGGCGCTGGCCGGGATCAAGCACCTCAACCGCCTGGAGCAGGTGCTGGCCTCGCGCGACTGGCCGGAAGGCATGGACGAGGGCATTCTCTGCGACGAGCGCGGCGCCCCGGTCTGCGGCAGCCGCAGCAACCTGTTCTGGGTCGGGGAGGGCGTCCTGCACACCCCGGCGCTCGACGGCTGCGGCGTGGCCGGCATGATGCGCGACAAGGTGCTCGCCGCGGCCGCCGCCCTGGGCATGGCGGTGCGGATCGAAACCCGCCCCTGGGCGAAATTGATCGACGCCGACGAGGCTTTCGTCAGCAACAGCCTGATCGGGCTGTGGCCCCTGCGCGAACTGGAGCAGCGCCGCTGGCCGGCGCCCGGCCCGGTCACCGCGCGGCTGGCCGCGGCGCTGCGCCATCCTTATATTGCGTCCTCGACACCATGACCCAGAAGAAAAACAAGAAACGCCGCTCCGGCGTGGCCCCGGTCCTGTTGCTGGGCCTGCTGCTGGGCCTGGCCGGCGACGCCTGGCTGCAGCTCAATACGCCGCTGGCGATCGGCCACCCGGATGCCGTCGAGCTGGAAAGCGGCCAGCGGCTGAGCTCCCTGTCGCGGCAGATGGACGAGCGCGGCCTGTTCGCCAGCGCGCGCCAGCGCCTGTATCTGGTGGCCTACGCCCGCCTGCACGGCGAAGCCGCGCTGCTCAAGGCGGGCGAGTACGCCATCGAACCGGGCCTGACCCCGCTGGGACTGCTCGGCACGCTGACCTCGGGCAAGACCCTTCTGCACGAGCTGCGCATCGTCGAGGGCTGGCGCTTCGCCCAGGCCTGGAAGCTGATCCAGGCCGACCCGAACCTGGGCCATACCCTCGGCAGCGCCGATGCCGCGGCGATCATGCAGGCGATCGGCAAGCCCGGCGTCAATCCCGAAGGCCGCTTCTTCCCCGACACCTACCGTTTTCCCAAGCGCACCACCGACGTCGCCTTCCTGCGCAACGCCTCGGCGGCGATGGACAAGGTGCTGGCCGCCGAATGGGCGGGCCGGGCGCCGGACCTGGCCTACCAGTCGCCCGACCAGGCCCTGATCATGGCTTCGCTGGTGGAGAAGGAGACCGGCGCGCCCAGCGAGCGCCCGATCATCGCCGGCGTGTTCCTGCGCCGCCTGCAGGCCGGCATGCGCCTGCAGACCGATCCGGCCGTGATCTACGGCCTCGGCGAGGCCTACGACGGCAACATCCACACCGAAAACCTGCGCACCGACACGCCCTATAACACCTACACCCGCGACGGCCTGCCGCCGACGCCGATCTGCCTGCCCGGCCGCGAGGCGATCCATGCGGCGCTGCATCCGGACAACGGCAAGGCCCTGTATTTCGTCTCCAAGGGCGACGGCAGCCACCAGTTCTCCGATAACCTGGAGGACCATAATGCGGCGGTGATGAAGTACCAGATCAACAAGCCGCACCTCCACCCATGAGACCGCACCCTCCATCGCGCCGGCGAACTCGTCCCGTTTCAGGGTTACCACGGCCCACGCCATGACCGGAACGTTCATCGTCCTGGAAGGCGGCGAGGGCGCCGGCAAGTCCACCCATGCCCGCGCCATCAAGGACTGGCTGGAGCAGCGCGGCCGCAAGGTGGTGCTGACCCGCGAGCCGGGCGGCTCGCCGCTGGCCGAGGCGATCCGCGCGCTGGTGCTGGGCGACTGGCCCGAGGGCATCGACGGCCGCACCGAAGCGCTGCTGCTGTTCGCAGCCCGCGCCGCCCACCTGCATGCCACCATACGGCCGGCGCTGGAGCAGGGCAGCGACGTGGTCTGCGACCGTTTCGTCGACGCCAGCTACGCCTATCAAGGCATCGGCCGCGGCCTTGGCCCGGAATACATCGCCGAGCTGGAGCGGCTGACGCTGGCCGGGCTCAAGCCGGACCTGGTGCTGCTGCTCGACCTCGATCCGCGGCTGGGCTTGCAGCGTGCGCACCGCCGCGGCGACGCCAACCGCTTTGAAGCCGAATCGCTGGATTTCATGGCACGGGTGCGCGCGGAATATTTGCGCCGGGCCAGCCTCGACCCCGGCCGCTACGCCGTGATCGACGCAGCGCAATCGATCGAGGAGGTGCGGCAGGCCTTGCTGCGCGAACTGGAGCGTCGGCTGTGAGCGAACTGAAAATCCTGCCCTGGCACGCGCCGCTGTGGCGCGTGGTGTCGCAGGCCATCGAGCAGGACCGCCTTGGCCATGCCCTGCTGCTCAGCGGCCTGGAAGGCACCGGCAAGCGTGTGTTCGCGCGCACCCTCGCCGCCGCGCTGTGGTGCGAGGCGCCGGACGCGCAGCGCCAGCCCTGCGGTCGGTGCGGCAACTGCCGCCAGGTGCTGTCCGAAGCGCATCCGGGCTACACCGCGCTGCGCGCCGAGGAAGGCAAGCGGGACATCAGCATCGAGGCGGTGCGCCTGCTGTGCGGGCGCATGGTCATGACCAGCCACGACGGCCGCTCCAAGGTCGCCATCATCGATCCGGCCGACTCGCTCAACCGCAACGGCGTCAACGCCCTGCTCAAGACCATCGAGGAGCCGCCGCCGCGCAGCCACCTGCTGCTGATCTCGGAGCGGCCGCTGGCCTTGCCGGCGACCCTGCGCAGCCGCTGCCAGCAGCTGCGCTTCGGCATCCCGCCGCGCGAGCAGGCCCTGGCCTGGCTGGGCCAGTCCGGCGTCGGCACCGCGGCGCAGCACGCCATCGCCCTCGACGCCGCGCGCGGCGCGCCGGTGCGGGCGCTGAGGCTGCTCGAGGAGAAGGGCCTGGACCAACAGCAGACCTGGAAGGGCGCCCTGCTGGACCTGGCCGCCGGCCGCGCCGAGCCGCTCAAGGCGGCGGCCGACATCGGCGAGGAGCAGGCCGGGGCCTTCCTGCGCTGGCTCTACGGCTGGCTGCTCGAACTGCTGGGCCGCGGCCTGGCAACGGCGTCCGGCCAGGGCGAGACCGACGCGCTGGCCCGCACCCTGCCGCGCCACGCGCTGGACCGCTACATCGCCGAAGTGCTGGAAAACCTGCGCCGGCTCGAATCCAATGCCCGTGCCCAGCTGGTACTGGAGGCGGCGATGATCCGCTGGAGCGCCCTGGTTGCGCTGGGCCGGCGGACTTAGCCAGAATTGAGGCAAGGCAGTGATGACAAGGACAACATGAATACGATGACCCGACCCGGCAGCGCACCGGGCATGCTGACCTTGAACATCAAGGACAAGAGCGCGCTCTATGCCTCCTACATGCCCTTCATCAAGAACGGCGGCCTGTTCATCCCCACCAACAAGCAATACCGTCTCGGCGACGAGGTGTTCCTGCTGCTGACCTTGATGGACGGGGCCGAGCGCCTGCCGGTGGCCGGCAAGGTGGTATGGCTGACCCCGCGCGGCGCCCAGGGCAAGCGCCAGCAGGGCATCGGCGTGCAGTTCAGCACGCAAGACGGCGGCGAAACCCAGAAGAAGATCGAGACCTATCTCGCCGGCGTGGCCACCGACCGGCCGACGCACACGATGTAGCGCAACGGCTGCCAGTTGTCAGTGGCAGCAGCGCCGCGCCGCTTCATGCTTTAACTCACAACCGACCACTGCTTCTACGCTTTGGTCGGCAGCCCCTTGTCCAGCGAGTACGCCTCGAAGCCCTTCTCGCTCAGCACGAACACCGCGACCGAGCTGCGCCGGCCGGTGTCGCACACCGCGATGTAGGTCTGGCCCGGCTGCAGCTGGCTGACGCGCATGCGCAGCATGTACAGCGGCAGGTTGATGCTGCCGGGCAGGGGATTGCGCTGGTACTCGCTGGGCAGGCGCACGTCCAGCCACAAGGCCTTGCCGGACTGAACCAGCTTCTGCGCCTCGTCGAAGCCGATCTTGCGGGCGATGGGCTCGTTGAGCAGGGTGCGGAAGTCCTGCTTGGACAGCCGCATCAGGCGGCCGCGGGTCAGCATCGTCACGGTGGCGTTGCGCTCGGCGTCGGCGATCAGCGACTCCTCGCCGAAGCAGGAGCCCGAATCCAGTTCGGCCAGGCGCATCGGCTTCTGGTTCGGCGCCTCGCGCGTCACCATGCAGCGGCCTTCCATGATGACGTAGAAGAAATCGCCCGGCTCGCCCTGGCGCACCACCACCTGGCCCGGATCCACCTTCATCTCCTGCATGCGCATGAACATCGCCTGCAGGTTCGACGGCGGCACCATCTGGAAGACGCGCATCTGCAGCAGCTTGGTCATCCAGTCGCCTTCGTCGGCGGAGGCGCCGGTCAGCTCGGCCACCTCGAAGCGGCCGCTCTGGTCCCAGGTCAGCATCACGTCGAGCAGGCTGGCATCCACCGCCAGGTAGCGCGTCTCGCGCAGGCAGCGCGCCGACACCTTGCGCGGCGACTGGTGGGCGAGGCGGTGGAAAGAGGCGGGCTCGCCGGCGCGGACCACCGCCAGGGCCTTGCCGCTGGCGTCCTCCAGCTGCACTTCGCCGGCGACGAGGAACAAGGCAGCCTCCGCCACGTCGCCGACCCGGAACAGGTACTCGCCGCCCTTGGCTTCCGCCAGCGTGGATTTGCGCGCCAGATTCTGCTGGCTTTCCGGCCTCAGGGCGTTGAGCGGGATGTAATTGACGAAGAGTGCGGGGTCGACCGCAGCATCCATAAACAGCTCCGGCTTTTTTCTGGTCCAACTGTTGAGCTGGGACACCTTATCATGGCCCGGCACGGCGTTTCCGCTGACTGCTGCACAGTTGGCCGCGGCGCTGCCTTAAGGGGGCGTGGAAGCGGCCGCTATGGTGTTGCCCGGGGTTGCGTCGGAGGCTGTGAATTTACATTAAGTATGCAAATTATCTTAATGATTTTTATCACGAATATATTAATAAATCTCGCCGGGGCGCGCTCCGTAAACCATGTTGCCCGCCAGCGCTGCGCCGACTGCGTCGCGGCAAAGTCTGGTAAAGCCCTGCCGGGCTATTTTGCGCAGCTGCGGTTGCCGGGCTGAGCATGACCGAGTCGCTGAAACTGCTGACTCTCAATACCCACAAGGGATTCACCCAGTTCAACCGCCGTTTCGTCCTGCACGAGCTGCGCGAGGCGGTGCGCAGCGTGCCGGCCGACATCGTCTTCCTGCAGGAAGTGGTCGGCCTGCACGAGCGGCATGCTACGCGCCACGCCAACTGGCCGCCGCAGCCGCAATACCAGTTCCTGGCGGAGTCGATCTGGGGCAGCGTGGCCTACGGCGTCAATGCCGTCTACCAGGACGGCCATCACGGCAACGCAGTGCTGTCACGGCATCCGATCCTGCATTATCGCAACCACGACATTTCGCTCAACCGCCTGGAGCGCCGCGGCGTCCTGCACTGCGTGGTGGAGGCGCCACAGGGCCGGGTGGTGCACGTCATCTGCACCCACCTGAGCCTGCGCGAATCGCATCGCCGGCGCCAGTTCCGCCAGATCTGCGCGTTGATCGCAGCCGAAGTGCCGGCCGAGGCCAGCCTGTTCCTGGCCGGCGACTTCAACGACTGGCGCGGCAATGCCCATCACATCCTGGAACGCGAAGCCGGACTGCGCGAAGCCTTCATCGAAAACCGCGGCCAGGCGGCGCTGTCGTTCCCGGCACGCTGGCCCATGCTCCAGCTCGACCGCATCTATTTCCGCAACGCCAGGGTGGAGCACTGCGAAATCCTGCGCGACCGGCCATGGTCCAGGCTGTCGGACCATTTGCCGCTGTATGCGGAGGCCCGGATTTGAAGTGCTTCTGGTTGCATCTTGTATTTTACATAATATCTATTATGCGAAGCATTAGCCGTTCGTCTGGTCTAAGCCTACTGAGCTGTACATCACTGTTTTCGCTCAGGAAAAACTTAGACTTTGGCGCCCCATGGCTTTTGAACGACAATGGACGCATCCAGTGTCACAAGAAAAAGGATTCGCCCTTTTCCTACAATGGCTGTCACGAGCCGACGAGCGGTTGGACCTCGCGGCGGAGACTCTGGGTATCAGCGCACGCACCGCGCAACGATGGATCCGGGCTCGCCGCGTACCACAGCACGTCGCCGTAATGCTCGATCAGATCTACAACGGGCCAGCGATCACCGGAGGCCTG
>DASRFD010000108.1:0-3742 GCA_035651715.1 Nevskia sp.
GTGTCGGCTCGGGTGTCGGCTCGGGTGTCGGCTCGGGTGTCGGCTCGGCTGAGAGTAAATGCTGGTAGTCGCTGGTCGGGCGGGGGCCGACCGGTTCGTCGCGCAGGCTCGGATCGAGGGCGTCCTTGTGCAGTTCGGCGAGTTCCTCGAGCAGCGGCCGGGGCCGGGCCCGGGCGGCGAGGATGCGGCGGATGGCGGCCAGGGAGAAGGCGCCGAAGCGCGTGGCATGTTGCAGCGCTGCCAGCACGTCGTCGCGCTGGTAATGGGCCACGAGCGCCAGCAACTGCTGCGCTTGCAGCTTGCCTTGCACCTGCTTGGCGAGCAGGCCGTCGAGGAACTGCACCGCCATCGGCCCCAGCTCGGCGAAGCGTTGCCGCAGCAAGGCAGCGCGCTGGTGAGGATCGTCGTTGGGATGATGGCCCTTGAGGACCTGGCGCTGGCCGGTCACGCCAGCAGGCAGCAGCACGTGCCGGGCGATCTCCTCCAGGCCGATCGAGTAGATGATGACCTCACCGTCGGTGAGGCGCACCGGCAGCACCTGGCCGATGTACGACCAGGGCACCGAGTAAAAGTTCAGGCGATAGGCGAGGTAGCCCTCGACGTTGACGTGGCGATAGACCACCAGGGCCGTGTCGAAGTCGCAGGTCGGCAAGGGCAGCAGGTGTGGCTGCTCCCGCTCATGGCGCTGCCGCGGTGATTCCTTGAACTCGCGCAAGACGCGGACATCGGCGACGCTGGCGAGCCACCAGGCGGTCACCTCGTTGAGCTGTTCGAGCGTGTCGAAGGTGCGGCCATTGAGCAGGCTGGTCTCGACGTAGAAGAACTTCCGCTCGACCTTCCCCTTGGTCTGCGGCCGGCGGACGCGGCAGGCCTGGGGCCGGAAGCCGTAGTGCGTGGCAAAGGCGAGGAACTTCGGGTTGTAGAGCGGACCATCGGCTTCGCGCCAGAGCACCACCGCCTTGAAGTTGTCGTACAGGCAAACGTGGGCGGCGCCGCCGAGGTGATGGAACGCCTGCACGTGCTCGCGCAGCGTGGTCACCAGGTCCATCGACTCGACCCAGTGCAGGTACTGCCGCCGCGAGTAGCCGAGCAGGTAGCTGAACAGGTAGACGCGCCGCCGGCCTTGGCGGCTGAAGTCGAGGTCGTAGACGCCGAAGTCCATCTGTGCTTGAGCTCCCGGCCCGGTCTCGAAGCGCGGCACCGGCGCCGGCGCGGGCCGCGGCCGCAGGAGCCGGACGCGCTGGCGCACCACCGTGTAACCACCCGTGAAGCCACGCTGCCGCAGCTCTTGCAGGGCGCGCTCGACCGTCAGGTTCGGGTAACGCTCCAGCAGTTCCTTCAGGACTGGCTCGAAGGGATCGACGATGCTCGAGCGTGGGGGGCGGCGCGGCCCGGGCCAGGGCGCGGCTCCGCCGTCACGCTGTGCCTGCACCCGCGCCAGCGCCCGGGCCACCGCGCCGCGCGAGACGCCCAGGTCCCTGGCGATCGCACGCATCGAGGCCCCGGCCTGGTGCCGCTGCACCACCTCATGACGCAAGGCTTCGTCCATCGCTCTCGCTCCGCTCGTGCCCGCGTGTGGGCCCGCGCTGGGGCCCCAGCACCTGTTCGGCCACCGCGTCCGCCTCAGCGCCCAGGTGCTGCAGAAGTGGTTGCACGATCTCCCGGTCGCGCTCGGTCAGCTCGCGCTCTCCCGGCGTGCGCAGCCAGCGCTCCATCCGCCCCAAGGTCTCCAGCGCCTGCGTCAGGTGCCGGGCCAGCCAGTTGCCCGCCCGGCTCAGACGCGGATCACGCAGCGCCGGCGGCATCCCCCGCGCCTGCGCCAACGCCTCCCGCGGCTTCTCCAGCACAAACGCCGCCTGCTCCGGCGACGCGCCTTGCAAGAGCTCGATCACCCCGCTCACTTCCTGGGCTGTCAGTGATTGCCGGCGCGTCAACGCCAGCACCGCTTGCTGGCTGCCCACCGACTCGTTGCCCGCGGGCAACCGCGTCAACTGCCGCGCCAGCGCCGGACCCAAGAGACCCAGACGCAGGTCCTCCTTGACCTCGACGCTCAGCTTCTCCAATAACGCCAGCCGACGGCACACCCAGCTCTTGTGTTGCCCCAGCAGCTGCGCCGCCTCCACCTGCGTCAGACCGTCGTCGCGCACCAGCGCCTGCACGATCCACGCCTCCTCCAGCTCCCGCACCGGCCGCTGCCCCCGGTTGAGTCCCAGGATCGCCGCCTTCGCCGTTTGTTCATCCACCTCCAGCACGCGCACGCTCAGGGTCGTCCAGCCGGCCACCTGCTGTGCGGCCGCCAGCCGCTTGAAGCCGTCGAGCACTTCCAACTGCTCGCCCTCGGCGCCTTCCGCGCAGGCCACCAGCGGTGACAGTTGCCCCCAGCGCCGCAGCGACCCCGCCATCGCCTCCTCCGCCGCCGGATCGGCCAGGCGGTAACGCCGATACCGCTGGCCCAACGCTGTCAACGCTACCGGCCCCACGATGCCGTCGTTCCAGTTCACGGACCGTCTCCGCATCTCCCCACTCGAAGAAAGGAAACGGGGGACCAAGAACCAGTCTCGGCCCGCCCGCTCCTTCCTCCGGGTTGGGGGTCGGGGCACTTTAAGCTGTCGGGGACCTGGGCTCCATCTGCAAAGACATGCTTCACGACGTGTCCGGGCGGTGACAGCGCCTTGTCAGCCGTTCACGACGCCAGCGCCGACGCCGGGCCCGGTAACGCGCTTCGCGGTCCAGCACCCGCCGTAACGCCAGGCGGCAGGCCACGCTGCAAAAACGCCGGCACGACGCTGCGTGCTGCACGACAAACGTCACGTAGCAACCCGGCCGCGCGCACATCTGCTCGCCATAATCCTCGCTGCCGGCGGCTGGGCGCTGACCCTCGCGCGCCGCCCCCGCGTCAGCTGCCGCCGCGGCCATCTCGCGCTCGCGACGCCGTTGCCGATAACGCCGGTTCTGTTCCCGCCGCCGCTCCCGACCACCCACGCTGGCCCGGTAACGCCGGCTCGCCTGCACGCACCGCCAACGCCGCGCCGCCAAGGCGCAGGCGCCGCTGCAGTACCGGCTCTGCGGCCGGGCCGGCTCGAACCACCCTTCACAATCCTTGAGCAGGCACTGACGCCTTCGACGTGACCGACAGGGCCCTTGCCCCGCCGGCGGAACATGCTCCAATGACTTCGGACCCAAGGGAGCTGCTGTCCCTCACGGTCAAGTCTCGGGGACAAGTTGGCGCTTGCCCCCGAGGCGCTTTTTACTCCTCTACCTCACTCCTTCGATCATCGTAGCTGCTATTGTCCCGCGATCGTTCCACCGCACCCCGGCCCGGGCCATTCCGCGAAAGTGGCTTCGGGCTGGAGCGCTACTGACACTTCTTCTTCCCGGAAGACCAGCCCAGGATCATGGACGAGTTCTTCCCGTCCGTTCGGGAGAAGGGTCACGGCGAGATCGAGATTCGATTCCGGCATTTCCAGACCGGAGAGGCCCTGTGGATGGCCTACAAGGTGTTGACCCTCACCGACGGCACCGGGCAGGCGGTCGCCTTCGCCACGGTCAGCCAGGATGTCACCGAGCGGCGGCGGCTGGAGGACAACCTGCGGAAGCTGGCGGCGGACCTGTCCGAAGCCGACCGCCGCAAGGACGAGTTCCTGGCGACCCTGGCTCACGAACTCCGCAACCCCCTGGCCCCGATCCGCAACGGCCTGCAAGTGCTGCGGCTGGCCGGAGGGGGAGGCGAGATGGGCGACGA
>DASRFD010000109.1:0-17710 GCA_035651715.1 Nevskia sp.
CAACGACGGCGGCAGCCCGAACCTGCAGAGCAACGGCGGCGCCAACACCAATACCGCGCTGGGCACCACCGGCCTGGACGTGCGCCAGGTCTACATGACCTTCGGCAACAAGGACATGGGCACCTTCCTGCTGGGGCGCAATTTCGGCCTGTTCGGCTTCGACGCCATCATCAACGACATGACCATCCCCGGCGTGGGCGGCGCCGGCAGCATGTCCTCGGCGGCGCCGGCCAACACTTCGCTCGGCTCCATCGGCCTGGGCTACATCTACGTCGATACCCTGGCGCAGATGGACTACACCACGCCGGACTATGCCGGCTTCACCGGCACCATCGGCATCTTCGATCCGCTCAACTCGGCGACCAACAGCGACACGCCGGCGCAGAAAAAGGCGCCAGGCTTCCACGGCAAGCTCGCCTACACCCACCAGCTCGACGCCGCCACCAAGTTCTACGCCTCGGCCGCCTTCATCGAGCAGAAACAGGACTACATCAGCGCCGCGACCGGCAACGCCTACGGCTATACCGGCTTCGGCGCGGACATCTTCGGCAAGATCGACTGGAACAATCTCGAGAGCTTCCTCTACTACTACCACGGCAGTGGCGTGGGCACGACCGGCCTGTTCGTGCTGTCCGACGACGGCGCCGGGCACAAGCGTCCCTCCGACGGCTACCTGGGCCAGGTCACCTACAAGATCGACAAGGTCAAGGTCGGCGTGAGCTATGGCGAAAGCCGGCTGCGCCTGGCCGAGGGCGAAGCCAACCCAACGCTGGTCAAATCCAACCGCCGGATCACCGGTGGCGTGTACTACTCGCTGACCAAGAACCTGACCCTGCTGAGCGAAGTCAGCGATGTCCGCTCCAAGGCCCATAGCGGCGACAGCAACAGCAGCGTCAACGTCAACGCCGGCGCCTTCCTCTCGTTCTGAGGCAGCTCCCCGCGGTCTGGTACTCCCGGCGGGCCGCGGGGATTCTTGGACTTGCCGGCGCTTCGGCGCCGGTTTTTTTTAAGGGACCGGGCGCAGCCAGCGCACGGCCAGCGGCGGCACCAGCAGCAGGCTGACCAGGGTCGAGGAGACCAGCCCGCCGAGGATCACCACCGCCATCGGCCCCTCGATCTCGTGGCCGGGCTGGCGCAGCTGCAGCGCCACCGGCAGCAGGGCCAGGCCGGTGAGCAGGGCGGTGAGCAGCACCGGGGTCAGGCGCTCCTCGGCGCCGCGCAGCGCCGTGCCGAGGTTCCATTCGCAGTCCTCGGCGCGCACGAGATGGTCGTAATGCGAGACCAGCAGGATGGTATTGCGCGCCGCCATGCCGAACAGCGCGACGAAACCGACCATGGCGCCGAGCGACAGCGTGCCGCCGGTCAACGCCACCGCGGCGACGCCGCCGATCAGGGTGCTGGGCAGCGCCGCCAGCACCAGCAGCACCTGGCGCACCTGGCCGAAGGCCAGGGCCAGCAGCAGCACGATCAGCACCAGCGCCGCGGCGGAGTGCAGGATCAGCTCGTGCGCGGCGGCGGCCTGGGCTTCGGCGCCGCCGCCGTAGCGCAGGTAGACGCCGGGCGGCAGGCGCACCTGCGACGCGATGGCCCTGCGCGCCGCCTCGGCATAGCCCTTGAGGTCGGCGGTGCGCGGGCTGGCGACGACGATCTGGCGGCGCAGGCCGTCCTCGTGGTCGATCAGGCTGCGCGCCGGCACCATCTGCAGCTCCGCCACCCTGGCCAGCGGCACCAGCGCGCCGTCGCGCCCGCGTAGCAGCAGCGCGCCGGCTTCCTGCGGCGAGCGGCCGGCGCCGGCGATGCGCACCGCCACCGGCACCCCGCGGTCGGCCTGGCTCAGCTGGGCCACCACCGTGCCGTGGAAGGCGGCGTTGACCGTCTGCAGCACGTCGGCCGCCTGCAGGCCGTAGAGGTCGAGCTGCTCCGGCCGCAGCTCCAGCTTCAGCTCGGTCTGGCGCGGCGGCACCTTGAGCCGCACCGCGCCGCTGTTGGGCAGGCCCTGCAGCACCCTGGCGATCTGCGCGGCGGCCGCGTCGTCGGCGTCGAGGTCGGTGCCGAAGACGCTGACGAAGAACGGCGCCGACTCGCCCGACAGGGTTTCGCCGATGCGCTCCACCAGCACCGAATAGATCTCCACCAGCTGGTTCGGAAAATCGTCGAAAACCTGGCGGATGCTCGCCTCGATCTGGCTGGAGCTGTAGCCGCGGTTGCGGTCGATCTGCACTTCGAACTCGCTCTTGTTCGGCGCGTCCGGATCCTGGCCGTTCTCGGAGCGGCCGATCTGCTCGGCGACGCTGCGCACGCCGGGAATGGCGGCGAGGCGTCCGGCGATCAGCGAGCCGACCCGAGCGGTCTCCTGCAGCGAGATGCCGGGCCGCAGCGCCGCGTGGGCGATCAGGTAGTCCTCGCGGAAGTCCGGCAGCAGGCGCGCGCCGAGCAGGGGCAGCAGCGCCACGCCGGCCAGGCTGCCGAGCAGGAGCAGCGCCTGCACCATGCGCGGACGGGCCTGCAGGCGCTCGATGGCGCGCCGCTGCCAGCGCTTGCAGTGCCGCAGGAACGGCGCCTCCTGGCGCGGCGCGTTCCGGCTCATCAGCAAGGCGCACAGCGCCGGCGTCGCGCTCATCGCCACCAGCAGCGAAATGCCCACCGCCAGCAGGAAGGCGATCGACAGCGGCCGGAAGAACGAGCCCTGCAGGCCGGACAGCATCAGGATCGGCAGGAAGGCCACCGCGACCGCGGCGGTGGCGTAGAACACCGGCTCGCGCACTTCCAGCGAGGCCTCGATGAACAGCCGGCGCACGTCGACGCCGGCCGCGGCGGTGCGACGGCGGCGCGCGATGTTCTCGACGTCGATCACCGCGTCATCCACCACCACGCCCAGCGCCACCACCAGGCCGCCCAGGCTCATGGTGTTGAGCGAGATGCCGCAGCTGCTCAGGATCCACACGGTGGCGAGCAACGACAGCGGAATGGCGCTGAACGAGACCAGGGCGCCGCGCCAGTCGCGCAGCGCCAGCAGCAGCAGGCCCACCACCAGCACCGCGCCGATCAGCAGGGAATTGCGCAGCTTGGCGATGGCGCTTTCGATGAAGCTGGCCGGACGCAGCAGGGCGGGGTGGTACTGCACGCCGCGCAGGGCCAGCGCCGGCGCCAGGGCGTCGAGGCGCCGCTCCAGCGCGCGGGTCACGTCGAGGGTGTTGGCGCCGTACTGCGTGGAAGTCTCCACCAGGATGCCGGGCTTGCCGCCGATCATGGCGTCGCCGAAGCGCGGTTCGGCGCCGTCGCGGATGCTGGCGATATCGCCCAGCCGCAGCGGCACGCCGCCGCGCGTGGCCACCAGCGCCTGGGCCAGCTGCTCCGGCGTGGCGCCGGCGGGCCGGGCCTGCAGCACGATGCGCTGGCTGCCGGTTTCCAGATAACCGCCGCCGATCAGGGTGGTGCCGCGGCGCACCGCCTCGTAGACCTCGTCCAGGCTCAGGCCGGCGGCGGCGAGCTTGAACGGATCGACCAGCACCTGCCGCTCGCGCGAATCGCCGCCGAAAATCTGCGCCTGCGCCACGCCCGGCACCGCCAGGATCTGCGGCTTCACCGTCCAGCGCACCAGGTCGCGCAGCTCGGTCGGGCTGAGCCGGTCGCTGGTGAAGCCGAAGTGCACCAGGTATTCCATCGAGGAGCTGAGCGGCGACAGCAGCGGCGGCCCGGCGCCGGGCGGCAGCAGGCCGTTCGCTTCGACCAGCCGCTCGCTCACCACCTGGCGCTGGCGATAGGGGTCGACGCCGCGGCTGAACACCAGCTGGATCGCCGACAGCCCCTGGCTGGAGGTCGAGCGCACCGACTCGACATTGGCGGTGCCGGCGAGCAGGCCTTCCAGCGGCCGCGTCACCAGCGCCTCGACCTGGGCGGCGTCGAGCCCCGGCGCCTCGGCCTGCACCAGCACGTGCGGCGGGGCGAAGTCCGGAAACACGTCGAACTGCGCGCCGAACAGCGCGGCAGCGCCGAGCAGCGCGGCGAGGACCGACAGGGCGGTGACGATGCGCGGGTGCGCCAGCGAGGCGCGGACGATGGCGGCGAGCATGGGTCTGTCAACCGCCCTTTTGAGCGCCGCGTCGCCCCTCGAAAGCAGGCCGGGCGAGGTGCGCGCGGCCTGAGCCACCATCAGCAGGTGGGCGATGCACAGCACCGCCCGGCGTCGTCGCGGAGGGCAGCCCTCCGCGACGGGCTCCGTTATCGTGCATTGAGGGACTCCCGCTCCCCATGTTGGTGGTACCCCTCATCGCCCGTTCCCCGCACTGCGCGACAACGGGCCCCGGCGCAGCGAGGAGAAGGGCGGTTGGCAGTCCCTCAATCGTGATCCTCCTCGGCCGCGCTGAAGCCGCCCAGCCCTTGCAGCGACCACAGCACGCCGGCGCCGCGCACTACGATGCGGTCGTCCGCGTCGAGGCCGCCGACCAGCCAGCCGTCGCCCAGCGGCTGCAGCAGTTCCACCCGCGCCACCTCGTACTGTTGCGAGCCGCCGTTGGCGGCGCCCTCGCGCTGGCGGTAGACGAAGGCCCCTTGCTCGCCGTAGAGCAGGGCTTCGCTCGGTACGAGCAGGCCGGCGCCGCCGGCGCCCTGCAGCTTCACCGGCAGGCGCGCGCCCGGGCCGAGCCCGGCCGGCGCCCGATCGAGCTGCAGCAGCAGGCCGGCGCCTTGCGCATCCGCCATGCGCGGCAGCGCGCCGAGCACGCGCGCCGGCACTTTCACGCCGTCGACTTCCGCGAAAGCCGCCGTGGGCAGCCTGCCGAAACTGGCCTGGCCCGGCAGCTCGGCGCGCAGCAGCAGTCCCTTGCCGCCGGCGAGTTTTTCGGCGAGACGGCGCCGTTGCCCGGGTGACAGCTGCGCCAGCGGCCCCCACTGCTGTGCGAACAGCGCCGCGCCGGCGCGCGCCTGCGATTGCGCTTCGACCTGCGCGGCCCGGGCCGACTGCACCGCGCGCAGCGAGGCATTGTTGTCGTCGCGGTAGAGGCTTTCCAGGCGCTGCGCCTCGAGCCGGGCGGCTTCCGCCGCGGCGCGGCCGCTGTCGAGCTGGCCCAGCGCCGCGATCAAGGCCGCGCTGTCGAGGACCTGGCCATAGGCCGGCAATTCCCCCGGCGCCGCGATGCGCAGCGGCGGGGCGAGGCGGATGCCGACCGCCTGCTGCTGCGCCGGGCTGAGGCTGGGCGCGGTAGCAGGCGATGGCGGCGGCGCATCGTCGTCATCGGCCGCCCCGGCCGCCTGTGATCCGAGCAGCAGCAGGAGCAGGACCAGCGTCAGGCGCTTCACGCGGCATGCTCCACGCGCCAGGCCGGCGCCAGTTCGCACTCCGGCCCCTCCAGCGGGCGGCGGTAAGCGTCCTCGAGCTCGCCCAACGCCAGCTGCGCTTCATAAGCCGCCTGCAGGCCCAGCAGACGCGCCTCCAGCACCGCGGCCTCGGCCTGCAGCAGGGCGGGGCGGTCGGAGGCGCCGGAGTCGAAGGCGCGGCGCTCGGCGTCCCGCTGCCGCGCCGCCAGCTGTCCCGCGGCGACGGCGGAGCGCCAGTGCGCCTGCGCGGCCGGCCAGGCCTGCTCGGCGCGGTCGATCTGCGCCAGCAGTTGCGCCTGCACCGCCACCACGTGCCGGCCGGCGTGTTCGCGCTGCGCCAGCGCTTCGCCGATCGGCCCCTCGTTGCGGTTGAACAGCGGCAGCTCCACGCTCAGGCCAAGCTGGTTCTCGCCCAGGTTCTCGTCGAACTGGTTTTCGTGCACGCCGCCGCGGTCCCAGGCGTAGCCGGGACTGACGTGAAGCTGCGGCCAGCGCCGGCCCAGCTCCTGCTGCACGGCGTTGTCGGCCAGGTCGTATTCGCGCAGGGCCCGCACCAGCTCGGGCCGCGCCACCAGCGCATCCTGGCGCCAGCGCGCCGTATCTTGCGCTTCGAGCGCGCCCGCCTCATCCCAGCCTTCCCAGCGCGGCTGCACGGCCTGCAGCGCGGCAAGCGGGACGCCCACCGCTTCGGCCAGCCTCGACCTGGCGTCGAGGCTGCGCGTCTGCGCCTGGCGCAGGCGCTGCTCGGCCGATTGCAGCTCCAGCTCGGCGGCGAGAGCTTCGCCGCCCGCGCTTTCGCCGGCCCGCACGCGCAGCCGCGCCGAGGCCAGCAGGGCCTGGCGCTCGTCGCACAGCGCCTGCAATAACGGCACTTCCTGCTGCGCGGCGACGCTGTCGAGCAGCGACCGGCGCAAGGCGCTGCGCAGCTGCCAGATCGCCTCCGCCACGTCGGCCCGGGCCGCCTGCGTGCGCAGGGCGGCGAAGCGGCGGGCGCGCGAGCGCTCGCCGGGCCGCTGCAGCAGGAAGTCCAGCGACAGGCCGTAAAGCCAGGCGGCGCTCTCGCCGGCGGCGGTGACGTACTCGCCGAAGAGGTTGAGCGTGGGGTTGGGCAGCTGCGCCGCGGTGCGCTCGCCGGCGGCGACGGCATCGGCTTCGGCGCGCACTTCCTGCAGATGCGGATTGAGCTGCAAGGCCGCGCGCAGCCACTGCGCGCGATCCCACTCCGCGGCCTGCGGCGCCCCGGCCAACACGGCGTCGAGCCGCCGGGCGCCGAACTGGCGGGCGGTCTCGACCGGATCGGGCGGAGCCTGCGCCGGCGCCGTGCTGCAGGCGGCAAGCAGCAGCGGAACCAGTCCGGCCAAAATCCGTGGCAGCAGATCCGGCTTCATGGCGAACCGGCTCAGCGGCGCAGCGCTGGATTTACCCCTGGGATACGCCAGCCTGGCTGCATGGTCTCCTCCTTTGCTGTTGTCGCGCGACGTTCCGCCGCGTGCCGTGCCGGTGTGTGTCACGGGTGTTTTCCCCAGGACAGCAGCAAGCCCTGTACCATGCCGGCATCGTGGTTTTAGTAACGCCAACTTCTCCCATGTTGCTTGCAACCGCATTCATTGCATCGCGTGCGAGCCCCGTCGCCGGCAGCCGCGGCTGTGTCACGGACGACACAGTGCGGCCCCGGGTATCCATCTCCGGAGAGGACCGGCTGGACCGCGCGCCGAGACCTTGCCGTGCGCAGGGACGGCTGCCGCAGGAAGGGTTGAAGTCCGCGCGCCAGGATCATGGCAGGGCGCTCGATCGCCAGGGGGCAAAAGATCGAGCATGGCCGCGATCGGACGACGAGATGATTGCGGGCGTTGGCGCGAGCCCCGGCGATGCGAGGTGGATTGCGAGGCAGAAACGGGGCCGGAACGGCCGCTGTTGTCACGGAAAAAATACGCTTTGTGTCGTTTCCGAGTGTCAGAATTGGCCCAATTGCGAGCCCCGAAACCCTGTGCTACAGATGGGCTCCGATACACAGTCAAGAGGAGGAAAGCATGAACTGGAAAACACCGAAGATCGTCGAGATTGCGCTGGGCGCGGAGATCAACTGCTACGCCTGCGCCGATCTGAAGTAAGCGATCGCCGGTCGAAGCCCGCCGTGCAGGCCGCAGGCATGTTCACGGCGGGTTTTTATTTTTCACACGCCGGCGCCGGGCTGTGAAGGCGCTGGTGCTCGGCGCCGCTGCCGGCGGCGGGTTTCCGCAATGGAACTCCAACGGGGCGGGGTGCCGGAGGGCCCGCGCCGGCGACGCCGCGGCGCGGCCGCGAACCCAGGCCTCGGTGGCGGTGAGCGCCGGTGGCGAGCACTGGTTCCTGCTCAATGCCGCGCCCGACCTGCGCCAGCAGATCGAGGCGAATCCGCCGCTGCATCCGCGGCGCGGCCTGCGCTCCTCGCCGATCGCCGGCGTGGTGCTCAATGGCGGCGACGTCGACGCCATCGCCGGCCTGCTGACCCTGCGCGAGCGCCAGCCGCTGACGGTCTACGCCACCGCCAAGGTCCAGGGCGTGCTCGAGGCCAATCCGATCTTCGATGTGCTCGCCGCCGACGTGGTGCGGCGCGAGAGCGTGGCGCTGGAGCAGCCGCTGCCGCTGCGCACCGCCGCGGGCGCGCCGAGCGGGCTGACGCTCACCCTGTTCGCGGTGCCGGGCAAGGTGCCGCTGTACCTGGAGACGGGCGAGGGCGCCCCGCCGATCGTGCTGGGCGAGGACACCGTCGGCATGCGTATCGACGACGGCACCTCCGACTTGTATTTCATCCCGGGCTGCGCAGCAATGACCGAGTCCCTGGCACAGCGCTTGCGGGGCGCGGCCCTGGTATTGTTCGACGGCACCTTGTGGCGCGACGATGAGATGATCGCCGCTGGCCTGGGCAGCAAGACCGGAAGACGAATGGGGCACATGAGCATGAGCGACAGCGAAGGCAGCATCGCGGCGTTCGCCGGGCTTGGGGTACGCCGCAAGGTGTTCGTGCACATCAACAACTCCAACCCGGCATTGCTCGACGACTCGCCCGAGCGCGCCGAGCTCGAACGCGCCGGCTGGGAAGTGGCCTGGGACGGCATGGAGCTGCGCTCTTGAGCCCCGAATCCTCCGCGCCGCTGCCGCAGCCGCTGACGCCGGAAGGCCTGGAGGCCGCGCTGCGCCAGATCGGCGCGACGCGCTACCACATCCTGCATCCCTTCCACCGCCTGCTGCACGGCGGCCAGCTGCGCCGCGGCCAGGTGCAGGCCTGGGCCCTGAACCGCTACTACTACCAGAGCCGCATTCCGGCAAAGGACGCCAGCCTGCTGGCGCGTCTGCCCACCGCCGAGCTGCGCCGCGCCTGGCGCAGCCGCCTGGAAGACCATGACGGCACCGGGCCGGGTACCGGCGGCGTGGCGCGCTGGCTCAGGCTGGCCGAAGGCGTGGGCCTGGACCGCGGTTACGTCGAGTCCACCGCCGGCCTGCTGCCCGGCACCCGGTTCGCCGTGGACGCCTATGTCGCCTTCGTGCGCGAGCGCAGCGTGCTGGAGGCGATCGCCTCCTCGCTGACCGAGCTGTTCTCGCCGACGATCATCTCGGAGCGCGTTTCCGGCATGCTGAAGAGCTACGACTTCATCACGCCGGATACGCTGGCTTACTTCACGCCGCGCCTGACGCAGGCGCCGCGCGACAGCGACTTCGCCCTGGCTTACGTCAAGGAGCACGCGCGCACCGTGGAGCAGCAGCAGGCGGTGCTGGATGCGCTGCGCTTCAAGTGCGAGGTGCTGTGGTCGCAGCTCGACGCCTTGCATTACGCCTACGTCGCCCCCGGCAACATTCCGCCCGGCGCCTTCGTGCCGGCCGACCACCAGGGGCAGGGCGGATGAACGCCATCATCGAGGAGCACGAGGTGCCGCTGTTCGGTCCCGGCGTGCGCTTCCGCTACGACGAGGTGCGGCAGGCCTGGGTGGTGCTGGCGCCGGAGCGGCTGTTCCTGCCGGACGAACAGGCGGTGGAGATCCTCAAGCTGATCGACGGCGTGCGCAGCCTCGGCGGCATCGTCGACCACCTGGCGGAGCGCTTCAACGCGCCGCACGAGGTGATCGCCGCCGACGTCACCGCGATGCTGCGCGACCTTGCCGACAAGGGCGTGCTGCGCTTCAAGGCGCCACCGCCATGAGCCGCGCCCGGCCGGAGCCGCCGCTGGGGCTGCTGCTCGAGCTGACCCATCGCTGTCCGCTGCAGTGTCCGTATTGCTCCAATCCCTTGCAGCTCGAACGCGCTTCGGCGGAACTGGACACGGCGTCCTGGCTGCGTGTATTGGACGAGGCCGCTGCGCTGGGCGTGCTGCAGGTGCACTTTTCCGGCGGCGAGCCGATGGCCCGCCGCGAGCTGCCGGCGCTGGTGCGGCGGGCGCGCGAGGGCGGCCTGTACAGCAACCTGATCACCTCGGCCGTGCTGCTGGACCAGCCGCGGCTGGGCGAGCTGGTGGAGGCCGGCATCGACCACATCCAGATCAGCTTCCAGGACGTGGAGCCGGCCAACGCCGACCGCATCGGCGGCTATGCCGGCGGCCACGCCCGCAAGCTGGAGGCGGCGCGGCTGGTGCGGCAGGCGGGCTTGCCTCTGACCCTCAATTTCGTGGTGCACCGGCAGAACGCCTGCAACGTGCCGGCGATGATCGCGTTGGGGCTGGAGCTGGGCGCCGGGCGCATCGAGGTGGCGCATGTGCAGTACTACGGCTGGGGCCTGAGCAACCGCGCGGCGCTGCTGCCGAGCCGGGCGCAGCTGGACGCGGTGACCGCCGAGGTGGAAGCCGCGCGGCTGCGCCTGAAAGGCCGCCTGATCATTGATTACGTGGTGCCGGACTACTACGCGCTGCGGCCCAAGGCCTGCATGGGCGGCTGGGCGCGGCGCTTCATCAACATTTCACCGGCGGGCCGGGCGCTGCCCTGCCATGCCGCCGAGACGCTGCCGGACCTGGCTTTCCCCTCGGTGCGCGAGCAGTCGCTGGCCCAGATCTGGAACGAGTCGCCGGCCTTCGAGCGCTTCCGCGGCACCGCCTGGATGCCGGAGCCCTGCCAGTCCTGCGAGCGGCGCGAGGTCGACTGGGGCGGCTGCCGCTGCCAGGCCTATGCGTTGACCGGCGACGCCGCGCGCACCGACCCGGCCTGCGCGCTGGCCCCGGACCGCGAAGTGATGGCGCGGGCGGTGCAGGAGAGCGAGCGCAGCGGCGATGCCTTCGTCTATCGCCGCTACGAGCCCAACCGGACGCCTGCCTAGCCGGAACGATTCACCGCCGCAGCGGGTCGAAATTCCATGGCATGAGACTGCGCGGTACGCGCGCGGAGAACGACATGGAGCGTCTGAATCACCGGATTGGCGGTATCGTCCTGCTGGCCGCGGCAGCCGCGGCGATGCCCGCGGCGAGCATGGCCCGGACCGTCGAGGACGTGGAGCTGAAGGACTCGGTGCAGATCGGCGGGGCCAGCCTGAGCCTGAACGGGGCCGGGCTGCGCAGCAAGTTCGGCCTGTTCGGCGTCTATGTTGCCGGACTGTATCTGCCGCAGAAAAGCAGCGACGCCGACAGCATCGTCAAGGCACACGAGCCGCGGCGGCTGGTGCTGAAGATGCGGCGCAGCGTCGGCACGGACAAGATGACCGAAGCCTTCCACGAAGGCGTCGCCAACAACCTCAACGCGCAGCAGCTCGCCGCGCTCAAGCCCAAGCTGGACCTGCTTGACCGCAGCCTGTCCGGTGTCAGCGAGCTGAAGGAAGGCGACGAGATCGACCTGGATTTCGGCGCGGACGGCAGCACCCGCGTCACCTATAACGGCCAGCAGAAGGATGCAATCCCGGGCGCCGACCTGTCCGAGGCCTTGCTCAAGATCTGGCTCGGCAGGAAGCCGGTGCAGGACGACCTGAAGCAGGAACTGCTCGGCCAGGGCTGAGCCCGACCCGCGCCCGGGCTTCTATCGCGCGCCCTGGCAAGCCGCGTCCGGCGCGCTCGGGATGCAGCTCGACGCCGGGAACAGCGGGCCGGGGTGGTCCGGCAGGTTTTCCGGCGGATGCTTCAGGCATTCCTCGAAGCTCTGCTGCGAGCCCAGCGGATTGTGCGTGGCCAGCTGCCAGCCGTATTGGAAGGCGCAGTACTGGTCGGCGTTGCCCAGAGTGATTCCGGAAGGAGGGACGGAAGCCGCGGCTGCGGCTCCGATCAGGAGTGCGGAGAGCATCGGTTGTCCTGGCGATCTTGTCGCATCCTACAGGACCTCTCCGGACTTTTTAAGATCCGGCCCGTGCCGCTTTCCGGCTCAGTCCGCTGTCCCGGCGAGCAGCGAAAACCAGGCGCGCTGGTCGAGGTGCCGGCTCAATCGCGGAGCGGCAAAGCCGGTGCCGGACGCCTGCTGCATGGCGGGCCCGAAACTGCCCGTGGCCAGCGCCCCCACGAAATAAAGTCCTGCCATGGTGGATTCGAAGTTCGACGAAAGCACGGGCGCACGATCGGCGCAGCGCAGGTATGTGACGATCTCAGAATCAAGCAGGGCCAAGGGTGCCGCAACACTGTCGCCAGCAACTTCGGCCGGGACCGCCTGCGGATCCAGGCTGGCTCGCAGCAGGCTCGAGCGCCAGGAATCCGGCAGGCTGTGGAACAGCAGCGGCTTGCCGGCGACAAAATGCGAGGCGACGCTGGCGACCGGCCGTGGCTGCGGCTGTGAAGTGTTCCAGCGAGGCCAGGTGGGATGCGCCGACGCCTCGCGGGCCCCATTCGCGCCGGTGGCGACCACCACCTGGCGCGCCTTCAGCACCTGCCCATCGTCCAGCCGCAACGCGAACGAGTCCGCGGTGCGCGCGACGGACAGCACAGTCTTGCGCTCCAGCGTGGGCACCAGCCGCTGCTGAAACGCTTGCCGGTACTGGAGAAATGTCTTCAGCGCGATCCGTTCACCGCGATCCGCCCGGGAGAGCCCGTGCTCGCGGCAATACTGGCTGAGCGTGAAACGCCTGTCGGGATCGCTCAGGTTGAGGCAGGAACTCTCCACTTCGAGCTGCAGGTCACGCCGCACCCGCGCGTGGCGGCTCCCGGAGCCGCCGAAGATGCGAAACTCCACGCGGAACTTGCGCAAATGCGCGGCGACCGAGAGGCCGTAGGGGCCCGCTCCCACGATCGCCACGTCGATCACCTTGTCCATGCCAAGGATTGTGCCGGCGGTTCCGGCAGCTGTATGTCGGGTGGGATACACAGCGGGCGGGCGTTCCGCGGCAGGCGCACTTTGCGCCTTCATCGGGGCAAGGGCTGGTTATTCCTGCTAGAACAAATAGTTAGACAAATCCGGCCAGCGATCGTCGATCTGATCGCTTCTAAATGATCGAGGGCCGAGGTCCCTCAGGCAGCTGTCTTCGCCATGGCGGCGGACTCAAGCCATAAACCGGGCGGCCCGCCATTCCTGGCGTAGCATTTCCGCTGCCTCGCGGCCCATGCGCCTGCGCACCAATACCAGCAGGGCCCGCATGAAGACCTGGTCATGGTCGGTCCGCGCCGTATGCCAGGTGCAAGCATGGGCAAGCTCATGCAGCACGAAGTACTCGCTGCGGGTCGCGCGCGGGAAGCAGAGCTGGAACTGCAGGCCATCGCAGGATCTGCACCGGGCGTAGCGGCCGCCGCGGCCGTCCGCAATGTGCAGCCGCATCGGCTGCGGCCAACGACGGCGGAACCAGTCCTCGCCGCTCAGTTCCAGGACATAACTGCGGATTTGCGCCAGCGTCAGCAGGCGGTCGCCATGCAAGGCCAGCATCGATTCCTCGGCCTTGTAAAACCGATGATCGGAGGCAGCCGCTAACCGGCGCCGGCTGGAGGGGGAGGGGCGCACATCTCAAATTATGCGTCCCCGGCATGGCGACTCAATGACGGTACAAATGTACAGTAGGACAGTAACTTTGATGAGCGGTTATTTGATGTCGCTGCGCGGAATCGGGAAGAGGGAGTGCGCAGAACTCCGTTTTGTTGGTCAATTTTCAACGCGCGCCAACACTTACTATTCACAAATCCCGAGTCTGGCACTTGCGGAGGTCTGCGAAATGGACCAGGGCTGGCTAGAGGTCGTGACGATCGCGGTGGTGCTCGGCGGGCTGGCGGCGCTGGGGGTCTGGCTGCGTCTGGATGAAGGTCGCCGGCGCAAGGGAAAGCGCTGAGCATGGCGGTGCTGGATGCACGCGAGCGACAGGCCAGGCGTGACGCGCTGGCGAAGGCGGGGCGCTCGTGCGAGATCGAGGGCTTGCCGCCGCCGTCCGAAATGGCCCTGGCGCTGTACGAGCGCTGGATCGACGGCGAGCTGACCGGCGACGAGGTGGCGGCGCTGCTGACGGCGCATTACACCCGCCAGGCGCAGGACTGAGCGACGGGCCGGCGGGCTTGTTACCACTCGTTACGAAAAGGTAACGAGTGGTAACTAAATCCGGAATTGCTTACCACTTGTTACCTGGCCCGGCACCGGCGGGCGACCAGGCGGTTAGAAGGAGCGACAGCATGCGCGGCTTCAGCCCAAGACCTTCAAAAGTGCGGCTCGATCTGAAGCTGGTCCAGGTGGAATGGGGACCCGACGATGCCGAGGCGGCAGTGCTGCGCAAGTTCTGCAACGAGGTCCGGTCCCGGCGGGCTTTCGACATGAGCCGCGGCACTGCCCTGGAAGAGCCGGTGTGGTTCCTGGCGTCGGTGACGGAGTTTCGCGGGCGCCTGCGCGAGCTGGTCAACGAGCTGCCGCCCAGAGCCGATCAGTCGCGCCTGGCACTGCTGACGGCACTGGAGTGGGCCGGCGAGCTGATGGACGCCTGGCACCTGGCGCTGCGCGACATCGCGCCCAATACCTGGGAGTTCCGGCAGCTCGACATGCACCGCATGATGGAGGTGATGGAGACCGTCTGGCCGATGGTGGAGACGGTGCGCAAGCTGCTCGACGGCCTGGTCGATCACATCGAGCAGCAGTTGGCGAAGTAGGCTGCGAATACAACCAAGCGCAGGCGCGGCGCGGGTTTGCGCGCGGCGCCGACTACATCGAGCGGCAGCAGCGAATACAGGCCAAGGCGCGCTCCGCGCGGCTTTGCCTGGCAATCGGCGATTGCGTGGTGTGTCAAGGTTGCGAAGGGTGCGATGCCGGGCCAGCGCTGCCGCTTGCCGACAGCACCGCCCCGGACCCTGAGCGCGGCGCAGCCGCGCTTGCGTCACACCCTTCAGTGCGGCGGAGCCGCGACTTGTCACTGGCGATCATTACGCCAGTGAAATTGCCTGCAAGCCTTGCTTGGCTAGGTATTGCTCTATGAAACGGGCATCGCTCGACAGTCCGACTTCGAGAGGAATCTGCTCAAGCGGAAAGACCAGGAGCTGAGTCCTTGAGCCCTTTATATGAAGGCCGGAAAGCACATTCGTAGCCGCGCTTCTTTCCGCCACTTCGCGAGACAAATGACCAAAACCGTAAGCCTTTACCTCAAGATTCCGCTCTTCCAATGGAAAAGCAATTTGGGATGAACCGCCGGCGGTAAGCGGCTTTAACGGCGGCCGAAAACTCGACGCAACCCTAGCAAAGTCTTGCGAGCCCTCAGGGAGAAGAACCACCCCAAATATCTCCTCCTGGTTGACAGATATCGCGTCCCCAACGACGAGTACGCTCTCCGCTGATCGAATCAGCATCCCGGCCACATGTTCGACCATTGTTGACAGTAGCTTGGTTGTCCCACCAGGAGTACATACGGCCTGCCATGGGGACTTGCCAAAGTCGCGCAGCATGAGTGAGGGGCTAGTCATAGAGTTATGGTCCGTCAAAGTGGATCGTTTCGCCGTTCTCCAGATCGCCGCGGTTTGGCAGGTCTACTCGCGTAGACCCATCCCCGTTCATTCTAATCTGCGTGCCATCAGACGCTGTTCGCCTAACACCGCCGCCTCACATTTCCGACTGGGTTACTTCCTGGCCTTTGGTCTGATTGCGGAAAATGCTCTTGGCGGTTGAGCGCCCGCCGGGCAAATCAGTATTCGTGCGAGTGCCCGCCTTCTTGGCATTGTCACCCAGCGTCGATTTCTTGTCCGAACCTTTATTGTTGTTGCCATCACCAGGCGGCGGCGCCGGTGTAGACGTTGCGGGGGGTCGCTGGAGGAGGCGAAGCACTTGAACTAGAGCTGCTGCTGCTGCTGCTCGACATCACGGCCGTCATGGCATTCGACAGCGCATCCGACACTGCGGGCAGCGGCGACACACCGTTTACAATCGCATTGCCGGCTGCATAAAGAGCACCTCCTGCCGCCGCCGTAGCTGCCACAGCAGCAACAGGCGGTATAAGTAGCAACGGGACTGCAAGCTCTGGGCCGTTCCCACTTGGATCTGTTTTGTTGATCGGATCGTTGTAGGTGTAGGCGTACAGATCGAGGTCGTCCTTTGACCCGATCGGATCCGTCTGCAGGAATCTCCCGAGCGTCGGGCTGTAGTACCTGGCCCTGTAGTAATAGAGGCCCGTCTCCGCATCCAAATACTGCCCAGTATACCGGAACGGATTGCCCGCGGCCGCATCCACCATATCCTCTCCATACGGCCCATAACGGAAGCTGGCCACAGGATTAGCCTGTCCCATGCGCGTGATCTCCAGCGTGCTGCCATGGTGGTCATCATGATAGAAACCCCAGGTACTGCCTGATTGGGTGTACATCGCGATCGGGGCATCCGCTCCCGGCGCATGTACGAACAACCGCAGCCGGTTGCCGGCGGCGTCGGTTTCTGCCAATTCGTCGGCGCCGTCGTTGATGAAATTGGTCACCGTGCCGTTGACCGACTTGCTGCGCCGCCGGCCGAGAGGGTCATGGGGAAAAAGGGGTCTGACCCCTTTTTACACTGATACTGAGGCTATTTACCCGCTGCTTTTTCCTTAACAAGGGACAGAAGAGCATTTGCCCCTCCCTCGAAAAACGCCGGATTCAGGCTGAACGCGCCGCTGTGATTTCTTGGATACCTGCGAAGTATCAGTCGCTGCAACAACGGCTGTCGAGATACAACGGCTCCTTCATCGACCAGATCGAGTGCCACAGTCTGGTGCTCGCCAAATTGCTTCAGAATGACGTGAGACTCGCCAAACTTCTCCAAGTGCGCTCCTCTAATCTCATTCCAAAGTATGAAGTCAAAGCTGCCCGTTCGATCGATAAGCTCGCGATCGGTCGACGTTACCCCTTGTTGAGTAGCGTTTGAATTAGAGTCCCTGGGTGGATGATATCGCTTTGGCAGCCAGCTGCCGGGCATAGCCGGCGGGCGTCAGCCCGCCGAGGGCTTTCTTGGGTCTTGCCTCGTTGTAGTCTTTCGCCCAGCCGTGGATGATGACCCGGGCATGGTGGAGGCTGACGAACCAGTGCTCATTGAGGCATTCGTCGCGCAACCGTCCATTGAAGGATTCGATGTAGGCGTTCTGGTTGGGTTTGCCTGGCTCGATCAGGCGCAGTGCGATGCCATGGCGGTGAGCCCACGTCAGCATGGCCCGGCCGGTAAATTCCTTGCCGTTGTCGGTGCGGATGATTGAAGGCCGACCGCGGATCGCACAGACCTCGTCCAGCAGGCGTACCAGGTGATCGCCCCCGATGCTGTGTTGCGGGATCACGGCCACCGCCTCGTGCGTGGCGTCGTCGACGATCGCCAGGCATTTGAGCGCACGGCCAGACGCGATACGGTCGAATACGAAATCCATCGACCAGACCTCGTTGGCGGCACCGGGCCGAATCAGCGGCTGACGGTCCCCCGGCGGAATCTTCTTGCGCCGCCGCCGGCGGACCTGCAGCTTCTCCAGGGCGTAGAGCCGCTCCACGCGCTTGTGATTGACCTGCTGGCCTTCCTGCCGCAGCTTCAGATAGATCATCGGTGCGCCGTAGCGGCGATGCCGCTGAGCCATTTCGACGATCTGCTGGCGCAACTCGACGTTGCGATCCGGCCGCGGCTCGTAGCGTAGCGCCGAGGCGCTCATGCCCACGACCCGCAGCGAGTGTCGCTCGGTCATTCCCTGATCCTTCAGAATCCGCACCGCCTCGCGACGAGCCGGTGCGGTCACCACTTTTTTCGAAGCACTTCCTTCGTCGCTTCGTTCTCCAGCAGAGCTTCAGCCAGCAGCTTCTTGAGCCGCGCATTCTCCGATTCCAGCGCCTTCAGGCGCTTGGCATCGGATACGTCCATGCCGCCAAACTTGCTGCGCCAAAGGTAGTAGCTAGCCTCGGAGAAGCCATGCCGCCGGCACAGGTCTTTCAGAGGCACTCCTCTATCGGCTTCCTTCAGAAAACCGATGATCTGCTCTTCCGTATAACGCTTCTTCACGTCCGACCTCCTCAGGTCTTGGGTCGGACTCTAAACCATGCTGCTACTCAATTTCGGGGTAACGTCGC
>DASRFD010000110.1:0-14854 GCA_035651715.1 Nevskia sp.
GCCCGCGGTGAGGAACGGCCGCCGTCCTGCCCCGAGGGCATCGCGGCTTCCATGAGTTTCCCCAGGGGCTGCGCCGCAGCGCCGCCCCGGAGTTCCTGCGCCGACAGCAGCTTGCGCGGCAGCGGCAGGTTGCCCACCACCCAGGCCTCGGGCTTGTGCAGGTAGAAGCCCTGGACGAAATCCACGCCCAGTTCGCGCAGGCGCAGCAGGGTTTCCTCGTTTTCGACGCATTCGGCCACGGTCTTGAAGCCCTTGATCTGGGCCAGGCGGTTGAGGGATTCCACCGTGGCCAGATCGAACGGGTTGTTGATCAGGTCGCGGATGAACTGGCCGTCGATCTTGACGTAGTCGACGTCGAAGTTGCGCAGGTAGGCCAGCGAGGCCATGCCGGTGCCGAAATCGTCGAGCGCCACCTTGCACCCCAGCGCGCGCATCTCGGCGATGAAGGCCGCGGCGACGTCCAGGTTGCGGATCGCGGCGGTCTCGGTCACCTCGAAGCAGAGCATGCCCGGCGCAACGCGGTACTGGGCGATCTTGCTGGAGATGAACGATGCCAGGTCGCGGCTGCCCAGGCTCATCCCGGAGATGTTGATCGAGACGATATCGGGCAGCTCCGAGCCGAGATCGCAGGATTGCCGGACATGCGCCAGGGCCAGGTCGATGACGTAGCGGTCGACCAGCGGCATCATCCTGAAACGCTCGGCGGCGGCGATCAGGGCGCCGGGCGGCATCGGCACGCCGGATTCGTCGAGCAGGCGCAGCAGCACCTCGTAGCGGCTGCCCTCGTTGGGCGCGGCGGCAGGCGAGATTTTCTGCAGGAACAGGATCAGGCGCTTTTGCGAGATGGCGTCGGCCACCCGCGTACCCCAGATCACGTCGTCGCGCTGGCGGCGCAGGTCGCGGTCGTCGGCGCGGAAGATGCCGACGTGACGGTCGCCCGCCTCGCCCGCCAGGCGGCTGGCCATCGCCGCCCCGCTGGCGAGGTCGGCGATGGTCTGGTCGCCGTCGGCGCCCCGGTGCATGACGCCGATGCAGAACCGCAGCGGCCAGGCCTGCCCGGCGTGGACGAAGCGCTTGGCCGCCGCCCTTTGCGCCAGGCGGCTGGCGAACCGCTCGGCGATCGGCAGGGTCACGTCGCACAGCAGCAGGGCGAATTCGCCGTTGCCGATGCGCGCCAGCAGATCGCCGCTGCGGCTGCGCCCGCGCAGCAGGCTCGCCGACTCGCACAGGATCCGCTCCCCGGCCTCGGTGCCGAGGCTGTCGTTGATCAGCTTGAAATGATCCAGGTCGATGTGCAGAAGGGCAAAGCCGCGGTGCCCGGCGGTGCTGTTGGCCAGCAGCTCCGCGGCGGCGCGCTCGAATTCGCGGCGGTTGATGAGGCCGGTCACCTGATCGTGGCTGGCCTGATAGCTCAGCTCGGAGGTCAGCTTGCGGTTGTTGGTGCGGTCCTGGTAGATCGCGTACACGCCCACCGTGCGGCCGCGGACCACCACCGGGTAACCGGTCAGGCGCACATGAACGGCCGTGCCGTCCTTGCGCCGCCGCACCGTGTCCACGCGCTCGTTCATCCCGGTCCGCGACAGCGCGGAAATGGCCGCGCTCTCCGCCTCCCGCTCCGGAGGCACCACCAGGTCGTCGATGCGCTTGCCCAGCGCCTCCTTCTTCGAGTACTGGAACAGCGACTCGAACGACGGGTTCACGTCGATGATGACGTGGTCCGTGTCCAGCATGGCGATCGCATCGCGCGAGCCCACGAACAGCTGCCGGAAGTATTCGCCCTGCTCGGCGGCCTTGTCGGCGAAGTGATGCAGCTGGGTGGCGTCGTGGATCATCGCCAGGCGGATCGGACGCGCGCCGACGGCCACGTTCTGGTAGTAGACGTTCACCCAGAGCGGCGCACCGTCCTTGCGCCGGTGGCGCAGCCCGGACCAGCTGCCGACGCCCTCTTCGGACCGGCCCACCGTGGCCTGCAGCAGGCCCTCGTCGAGTGCGGAGTGCTCCGACCAGCGGATCTCGTACAGGCTCTTGGACAGGAACTCCTCGCGGCTGTAGCCATAGCAGGCGACGGCTGCCTCGTTCACCTCCAGGATCCGCGTAGTATCCGGGTCGAACAGGCACATCGGCATTGGATTGCGCAGGAAAAACAGGCGCAGATCCTTGCGGATGAGACGGCCGAGAATATCCTCGCCGCGACCAGCTTCCCCCGTATCAGCCATGCTCGCCCGCCCCCTGATCGCCCCCGTTTCCGTTGCACCGGAACGCTGCGCCTCGTAAGGAGGCGCGGAGCTGTTTTTCCATACGATACCGTGTGGCGCCGGCTTTCTTTCCGCCGCTTTCTCGGCCACCGATGGGCGGGCAGCTTAGCATGCCGCATTGCCCGGTAGCCGCCCCCCAGGGGGCCGGCATTGGCGTGCCGGCGAAGGGGTAAAATCAGCTCAACGCTCCGCAACCCGTTCCGAGGATTTCCATGACCCAGCTCGCCCAGAAGCGCTGCATCCCCTGCGAAGCCGGCGGCACGCCGCTGGCCCAGGACAAGGCCCAGGCCCTGCTCAAGCAGCTCGGCCCGCAGTGGAAGCTGGTCGACGGCGCCAGGAAGCTGGAGGCCACGTTCGAGTTCAAGAACTACTTCCGCACCCTCGCCTTCGTCAACGCCGCGGCCTACATCGCGATCAACGAGGACCATCATCCCGACATCGGCTTCGGCTACAAGAACGCCACCGTCACCTTCTGGACCCACACGGTGAACGGCTTGTCGGAGAACGACTTCATCTGCGCGGCGAAGATCGACGGCCTGCTGGCCTGAACGATCAGCCGCCGCGCACGCCGATGCCGACGTTGAACGCCACGCTGATGCGATCGCTGTCGCTGTCGTTGGGCTCGACCCAGTGCAGCAGCCACGGCGGGAACAGCAGCAGCAGGGCGGGGTCCGGCTTGATCGCAGTGTCCGGCGTGCGGCTGCGTCCGTCGGCGTACGGCGGCTGATAGACGTAGGCGACCTCGCGCGGATCGCGGAACAGGATGTCGCCGCAGCCCGGCGGCGTGTCCAGATAGTAGCTGCCGCTGAGCAGGCAGTTCGGGTGGTTGTGGGCCGTGTTGGATGCGCCCTTGCCGTTGGATGTTGACCCAGGCGTCGAGGATGAAGCCGTAACGGTCCAGCTGCCAGCCCTCGATGCGGCCGAACTCCTCCAGGCACTTGAAGATAAAGCGGCCCAGTCCGGCAAGCTCCGGTACGGTGTGGAACGGCACGGAGCTCTGCCAGCCCAGCCGGTTGGACAGCGCGCGGCCCCGGTCGGTGTCGCGCAGCCGGTAGATCGCCTGGCGCCAGGCGGCGTGATCGGCCGCAGCCGTCGGATTGACGAAGCGGTAGATGTGGGTGGGGAACAGGGCAAGCTTGTCCTGGAGCATGGACGGTCCTCAGGGATCCCTTGGGCTGGCTGAGCGCAACCGATTCCCCCGGTGCCGCGAGCCGCGGCTCAGACCGCGGTGCGCCCGGAAAAGGCGTGCGACAGGGTGCCGCTGTCGACGTACTCCAGCTCGCCGCCCATCGGCACGCCGTGGGCGATGCGCGTGACCTTGACCTGGTGGGTGCGCGCCATCTCGGCGAGGTAGTAGGCGGTGGCCTCGCCCTCGACACTGGGGTTGGTGGCGATGATCAGCTCCTGCGTCTGGCCCTGCGCCAGCTGGCGGCCGAGCTGGTCCAGGCCGAGCTGCTCGGGGCCGATGCCGTCGAGCGGCGACAGGCGCCCCATCAGCACGAAGTAGCGGCCGCGATAGGCGGTGCCGCTCTCGATCGCGACGAGGTCGGCCGGGCTCTCCACCACGCAGACCTGGCCGGTCGCGGTGCGCGGCTCGGTGCAGTAGGCGCACTTGCCGTCCTCGCGGAACATGCGGCAGGTCGGGCAGCGCTCGATGCCCTGCAGCGCTTCGGCCAGGGTGTTGCGCAGGTACTCGGCGCCCTGGCGGTCGCGGTCCAGCAGGTGGAAGGCCATGCGCTGCGCCGACTTCGGCCCCACGCCGGGCAGGCGGCGCAGGGCTTCGATCAGGCGTGACAGGCGGGGCGAATAAGCGGCCATGGATTCAGCGCGGGTTTCAAATCCGCTCTCGCGGCAGGAGAGCGGTCGGCGACGGGGGACGGGCTCTCAGCAGGCGGCGTGCTCCACCGGAAAGCGCGCCGTCATCCGAAGGGATCAGAGACCGAAGCCCGCCGGCAGGTTCAGCCCGCCCGCGACCTTCGCCATCTTCTCCTGCGCGTTGCGCTCCAGCTTCTGCGAGGCGTCGTTGATCGCGGCGGCGATCAGGTCCTCGAGAAAGTCCTTGGACTCCTGCAGCGCGTCCGGCGCGATCTCGACCTTCTTCGCCTCGTGCTTGCCGGTGAGCGTGATCTTGACCATGCCGCCGCCGGCCTCGCCGGTGATCTCCGCGCGGGCGATCTCCTCCTGCACGCGCTTCATCGCCTCCTGCGCCTGCTGGGCCTGCCGCATGATCTGTCCGAGTGCACCTTTCATTTCAAATCTCCGTATTCCTATGACAGCGCGCCGGCGGCCGGGTTGCCGCCGCGGCGCCTAGGTTCCCTAGTGGCCGTCGACCGGCTGGATCGAGCCCGGCCGCACGGTGGCGCCGAAGGCCTCCTTGAACGCGCGCACCTCGGGGTCGCTCTCGATGGCGGCCTCGGCCGCGCGCTGGCGCTCGACGATGCGCTGCTCCTCCGCCGACGCCGGGCTGAGCGCCTCGCCGGCGGCGCCGACCTCGATCTGCAAGCGGATCTCGCCGCCGGCCTGGGCGCTGAGCGCGCGCTGGATCTGCGCGCGGCGCTCGTCGGTGAGCAAGTGCTTGGCGCGCGGCTCCAGCGCCAGGCGCACCTCCTCGGCAGTTTCGCCGAGCCAGGCGCAGTGGCGCGCCAGCTGGCGCGTCATGCCGTCGAGCTTGAGGCCCTCGATGCGCTGGGTCCAGGGATCGTCGGACGACACCGGCGAGGCGCGGGAAGCGGCAGGCGCAGCAGCGTCCCGCTCCGGCGCCTTGGGAACCGTGATGGGCGCGGACGGCGCGGGGCGCGGGGGCTCCTGCGCCGCAGGGCGCGGAGCCGCTGGCGGCGGAGCGGCCGTCACGCCTCCCGCTTCCCGCCGCTCGCCTCCCGGCTGCCCGCCTCCCGCTTCCCGCCGGCCGCCTCCCGACGACGCGGCGCCGGGCGCGGCGGCATCCGGGCGGAACGCCAGCATGCGCAGCAGGGTCATCTCGAAGCCCATGCGCGGGTCCGGCGCCCACGGCAGGTCGCGGCGGCCGAGCACGGCGATCTGGTACCAGACCTGCACGTCCTCCGGCGCGATCAGCCTGGCCAGCGGCGCCAGCGCGGGATCGTCGTCCTCGTCGCCGGCCTTGGGCAGCAGCTGCAGCACGGCGATGCGCTGCAGGTGCGCAGCCAGGTCGTTGAGCAGGGCGGCGTGGTCGGGGGCGGACTCGTCGAGCCGGCGGATGCCGGCGAGGAGGCCGTCGTTGTCGCCCTTGGCCAGGGCCTCGATGATCTCGAACAGGGTGCGGCGGCCGACGGTGCCGAGCATCTCCTCCACCCCTTCGCGCTTCAGGCCCAGGCCGCCGGCGAAGGCGATGGCCTGGTCGAGCAGCGACAGGCCGTCGCGCATCGAGCCGTCGGCGGCGCGCGCCAGCTCGGCCACCGCCGGCGGCTCGAACTCGATCGACTCCTCCTTGAGAATGTCGGCGAGGTTGTCGCGGATCAGGTTCTGCGGCAGGCGCTTGAGGTTGAACTGCAGGCAGCGCGACAGCACCGTGATCGGCAGCTTCTGTGGATCGGTGGTGGCAAGGATGAACTTGACGTGCGGCGGCGGCTCTTCCAGCGTCTTCAGCAGCGCGTTGAAGGCGCTCTTGGACAGCATGTGCACTTCGTCGACCAGGTAGACCTTGTAGCGGCCGCGCGCCGGCGCGTACTGGGCGTTGTCGATCAGCTGGCGCACGTCGTCGACGCCGGTGTTGCTGGCGGCGTCGATTTCCAGCAGGTCGACGAAGCGGCCGTCGTTGATCTCCTTGCAGGCGGTGCAGACGCCGCAGGGCTGCGCCGTCACGCCGGTCTCGCAGTTGAGGCCCTTGGCGATGATGCGCGCCAGGGTGGTCTTGCCGACGCCGCGGGTGCCGGTGAGCAGGATCGCCGGGTGCAGGCGGTCGCGCTCCAGCGCGTGCTGCAGCGCCTTGACCACGTGGCCCTGGCCGCGCACATCCTCGAAACGGCGCGGACGCCATTTGCGCGCTAGCGCGAGATAGCTCATGAAAATTCGAAGGGAAGGATCACCATTGCATTGTCGCGGATGGCGCCGGCAGGCGCCAGTCACGGCTGCGCCGGTGCCGGCAAAGGGCGTAAAATCCGCCACTTGCATCAACGGAAAGCGGCTTTGAGCGAACCCAAGACCTCTGCCGGCCACGCCCTCGTCACCGGCGGCGCCGGCTTCATCGGCAGCCACCTCGTCGACGGCCTGCTGGCCGACGGCTGGACCGTGACCGTGGTCGACAACTTCGACCCCTACTACGCCGAGAGCGTCAAGCGGCTGAACATCGCCGCGCACCTCGACCACCGCGCCTACCGCCTGCTGCCGGTGGACCTGCGCGACGCCCCGGCGCTGCACGCGGCGCTCGACCGGCCCCTGCCCGGCGGCGCCAGGCCCGAGTACACGGTGATCGTGCATCTCGCCGGCAAGGCCGGCGTGCGCAACTCCCTGCTCGACCCGCTCGGCTACCAGATGACCAACGTCATCGGCACGCAGAACCTGCTGAGCTACGCCCACCAGCGCAAGATCAGGCAGTTCGTGTTCGCTTCGTCCTCCAGCGTCTACGGCGACTGTCCGCGCCTGCCGTGGAGCGAGGACGACCTCGACCTGCTGCCGATCAATCCCTACGCCAGCACCAAGCTGGCCGGCGAGCACCTGGGCTACGTCTACAGCCGCACCTTCGGCCTGCGCTTCATCGGCCTGCGCTTCTTCACCGTATTTGGCGAGCGGCAGCGGCCGGACCTGGCGATCCACAAGTTCTCGCGCCTCATGCTGGCCGGCAAGCCGATCCCGGTGTACGGCGATGGCTCGTCCGAGCGCGATTTCACCTACTGGGACGAGATCGTCAGCGGCGTGCGCGCCTCGATGGCCTACGGCGGCAGCGACTACGAGGTGTTCAATCTCGGCAACAACCGCACCATCGGCCTGCTCGATACCATCCGCAAGCTGGAAGAGGTGCTCAACGTCAAGGCCAGGATCGACTGGCAGGACTGGCAGCCGGGCGAGATGCGCCGCACCTGGGCCAACATCGACAAGCCGCAGCGCCTGCTCGGCTACCGCGTGCGCACCGATTTCGACACCGGCCTGCGCCGCTTTGCCGCCTGGCTGGAGAAGCGCATGCGCCTCGAGGGCGAGGGCAGCCGGTGAAGCGGCAGAACCAGGTCCGGCCAGAGCGATGAGCCGCCTGCGCACCGGGCTGCCCGCGCTGCTGCTGAACCTCCTCGTCCTCGGCCTTTTCATCTGGGCGGTCGAGCACTACTGGGGCTGGGCCCGCCTGCTGGCGCCGTGGCGCAAGCTGGAAGGCGCTGCGCTGGGGCTGGCGGTGTGCGGCATGCTGCTGAGCTACGGCGTGCGCGCGCTGCGCATCTACCTGGCCGAGCGCGACATCCCGCGCGGGCAGTACCTGGCCTGCCTGCGCCTGATCCTGATCAACAACGTGGTCAACCTGCTGCTGCCGGCGCGCTCGGGCGAGGCCAGCTTCCCGATCCTGATGAAGCGCTGGTTCGGCATCGACGCGGCGCGCGCCACCGGCACCCTGATCTGGCTGCGCCTGCTCGACCTGCACGTGCTCGCCACCGTCGGCGCGGCCTGCGCCGCCGGCGGCTGGCTCGCCGCCTCGGCCAACCTGTCGCACCTGGCCTGGGCCGCCGCCGCGGCCGCCGCGATCTCGCCGCCGCTGCTGTTCGCCCTGCGCGGCCCGCTGGCGGCCTGGCTCGGCCGCCATCCGGGCAGGCTCGCCGCGCTGCTGGCGCGGGTGCTCGCCGGGCTGCCGCGGCGCCTCGCCGGCCTGGCGCTGGACCTGGGGCTGAGCTGGCTGTCCTGGGGTATCAAGCTGTCGGCGCTGGGCTGGGTGCTGTCGCGCCTGGCGCAGGTCCCGCCGCTGCTCGGCACGCTCGGCGCCATCGGCGGCGACCTCAGCACGGTGCTGCCGGTGCACGCCCCCGGCGGCTTCGGCACCTACGAGGCCGGCGTGCTCGCCCTGCTCGCCCCCGGCGCGGCTCCTTCCGGCCTGCTGCTCGCCGGCGCCGTGGACCTGCACCTGCTGGTGCTGACCACCGCCCTGCTGGCCGGCGCCGCGGCCTGGGCCGCGGGCGGGGCGAACCGCGCCGCGAATGCTAAACTTTGACGAATTGAAGAACGGAAACCCCGCTGTGACGGACCGCCCGGCGCCCAGCCTCAGCATCGTCATCCCGATGTACCGCGAGCAGGACAGCGTCGTCCCGATGCTGGCCCGCGTGCACGAGGGCCTGGCCGCCTATCCCGGCCCCTGGGAGCTGATCTGCGTCGACGACGGCAGCCAGGACGAGACCGGCAAGCGCCTGCTGGCGGAGAGCGCGAAGTACGGCCCGCACGTGCGGGTGATCCGCTTCGCCCGCAACCACGGCCAGACCATGGCGATGCAGGCCGGCATCGACGCCGCCCGCGGCGAAGTCATCGCCACGCTCGACGGCGATCTGCAGAACGACCCCGCCGACATCCCGCGCATGGTGCAGGAGCTGGAGGCGCGCGAGCTCGACCTGCTGGCCGGCTATCGCGCCAACCGCCAGGACGCCTGGTTCTCGCGCAAGCTGCCGTCCAAGCTGGCCAACAAGCTGATCGGCCGCGTCACCGGCGTGCACATCCGCGACTACGGCTGCAGCCTGAAGATCTACCGCGCGCGCGTCATCAAGGAAGTGCGCCTGTACGGCGAAATGCACCGCTTCATCCCGGTGTGGGCGGCGATGGTCACCTCGCCGGCGCGCATCGGCGAGACCGCGGTGAGCCACAACGCGCGCCAGTTCGGCGAGAGCAAGTACGGCATCTCGCGCACCTTCCGCGTGATCCTCGACCTGCTGACGGTGTTCTTCTTCCTGCGCTTCCGTGCCCGCCCCGGCCACTTCTTCGGCACCATCGGCCTGGTGTTCGGCTTCTTCGGCGGCGTGGCGATGACCTGGCTGGCGGTGGTGAAGTTCATCCTCGGCGAGTCGATCGGCAACCGCCCGCTGTTCCTGGTGGCGGTGCTGCTGCTGGTGTTCTCGATCCAGTTCCTGACCACCGGCGTGCTGGCGGAAATGATGAGCCGCATCTTCTACCAGCGCCAGGAGGGCCCGCTGACGGCGACCCTCGACAGCGGTCCCGCCCAGGCGCTCGGCTGGCAGCAGCCGGCGGCTCTCGCCCCGGCCCCGCAGCTTCCTCCCGGCGAGGTTGCGTCGCGCGGTGTCTGAGGCGCAGCGGCTGCCGGCCTGGCACGTCTTCTTCCTGCTCGCGGCGCTGCTGCTCGGTTTCTGGAGCCGCCTCGGCACGGTACCGCTGTTCGACCTCGACGAGGGCGCCTTCAGCGAGGCGACCATCGAGATGCTGGACAGCGGCAATTACCTGACCACCACGCTCAACGGCGAGCCGCGCTACGACAAGCCGATCCTGATCTACTGGCTGCAGGCGGCCTCGGTGAAGGCCTTCGGCCGCACCGAGTTCGCCTTCCGCTTCCCTTCCGCGCTGTGCGCCAGCCTGTGGCTGCTGGCGGTGTACGCCTTCACCTGGAGCTTCACCCGCGAGCGGCGCGCCGCGCTGCTCGCCGCCGGCAGCCTGGCCCTGGGCCTGATGGCCAGCGTCATCGGCCACGCCGCCATCGCCGACGCCCTGCTCGACCTGCTGCTGGCGCTGACCATGCTGGACATCTACCGGCACTGCGTGGCGCCGTCCTGGCCCAGGCTGCTGCGCATCTACCTGTGGATGGGCCTGGGGTTCCTGGCCAAGGGCCCGGTGGCGGTGGCGCTGCCGCTGGCGGCGAGCCTGCTGTTCTACCTGTGGCAGCGGCGGCCGCTGGCCTGGCTCAAGGCGGTGTTCAATCCGCTCGGCTGGCTGGTCTTCGCGGCGGTGGTGGCGACCTGGGTCTGGCCGCTGGTCCGGCAGGACCACGGCGAGTTCCTGCGCCATTTCCTGTTCGAGCACAACCTCGGCCGCTACGAGAACACCCTGCAGGGCCACGGCGGCCATCCGTGGTACTACCTGGTCTGGCTGCCCGTCATCGTGCTGCCCTTCACCGCCCTGCTGTGGCCGGTGCTGCGCCGCGCCGCGCGGCCCGACCCCCTGGACGGCTACCTGCTGATCTGGTTCCTGCTGGTGTTCGTGTTCTTCTCCTTCTCCGGCACCCAGCTGCCGCACTACCTGCTGTACGGCTGCACGCCGCTGTTCATCCTGTTCGGCCGCAGCTGGCGCGAGGCGCCGGGGCGGGTCTGGTCGCTGCTGCCGGCGCTGCTGCTGGCGCTGCTGCTGGCGGCCCTGCCGTGGGCGCTGCCGCGCATCCCGGTGCCGCCGCAGCGCCTCTACGAAAGCGGCATCCTGAGCCTGGCCGCCGCTTCCTTCACCAGCACCTACTACGTGCTGTCGGCGCTGGCGCTGCTGGCCGTGATCGGGCTGATGGCCTGGCGCCGGGCCGAGGCCTGGAACGCCCTGCTCGGCGCCGGCCTGGCGCTGGGGCTGCTGGTCTGGTACGGCGTGGTGCCGGTGGTGGCGGCGGCGCAGCAGGAGCCGGTGCGCGACGCCGCGCTGCGCGCCAGGGAACTCAACCTGCCGGTGGTGAGCTACCACACCTTCCTGCCGAGCTTTTCGGTGTACCGCGGCGCGGTGACGCCCAACCGCCTGCCCGCCCCGGGCGAGCTGGTGTTCGTGCGCCTCGACCGCCTGGCGGAGCTGCAGCAGGAACTGGGCGACCAGGTGACGCTGGTGCCGGAGTTCCGGCGCGGCGGCGTGGCGCTGCTGCAGCGCCCGGGTGCGGCGGACAGCGGCCGCCCGACGCCGTGAACGAGCCGGCCTGGCCGGCGCGCCTGCGCGCGTTCCGGCGCCTGTCGGTGGTCGAACTGCGCACGCGGCGGGACCTGCTGCCGTGGAGCCGGCCGGACGCGATGCGCACCCTCGCCTGGTGGATGCTGGCGCCGCTGGTGGTGGGCACCACCTGGCTGGCCATCGGCGGCTACCACGCCGTGTTCCGCCCGCTCAATTCGCCCTGGGCCCTGCTGCCGGACTGGCTGGCGCAGTCGATCACCTTCTGCGGCGACACCCTCTATGCACTGGTGCTGTTGCTGCTGGTGGCGCGGCGCTTCCCGCAGGTGCTGTGGCTGGCGACCTGCAGCGGCGTGGTCGCCACCGTGCTGTCGCGCGGCCTCAAGGCCCTGGTCGACAGCGCGCGCCCCGGCGCGGTGCTGCCGCCCGACAGCTTCCACCTGGTGGGCCCGCTGTACTACACCCACAGCTGGCCGTCCGGGCACACCGTCACCGCCTTCGTCGCCGCCGCCAGCTTCAGCTGGTTCCTGCCGCAGGCCTGGCTGCGCTGGGTCTTGTTCGCGCTGGCCCTGCTGGTCGGCTGGAGCCGCGTCGGCGTCGGCGCGCACTGGCCGCTGGACGTGCTCGGCGGCATGGTCATCGGCACCCTGTCGGTGTTCATCGGCGCGGTGCTGGCGCGGCGCACGCCCTGGGGCACCAGCGCGCCGGCGCACCTGCTCAGCGTGCTGGCCCTGGCCGGCTGCGCGGTGGCCCTGCTGCTGCGCACCCCGTCCTATCCCCTGGCCTGGCCGCTGGCGCACGGCACCGCGGTGGCGCTGCTGACCCTGACCGTGTGGGAATACGTCGTCGGCCCGATCGCCGGCGCCTTCGACCATCGCTCGGCGATCCCGCGGCGCTGAGCGCCGGCTCGCGCGCACGGCGGCGCCGAGGCAGGAAATCCTGCTTCGACGTGGTGTGAAAAGAAGGCGGCCCGCGCCAGCGACACCCCGGCACCCGACTGTACCGCTACCGTTGCTCCCTTCCGGGCCTGGCGGGGTTCACAGCTCGCCGTCGCGGGGGAACCGGCGCGGACCGGGGTCGATTTTCGCTGTTATGGGGCGCGGGGGCAAGGTCGCCGCGCAAGTGGCGGAATTCGTTGCAGTCGTCGGCCGCGATGCGCGGAATTTCCCGGATCGGCCGCCATCATTCCCGCTCAGGGGCAATCCGGTCCTTTCCCCGCCGCCCACTTCCGCCGCCCGGGTCGCGCGCCCAAGCGCTTACCGCACCGGCCGCAAGGTGGTGCTCCCGCCGCAGCGGTCTTCCACCTCGGCGCCGCAGTCGCGCGGCTCCAGCTGCCGGCCCAGGCAGACCCGCACTTCCTGCAGGTAATGGCCGGAGCACTGCACCGCCAGGCCGGATTCGCGCAGCCGCGGGTTGGCGGCGACGAAGTCGCGCTTGAGCTGTTGCGGCGACACCGTCTGGTAGCGGTCCGGCGCGCGATAGCGCTCGGGGATGTGCACGCTGCGGTAGGCCCTTTCCACGGTGGCGAAGTAGTCGTCGGCGCCGAGGCCGCTGCAGGCGCCGTGGCTGCGCCATTCGTGGATGACCAGACCGCGGCTGGGCATCAGCGGCAGCATGCGGTCGATGGTGGCGTCGCTGACGCGCTCGCGCGTACGGCAGTCGCGCGGGTAGCCGCGCTCGTTCTGCGGCCACAGGCCATGGGCGACGAAGGCGTAGGGGCGTGCGCACTGCTCGCCGCCGTCGCGGTGCGAGCCGGCGCAATACTGTGGCGACCAGGACAGGCTCAGCACGTAGTAGTCGAAGCGGCCGGGCTGGTCGGCGGAGGCGGCACCGGCCAGAAAAAAGGCGAGCAGCAGCCCCGCGCGGAAACGCCGGGAGGCCAGGAAAAGCAACACGCGATTCACGATGTTTCACCCCCGCTGCCTGGGCCCTGCCGCCTGGCCACTATGCTCCGGTGCCGGTCCTGGCGCCTGCGCACGGCCCGCTTCGGCTTTTTACTGCGCCGCCCCGGCGTCCGGCAGGCTGAACACCAGGCGCTTGTGCGCGCCGCGCGCGATCTGCACCTTCTGCGTGCGGCTCTGCGCGGCGGAGCCGGCGGTGATGCTGTACTGGCCCGGCGGCAGGTCGACCAGCAGGAAGGGACCGTCCGGCTTGAGATCGAGCACCGGGGCGCCGTCGGCCCTGAGGATGGTCAGCTGCTCGGGGATGCTGTAGGCGTCCTTGCCGTCGACGCGGGCGATGAAGCTGATCCACAGCGCGTATTGGCCGGCGGCGGCCTTGATCGCCTGCGACTGGTTCTCGCCGACGCCGCCGCTGAGGTAGCGGATGTCGCCGGACTGCTGCACCGGCGGCAGGGCGCTGTCGTCGGCGACGGCGGTCCCGCCCAGGAGCGCCAGGCATAGCGCGGCGATCCGGACCGCTCCCGCCCTCGCCTGCATTCTTGGTAGGAGCCGGCTCCCGCAGAAATGCAGGCCGGCGCTCACGTCTTCTGCCCCGCCAGGAACAGCCAGGTCTCGACCACCGTGTCCGGGTTCAAGCTCATGCTCTCGATGCCTTCCTCGAGCAGCCAGCGCGCCAGCTCGGGATGGTCGGACGGACCCTGGCCGCAGATGCCGACGTACTTGCCCTGCTTGCGGCAGGCGGAAATCGCCATGTGCAGCATCTTCTTCACCGCCGGGTTGCGCTCGTCGAAGCCGCCGGCGACCAGGCCGGAGTCGCGGTCCAGGCCCAGCGTCAGCTGGGTCATGTCGTTGGAGCCGATCGAGAAGCCGTCGAAGTATTCGAGGAATTCCTCGGCCAGCACGGCGTTGCTGGGCAGCTCGCACATCATGATCTGCTTCAGCTCGTTCCTGCCGCGCTCCAGGCCGTTCTCCTTGAGGATCTCGGAGACGCGGCGGGCCTCGTCGAGGGTGCGCACGAACGGCACCATCACCTGCACGTTCTTCAGCCCCATCTCCTCGCGCACGTACTTCAGCGCCCTGCACTCGAGGTCGAAGCAGGGGCGGAAACTTTCGGAGATGTAGCGCGAGGCGCCGCGGAAACCCAGCATCGGGTTTTCCTCGTGCGGCTCGTAGCGGCTGCCGCCGACCAGGTTGGCGTACTCGTTGGACTTGAAGTCGGACAGGCGCACGATCACCGGCTCCGGCGCGAACGCGGCGGCGATGGTGGCGATGCCCTCGGCCAGGCGCATCCAGAAGTAGTCGATCGGGCTGGGGTAGGCCGAGATCATCTGGTCGATGATGCGGCGCACGTCGGCCGGCTGCTTGTCCAGCTCCAGCAGGGCCTGCGGATGGATGCCGATCTGGCGGTTGACGATGAACTCCAGGCGCGCCAGGCCGACGCCCTTGTGCGGCAGGCTGGCGAAGTCGAAGGCCTGCTCCGGCGTGCCCACGTTCATCATGATCTTGGTGGCGATCTCCGGCATCTTGTCCAGCGCCACTTCGTCGACGACATAGTCGACGTGGCCCTGGTAGACGAAGCCGGTGTCGCCCTCGGCGCAGGACACGGTCACTTCGGCGCCGTCGCGCAGCCGCTCGGTCGCGTCGCCGGTGCCGACCACCGCAGGGATGCCCAGCTCGCGCGCGATGATCGCGGCGTGGCAGGTGCGGCCGCCGCGGTTGGTGACGATGGCGGACGCGCGCTTCATCACCGGCTCCCAGTCGGGATCGGTCATGTCGGTGACCAGCACGTCGCCAGGCTTCACCCGCGCCATCTCCTCCAGCGAGCGGAGGTTGCGCACCTTGCCGGCGCCGATCTTCTGGCCGATGGCGCGCCCTTCCGCCAGCACCTCGCTGCGGCCCTTGAGCTTGTAGCGGCGCAGG
>DASRFD010000111.1:0-45819 GCA_035651715.1 Nevskia sp.
AAGACCGCCCCCGAGGGCCTGCTGCAGGAGCTGGCCAGCCGCGAGGCCTTCGGCCGCGGCGCCGAAGCCTGGGAGATCGCCAACCTGATGGTGTTCCTGGCCTCCGACTATTCCTCCTACCTGGTCGGCGAAGTCATCTCCGCCTCGAGCCAGAGGGCCTGATCCGGTGACCGGGAAAAGCGTCCATCCGGCGTCATTCCGGCCCATGGCGGCCAGGGGGCGCCGCGGGGTGGCGGCAAGTTCAATTCTGGAGCGTTCGCACTGATGGCCATGGTCTTCGACAATGCGGAAGCGGTCCTGGCGGCCGTCGGCCAGAAGCTCGGCTGCAGCGAGTGGCTGGCCATCACCCAGGAGCGGGTCAATCTGTTCGCCGACGCCACCGACGACCACCAGTGGATCCACGTCGACCCGGCGCGCGCCAAGGACGGCCCGTTCGGCGCCTGCATCGCCCACGGCTACCTGACCCTGTCCCTGGTGTCGCGCTTCCTGCCGCAGATCGTCGAAGTGCGGATGAAGATGGGCGTGAACTACGGTTGCGAGAAAGTGCGCTTCCCCAACGCCGTCAAGGTCGGCGCGCGGGTGCGCGGCAGCGGCGAGCTGATCGCCGCCGAGCGCACCAAGGACGGCGGCGTGCAGGCCACCATCCGCGTCACCGTCGAGATCGAGGGCGAGGCGCGCCCGGGCTGCGTCGCCGACACCATTTCCAGATATTACTTCTGAGGATAGAAAATCATGACGCTTATTCGGACAGTCGAACCATGGACGGCGGGTGCTTGTGCAGGATGCACGCCATGACCATGAACGAAGCCGTCATTGTCTCAGTCGCCCGCACCCCCATCGGCAAGGCCTACCGCGGCGCCTTCAACGACACCGAGGCGCCGGTGCTGGGCGGCCACGTCGTCCGCGCCGTGGTCGAGCGCGCCGGCGTCGAGCCGGGCGCGGTGGAGGATGTGCTGATCGGCGCGGCGGCGCAGCAGGGCACCCAGGGCTACAACCTGGCGCGCCTGTGCACCTATACCGCCGGCATGCCGGACACCGTGCCCGGCATGACCATCGACCGCCAGTGCTCCTCCGGCCTGATGACCATCGCCGGCGTGGCCAAGAGCATCATGACCGGCGAGATCGACATCGGCGTCGGCGGCGGCCTGGAGTCGATCTCGCTGACGCAGAACGCGCACAAGAACAGCTACCGCTCGGTGTCGGAGGCGGTGCTGGCGGCGGCGCCGACCGCCTACATCCCGATGATCGAGACGGCGGAGCTGGTGGCCGAGCGCTACGGCATCAGCCGCGCCGCCCAGGACGAATACGCGCTGCAGAGCCAGCAGCGCACCGCCGCGGCGCAGAAGGCCGACCTGTTCGCCGACGAGATCGTGCCGCTGACCACCACCAGGCAGCTCTACGACAAGGAAGGCAAGCCGACCACCAAGGAGCAGGTCACGCTGGCCCGGGACGAGGGCAACCGTCCGGAAACCACGCTGGAAGGCCTGGCCTCGCTCAAGCCGGTGTTCAAGGACGGCCGCTGGGTCCGCCAGGGCCAGCACATCACCGCCGGCAACGCCTCGCAGCTGTCCGACGGCGCCGCCGCCGCCCTGCTGATGAGCGCGGCCGAAGCCAGGCGCCGCGGCCTGAAACCCCTGGGCATCTTCCGCGGCTCGGCGGTGGCCGGCTGCAAGCCGGACGAGATGGGCATCGGCCCGGTGTTCGCCGTGCCCAAGCTGCTGGCCAGGCACGGGCTCAAGGTGTCGGACATCGGCCTGTGGGAGCTGAACGAGGCCTTCGCCTGCCAGGTGCTGTACTGCCGCGACAAGCTCGGCATCCCCAACGACCGCCTCAACGTCAACGGCGGCGCCATCGCCATCGGCCACCCCTTCGGCATGTCCGGCGCGCGCATGGTCGGCCACGCCCTGCTGGAGGGCCGCCGCCGCGGCGTGCGCTATGCTGTGGTGACGATGTGCATCGGCGGCGGCATGGGGGCTGCCGCGCTGTTCGAGCTGCCTGCGTGAGAATCAACGGTACGCCGTGCCCGGTCATGCCCGCTCCGCGGGCCAGGACCGGCGCCGGTGTGTACGCCAAAGCCGCGCCAGCGGTGCTGTCCATTACGAGAATCGCCCGCACCCAGCCCGGCCAGTCCGGCGGCGAGCGTGGCGACGGTATCTGCGGAGGAGTGGGCCATGAATCAAACGGTGCCTGTGGCTGAAGCCGGGCGGAACGAAAAGGCAGCCAACAGCGGCTGGCCGGCGGCGGTCTTCACCGGCATGGTGCTGGGCGCGGCGATATTCGCGTTTTCGCCGCGACCGGCGCCGGTGTTCACGCCGACCCAGGTCTTCGCGGACCGCATCCTGGTCAACGGCCTGGCGCAGAACGGCAAGCGCATCCTCGCCGCGGGCGAGCAGGGCCACATCCTCGTCGCCGACGACGCGCACGGCCCCTGGCATGACGCCACCGTCGAGCCGCAGCGCGGCTCCAGCTTCACCCAGGTGCGCTACATCGGCGACGGCGTGGCCCTGGCGGTCGGCCACGACGACTGGATCGTGCGCAGCGAGGACAACGGCCAGACCTGGAAGGAAGTGAACTTCAATGGCGACGTCGACCAGGCCGGGCCGCTGTTCGGCGTGGCCGGCCCTTACAACGGCAAGGTCTTCGCTTTCGGCGCCTTCGGCACCCTGCTGGCCTCCTCCGACCTGGGCAAGACCTGGCAGCCGATCAAGTCCGACGTGCTGGGCGACAAGCATCTCTACGGCATGGTCGACGGCGGCAGCGCGCTGCTGCTGGTCGGCGAGCAGGGCCAGATGCTCAGGTCTACCGACGGCGGCGCGACCTGGCAGGCGCTGCCGCAGATCTACAAGGGCAGCTTCTTCGGCGTGCTGGAGCTGGCCGACAAGAGCTGGCTGGCCTATGGCATGCGCGGCCATGTTTTCGTCAGCAAGGATTCCGGCGCGAGCTGGAAGGAGAGCGTGACACCGGCGCCGCTGTCGATGTTCGGCGGCGCGGTCGGCGCCGACGGCAAGGTCTACCTCGCCGGCGCGCAGCGCACCGTGCTGGTGTCCGGCGACAACGGCGCCCATTTCAGCATTTATTCGCAGGGTGAGCGGCAGACCTTCGCCACCGTCCTGCCGCTGTCCGACAAGGAGCTGCTGGTGGCCGGCGAGCCCGGCGTGCGCATCGAGCAGCAGGAGCCCGCGGCGCCGAGCGCTGCCGCCGCCACCGGAGCCCGGCCATGAAGGACAACAGCTTCATCAACCGCATGGTCGAGGGCATTTCCAACGTCCTGATCGGCCGCCGCCACCTGCTGTCGATCGTGTTCGCCGCGATGACCGTGTTCTTCGGCTGGAGCGCGACCCACGTCCAGCTCGACCCGGGCTTCCTCAAGCTGCTGCCGGTGAAGCACGAGTACATGCGCACCATGATGCAGTACCTCAAGGACTTCCCCGGCGCCAACACCCTGCTGGTCAACCTGCGCTGGAAGGGCGAGGGCGACATCTACAACAAGGAGTTCATGGACGACCTGCGCAAGGCCACGGATGACGTGTTCTTCATTCCCGGCATCAACCGCACGCACGTCACCTCCTTGTTCACGCCGAACACCTGGTACCTGGAAATCACCGAGGACGGCTTCCGCGGCGAGCCGGTGGTGCCGGCGAAGTTCAGCGCCACGCCGGAGGAGCTGGAGCGGGTGCGCCACAACGTCACCCTGTCCGGCCAGATCGGCCTGCTGGTGGCCAACGACCTCAAGGGCGCCTTGATCCGCGCCGACCTGCAGGACGTCGATCCCGACGCGCCGCGCGACCAGATGCGCGTCGACTACTGGGAAGTGCAGAAGAAGCTGGAGGAAATCCGCGGCCGCTTCGAAAGCCCCAGCAAGTATGTCTACAAGCTGAAGAACGCGCAGGGCCCGTTCAAGGCCGGCGACGTGGTGGCCGAAGGCTACGTCGACTACGGCTGGATGCTGCGCTACGAGACGTTCCAGGCGATCCCCAAGAACGAGAACGGCGAGCTGGGGGAGGCCGTCCCGGTCAAGGGCGGCGACGTCACCGTCGAGACGGTCAAGAACCCCGAGTACAACCCCAACATCGAGGTCAACATCATCGGCTTCGCCCGCCTGCTGGGCGACGTCATCAAGGGCCTGCTCGGCGTCTTCACCTTCTTCGGCCTGGCCTTCGTCATCACCCTGGCCTTGCTGTACTGGTACACGCGCTCGCCGCGCCTGACCTTCACCGCCCTGGTGGTGGCGCTGCTGCCGGTGCTGTGGCTGATCGGCATCCTGCCGCTGATCGGCTTCGGCGTCGACCCGATGTCGATCCTGGTGCCGTTCCTGATCTTCTCCATCGGCGTGTCGCACGCGGTGCAGATGACCAACGCCTGGCGCCAGGAGGTGGTGGGCGGGGCCAGCTCGGTGGAGGCGTCGCGCCGCGCCTTCCGCAAGCTGTTCGTGCCCGGCGCGGTGGCGCTGCTGACCAACGCCCTCGGCTTCGCCGTGATCATGTTCATCCAGATCCCGATCGTGCACGAGCTGGGCATCACCGCCTGCCTCGGCGTGCTGCTGATGATCATCACCAACAAGATGATCCTGCCGATCATCCTGACCCACCTGCGGCTGGAGGACTCCTGCCGCGCCCGCACCGACGACACCAGCCGCAGCGGCGGCGGCGCCCGCATCTGGGACGTCGTCGCCAAGTGCGCCGAGCCGCGCTGCGCGCTGTACGTGTTCGCGGTCTGCGCCGTGCTGCTGATCGGCACCACCTGGCTGTCGCGCGGCCTGGTGATCGGCGACTCCGGCACCGGCGCGCCCGAGCTGCGCCCGGACTCGCGCTACAACCACGACAGCAACCAGATCGCCAAGACCTACCTGATCGGCGTTGACGTGCTGACCATCATCGCCGAGGCCAAGAACTTCGAGGGCGACTCCTGCCTGCACTACCCGGTGACCAACCTGATCGACCGCTTCGAGCTGAACATGCGCGGCGTCGCCGGGGTGCAGTCGGTGCTCAGCGTCGGCGGCGTCGGCCGGCTGGTGATCTCGGCCTTCAACGAGGGCAATCCGCGCTGGGAGGCGCTGCCGCGCAGCGAGGCCGGCCTGTCGGTCGGCTCGCGCGCCTTCGACCCGAACCTGGGCTTCAACAACGAGAGCTGCCGCGCCATCCAGGTGATGATCTTCACTAAGAACCACGACGGCCCGACCGTGGCCCATGTGGTCAGCGAAGTGAAGAAGTTCATCGCCGCCAACCCGGTGGACGGCGTGACCCTGCGCCTGGCCAGCGGCAACGTCGGCGTGATGGCCGCGACCAACGAAGCGGTGGGCGAGGCCGAGGTGAAGATGCTACTGTCGATCTTCGGCGCCTTGATCCTGCTGTGCCTGCTGACCTTCCGCTCGGTCACCGCGGTGATCTGCGTCATCGTGCCGCTGACCATGGTCTCGATCTTCTGCAATGCCCTGATGGCCTCGCTCAGCATCGGCCTCAAGGTGGCGACATTGCCGGTGATCGCGCTCGGTGTGGGCGTGGGCGTGGATTACGGCATCTACCTGTTCGAACGCATCCAGCACCACATGGCCGAGGACGGCATGGATTTTCGCGACGCCTTCCACGCCGCCATGCGCCAGCGCGGCACCGCCGCGGTGTTCACCGCCATCACCATGGCGGTGGCGGTCGGCACCTGGACCCTGTCGGCGCTGAAATTCCAGGCCGACATGGGCCTGCTGCTGTCGTTCATGTTCCTGGTCAACATGCTCGGCGCGATCTGCCTGCTGCCGGCCCTGGGCGCCTGGTTCTACCTGGGCCGCGGCAAGACCAGCGCGGCCGGCACGCCGGCTGCCGCGGGCGCGCGCTAGCTTCTTCCCGCCCCTCTCCCGCGTGAGGGAGGGGGCGGGAAGGCGGCAAAACCCTCGGGCTGTCACCCGGTTAGGAAGCCGCGCGCATCTCGTCGGCAAACTCCAAAAGTTCTACACTTCCAGGCAGTCGTGTAGCCGGGGAGGAACTTCACCATGGTGGCAGCGGGACTCATCAACCGCTTCGCGCGCGCCATGATCGGCAACGCGGCCGCCAAGGGCTACCACCTCGAAGTGATCTGCGACGCCCTGCAGCTCACCCCTTCGATGGTGCGCGACCGCGAGGCCAGCTTCGACGCCGAGACCTTCTGCCGCGTTTCGCGCAACGTCAAGCTGCTGATGGACGACGAGTTCTGCGGCTTCACCACCGCGCCGGTGCGCGTCGGCGCCTTCGAGCGCATGTGCGAGTCGGCGCTGGAGGCAAAGACCCTGGGCGAGGCCTACCAGCGGGCATTCGGGTTCTATCGCCAGATCACCCGCGACATCGGCTTCGAGCTCGATGCGCACGAGGATACGGCGCAGCTGCGCATGGGCCTGGTGCATCCGGAGCTGGACCGCTACAACTTCCTCTACGAATGGTGGTTCATCGTCTGGGCCGGCTTCGGCGCCTGGCTGATCGGCGAGGAAGTGCCGGTGGTTGCCGCCGACTTCCCGCATCCGCGCGCCGGTTCGCTGGAGGAATACGGCGACAGCTTCACCGGCAACTGCCGCTTCTCGCGCCCCGTCGGCAGCCTGCTGGTGCCGGTGCAGTCCCTGCGCCGGCGCGTGATCCGCCGTTCCGACGAGCTGCAGTCCTTCCTGCAGCCCAGCGGCGCCGACCTCACCAACACCTTCGGCGTGCACCGCAGCTTCCGCTCCATGCTGCGCGCCCGCATGCGCGAGCACCTGCTGGGCAGTCATAGCCTGCTGTCGATCGAGGACGCCGCGGCCCACTACAACATCAGCAGCCAGACCCTGCGCCGCCGCCTGCAGTCGGAGTGCACCAGCTTCCGCCTGCTGAAGGAAGAAGTGCGACGGGAGGTCGTGCTGGAGTGGCTGGCGCAGGGGGAGATCGGCATCGGCCGAGCATCCTTGATGGCGGGGTTTGCGGAGCCGAACGGTTTGTCGCGTGCGCTGAAGAATTGGGTGGGGGTTAGTCCGAGCGAGTACAGGCTGCGCGGGTCGCAGCACAACTGAGTCACTCCGCTGCCTGCCGCCGGGTTGCCGCAAAAGATCCGCATCCGGGTAACGAACATCCGAATGCTTGGCGTACAGGTGCGAGCGTGACGCGGGCCGGGAAAACGTCAGCGGACAGCTGATCCGGCGGTTTCCTCGAGGGCCGCGGACAGGGCCAGCCGGAGGCTCGGATCGCCCGCCCGTCGCCGTTCGCTAACTCCCTGAATTGAAAGCCCGACCCGGCCCTGGTGAGTCTCACCCATTTGCAGCAGGCGCCAAGCCCGCGCGGGCGCTAATTTCCATCCCCAGAAGCGATGCTGCGTCGATGTGCGGAACGGGTCGTGGATGCCCTTGCCGGTTGTCACTTTTTGATATGGGCCGGGGAGGGGGCGCTGCCTAGACTGATGAAGTCCATCAGTCCCTTTGCCGCAAGGCCCGGGTGACGTTCGATGGCGAACATCTGACACCGCCCGGCCGATACGGCCCGTAGAGCATCTGGAGGAAAACATGACCGAACTTGCAACCGAACGCCTGATTTCCGTGGATTCGCACGTGCACTTCACCGACGAATGGGTGAAGGCGCGGCTGCGCAAGGAAATGCAGGCAGTGTGGGACGAGGCCAACAAGAAGGCCGAGGAATATGCCGCCAAGGTGCTGCGCGGCGGCCAGCCGCAGCTGCAGCTGGAGGACTTCGTCGATCCGGAAGCGGCGCTCGATCCCGGCCACTTCGAACCGCACGCCAAGCTCAAGGCGATGGACCGCGACGGCGTCTACGCCGAGGTGATCTTTCCCGAGCTGGCCGGCGCCAAGATCGCCAACCCGCACCTGATGGGCAACGACTGGAAGGAGGTTTTCCAGGGCTACAACAACGCCATGGCCGACTTCGCCTCGGTCGACCCGGTGCGCCTGATGACCGCCTACCAGCTGCCGCTCTACGACATCCCCTTCGCGGTGAAGGAAGTCGAGCGCCTGGCCAAGGACAAGAAGGCGCGCTGCGTGCAGATCACGCCGTTCCCCTCGGACCTGGGCCTGCCCGACGTCTACGACAAGAGCTACGAACCGCTGTGGTCGGCGATCCAGGCGGCGGACCTGACCATCCTCAACCACCTCGATCTCAAGCGCGAGCTGTGGGACCTGTTCCGCCGCGACCCGACGCCGCAGAAGGGCATCTTCACCGGCCTGGCCTGGGCGCCGCTGGCCGAGTCGATCTGCATGTGGATCCTCACCGGCACGCTGGAGCGCTTCCCCAAGCTCAAGGTGCTGCTGGTCGAGCCGGGCCTGGGCTGGCTGCCCTGGTTCTTCGAGTTCCTGCTCGATCCGCGCATGCACCAGCACTACGAGTTCCCCGGCGTCAAGCTGCCGCCGAGCGAGTACTTCAAGCGCCAGATGGGCGCCACCTTCATGTACGAGCCCAAGGGCCTGAAGGACTGTTACAACTACTTCGGCCCGGACTGCCTGTTCTGGTCCACCGACTTCCCGCATCCGGCCACCTGCTGGCCGAATTCGCGCAAGCAGGTGGTGTCGCAGTTCGCCGAGGCCGGCATTCCGGAGGCCGATCGCCGCAAGATCACCTCCGAGAACGGCCTGCGGCTGTTCGGTTTGAAATAAAGCCTGGAAGGCGAGGGGGAGGGGCGGGAGGCGGGAGCAGTAGCCGCCTTTCCCCTCTCGCCTCTCGCCTCCCGCGTCAACCCAATATCACAAGGATGAGCTGATGGCTGCCGTATTCGAAGGTCTTCGCGTACTCGATCTGTCCTGGGGCATCGCCGGTCCGATGACCGCGATGCTGCTGGCCGACAATGGCGCCCAGGTGACCAAGATCGAGCCGCCGGGCGGGGACCCCTTCCGGCACCAGCTCGGCTACAAGGTCTGGAACCGCGGCAAGCGCAGCGCCGTGTACGACCTGAAGAACGCCGCCGACAAGGAAAACTTCCTGGCCCTGGTCAAGACCGCCGACGTGCTGGTCGAAAGCTATGCGCCGGGCGTGACCAAGAAGCTCGGCATCGACTACGACACCCTGCACAAGCTCAATCCGCGCCTGGTCTACTGCTCCATCACCGGCTACGGCCGCGACAACGAGCTGTCCGATCGTCCCGCCTACGACGCCCTGGTCGCGGCCCGCACCGGCCTGCAGTGGGAGCAGCGCGGCTGGCCCGAGGGGGCGCTGAATCACCTGGCCGGCCGCCCCGAGCCGTTCCCCGACCTCGAGATTCCCGACGACTGGGTGCAGGGCGCGCCGCGCCCGGGCCCGCTGTTCCCGGCCTCGCACTGGCCCAGCCTGGGCGCGTTCTTCAACGCCTCGGTCGGCATCAGCGCCGCGCTGCGGGCGCGCGAGATCAACGGCGGCGGCCAGTGGGTGGAGACCTCGCTGCTGCAGGGTGCCCTGGCCGGCGCCGCCGGCGTGTGGCAGCGCGCCGAGAACATCGACGCCGATGGCTTCGACACCTGGATCCTCGGCAGCCGCTCGCCCAAGGGCCACTTCCAGTGCAAGGACGGCGTCTGGGTCCACAACTGGGTGCCGAACCCGCGCTTCATCCTCACCGCCTCGGCCGGCGACACCATCAACGCCTCGCCGGACTTGACGGTGCAGAACGACCCCGACCGTTTCGGCACCGGGCCGGAAGAGCTGCTGGTGATGGCGCATTACCAGCCGATCCTGGCCGAGGCCATCCGCAAGTTCACCGCCAAGGAGTGGGTCGAGGCCTCCGCCAAGGCCGAGATGACCATGCAGGATGTGCGCTCGGTCGAAGCCTCGCTGGCCGATCCGCTGTTCCTGCAGGACGGCTGCGTCACCGAGGTGCAGGACCCCGAGCTCGGCACCATCCGCACCGTCGGCACCGTCTACAAGATGAGCAAGACGCCGGGCAAGCCCGGCACCGCCGCGCCCGCGGTCGGCCAGCACACCGCCGAGGTCAAGGCCGAGGGCGACAAGGCCAGGTCGGCGCCGGCGCCGGCCGCCACCGCGGCGAAGAAGATCAAGCGCCCGCTGGAAGGCATCACCGTGCTCGACCTCGGCCTGGCCATCGCCGGCCCGTTCGGCGCGCAGCTGCTGGCCGACATGGGCGCCAACGTCATCAAGATCAACGGCCTGTTCGACCTGTTCTGGCACCGCGTGCACATTGCCTACATGGCGAACCGCAGCAAGAAGAGCATCACGCTGAACCTGAAGCATCCCGAGGCGATGAAGATCTTCCTCGAGCTGGTGAAGAAGGCCGACGTGGTGCACCACAACATGCGCTACGACGCGGCCGAGCGCCTGAAGATCGACTACGAGAGCCTCAAGCAGATCAATCCGAGGCTGGTCTACTGCCACACCCGCGGCTTCGAGACCGGCTTCCGCGCCAGCCTGCCGGGCAACGACCAGACCGGCGCCTGCCTGTCGGGAGTGCAGTACGAGGATGGCGGCATGGCCCGCGGCGGCAAGCCGCTGTGGAGCTTCACCTCTTTCGGCGACACCGGCAACGGCTTCCTCTCGGCCGTCGCCGTGATCAACGCGCTCTACCATCGCGACCGCACCGGCGAGGGCCAGATGGTGGACACCTCGATCATCAACGCCGCGCTGCTCAACACCTCCTACGCCGTGGGCAGGCCCGACGGCAGCGGCTTCAAGCGCCCGCAGATCGATGGCATGCAGTACGGCTACAACGCCGGCCACCGCCTGTATGAAACCAGGCAGGGCTGGCTGTGCGTGCTGCTGCTCAACCAGGGCCACTGGGACGAGTTGCTCGCCGTGCTGGGCCTGCCCGAGGCCGTGACCGATCCGCGCTTCGCCAGCGCCGAGGCGCGCGAGAAGAACGACGAGGCGCTGGCCGCGCTGATCGCCGGGCGCTTCAAGGCCGCCACCGCCGCCGAATGGTTCGCCAGGCTCGACGCCGCCGGCGTGCCGGTGGAGATCGTCTCCGAGGATTTCTCGCTCAAGCTGCACGAGAACAAGGAATTCCAGAAGCGCCAGTGGGTGGTGTCCTACCCGCACCCGGTGGTCGGCAAGCTCGACCAGATCGGCCTGCTGGTGGACCTGTCCGAAACCCCCGGGGTGATCCAGAGCCGGCCGCTGCTGGTCGGCGAGCACACCAAGGAAATCCTCGCCGGCCTGGGCTACCCGGAAGACAAGGTCAAAGCGCTGGAGGAGCAGTTCGCCATCGGCTTCGTCGGCATGCCGCGCATGCCGCCGCGCCCGGCGAACCCCGGCCCGACCGCGCCGAAGCCCGGCATGGCTTCCATGCTGGAGAAGGAAGCAGTGAAGAAGTAAATGCATGCCGCAGGGCGGAGCATTCCGCCCTGCGTGTTTCGCCTCACAACAATTCATCCATCGAGCCGATCATGAGCACGAACGATCCTGCTGCGCCCGCCGCGTCCAAGCCGACCCGCCTGGCGCCCATCGTCACCCTCGACGCCAAGTTCTTCTGGGACGGCGCCGACCGCGAGGAATTCCTCGGCGAGCAATGCGCCGACTGCGGCAAGCTGCGCTTTCCGCCGCGCCCGATGTGCCCGCACTGCCACAGCGTCAAGCGCAACAACGTCAAACTGTCCGGCCGCGGCAAGGTCTACAGCTGGATCCTGCCGCGCCACCCGATGCCGTTCGGATTCAAGGAGGCGCCGATCGTCGCCACCGTCGAGCTGGAGGAGGGCTACCGCCTGGTCACCAACCTGTACTGCGTGGAGTTGAAGGACGTGAAGGTCGACATGCCGGTGGAGGTGTTCTTCGAGCCGACCATGGGCAATCACAAGGTGCCGGTGTTCCGGCCCCGCACCAAGTAAGGGGATCGAGCCAATGGCACGTACTTTCAAGGAAGCCGCCATCGCCGGCATCGGCGCGACGGAATTCTCCAAGGCCTCCGGCCGCAGCGAGCTGCAGCTCGCCGCCGAGTGCTCCAAGGCGGCGCTCGACGACGCCGGCATCCATCCGTCCGAAGTGGACGGCATGATCACCTTCACCATCGACAACAGCGACGAGATCGGCCTGTGCCGCTGCCTCGGCGTCAAGGACCTGGCCTACACCGGCCGCATCCCCGGCGGCGGCGCCGCCGCGGTGGCGACGATCTACCACGCCATGGCCCTGGTCAACGCCGGCGTCTGCAATACCGTGCTGATCTGGCGCGCGATGAACGAGCGCTCGCAATACCGCTTCGGCCAGCCGCACACGCAGAACCTCGGCCCGCAGGCCGGCAACGGCACCGGCTCACTGCTGTGGTGCATGCCGTTCGGCGCGCAGACCCCGGCGACCTGGGAGTCGCTGACGGCGCAGCGCTACATGAACCAGTACGGCGTCACCAACGAGGACCTCGGCCGCGTGGCGGTGGTGCAGCGCGACTGGGCCGCCACCAACCCCGCGGCCTGGTTCTACGGCAAGCCGATCACCCTGGAGGAGCACCAGGCCAGCAAATGGATCGTCGAGCCGATCCTGCGCCTGCTCGACTGCTGCCAGGAGAGCGACGGCGGCGTGGCCATCGTCGTCACCAGCCTGGAGCGTGCGCGCCACCTCAAGCAGAAGCCGGTGCGCATCGTCGGCGCCTGCCAGTCGATCCCGTACAACGTGGAAGTGATCTCCAACTACTACCATGCCGACCTGTCGATGATGCCGGAGGCCGAGGGCACGGCGAAGCGGCTTTACGCCCAGACCGGCATGAAGCCTTCCGACATGCAGATGGCGATGATCTACGACGCGTTCACGCCGCAGGTGCTGAAGCAGATCGAGGCGTTCGGCTTCTGCAAGCGCGGCGAGGCCAAGGACTTCATCAAGGACGGCCACATCGGCCGCGGCGGCAGCCTGCCGGTCAACACCAACGGCGGCCTGATCGGCGAGGCCTACATCCACGGCATGAACAACGTCGCCGAGGCGGTGCGCCAGATCCGCGGCACCTCGGTCAACCAGGTCAACAACGTGCAGAACGTGCTGGTGTCCTCGGGCATGGCGGGCGCGATCCTGGCGAAGGACTGATCAGGCCATGCCGGGCCCCGGAACCAGACCGTTCGCGGCGGGCAGCGCCTCCCGCGAGGCGCCGTGCGCCTGCCCGGGTGAACGGGAATCCCGGGTGAAGGCATGAGCGAGCCCACCGCCACCCTGCGCGTCGACACCGGCATCTCCCTGCCGGGCGGCGCGCCGCTGCACGTCGCGGTCGAAGTGCGCGCCCCGCGCCAGGCCAGCCTCGGCGCGGCGCCGGCGGCGCTGGTGTGCCAGCCCGGCGGCGGCATGAACCGCCGCTACTGGGACCTGCGCCCGAGCGGCGACGCCGCCGGCGACCTCAGCTTCAGCTTCGCCCAGCAGATGGCCGGGCGCGGCTTCATCGTGGTGTTCCTCGACCATCTCGGGGTGGGCGAGAGCGACCGTCCCGAGGACGGCTACGCGCTGACGCCGGAGCTGGTGGTGCGCGCCAACCAGGTGGCGGTGCAGCAGGTGCTGGCCGGGCTGCGGGCGGGCAGCCTGATGCCGGCGCTGCCGCCGCTGCCGGACCTGGTCAGCATCGGCGTGGGTCATTCCATGGGCGCCATGACCACGCTGCTGCAGCAGGCCGCGTTCAAGACCTACGCCGGACTGGCCCTGCTCGGTTTCAGCACCCGCGGCATGCCCGAGTACGTTTCGCCCGAGGTCAAGGCCCTGGCGCAGGACCCGCCCAAGGTGCGCGCCGAGCTGGAGCGCCTGGCGCGCGCCACCTTCCAGGTGCCGTACCCCGAGGTCAAGCCTTCGCCGCAGTCCAATGCCATCTTCGCCGGCAGCGCCGCCGACCCGCGCGGCGTCGAGGCGATCAAGGTGGCGCGCGACAAGATGCTGCCGATGCTGGCCTTCCTGTCGATGATTCCCGGCAACGTGGCGCCCGAGGCGGCGCAGATCGACGTGCCGCTGTTCCTGGCCCTGGGCGAGCGCGACATCGCGGGGCCGCCGCACCAGGTGCCGGCGGCTTTCCCCAGGAGCCGCGACCTGAGCCTGCATATCCTGCCCGAAGCCGGGCACAGCCATTTCCTGTTTGCCGCCCGCACCGGCCTGTACAACCGCCTCGGCGGCTGGGCGCGCCTGGTGGCCGGCGGCGTGTAAAGTTAAGACGAGATTCACCCGGAGAGCACACAGATGGCAGTTGCACTGAAGGCTGGCGCCAAGCTGAAGAGCGCGGTCTGCGAAACGCAGTTGATGGTGGTGAAGGCCCCGGCGGGCGAGTACGACATCCGCTGCGGCGGCGCCGAGATGCTGCCCGGCACGGCCACCGCGCCGGAGGGCCTGGCGCTGGACCCGGCCCAGGCCGAAGGCACCCTGATCGGCAAGCGCTATGTCGACGCCGAGGAGAAGGTCGAGCTGCTCTGCACCAAAGGCGGCAAGGGCTCGCTGGTGCTGAACGGCGTGCCGATGGGCATCAAGCAGGCCAAGCAGCTGCCGTCCTCGGACTGATGTACCGGCCAGCGCCGCGCGGGGTCGGGTGATTCCCCTCCGCGCGACCTTTCACCCCGCCCGCGCCCCCAAGGGGAGCGGGCTTCATCGCTTCAGCACTGATCGACCAGCATGAACATCGCGACCATCCTCGACATGGCGGCCGAAGCCTTCGGCGAGCGCACCGCCCTGGTCTGCGGCGGCACGCGCATGAGCTACGCCGAGCTGCGCCAGGCCGCGCGCCGCGCCGCCGGCGCCATCCGCGCCAGCAAGGCGGCCTATGCCGCGCTGCTCGACGTCAACAGCCCGGCGGCGCCGGTCGCGATCTTCGCGGCGGCCTATGCCGGCGTGCCCTATGTGCCGCTCAACTACCGCCTGACCCGCGCCGAGATCAACGAGCTGGTCGCCCGCGTGGCGCCGGCCTACCTGGTCACCAGCGCCGACTACCGCCCGCTGCTGGAGGCGCGGCCCGACGTGGCGGTGGTGGACCGCGATACGTTCCTGAACCTGCCCGCCACGCTCGCCGACGAGCTGCCGGAGCCGCTGGAGGACCCGCGCGCGGTTGCGGTGCAGCTGTTCACCAGCGGCACCACCGGCAAGCCCAAGGCGGCGATCCTGCGCCACGAGAACCTGATGTCCTACATCGTCGGCACGGTGGAGTTCGCCGCCGCGGAGGAGGACGACGCCATCGTGGTGACCGTGCCGCCGTACCACATCGCCGGCATCTCCTCGGTGCTGAGCAGCACCTATGCCTGCCGCCGCATGGTGCAGATGGACGGCTTCGACGCCAAGGCCTGGCTCGCCGCCTGCCGCAGCGAGAAGGTCAGCAACGCCTTCCTGGTGCCGACCATGCTCGGCCGCATCGTCGAACACCTGAGCGAGAGCGGCGCCGCCGCCGACCTGCCGGCGCTGCGCGCCATCGCCTACGGCGGCGGCAAGATGCCGCTGAGCACCATCCAGAAGGCGATGGCCCTGCTGCCGCACGTGGACTTCACCAATGCCTACGGCCTGACCGAGACCAGCTCCACCGTGGCGGTGCTGGGTCCGGACGACCATCGCGCCGCCGCCGCCAGCGTCGACCCGCTGGTGCGCAAGCGCCTGTCCTCGGTGGGCCGGCCTACCGGCGCGGTCGAGATCCTCATCCGCGACGAGGACGGCAAGCCGCTCGGGCCGAACCAGCCGGGCCTGGTGTTCGTGCGCGGCGGCCAGGTTTCGGGCGAATACCTGTCGCTGGGCAGCGCGCTCGACGCCGACGGCTGGTTCTCCACCCGCGACCGCGGCTATCTCGACGACGCGGGCTACCTGTTCCTCGAAGGCCGTGCCGACGACGTCATCGTGCGCGGCGGCGAGAACATCTCGCCGGGCGAGATCGAGGATGTGTTGCTGGGCCATCCGGCCGTGGCCGATGCCGCCGTGGTGGCGATCCCGGACGAGCAATGGGGCGAGGGCGTGGCCGCCGCCGTGGTGCTGAAGGACGGCGCCACGGCCAGCGTCGGCGAGCTGCAGGAGCTGGTGAAGCAGAAGCTGCGCTCCTCGCGCGTGCCGCAGCGCATCGAGTTCCGCGAATCCCTGCCGTACAACGAGCTGGGCAAGGTGCTGCGCCGGGTCATCCGCCAGGAATTCGCCGGGGCCGCCTGAGCCTGTCCCCCGGCTTTCGCCGGGGCAAGGGTGGCGGGCTAAGCTTGACCCATGTGCGCCGCACCGCGATCCGATCCCCCAGAGGCCGGCCTGGCCGCTTCCGGCTACGCCGAAGCGCTGCTGCGCTCCTTGCCCCTCGCGCCGCTTCTGCCCCTGCGGGCACCGCTGCAGCATCCCGCCGAAGCCTGGGCCGGTTCCGGCCTGATGGCGCTCACCGGCGCCGCCGACGGGCCGCCGCGCATGTGCCCGGCGCCGCTGGCGAGTTGCGCCGACGGCGCCCTGGCGGCCCTGGCCAGCCTGGCTTCGCCCGCCGCGCTCGATGACCTGCGCGGCGCCTGCCTGCTGGCCGAGCGCGCCGCCCTGCTCGGACTGCGCCGGGCCGGCGAGGTGTCCCCGGGCGGCGCCTGCCGCCTGTACCAGGCCGCCGACGGCGGCATCGCCCTGAACCTGGCACGCGACGAGGATCGCGAGGCCTTGCCGGCCTGGCTGGAAGCGCCGGAGCCGGTCGACGCGGCGGCGCTGCCGGGGCTGATCGCGCAGCGCCGGGTGGAGGACCTGCTCGAGCGCGGGCGCCTGCTGGGCCTGGCGCTGGCCGCCAACCGCTGGCCGGACGCCGCTCCCGGGCGCTGGTTCGACATCACCGTCCAGGGCACCAGGGGCGCGGCCGCGCGCCCGCCGCGCGTGCTGGAATTGGCCTCGTTGTGGGCCGGCCCGCTGTGCGGCCACCTGCTGCAGCGGCTCGGCGCCGAGGTGATCAAGCTGGAGAGCCCGGAGCGGCCGGACGGGGCGCGGCGCGGCAATGCCCGGTTCTTCGACCTGCTCAACGCCGGCAAGCGCAGCGTCGCGCTCGAGCCGCGCAGCGAGACCGGCCGGCGGCAGCTGCTCGCGCTGATCGCGGAGAGCGACATCGTCATCGAGGGCTCGCGGCCGCGTGCCCTGCGCCAGCTCGGCATCGACGCCGAAGCGCTGGTGCGCAGCCAGCCGGGACTGACCTGGCTCAGCATCACCGGCCATGGCCGCGGCGCGCCGCGCGAGCAGTGGGTCGCCTACGGCGATGATGCGGCCGTGGCGGCCGGACTGTCGGCGCTGCTGCACGAGGCGACCGGCGAGCAGCTCATCGTCGGCGATGCCATCGCCGATCCGCTGACCGGCCTGCATGCGGCGCTGGCGGCCTGGGCCAGCCACGGCAGCGGCGGCGGCCGCCTGGTCGCCCTGGCGCTGCGCGACGTCGTCGGGTACGGCCTGGGCTTCGACCGGCCGGACTCTGTTGCCGCCCTGCGGCAGCGCCAGGCGCAGTGGACGGCGATGGCCCTGCGATACGGCGTGGCCGAGCCGCGGCCGCGCATGCCGGGCGGCAGGGCGGCGGCGCTCGGCGCCGACACCGCCGCCGTGCTGGCGCAGCGGGGCCGGCCATGCTGATCCGCGCGGCCGAGCTGCAGTTCAGCGAGATCCTCGACCTGCGGATCGAGGCCGGCCGGGTGGTCGAGATCGGCCAGGACCTGGCCCTGCGCGAGGATGAGGCGCTGGTCGAGGCCCGGGGCGGGGCGCTGCTGCCGGGTCTGCGCGACCACCATCTGCACCTGGCCTCGCTCGCCGCCGCGCGCGACTCGCTGCACTGCGGGCCGCCGCAGGTGCGCAGCGCCGCAGAGCTGGCGGCGCTGCTGGCGGCCCGGGGCGAGGGCAGCGGCTGGCTGCGCGGCATCGGCTACCACGAGTCGGTGGCGGGCGAGATCGACCGCCACTGGCTCGATCGCGTGCTGCCGCAGCGGCCGCTGCGCATCCAGCACCGCGGCGGCCGCCTGTGGATCCTCAACAGCGCCGCGCTGCGCGCGCTGGCGGTGGACGAGGCCGGCGACGACCCGCTGGAGCGCAGCGCCGGCCGGCTCACCGGGCGGCTCTACGACAATGACCGCTGGCTGCGCCAGCGCCTGGGCCGCGAGCGGCCGGACCTCGCCGCGGCCAGCCGCGACCTGGCGCGCCTGGGCGTGACCGGCCTCACCGACACCAGCCCCGGCAATTCTCCGGCGGAAGCGCGCTGGCTGCGCCAGGCGCAGCGGCGCGGCCAGCTGTTGCAGGACCTGCTGCTGATGGGCGACGCCAGCCTCGACGGGCTCGGCGCCGACGAGGACGCGGGCGAGGACGGGCAGCCGTGGCTCGCCATCGGCGCGCACAAGTTTCATCTGCACGAGGCGCACCTGCCGGATTACGCCGCGGTCTGCGCCGACATCCGCCGCGCGCACGAGGCCGGCCGCGGCGCGGCCTTCCATTGCGTCACCCGCGCCGAGCTGGTGTTCGCCCTCGGCGCCCTGCGCGAGGCGGGCGCGGTCGCGGGCGACCGCATCGAGCATGCCTCGGTCACGCCGCCGGAGCTGCTGCAGGAAATCCGCGAATTGAAGCTGACGGTGGTCAGCCAGCCTGGCTTCATCGCCGAGCGCGGCGACGCCTACCTCGAGCAGGTCGAAGCCGACGACCAGCCCTGGCTGTACCGCCTGCGCGGCTTCCTCGACGCCGGTGTGCCGCTGGCCGGGAGCACCGACGCGCCGTTCGGCCAGGCCAATCCCTGGGTTGCGATGCAGGCGGCGGTGGAGCGGCGCAGCGCCGGCGGGCGGGTGCTGGGAGCGGCGGAGGCGCTGACGCCGGAGCAAGCGCTGGCCCTGTTCACCGCGCCGCTACGCGCCCCCGGCGCGGCGCCCGCGCGCATCGCCATCGGCAGTGTCGCCGACCTGTGCCTGCTGCCGCAGCCCTGGAACGCGGTGCGCCTGGCCCTCGGCGCGGTGCGCCCGCGCCTGAGCCTGCGCGCGGGCGTTCCGATCTGGAGCGGCTGAGCCTGTTCGTCCTAGCGGAGTAGGCGCCGCGGCCGCGGTTTTGCAAAGCTTCAGCCACAGCGAAAACACCGGGCCCAGGGCCAGGGGAGGAGCGGATGAAGCACAAGAGCCAGGCGCGTTACCCGGCGCCCGCCGAGGTGGTGCTGCGCATGTTCACCGACAAGGCCTTCCATACCGGCAAGCTCGACGCCATGGGCCTGAAGAACTACCAGGTGCTGGACCATGTCTTCGACGGCCAGGATTTCCGCATCAGGATCCAGCGCAAGGTGCCGATGCAGGCGCCGGCGGTGGTGAAGAAGTTCGTCGGCGCCGAGTCCACCGTGGTCAACGAGGAGCGCTGGAACCTCAAGAGCAGGACCGGCCGGGTGCTGGTCGAGCCGGTCGGCATGCCGATCGAGATGTCCTGCCAGACCAGCCTGCGGGACCAGGGCGACGGCTGCGTGGTCGACTTCGAGTGGACCATCAACGCCAGGGTGCCCCTGGTCGGCGGAGCGCTGGAAAAATTCGTCGTCGGCGACCTGGAAAAACGCGCCGGCGAAGAGACCGCGCTGGCCGTCCGCATGCTCGAACGCTATCGCTGAAACGCCCGCCCGGCGTGGCTTTGCGGGCTTCTCCGCCGCAGGCTGGACCCACCCTAATCGGTTCGGACGAGGCGCGTCGCGGGTGCCGCGGTACCATGGGGACGAGTGGTGAAAAAAGCGGATGCCGGCAGCCGGCAGCCCGGGTTCTTCCAGGGCGTGCCAGCTCAGGTGACCGACGAAGCAGGCCCGCGCGTCCCGCAGAAACATACCAAAGGACCGGCGCGGCGGGATGCGGAAACAGCCGCAGGAACAAAGCAGGCATTTTCGCCGTCGGCCCGGTATTCCCCGAAACTGTCCGGTGCTTTTGAGGAATCGTAAATGAAGATGAAGTTGATCGTGGCGTCGTTCATGCTTGTCGGCGGGATCGGCCTGCCGCTGCAGTCGGCGTACGCCAAGGTGAGCGCGGAGAAGGCCAAGGAGCTGGACGGCCCCAGGCTGACGTGCATGGGCGCGGAGAAGGCCGGCAGCCCCGCCGGCGTCGCCGCCTTCACCGGCAAGTATGTCGGCACCTGGCCCGGCATCAAGGGCAAGGAAGGCTACGAGCCCGGCCCCTTCGCCGACGAGAAGCCGCTGTTCACCATCACCTCGAAGAACATGTCGCAATACGCCGACAAGCTCACCGAGGGCATGAAGACCATGCTGACCAAGTACCCGGACTCGTTCCGCATGAACGTGTACCCCAGCCACCGCGATTTCGGCTATCCGTCCTGGGTCTGCGACGTCACCAAGAAGAATGCCGTGACCTCGGAAGTGGTGCACGACGGCAAGGGCGTCACCGGCACCTCCGGCAGCATCCCGTTCCCGTTCCCGGCCAGCGGCATCGAGGCGGTGTGGAACACCATCGACCCCTTCCGCCCGTGGACCGAGGATGCCATCGTCGACATCGCCGACGTCTATGCCAACGGCACCATCGCCTGGGGCAAGCAGCACTTCATGGTGCTGGCGCCGGCCAACGACCCGAACAAGCGCGGCTCCTACCAGGACAAGATCAACGCCTACTTCTACACCGGCTACCTGCTGCCGCAGCGCGAGAAGGGCTTCGTCGCGGTGGGCTACCAGCCCAACGACTTCAACAACGACGCGACCCAGTCCTGGCAGTACCTGCCCGGCATCCGCCGCGTGCGCGAGGCGCCGGAAGTGGGCTTCGACTACCCGGTGCCGCCCGCCGGCCAGCGCACGGTGGACGACGATTACGGCTTCAACGGCTCGCCCGAGCGCTACACCTGGAAGCTGATCGGCAAGAAGGAACTGTACGTCCCGTACGACAACTTCAAGATCAACGATCCGTCGATCAAGTACTCCGACCTGATCAAGCCGAACACGGTCAATCCGGATTACGAGCGCTACGAGATGCACCGCGTCTGGGTGGTCGAGGGCAACCTCAAGCCCGGCGTGCGCCACATCTACAGCAAGCGCATCCTGTACGTCGACGAGGACAGCTGGCTGACGCTGTGGGCCGACAATTACGACGCGCGCGGCCAGATGTACCGCATCACGCTGATCAACTACCACTACTCGCAGGAATCCAGCTCCTGGCACCGCGCGGTGTCGGTCTACCACGACCTCACCGCCAACGCCTACGAGGCCGGCTACCTCACCAACGAGGAGCCGGGCGACAAGTGGTGGAAGATCAACCGCAGCAACATCACGCCGGCCCTGTTCACGCCGGACGCGGCGGCCCGCGGCGGCCACTGAGGCCGGATGGACTGACGCACAGGCGCCGGAGGGATCCGGCGCCTTTTCCGGCTTTCCGCACCGCAGCAGTACGCGAGTACTTTTTTCCCAGTCAAAAAAGCTGGCATCGCGCGGCGGACCGGATTACGATGCACCCATAGGCAACGCTTTCTGTGCTGCCGGCTTCGGGGGAGGCTGGCGCCGGAGTAGTTGGGAGCAAGCCGCCACGGACGGCTCTACAGCTGCAACGAGTGAGTGAGCCCCGGGACGCGAGTCCCGGGGCTTTTTAGTTCCGAGGCGTTCGCGGCCGTGACCCTGGCCGGGAGAGGGGATGCTCCCGGGGCAGAAGCGCACCCCTTGCCCGCGCCGGCGGCGGGGCCATCCCCGGCGTGGCGATGAATGCCTTCTTACCACTTCACCGGCCGGTCCAGCGCCTTGAGCAGCGCCCCGTCGAGGCCGTAGATATCGGGTTTGAAGGCGGGGCGGGTGCCGTCGTGCAGGTCCACGGTCCAGTACGCCAGCAGCACCGGCACCGGGGTGTTCAGCTTGTAGGTGCGGGTTTCGCCCGAAGCCACCGCCTCTTCGATGGCGGCGTGGCTCCAGCGATCGGGGTCGTTGAACAGGCGCCAGGCCAGCTCGTCCGGTTCGGACAGGCGGATGCAGCCGGAGCTGAACGCGCGTGACTGGCGCGTGAACAGCTCGGTGTGCGGCGTGTCGTGCAGGTAGACCGCATACGGATTGGGGAAGCTGATCTTGATATGGCCGAGGGCGCCGTCCGAGCCGGACTCCTGGCGCAGGCGCAGCCCGGCCGGCGGCCTGTTCCAGTCCACCGTCGCCGGGTCCAGCTCCTTCCAGTCGGCGCTGTAGACGTGCAGCTTGTGCGCCGCCAGGTAGCCGCGGTCCCGGCGCAGCTTGGGCAGGAGGTCCTTGGTGTAGATCGTCGGCGGCACCACCCAGGCGGGATTGAAGGTGATCTGGTCGATGGCGGACTTGAACATCGGCGTCATGCGGTAGGGCTGGCCCACCTGCACCCGCGAGCTCCACACCGGCATCGGGCCGCCGTCGAAGTAGTGCAGGGTGAATCCCGCGATGTCCACCACCACCAGGTCGCCGTGGATCTCGTGCAGCAGCCAGCGCGCCCGCTCCAGGTTGACGCGCAGCTGGGCGATGCGCGCCTGCACCGGAATGTTCAGCGCATTGCGCGTGGCGTTGCCGACGCCGCTGTCGGTGTCCAGGTATTGCTCGTCCTGGTAGCGCAGCGCGGCCGCGGCGAGCTGCGCGCCGTAATGGGTGCTCGCCATCGCCGCGTCGTCGAGGTCGTCCGGCAGGTAGCCCGACAGCTGCAGGCGCCGCCGCAGCAGCAGCACGCGCGGATCGTCGTCGCCCGGTTTGAGGGCCGGCCCCGGCGGCAGCACCGGCCAGCCGCCTTCGCCGGCGACATAGCGCAGCGAGCCCATCGCCTCGCGCAGGCCCTGGTACAGCGGGTGCTGCGGCCGGGCGCGGGCGAAGGCGCCGGCGATGTCGCTGCTGTCCACCCCGGCCAGCGCCACCTGCAGCGCCCGCTCCGGATCGGGACTGGCGGGATCGAAGTTGCGGCCGGAATCCACGCTGCGCGGATCGACCTTGCCGCGGTACAGGTGGGTCAGGGCCAGTAGGTAGGCGCGCGTCGCCAGCAGCTCGAAGTCGGGGTCGGCCGCGTCGCCGCCGGCCAGCGCGGCCTGGCGCTGCGCGATCTGCGAGGCCCGGTAATCGTCGGGATCGAGCCCGTCCAGGGTCAGCTCGTAGAGCGCGCCGAGCAGGGCATCGACGCGGCCCGGTTCGACCCAGGCCGGGGCGAAGCCGCGCTGGCGGTAGAAGGCGGCGACGGCTTCGTCCAGGGTCAGCCGCGGCGCGGTGGTCAGCAGCGGGCCGCCGGGGGTGAGCTGCTCGACGCGGACCTGCAAGGCGCTGGCGGACGGGGTGGTAGCGTCCTGCGCCAGCGCGGTCCACACCGGCAGCAACAGCGCCAGCAGTGCCAGCCACAGCCGCGTGCCCCCACGGCCGAAGCGGCCACCTGCAGCAGTCGTCATGCCTTTCCCCCGAAATTTCGCTTGCCGCGGCAGTACCGTCGCGCGGGCGCTGTCGGGTAGCATAGCCGCAGCCTCAGCCGGCAGCACCCAAAAACTTGATCCTCTTCCACTTCCGGACCGCGCTCGCCGCGGTCGCGCTGGGCCTCATGCCACAGGCGGCGCACGCCGCGGACCCCGGCTTGCCCGCCGCCTTGCACCGCGCCGCGCCGGCGCTGGACAGCGGGGTGCTGAAGCTGGCGCTGCGCGCGCGGCAATGCGCCATGGAGCAGGGCCAGCCGGCATCCGAGCGGCTCGGCGTGATCGACTATTCGCAGCCCTCGGTGCAGCCGCGCCTGTGGGTGTTCGACCTGACCCTGCGCAAGCTGCTTTACCGCGAGCTGGTCGCCCACGGGCGCAACTCCGGCGATAACTACGCCCGCGACTTCTCCAACGCCGACGGCAGCCTGGCCTCCAGCCTGGGCCTGTTCCGCACCCTCGACCCCTACCAGGGTCACAACGGCTACTCGCTGCGCATGGAAGGCCTGGAGCCGGGCGTCAACGACCACGCCCTGCAGCGCGCCATCGTCATCCACGGCGCTTCCTACGTCAGCCTCGGCACGGCGAAGCGGGAAGGGCGTCTGGGCCGCAGCTGGGGCTGCCCGGCGGTGCCGCTGGCGGCCGCGCCCCGGGTCATCGACGCGCTCAAGGGTGGCCAGTACCTGTTCGCCTATTATCCCGACCGCCAATGGCTGGAGTCCTCGCCCTACCTGCACTGCGGGGACGCCGTGCTGGCGGGCGCGCCTTGATTCGAATTTTCACTAATTGTTTCTATTTTGTCGTCAAAGCGTCAATATATGACGGTAAAACCGTCTATTTCGGTTCTTACATAAATTTGTAACCAAAATAGTCTTGAATTTGCCGGCCCTGGCCTCTATGATGATGCAACGCAACATTTAGGAGGTCGCCATGCATCCTTTGCCTCTGGTTGTCCTGATCATCGGGCTGTTCGTGGCATGCGCTGTGGTCCTGGCCGGGTTGATGGTTGCCGACCACCTGGCCGAGCGCCGCTTGAATCCGCCCCAGCGGGACCCGCTGCAGCTCAGCCTGGAGTCGCTGATCCAGGAGTTGACGGCCTGAGCCGACGCCGTCGCCGGCCGCCCCTCGCTGGCGGCCGGCGGTGGCGGGATTATGACGTCGCTATGGGAGAGCGAGCTGCGCTCAAGGCTTGTTGCGTTCCTGCTGTTCCCGCAGCGCCTCTTCTTCGGCCCTTTCCATGGTGTCGTGGGAGCCGTACTGGCGCCGCGCGGCCTCATCCTGGCGTTGCTGTTCGCCGCCCTGCTGGCGTGAGCCGTGCTGCTGCGATGACGGCTGCGAGCCGGGCTGCTGACGTTGCGGATTGTGCTGCTGGTGCTGCCGCCCCGTTTCCTGCTCGCCCTGCTGCTTCTCGTGCCCACCCTTCGGGTGCTTGGACATGACTGCCTCCTTGCGTGGAAAGCCACGATCAATCGTGGGCAGCGGAAAAAACGCCGCTGCCTGATATAGGAGAGGCCCCCGGCGGGCGAGTTCCCGCGCTCCGGGTAAAGCCGGCAAACCCGCGCCGGGCGCGGCCCGCAGTCCTCAGCGCTGGGCTTCCAACTCTTCCCAGCGGGCATAGGCATGCCCAAGCTCGCGGGCGATCGCGCTCAGCCGTTCCTGGATCGCCAGCGCGCGGCGCTGGTCGCGCTGGTAAATGCTGCCGTCCCCCAGCTCGGCGCTGAGCTGCTCCTGCTCGGCTTCCAGCTTCTCGATCTGGCCGGGCAAGGCGGCGAGCTCGCGCTGTTCCTTGTAGCCGAGCCGGGCGGCCGGCTTGGGCGCCGGCTTCGGCGCGGCGACGGGGGCCGCCGCCTTGGTCTCGACCTTCGGCGCGGTCTTTTCCGGCCGCTGGCGCACCCAGTCCTGGTAGCCGCCGACGTATTCGCCGATGCGGCCGCCGCCTTCGAACACCAGGCAGCGGGTCACCACGTTGTCGAGAAATTCGCGGTCGTGGCTGACCAGCAGCACGGTGCCGCCGTATTCCGCCAGCCGCTCCTCCAGCAGGTCGAGCGTCTCCACGTCGAGGTCGTTGGTCGGTTCGTCCAGCACCAGCAGGTTGGAGGGCTGGGCGAACAGGCGGGCCAGCAGCAGGCGCGAGCGCTCGCCGCCGGACAGGGCCTTCACCGGGCTGCGGGCACGGTCCGGCGCGAACAGAAAGTTCTGCAGGTAGCTCATCACGTGCAGGCGGCTGCCGTCGATCTCGATGAATTCCTTGCCGTCGCCGATGTTCTCGTAGACCGGCTTGTTCTCGTCCAGCGCCGCACGCAGCTGGTCGAAGTAGGCGACCTGCAGGTTGGTGCCGGCGCGCAGCCGGCCGCTGTCCGGCGCCAGCTTGCCGAGCAGCAGGTTGAGCAGGGTGGTCTTGCCGGCGCCGTTGGGACCGATGATGCCGATCTTGTCGCCGCGCAGCAGGGTGGTGGAGAAATTGCGCACCAGCTGGCGTTCGCCGCGGGCGAAGCTCACGCCCTCGGCCTCCACCACCAGCTTGCCGGAGCGCTCGGCCTCCTGCACCGCCAGCTTGACCTGACCGGGCAGCCGCCGCCGCGCGCGGTCCTCCTCGCGCAGCTTGTACAGGCGCTCGACGCGGCCCTGGTTGCGGGTGCGGCGCGCCTCGATGCCCTTGCGGATCCAGGCTTCCTCCTGCGCCAGCCGCTTGTCGAACAGCGCGTTCTGCTGCTCCTCGGCGCGCAGGGCCTCATCCTTGCGCCGCAGGTAGTCGTCGTAAGTGCCGGGCCAGCTGCGCAGGATGCCGCGGTCCAGCTCGACGATGCGGGTGGCGAGGCGGCGCAGGAAGGCGCGGTCGTGGGTGATGAACAGCAGGGTGCCGTTCCAGCCGGCGAGGAAGTCCTCGAGCCAGGCGATGCTGTCGATGTCGAGATGGTTGGTCGGCTCGTCCAGCAGCAGCAGGTCCGGCTCGGCTACCAGGGCCTGGGCCAGCAGGGTGCGGCGCTTGAGGCCGCCGGACAGCGCGGCGAACGACGCGTCGCCGTCCAGCTCCAGCCGGCTCAGCACCGCCTGCACGCGGCTGTCCAAGGACCAGCCGTCATGGCTCTCCAGCGCGCTCTGGATGCGGCCCAGGGCCTTGAGGTCGTCGGGGCTGTCGTGCAGCAGGCGGTGGTATTCCGCCACCAGCCGCCCGGCTTCGCCGAGACCGGCGGCCGCCACCTCGTAGACGGTGCCGGCGAGATCGCGCGGCACGTCCTGCGGCAGCTGCGCCACCCGCAGGTTCTGCGCGCGCACGATTTCGCCGCTATCGGCCTGGACGCTGCCGGCGATGACCTTCATCAGGGTCGACTTGCCGGTGCCGTTGCGTCCGACCAGGCACAGGCGCTCGCCGCGCTCCAGGCTCAGCTCCACCCGGTCCAGCAGGACCGTGCTGCCGAGGTTCAGGCTCAGGTTCTTCAGGTTCAGCAGCATCGGCGGCAGTAAATCGTTCGGGCGCGTATTGTAGTCGGCCGTTCCGCCCCTATGGTGGCATTGAGCCGGCCTGCCGCGCCGGTTACGCTAGCCGCGACAACAAGCAAAAATCGGATTCACAAGGAGCGTTTTGATGATCACCCGCAGCCAGGTTCCGTCCCGCCTCGACGACGAAGACGAGGACGAGCCGAAAAAGGCCTCCACGCACGCCAATCCGGTCAACGAGCTGGAGATGAAGCTGCTGACCCAGCGCCGCGTGCTGGTGTTCGGCGAGGTCAACGACCGCCTGGCGCGCGACGTCGTCGCCCGCCTGCTGTTCCTGGCCAGCGAGGCGGACAAGCCGATCGACGTCTACGTCAACTCGCCCGGCGGCCACGTCGAGAGCGGCGACAGCATCCACGACATGATCCGCTACGTCGACGCCATGGCGCCGGTGCGCGTGATCGGCACCGGCTGGGTCGCCAGCGCCGGCGCCACCATCTTCCTCGGCGCCGCCAAGGAGCGCCGGCTGTGCCTGCCCAACACCCGCTTCCTGCTGCACCAGCCGCTGGGCGGGGTGCGCGGCCGCGCCGGCGACATCGACATCGAGGCGCGCGAAATCGTCAAGATCCGCGAGCGCATCAATCGCCTGATCGCGCGCGAAACCGGCCAGCCCTACGAGAAGGTCAAGCAGGACACCGAGCGCAACTACTGGATGAGCGCGGAGGAGGCCATCGCCTACGGCATGGTCAGCCGCATCATCCAGACGGCGCGCGAGCTCTAAGGCAGGCGCCAAGGGAGAAGGGGGCATGAGCGAGGCCGCGCGCGGCATCAGCCTGCTGCTGCCGGCGAAGCCGGCGCAGCTCACCGGCGCCGCCACGGTGCTGCGTGCGCTGCCGCGGCGCGAGCGGCGCCGCGTCGGTCCGTTCGTGTTCTTCGACCATTTCGGGCCGCATTCCTCCGACGGCGCCATGGACGTGCTGCCGCATCCGCACGTCGGCCTGCAGACGGTGACCTACCTGTTCAGCGGCGCCATCGAGCACCGCGACTGTCTCGGCTCGGTGCAGGTGATCCGCCCCGGCGATGTCAACTGGATGACCGCCGGCCGCGCCATCACCCACGCCGAGATGGTGGTGCGCGGCGGCGAGGAACTGCACGGCATCCAGACCTGGATCGGCCTGCCACCGGGCCGGCGCAAGATCGAGCCCGCGTTCGAGCACTTCGATGGCGGGACGCTGCCGGAGGTGGAATATCCGGGGGCCACGGTCAAGGTCATCGCCGGCGCCCTGGACGGGCGGCGCTCGCCGGTGCCGACCTTCCAGCCCACGACCTACCTGGACCTGCAGCTGCGGCCGGGGGCGGCATTGTCCCTTCCGATCAATCCCGCCCACGAACTCGCCTTGTATGTGGCGGTCGGAGAAGTAGCGGTGGGAGAAACCGTCGTCTCCCGCGGAGTACTGGCCAGCCTGGCCCAGGGCGGCGAGGCCCTTCAGCTGGCCTCGTCCACCGGCGCGCGCGCCGTGCTGATCGGCGGCGAGCCGATGCAGGAGCCCACCGTGATCTGGTGGAACTTCATAGTCGACAGCGTCGAGGAGGGTCGTGCGTGCGAGCAGGACTGGAAGGCGGGGCGTTTCCCCCAAGTGCCGGGCTTCGCATGAAGCCGCACGGCGGGAGCCCTGCGCCGGCGCGCCTGGCGCTGCTGCTGCTGCTGGCCTGCGGCGGGGCCCTGGCCCAATCCTCGTCCGGCGGCACCCCGCCGCCGGCCCAGCCCGTGCCGCCTGCCGCGATTTCGCCGGAAGCCGCCGCTGCGGCGGACCCTGCCAGCCAGCCGGCGCAAGGCGAGGAAGACAAGAAGATCAAGCTGCCCAAGGTCAACGTGCAGGGCAACCGCAACGTCTTCAACGACAACGACAAGAAGCTGAAGGAGCTGCAGGAATCGCTGCCCTGCACCGGCTGCGACGCCAAGCCGCATACCAAGAAGAAGCTGGTCAAGCGCGTGCTCGACGCGGTGGGCGAGCGCGTGCTGCCGACCGAGGCGCCGGACCACAGCGACCGTGACGCCAACGACAAGGCCAAGGAGTTCTCGCAGCAGAACACCTGCACCGCCGGCAACGTCGGCGGCTGCGTGCCGGACAACGTCAAGCCCTGAGATCCCGTTATTTCGCGTCAGCGGCCTCGTCCTTGCGGAATCCGGCGCTGAGCGTGTTCTTGCTGCGGGCCAGGTCGATCAGGGTGGGGTAGAACTGCACGAAGGTGTTGTCGACCGCGCCGTGCGCACGGTGACAGGCATAGCAGTCCGCCTGCGGCGGGATCTGCTGCGCCGGCGCGGCGCCGTCGCTGACGAAGAACCCCCAGCCGCCGTCGGCGAAACGCGCCTCGTCCTTGACGTGTATCTCCAGTTCCACCAGCTGCGGGGTCTGGAACTTGCCGCGCCGGTTGATCGAGCCGCGGGTGCTGGCGCCGCGCACTTCCTTGACCAGCACCGTGTGCTCGGGCCAGGTCCCGCTGTCGAGAAAGGAGCGGTAGGCCTGCGGCTGCACGAAGACGTTGTCGAATAGGTGCATGTCCGGCTCGCCGGTGCGGTTGTAGCTCATGTCCAGGCTCGAGGTGAGAAAGGTCCACTGTCGGTAATCGGCCGGCATCGGCAGCTTGCCGTCCGCGCCGTAGGCGGGCGCCGGCAGGCTTTCCGGCCCCGCCAGGCAGGGTGCGGTGCAAATGGCGGCGGCAAGCAACGCGACGGCGGACCTCAGGTTCATGCTTGGTTCCTTGACGGGGAGCGGAGCTTGCGGGCGCCGGTTGCGGGGCCAAAGCGCTCGCGGTAGTGGGAGGGAGTGATGCCGAAGCGCCGCTCGAAGGCGCGGCGGAATACATCGTCGCTATGGAAGCCGAGCGCGCCCGCGATATCGCCGATCTGGCGCCGGCCGAGGCTGAGGCGGCGGCAGGCCTCGCGCATCCGCGCATCCTCGACATAGCGCGCGGGGCTGCAGCCGAGGCTCGCCTGGAAGCGCCGGTTGAACTGGCGCGGGCTGAGGCAGGCGCGCTGGGCCAGCGCCTCCACTGAAAGGTCCGCGCCGAGATGGGCGTCGATCCACGCCACCAGCTCCGCGAAGCGGTCGGCTCCGTGCACCTGGGCGCGCAGCGGTTCGGAATACTGCTCCTGGCCGCCGGGGCGCTTCAGGTACACGATCATCTCGCGCGCCGTGGCCAGGGCCAGGCCGGGGCCGCAGTCTTCCTCGATCAACGCCAGCGCGAGGTCGATGCCGGCGGTGATGCCGCCGCCGGTGTAGTACTTGCCGTCCTTGAGGTAGAGCGGCCGCGCGTCGACCTTCAACGCCGGGAACTGCTGCGCCAGGCGCGGTGCGAAGCGCCAGTGCGTGGTGACGCGGCGGCCGTCGAGCAAGCCAGCGGCGGCGAGGCCGAAGGCGCCGGTGCAGACCGAGGCGACGCGCCTTGCGGCGGGCGCGCGCTGGCGCAGCCAGTCCGCGGCGGCGGCGCTGACGCGCGGCTCGCGCAGCCCGCGGCCGCCGGGAACGATCAGAGTGTCGAGCGGCGGCGCATCGGCCGCGGCGCAATGCGGCTTGAAGATCACGCCGGATTCGGCGGCGAAGGCTCGGCCGTCGAGCCCGATGACCAGCAGCTCGTAACGCGGGCCGCCGACCAGGGTTTCCCCGGCCAGCTCGTTGGCATTGGTGAATGCCTCCAGGGGACCGGTCAGGTCCAGGGCGTTCACCTTGTCAAAACCCAGCACGCCGATCCGCCTCACCGCTCCGCCCATGTCGTCCGTTCCCCTGCACTATAGGAAATGCCGCCGGCGTCCCATAGGACGCCGGAGCGATGATATCGGACATGCGCGAATGCCCGCCCCAGGGCGGAAGTTGCCTGGCGGCGCGGCTTGGCCGCGGTTCAGAGCGGCTTGGCGTACTTGGCGCGCAGCACTTTCTTGTCGAGCTTGCCGACGCTGGTCTTGTCCAGCGCCTCGACGATGATCACCTGGTCGGGGATGCCGTACTTGGAGATCACGCCCTTTTCGACGTAGCCGGCGATGTGCCGGCGCACCGCCTCCGGATCGATGCTCGCCTGCGGCTTGGGCACGAGCAGCGCCATCGGCCGCTCGCCCCACTTCGGGCAGGGCGTGCCGATCACGGCGGCTTCGCTGATGCCGGGGAACTGCGAGATGATGTCCTCCAGGTCGAGCGAGGAAATCCACTCGCCACCGGTCTTGACCACGTCCTTGACGCGGTCGGCGATGTGCAGGATGCCCCGCTCGTTGAAGCTGCCGATGTCGCCGGAATGCAGCGCGCCGCCGCGCCACAGCTCCTCCGAGCGCTGCGGGTCGCCGAGGTAGCCCTGGGTCAGCCAGGGCGAGCGGAACACCACTTCGCCGATGCTCTTGCCGTCGCGCGGCAGCGTCTGCATGTTCTCGTCCACCGTGCGCACGTCGCACAGCACCACCGACTGGCCGGTGCGGCAGCGCAGCGCCGCCTGGGTCTCCAGGTCGGCCTTCAGCTCCTCGCTGGTGAGGTGGTTGACGATCTGCAGCGGCCCGGTCTCGGACATGCCGTAGCCGGAGTAGACGTCGATGCCGCGCTCCAGCGCCGCCCGCGCCAGGCCCTTGGGCATGGCCGAGCCGCCGATCACCATTTTCAGCTTCGACAGGTCCACGCCCTGGCTGGCGGGGTGGCTGATCAGCATGTGCAGCAGGGTCGGCACGCAGTGCGAGTGCGTGACCTTCTCGTCGCGGATCAGCTTGAGCAGCAGCTCCGGCACGTAGCGGCCCGGATAGATCTGCTTGACGCCCATCAGGGTCGCCGCGAACGGCATGCCCCAGCCGTGCACGTGGAACATCGGCGTGATCGGCATGTACACGTCTTCGCGATGGATGCGTCCCTGCGCCGGCGCGGTGCCGAACCAGGCCATGATCGCCATCGCGTGCAGCACGATCTGCCGGTGGCTGAAGTACACGCCCTTGGGCAGGCCGGTGGTGCCGGTGGTATAGAAGGTGGTGGCGCGGGTGTTTTCGTCGAAGTCCTTGAAGTCGTAGCCGGGCGAGGCCTGCGCCAGCAGCGCCTCGTACTCGCCGCTGAAGCTAATCGACGAATGCGGCGGCGCACCGCTGTCGTCGAGCAGCACGAAGTGCTTCACCGTCTCCAGATCCGAGCGGATCGTCTCCAGCACCGGCAGAAACTCGCTGTTGACCAGCACCACGTCGGCCTTGGCGTGATTCAGGCAATAGAGGATCTGCCCGGGCGAGAGGCGGATGTTCACCGTCTGCAGCACGCAGCCCATCATCGGGATGGCGAAGAAGCTCTCGAAATAGCGGTGGGTGTCCCAGTCCATCACCGCCACGGTCATGCCCGGCTTGACGCCGAGCCCGGCGAGGGCCGAGGCCAGGCGGCCGACCCGGGCGCGGGTTTCGACGTAGGTCTGGCGGCGCTGGTCGCGGTACAGGATCTCCTGCTGCGGCGCGTTGGCCAGCGGCGTGATCCAGAGCTGCTTGATCAGCAGCGGGAAATCGTAGGCGGAGGGCGTGCGGAAAATGGGATTGAAGCTCATGCGTGCTCCGGTCTCTAGCGCAGTGCGGCGAGGAATTCCTCGATGTGCGGATTGACCTGGTCCGGGTGGGTCAGGTTGGCGGCGTGGCCGCCGCCCTTGATCACGGCGAGGCGGGCCTGCAGCAGGCCTTCGGCCAGCGCCTTGCCGCGGTCGAGACTGATGGCCATGTCGAGGTCGCCGTGCACCACCAGCGCCGGCACCCGGATCTCGCCCAGCCGCGGCCGCAGGTCGTCGCGCTCGCCCAGGGTGTGGAAGCACTGCAGCAGGTTGGCCGCTTTCCAGCCGCGCCATTTTTCTTTCCACGCGGCGGCGCCGGCCCAGTTCTGGCCGAGGATGATCTGTTCGATGGTGTCGGCGATCGCGTCCGGCAGGCCCTGCCTGGCCCAGATATCCATCATCTGCTGGTAGCCAGGCATCTTGGCCGGGTCTTCCAGGCCGGCCTGGGTATCGATCAGGATCAGCGCGCGCACGATCTGCGGATGGGTCAGGGCGCAGCGCAGCGACAGGTAGCCGCCCTGCGACATCCCGGCCAGCACCGCCTGCTTCACGCCGAGGTGGTCGAGCAGCGCGGCGAGGTCGTCCGCGGAATCGTAGTAGGTGAAGGGCGCCAGGCTGTCGCCGGCGGTGCGACCATGGCCGCGCTCGTCCCAGCTGATGCAGCGGTAGCGGTCCTTCAGCGCCGCCACTTGCGGCGCGAACATGGTCTGGTCCATCAGCAGGCCGTGGGAAAAGACCACCGCCGGCCCGCCGCCGCCGGTATCCTCGTAGTAGAGCTTTTGGCCGTTGACCTGGGCGTAGGGCATCGCCGCTCCTCCTTTATTGTGCTTGTGTTTTTGCGTCAGCCGGCACAGCCCTGATTTCCCGGGGGAATTCAGTTCACCACCCGCTGTTCGCCTGGCAGGTTACCAAAATTTCGGCCCGCCGCGCCGCCGCGCGCCCGGGCTGGCGGAACGGCGGGCGGAGTGTGACGCGCCGCGCACCCGGCCTTCCGGCGTTTACCGATCTGTAACCCGCCCCTGCCGATGATTCCCCTCAAGGCGCAGGCCTGCGCATACGGGAGATCGACGCCATGGGGTCAGACGGATTTGCTCACTTTCACGGCCGCGCAGCGGGCCGCCTGCTGGCTGCTGCGGCGGTGGCGCTCGGCGCCCTGGTCGTGGCGGCGCCCGCTGCCCACGCCGGCCCGGGCCTGGTGGTATTGCACGATTTTGGCGGGGGCGCCGACGGCGATCAGCTGCCGCCTTCGCCCCTGGTGCTCGGCGACGACGGCGACTACTACGGCACGACCACGGCGCACGGCGCCAACGGCAACGGCACGGTGTTCAAGGTCACGTCTGGCGGCACCTTCAGCACCGTCTATACGTTTTCCGCCAGCGGCAGCAACGGCAGCAACCAGGACGGCGCCCGGCCCGGCGGCCTGGTCAAAGGCAGCGACGGCAATTTCTATGGAATGACCGCGACGGGCGGCGCCTCCAGGTTCGGCACCATCTACAAGCTCACGCCCGCCGGCGCCCTGTCGGTGCTCCACACCTTCGAGAACGACGGCGACGCCGCCGGTTCGCTGGTGGCGATGGTGCAGGGCAGCGACGGCAATTTTTACGGCGTGACCAATGGCAATGGGGGGACTACCGGCTACGGCAGCGTCTTCAGCATCACGCCGGCCGGGACCTTCAACCAGCTTTACAGCTTCTCCGCGCCCGACGCGTCGGGCATCAATGCCGATGGGGCGCGGCCGAGCGGCAGCCTGGTGCAGGGCAGCGACGGCAATTTCTACGGCACCACGTCCCAGGGCGGCGCCAACGGCAACGGCACCGTCTACAAGGTCACGCCGGGGGGCGCCTTCAGCGTCGTCTATACCTTCAAGGCCGCCGGCGACGCGGCGCACCCGGCGGCGGGCTTGATCCTCGCCGCGGACGGCAATTTTTATGGCACGGCCTACGATGGCGCCGCCGCCGGGCTCGGCGCCGTGTACCGGATCACCCCAGCCGGCGCGGAAAGCGTCGTGTACTCCTTCGCTGCGGCGGGCGGCGATGGCCAGAATCCGCTCGGCGCCCTGGTGCAGGGCAGCGACGGCAACTTCTATGGGACCACCGCATTCGGCGGCCAGTCGCAGGAAGGCGCCATTTTCCGGGTTACGCCCGCCGGCGTGGAAAGCGTCCTTTATTCCTTTGCCGCCCTCACCGACGGCGCCAAGCCCCAGGGCGCGCTGATCGAGGGTCCCGACGGCAATCTTTACGGCTCCTCGTTCGGCTATGACGAGAGCACCCCGGGTGCATTCGGCACGGTCTATCAGTTGCAGACCCAACTGCCGGTCGCGGGCGAGGGCGAGCCCACCGTCGATCTGTCGGTGACGCCGCAGACCATCACCCTCGGCCAGAGCGCGACGCTGAACTGGACCTCCAGCAATGCCGACAGCTGCAGCGCCAGCGGCGCCTGGAGCGGCGCCCGCGCCACCAGCGGCAGCCAGACGGAAACGCCGGAGGCCGCCGGCCAGGAGACCTTCACGCTCACCTGCAGCCGCGGCGAAAGCAGCGTCAGCGCATCGGCGACGCTGACGGTAAACCCGGCTGCCGCACCGCCGCCGGCGGACAGCGGCGTCAGCGGCAGCGCCGGCGCCTTTGGCCCGGGCCTGCTTGCGCCGCTGGGACTGCTGGCGCTGTTGCGGCGGCAGCGCGGCAGACGGTGGCTGGCATTCCTCGCGGCGCCGCTGCTGGCGATGGCGATGGCACCCGCTGGGCTCAAGGCCGACGGCCTGCATCCCGATTTCCAGAACGCCTATCTCGGCTTGCGCCTGGGCGAGGGCATCTACGGCCAGGGCGCATCCGACCTGGCCAGGGACCTGGCGGGTCAGGGCGACGCCGTGAGCGGCGCGCATTTGCAGAAGCACCGTTTCGCCGGTGCCCTCTATGGCGGCGTGCCGGTGTGGGACGGCCTCGGCGTAGAGGGCGGGTTCGTGCAGCTCGGCAAGTACGACGCCTATCTCACCACGTCCGGCAATTCCTCCAAGGTGGCGGCCGACGTGGCGGGCAAGCTGCGCCCCGCGGGGCAGGGCATCACGCTGGGCCTGGGTGGCCTGGTGCCGGTGGCCGGGCCGCTGTGCCTGAGCGGGCACGTCGGCATGCTGATCTATACCTCCACCCAGGAAGCGCACTCGGCGGCGGGCACCTTCAAGCAGACCCGCAGAGGAGTGGGCGCCGCCCTGGCGACCTCGGCGATGTACCGCTTCTCCGGCAGCGTCTACGGCGGGGTCGGTGTGGATGCCTATATCGAAAGGGGCAGCCTCGCGGTGATCCTGCCGAACGCCCAGATCGAATACCGCTTCGGCCCCCAGGGCCGCTGACCTTACGCACCAAACAGGAGATCGTCATGACTGCACCGCTGATCAAATCCCTGCTGCTCGCCGGCCTCGCCCTCGGGTTGTCCGCATCCCCGGCTTTCGCCGACGATCAGAAGCCGAGCTCCGCCAGTTCCGTGGCACCGAAGGACGCCAAGCGGCCCGAGGGAGGCAGCACCCAGACCGGCGCCGCCACGCGCAGCCAGGCGCAGAGCCAGGCCCAGGCTCCGGCGCAGCAGGCCGCCAACAAGAAGGCGGCCCAGCACGGCATGGAAGCCTCCGGCGATACCGGGGATTGAGCAGCGCGCCGGGGCGGCGGGCGGCAGCGTCCGCGCGGTTGGGGAGAGAGACGATGGTGATCGCGCAAAAACTCACGCCCGCCCTGGCCCTGTTGCTGCTGGCTTGCGGTCCGGAGTACATCTATACCCCGCCACCGGGCGTCGAGGGCCTGGCCTGCGTGACGCAGTGCCAGGCCGCGCAGGCGGACTGCCAGGCCGGCCAGAGAAGCCGCGCGGAGGCCGCGGCGGCGCAATGCCGGGTGGAGATGGCGCAGCGCTCCAATCAATGCGAGCAGGTGAAGAGCGCGGAATACGCCTCCTGCCTGGGCTACACCAGGAGCGACGCCGCCCGCGCCGCCTGTGAGCAGGACCGCAAGCGCCACAGCTGCGACCAGCCCGCCTGCGTCGCCGCAGCCAGCTTCGAGCGGTGCGATCGGGACTATCGCAGCTGCTACCAGGCGTGCGGCGGGCAGGTCGGCGTGAAGCAGTAAAGCGGCGGCACGCCCGGCGGTTCCGGCCGCATGCAGCGGCGGTGACCGCGACGGGCGCCCGGCACCGGAGCGGGCTTTCCTAGATCGGCAGTCGGCGCAGCCAGCGCGGTTCGATCCAGTAAACCTGCGTGGCGCCGGCCGCGTCCTCGAAGCGGATCGCCACCTGGCCGCAGTCGTCGAACTCGGTCACGGTGACGGTCCTGTCGAGCTGCGCTTCGTAGGGGTCCTGGCGCTCGACCGGCAGCCCGTACAGGTACAGCCGGTCGATGTAGGCCAGGGTGGCGTGGTCGCCGACGCTGAGCATCTGCCCGGCGCCGTCGAGCGGGGTCCCGCCGAGGCTGCCCGAATGCCGCATGCGGCGGCTACAGGCCGCCGGCGCCGAGGAAGCCGCCGTCCACGGTCAGCGTGGTGCCGGTGACGTAGCTGGAAGCGTCCGAGACCAGGTACAGGATCGCCGGGGCGATCTCTTCCGGCCGGGCCATGCGGCCGAGCGGGATCTGCGGCAGCACCGTCTTGAGGATCTGCTCGTTCTTGGTGAGGGCCGAGGCGAACTTGGTGTCGGTCAAGCCGGGCAGCACCGCGTTGGCGCGGATCTTCCAGGGCGCGCATTCCTTGGCGAAGGCCAGGGTCATGTTGATCACCGCCGCCTTGGTGATCGAGTAGATGCCCTGCATGTTGCCGGGCTTGACGCCGTTGATCGAGGCGATGTTGACGATGGCGCCGCCGCCGCTCTTCTTCATCAGCTTGCTGGCAAGGGCGGACAGTTCGAAATAGCCCTTGATGTTCACCTGCAGAGTCTTGTCGATCATGCCCGCGTCGGTGTCGGAGATATGGCCGAAGTAGGGGTTGGTGGCGGCGTTGTTGACCAGGATGTCGAGGCGGCCGAATTTCTCCGCCACTTCCGCCATCAGGTTCTTCAGCGCGGCGGATTCGCCCTGGTGCGCGGCGATGGCGGTGGCCTTGCCGCCGGCAGCGGCGATGGCCGCGGCGACCTGGTCCAGGTCCTCCTGCTTGCGCGAGGAGACGATGACGTGCGCGCCCTGTTCAGCGAGGAGGCGGGCGGTGGCCTCGCCGATGCCGCGCGAGGCGCCGGTGATCAGGGCGACGCGGCCGGTAAGGTCGAAAAGCTTGGTGGACATGCGCTCTCCTCTGCTGTTGTCGTTCGGGGCTACGCATCTTAAAACAACGCAGGGCCGCGGCGGCGGACGGAGCGCTACGGCTCGGGCGCGAGGCGCAGGCCCGGCGCGCCGATTTCAGAAAAGCCCGCTCCGGCTGCGATCGGGGCCAACCAAGGCTTCAGCGGTAGGTCAGCAAGGCCGCATCGCGCTGCGTTTCGAGATGCGCCACGTCATTGAAGCGGCGCAGCGACAGGCCGTGGCGGCCGTAGCGGAAGCTGTGCACCGAGGCGTTGAGGATTTCCCAGTTGAGGCGGAAGGCGCGGTCCGGATCGAGCCCCAGCGCCGCGCGCAGCGCCGAGGTGATGACTCCGCCGGAGGTGAAAATCACCGGCTGCTCGGCGCCGCTGGCCGCGACGCGCTGCAGGCCCTCGACGCAGCGCTGGTGGAAGGCGTCCCAGCTCTCGCCCACCGGCTCGCGGCCTTCGCGCCCCTGGATCCAGCAGGCGGCGATCAGATCGAACAGGCGCTCGAACAGCGCGTGGTCGCTGAACAGGGTGCGCGGATCGACCGCGAACTCCGGGTTTTCCTTCACCACCAGCGGGAAGTAGGCGCGGATCAGGCTCTGGTGGTCGAACTCGTTGAACGCCGGGTCCACGGTGACCGCCATCTGCGGAACACCCAGGGCCTCGAAGGCGCGGGTGGCGGTGAGCTTCTGCCGCACCATGTCGCCGCTCCAGGCGGCATCGAAGCGGCGCCCGCAGCGCTTCCAGTGCGCGCCGAGCAGGCTGCCCTGGCGTTCGCCGGTGGCCGACAATTCATCGTAGTTGCGCGCACCGAACGACGCCTGGCCGTGGCGCACCAGGACCATGTTGCTCACGCGGACTCCTGCGTCGCGCCCCTCTCCCGCGCGGGGAGAGGGACAAGGGACTGGGGCTTTGCGGCGCGTGCCTTAGTGGACGTACACCGGGCCGTGCAGGCCGCCGCCGAGCGTCTTGCCGGAAGCTCCGGCGAGAGAGGGCGACAGGATCACGGTGTAGCGGCCCGGCTTGGTCTTGAAGATCAGCATGCGCGAATTCTGCTTGCCGACTTCCCAGTGGCCGGCAGCCTGCTTGCCCTGCTTGTTCAACACCTGGATATAGCCGCCCGCCGTGGCGCTCATGCTGTCGGAGAACAGCAGCACCACGGCCTTCTCGAAGGCGGCCTCGCCGGCGTAGACCAGGTTCAGCTTGCCGCTGTCCTGCTGCGCCGGCCACCAGGAGCTGACGGCATCGGCCTGCGGCGCGCCCTTCACCGGCTTGGCCGAAGAGGAGGCGGCGACAGCGGTTTCGGACTTGGCCGGCGCGGCGGGCTTGGCCGGCGCGGCGCTCTTGGCCTTGGCCGGCTTGCTCTTCTTCGGCGCCGGAGCGGGCTCGGCCGGCGGCGGAGCGGATTCGGCCGCGGCGGCTGGTTCAGTCGGGGCGGGGGCCGGCTGCTCGGCCGGGGCGGCGGGCTGTTCCGCCGGCGTGGCAGCGGCGGCCGGGGCGGAGGAGCTTTCGGCCGGCGGCGGGGCGGCCGCCGGTTGCTCGGCGGCCGGCTGCTGGCCGCCGGAGGACTGGACCGAGGAGGCGACTTCGGTGGCCGCCTTGCGGCCGACTTCTTCGGCGATCTTGCGGGCTTCCTCCTCGCTCAGGCCCTGCGCCGGAGCGGCGGCGGGCGCCGACGAGGAGGAGGACGAAGTGGCGCCGCTCTCGGCCGGGGCGGTGGCCGCCGGCGCGGCGGCCTGCTGCTGCTCAGCGGCCGGCTGGTCAGCGGCGGGCGGCGGCGCGGCGGCGGTGGTGGTGCTGAAAACCTGGTCGGGGGTGGTGGTGGCGGCGGCTTTCTGCTCGGCCTGGTTGCGCGGCAGCAGGATATTCAGTCCGAAATACACCAGGACCGCGGTGATCACAACGATGATGCCGACGCGAGTGAAGGTCATTGGAAAGTCCCCGAACGCCTTTTGGTTTTCCTGCCGTGGTTGAGGGCCCGCCGGATGCGCCCGGACACCGGGTGCGCAGCGCAGCCCGGCCGGCTGGCCTGTTTCTGCACAACAGGCTGACTTTACCGAATAAAACGGTTAGTTAACAGTCGTTTGTTGGCGGCGGGCGGTGGTTTCCGCAACGGCCTCGGCGGGCGGGGAGGCCGCCGCCTGCGCCTGTTGCCGGTGCAGTCTCTCGAGGGCGATGGCTTTGGCTGTCTGCGCGGCGGTGCGGGCCGCGACCTCGGCCACCAGCCGGGCCATGCGCTCGCGCCCGGCGAGATCCTGCGGGCCGCGGCTGGCGGCTTTCTGCGCCACCGGTGCGGAACGGAAATCGCGGCTGGCGACCACTCCGGCGTACGTCAGCATCGCGACGGTAAGGGCGATGACCGCGCCCAGGCCGAGTTTCTGCATAAGGCTGCTCCCTGAAGTCACCCCTGGTCCGGTCTGTGCCGGGCTGTTGTCGAGCAATCCTTGCGCAAGGCGCGTGCCGGGGTTTGCGCAGGCGCCGCTTCACCATATCGGCGTGGATTCTCGCGGCAATGGGTAAAAACGGCCTCACGCAAACGCGCGAGGTGCCCGCCCGGCGCCTGAACCCTGGGGCCGCGGCGCCATGGCGGCGCAGCGCTGTCGCGCGGCGGTGGAGGCTGCGATAATACGCGCCCTCCGTCGTCCCAAAATCCCCCGCAAAAGTCCGGAGCGTTCATGTCCGATCGGTACCTCGAATTCGCCAATTCCCCCCTGGGCAAGAGCATCGCCACCTCCCTCGGCCTGCCGGCGGCGCCGCGCCTGCGCCGCGCCAAGGGCGGGTACGCGGCCCAGCCGCTGGCCGACCGCGCGGTGCTGCTCGGCGGCACCGGCCGGGGCGAGCTGGCCGCGCCGCTGCTGGCAGCGCTGCACGAGGCCGGCGCCGCCGTCCAGATCGTGCCGACCCATCCGGGCCTGCCGCCGCTCAAGCAGGCCGCCGCCGCCGCCGGCATCGCGCTCAGGAGCGAGCCCGGCGCGGAAGACAAGCAGGCCGGCGCCTTCGCCTACGTGTTCGACGCCACCGGCCTGCAGGGCCCGGCCAGCCTGCGCGAGCTCTACGATTTCTACCACCCGCGCGTCGGGCGCATTCCGGGCGGCGGCCGCGTCCTGCTGCTGTCGCGCGCGCCGGAGGAAATCAAGGATCCGGCGGCCCGCGCCGCCACCCAGGCGCTGCGCGGCTTCGTCCGCTCCCTGGCCAAGGAAGTGGGCAAGAAGGGCATCACCGTCAATCTGCTCGAGCTCGGCGGCGACGCCGACCCGCTGCTGGCCGGTCCGCTGCGCTTCTTCCTCAGCGAGCATTCCGCCTTCGTCACCGGGCAGGTGCTGGCGCTGACCGGGCCGTTCGCCGCCGCCAAGGCGCTGAAGAGCTTCACCGCGCCGCTGTCCGGCAAGATCGCGGTGGTCACCGGCGCGGCGCGCGGCATCGGTGCCGCCATCGCCGCCACCCTGGCGCGCGAAGGCGCCCAAGTGGTCGGCATCGACCGGCCGCAGGAGGAGGGGGTGCTGGGCCAGACCCTGGCCGCCTTCAACGGCCTGGGCCTGCCGCTGGACATCACCGCGCCGGATGCGCCGGCGCGCATCGTCGAGCAGCTGGCCAAACTCGGCGGCGCCGACATTGTGGTGCACAATGCCGGCATCACCCGCGACAAGATGCTGAAGAACATGCCGGCACATTTCTGGGATCAGGTGCTGGACGTCAATTTCGGCGCCATCCTGCGCATCAACGAGCGCCTGCTGGCCTCGGGCAACGAGGGCTTCAAGAGCGCCGGCCGCATGGTCTGCATCTCCTCCATCGGCGGCATCGGCGGCAACGCCGGCCAGACCAACTACGGCGCGACCAAGGCCGGCGTGATCGGCTACGTCGAGGCGCTGGCGCCTGAGCTGGCGCGCCGCGGCGGCGCGATCAACGCGGTGGCGCCGGGCTTCATCGAGACGCAGATGACCGCGGCCATGCCGGCGGTGCCGCGCGAAGTGGGCCGACGCCTGTCCTCGCTGGGCCAGGGCGGCCTGCCGGTGGACATCGCCGAGGCGGTGACCTTCTTCGCCAGCCCGCTGGCGGCGGCGGCCAACGGCTGCACCCTGCGGGTCTGCGGGCAGAACTTCTTTGGCGCCTGAGACCACGCCGACCGCTGCGATGAACCTGCCCGAGTCGCCCAAGCCGCTCAAGCACCTCGCCACGGCCAAGCTGCCGACGCCGTTCGCCGAGTTCACGGTGCAGGCCTTCAAGTCGTCCGACGGCAAGGAGCACCTGGCGATGCTGCTGGGCGACCTGTCGGGCTCGATGAAGAGCGATCCGCCCCCGGGCAAGCCGGCGCCGCTGGTCCGTGTGCACTCCGAATGCCTCACCGGCGACGCGCTGTTCTCGCTGCGCTGCGACTGCGGCTTCCAGCTGCGCGCGGCGCTGGAGCAGATTTCCCGCGAGGGCCGCGGTGCGCTGCTGTACCTGCGCCAGGAGGGGCGCGGCATCGGCCTGGGCAACAAGATCCGCGCCTACGCGCTGCAGGACGAGGGCGCCGACACGGTCGAAGCCAACCACCAGCTCGGCTTTCCCGCCGACGCGCGCGAGTACGGCCTGGCGGTGCAGCTGCTGCGCGAGCTGAAGCTGTGCCGCATCCGCCTGATGACCAACAATCCGGCCAAGCTCGACGCCCTGGTGCGCGACGGCGTGGAAGTGGTCGAGCGCGTGCCGGTGGAGCGCGGCCGCAATCCGCACAACGAGTCTTACCTCGACACCAAGGTCGCGAAGATGGGCCACCTGCTGCTCGGCGGCAAGGACGGGAAAACTCCGTGAGCGAACCGGCCGCGCCCGCCGAACAGCCGAGCGCTCCCGCCGGCGCGGAACCGCCGCAGAAACCGCGCGGCCTGATCCGCGAGATCGGCGCGCTCGGCGTGTCCACCGTGCGCGTGTCGCAGGGCTTCATGCCGCTGCTGCGGCTGCTGGCCTCGGACGAGGATATCGACCGCGAGCAGCTGGGCCAGGCCATCGACCGCGCCTTCGGCGGGCTCTATCAGCATCCGGTGCTGCGCTCCACCGAGCGCATCACCGCGCTGCTGCGCAAGCGCCGCCTGATTCCCGACGAGCAGTCCACCGAGGACCTGATCCGCTTCGTGGTGGAGCAGGTGGTGGCGCGCAGCCCGGTGCCGGTGCCGGAAGCCCTGGTCAACGAGTTCTGGCAGTTCTTCAACGAGCTGTTCTCGGCGCCGGAGCTGAAGGGCCTCGGCGAGCTGGGCCTGGACATGGTGCGGCTGGTGATCCGCTCCTACGAGCCGCTGCTGGTGGAAGTGGTCAACCTGCTCAAGGCCGGCAAGCGCTTCAACCAGTGGCAGCTCAACGAGCTGCTCAAGCGCGCCGCGCAGATCCGCCAGGACGCCGCCATCGTGCGCCGGCAGATCCGCGCCATCCGCTACATCAAGCCCTTCTTCCAGGCCGATCCCAAGGACTTCCGCGCCCAGGCCCGCATCGCCGCCGCGATGGTCAACGAATTCGGGCCGTTCTTCATCAAGCTGGCCCAGGTTGCCGCGGCCAACGCCGACTTCCTGCCGGAGGAGATCGCGCGTGAGCTGGCGGTGTTCCACGAGGACGTGGCGCCGATGAACCCGGAAGAGGTCAACGCCGCCTTCATCGAGTGCTTCGGCAGGCTGCCGGACAAGATGTACATGGGCTTCGAAGCGGACAAGCCGCTCAAGTCCGGCTCGATCGGTTCGGTCTACCTGGCGAAGAAGCCGTTCCTCGAGGACGGGCGCGAGGTGCTGCGGCCGATCATCATCAAGGTCGGCCGCCACAACATCGACCGCGAGTTCGCCATCGGCAAGCTGGTGATCGGCCTGGCCATCATGTCCAGCCACTACTGGGCGCCGCACTCCAAGCTGACGCCGTTCCTGCGGGCGCTGCACGAGCAGGTCGACGAATTCGTCGCCGGCTTCGTCGAGGAGCTGGACTTCGAAGCTGAGGCGCGCAACCACACGCGCTTCTACCAGCGCAGCCTGAAGGGGCGGCTGTGGCGGGTGCCGGAGCTGTACGGCAGCAGCCGGCGCATCCTCGAAATGGAATACCTCGGCGACGCGCAGAGCCTGCCGCGGGCCCTGGCGCGGATGCCGCGGCGCGAGCGCCGCAGGTTCCAGCTCAAGCTGGCCGAGCAGCTGCTGTATACCGTGCTGTATCACGCCTTCGCCTACCGCGAGATGCACGGCGACCTGCACCCCGGCAACCTGATGGTGGGGCGCGACGGCCGCCTCAACCTGATCGACTGGGGCAACGTCATCGATCTCAACGGCAAGTGGGGCCCGGTGTGGGACTACCTCGCCGGCGCGGTGCTGGCCGACACCGGGCTGCTGGCCGATGCCCTGATCCGCATCAGCACCCAGCCGGAGGCGGATGCCGCGCGCCGCGACGAAATCCGCGCCGCGCTCGACGAGACCTTGCGCAAGAAGGGCGTGACGCCGCTGCGCCGCGGCAGCTTCATCGCCGAGCTGCGCCGCGGCGGACTGGCCGGCCTGCACGCGCGCGGCCAGACCGTGCTGCACCTGATGTCCAACACCCAGCAGGTCGGCCTGGTGCTGAAGCGCGACTACCTGCACCTGTCGCGCGCGCTGTTCGCCCTGGCCGGCAGCATCGGCTCGCTCTACGAGGGTGATTCCGGCCGCCGCCTGGCGGTGGACCTGGCCCTGGTCGCGCTGCGCCTGCCGGCCACCTTCAGCCGCGAAGTGTTCACGCGCGAGCTGAACGCGGTGCGCGGCCAGCTCGCGCGCCGCCTGGCCCCGCCGGCGCCGCGCCCGGTGCCGGTGCCCGTGCCGCGGCCGCCGGCCGTGGCGGTACCGGTGGTTCCGGCGCTGGCGCAAGGCTAGGACCGCTCCGCTTTCCATCTCTTCGGTCTGAAATCCCTCCAGCCATGTTCCTGTACCCGATCGTCCGTCCGCTGCTGTTCTCGCTCGACGCCGAGCAGGTGCACGAGCTGACCATCGCCTGGCTGTCGCGTCATCCCGGCTCCGCCAGCCTGATGGCCGGCAGTACCGTGCAGGACCCGGTGCGCCTGATGGGCCTGGAATTCCGCAACCGGGTCGGCCTGGCCGCCGGCCTCGACAAGAACGGCGAGTGCATCGAGGCCTTCGACCGCATGGGCTTCGGCTTCATCGAGATCGGCACGGTGACGCCCCGGCCGCAGCCGGGCAATCCGCGGCCGCGCATGTTCCGCCTGCCGAAGGAGCGCGCCATCATCAACCGGCTCGGCTTCAACAACCAGGGCGTCGATGCGCTGGTCGCGCGCGCCAGCCGCGCGCGTCGCCGCGCCGTGCTGGGCATCAACATCGGCAAGAATGCCGACACGCCGCTGGAGCGCGCCGAGGACGATTACCTGGGCTGCCTGCACAAGGTCTACCCGGTGGCGGACTACATCACCGTGAACATCTCCTCGCCCAATACCGCCGGCCTGCGCGACCTGCAGCAGGCCGGCCGCTTCGACCAGCTGCTGCGCCGCCTGGCCGAGGCGCGCGAGCAGCTGTCCGACCGCCACGGCAAGCGCCGGCCGCTGCTGATCAAGATCGCCCCGGACATGGACGATGCCCAGCTCGCCGACGTGGCGCTGACGGCGCGCCAGCGCGGCATCGACGGGCTGATCGCCACCAACACCACCACCAGCCGCATCGGCGTCGAGCACAACGCCCTGGCGGCCCAGGCCGGCGGCCTGTCCGGCGCCCCGCTGCGGCCGATGGCCGACCGTGTGCTGCGCAAGCTGCGCGAGCAGGTGGGACCGGACTTCCCGTTGATCGGGGTCGGCGGCATCCTGAGCGGCGGCAACGCCGCCGCGCGCCGCGCCGCCGGAGCCGACCTGGTGCAGGTCTACACCGGGTTCATCTACCGTGGCCCGTCCTTCGTCGGCGAATGCGCCCGCGCCGTGAAGGAAATGTGACGTGATGGCCGAGGCGTCGCCCCCCGCGTCTCCGGTCAAGCCGGACGGCCATCCGGCGGATTAGGCTCTTTTTACCCGGAATTTGCCGGGGAACGGGTGCGAGTACCCGTTGGCATCCGCTAGAATGCGGAGGCTTCAGGGTCCAAGAAAGCGCAACCACCGGAAGGGGATAAATACATGCGTAAGATGCTGTGGGGCTTCTTTGCCGCGGGTGCGCTCTGGGCGCAGCAGGCGGCGGCGGTCAACACCGATGGGTACGATATTCCGTACGTCGCCGGCTCATTCGTCTACGAACTCAGCGACAGCAGCCGCGATTCCGACAACGGACTGGGCTTCAAGGTCAACGCCGGCTGGCCGCTGACCGAGCACAACGCGGTCGAACTGGCCTATCACGGCCTCAAGCGCAAGCGCAACATCGACGGCAACGACGACTACCAGAACGGCGCCTTCGTCAACTGGGTGCACGATTTCGGCCTGTTCGGCTTCAACCAGGCCTACCTGCCTAACTTCAAGCCGTATGTGCTCGGCGGCCCGGGCTACGTGCTCGACGAC
>DASRFD010000112.1:0-76667 GCA_035651715.1 Nevskia sp.
CTTCTCGGTGAGCGCCGCGGTGGGGCAGGCCTGCACGCAGGCGCCGCAGGAGACGCACTCCGAATCGAGGAACGAGTCGTCCTGGCTGGCGGCGATCTTGGAAGCGAAGCCGCGGCCCTGCACCGTCAGCGCCAGCGTGCCCTGCTGCTCGTCGCAGGCGCGCACGCAGCGCGAGCAGACGATGCACTTGCTGGCGTCGAAGGTGAAATAGGGGTTGCTCTCGTCCTTGGGCAGTTCGAGGTGGTTCTCGCCGCCGTAGCCGTAGCGGACTTCGCGCAGGCCCACCGCCCCGGCCATGTCCTGCAGCTCGCAGTGGCCGTTGGCCGGGCAGGTCAGGCAGTCCAGCGGATGGTCGGAGATGTACAGCTCCATCACGCCGCGGCGCAGCTCGGCCAGCTTGCCGTTCTGCGTCGTGACCTTCATGCCCGGGGCCACCAGCGTGGTGCAGGACGCGGGGTAGCCCTTCATGCCTTCGATCTGCACCAGGCACAGGCGGCAGGAGCCGAAGGCCTCGAGCTGCTCGGTGGCGCAGAGCTTGGGCACCCGGACCCCGCCCACGGCGGCCGCGCGCATCACCGAGGTGCCCTCCGGCACCGTGACCTCGAAGCCGTCGATGGTCAGGGTGACCAGCTTCTGGTCGGAAAGCGGCGCCGGCGTGCCTAAGTCTCTTCCTGCTATGGACAGCATGGCAAAACTCCTAAAAGCGCCCCGCGCAAAGACGCAGGGACCGGGGAACGGCCTTACCGGCCGTTCTTTGCGTCCGTGCACTTTGCGTGAGCTGCTTTTTCATGGCGAAGCCTGCTAAGCCGCCGCCTTGGCGTGCGGCTTGAAGTCTTCGGGGAAATGGTTGAGCGCGCTCAGCACCGGTCCGGGGGTCAGCCCGCCCAGTGCGCACAGCGAACCGTGGGTCATGGTCTCGCACAGGTCGCGCAGCAGCGCCTCCTGCTTTTCCGGCTGCTGCCCGGCGACGAGGCGGTCGATGACCTCGACCCCGCGGGTCGAGCCGATGCGGCAGGGCGTGCACTTGCCGCAGGACTCCACCGCGCAGAACTCCATGGCGAATCGCGCCTGCGCCGCCATGTCGACGGTGTCGTCGAACGCCACCAGGCCGCCGTGGCCGATCATGCCGCCGATGGCCGCGAAGGCCTCGTAGTCCAGCGGCGTGTCGAAGCCCGAGGCCGGGATGTAGGCGCCGAGCGGGCCGCCGACCTGCACCGCGCGGATCGGCCGGCCGCTGAGCGAGCCGCCGCCATAGTCGTAGAGCAGCTCGCGCAAGGTGAGACCAAAGGCCTTCTCCACCAGGCCGCCATGCCTGATGTTGCCGGCGAGCTGGAACGGCAGGGTGCCGCGCGAGCGGCCCATGCCGTAGTCGCGGTAGAACTCGGCGCCGCGGTCGAGGATCAGCGGCACCGAGGCGAAGCTGATGACGTTGTTGAGCACGGTGGGCTGGCCGAACAGGCCCTTCACCGCCGGCAGCGGCGGCCGGAACCGCACCTGGCCGCGCTTGCCTTCCAGGCTTTCCAGCAGCGAAGTCTCCTCGCCGCAGATGTAGGCGCCGGCGCCGAGCCGCACTTCCAGGTCGAAACGGCGGCCGCTGCCGAGGATGTCGGCGCCGAGGCAGCCGCGCTCGTAGGCGGTGGCGATGGCCGCATTGAGCGCGCGGTGCGCGTGCGGATATTCGCAGCGAAGATAGATGTAGCCCTGCGTCGCCCCTGCCGCCACGCCGGCGATGCTCATGCCCTCGATGAGGAGAAAAGGATCGCCCTCCATCAGCATGCGGTCGGAGAAGGTGCCGGAATCGCCTTCGTCGGCGTTGCAGACGACGTATTTCTGCGCGCTCTCCGTCTTCAGCACCGTCTGCCACTTGATGCCGGTGGGGAAGGCCGCGCCGCCCCGCCCGCGCAGGCCGGAGTCCAGCACCGTCTTGACCACCTCGGCCGGCGCCGCCTCCAGCGCGCGGCGCAGGCCGCGGTAGCCGCCGTGGGCGATGTAGTCTTCCAGGCTCAGCGGATCGGTGATGCCGACGCGGGCGAAGGTCAGGCGCTCCTGCCGCTTCAGGTATGGAATCTCGGCCGTCGGCCCCAGCGCCAGCGCGTGCCGTCCGCCGCCGAGGAAGCCGGCCTCGAACAGGCCGGGCACGTCCTGCGCCCGCACCGGACCATAGGCGACGCGGCCGGCCGGCGTCTCCACTTCCACCATCGGCTCCAGCCACAGCAGGCCGCGCGAGCCGTTGCGCACCAGCTCGACCGCCGCGCCGCGCCGGTCGGCTTCCGCCGCGATGGCGCGCGCCACCGCCTCCGCGCCCAGCGACAGCGCGCTGGCGTCGCGCGGCACGTAGAGCCGCGTGCCGCTCATGCGCCTTCTCCCACCAGCGCGTCGAAGGCCGCGGCGCTGACCCGCCCGTGCAACTCCTCGTCGATCATCAGCGAGGGACCGCAGGCGCAATTGCCGAGGCAGTACACCGGCTGCAGCGTGTAACGGCCGTCCGCCGTGGTCTGGTGGAAGTCGACGCCGAGCCTGTGCTTGACGTGCCGTTCCAGCGCGGCCGCGCCGAGCGCCTGGCAGGCCTCGGCACGGCACAGCTGCAACACCTGCCGCCCCGGCTTCTCGCCGCGGAACCAGTGGTAGAAGCTAACCACGCCGTGCACTTCGGCGCGGCTCAGGTTCAGCCCGGCGGCGATCAGCGACACGGCGCCGGGCGGGACCCAGCCCAGCGCCTCCTGCACGCCGTGCAGCACCGGCAGCAGCGCTCCGGGCTTGTCGCCCAGGCGCGCGACCACCTCCAGCACCGCGGCACGCTCCGCCGCCGGCAGCGGCCGGGCGGCGGGCATGGGATGCAGCGGGTGCTCCTGCAAGTGCGTCTTCATCTTCGACCTCTTACGGACTCCGTCTCAATGGAACAGCGCGGCCGCTTTCTGCAGCGTGATCCACACGCCCCAGGCCAGCGGAATGCCGACGAACAGCCAGGCCGCGGCGACCAGCGCCGGGCTGCTCACGGCGGCCGCGCCGCCGACGGCGGCGGCCGCCGGCGCCGCGCGCTCGTGCGCGAGGCGGCGCTCGTGCTCGAGCTGCTCCTCGCTCATGAAATGCTTCGGCGCCACCGGCCGGATGGCGAGGTTGCAGATCAGCCCCAGCACCAGCAGGCCGGCGAGGATGTAGAGCGTGGTGTCGTAGACCGTGGCGCGCGCCATGCCCTGCGCCAGCTGGTAGTCGCGCAGGTAGTTCACGATCACCGGGCCGAAGATGCCGGCGGCGGACCAGGCGGTGAGCAGGCGGCCGTGGATGGCGCCGACCATCTGCGTGCCGAACATGTCGGCCAGGTAGGCCGGGACGGTGGAAAAGCCGCCGCCGTACATCGACAGGATGATGCCGAAGGCCAGCACGAACAGCGCGGTGTTGCCGGCGTGGCCGAGCGAAGGTGTGGACGCGTACAGCGCCATGCCGAGCAGGAAGAACACCGAGTAGGTCAGCTTGCGGCCGATGAAGTCCGACACCGAGGCCCAGAAGAAGCGCCCGCCGATGTTGAACAGGCTGAGCAGGCCGGTGAAGGCCGCGGCCACGGTGGCCAGCTGCGCCTTCTGCCCGGCGTCGAGGTCGTTGAAGCCGGCGGCGACGTTGATCAGCTTGCCGCCGAACACCTCCTGCAGCATCGGCGAGGCCATGCCGATGATGCCGATGCCGGCGGTGACGTTGAGCGCCAGCACCGCCCAGATCAGCCAGAACTGCGGCGTCACCATCGCCTCGTTGAGGTGCACCTGGCCGCGGGTGATCATCGCCTTCTGCGCGCCTTCCGCCGGCGGCGTCCAGCCGGCCGGCTTCCAGCCCAGCGCCGGCAGGCGGTAGCCGAAGGCGCCGATCATCATGAACACGAAGTAGATCGCCGCCAGCGCCAGGAAGGTCTGCCAGACCCCGACGTCGGTCGGCGTGGCGAAGGCCTTCATCAGCTTGTCGGCCAGCGGCGCGCCGATCATGGCGCCGCCGCCGAAGCCCATGATCGCCATGCCGGTGGCCATGCCGCGGCGGTCCGGAAACCACTTGATCAGGGTCGACACCGGCGAGATGTAGCCCAGGCCCAGGCCGATGCCGCCGACGATGCCCGGGCCCAGCCACATCAGCCACAGCTGGTGCAGGTAGACGCCGACGGCGCCGATCACCAGGCCGCCGCACCAGCACAGGGCGGCGACGAAGCCGGCCTTGCGCGGGCCGGCGCGCTCGAGCCAGCCGCCCCACAGCGCCGCGGCCGAGCCGAGAAAGACGAAGAACAGGGTGAACATCCAGCCCAGGGTGCTGATCTTCCAGTCGCAACTGCTCTGGAAAAGGCCTTCGAAGAAGCCCATGTCGGCGGCGCAGGCCACCGGCTTGGTCAGGCCAATGGCCTTGGACAGCGGCAGCCAGAACACCGAAAAGCCATAGGCCATGCCGATGCACAGATGGATGCACAGCGCCGCGGGCGGCACCAGCCAGCGGTTGTAGCCGGGCCCGGCGATGGTCCGCTCCTTGGCCAGGAATCCCACCCCCCCGGATCCGGCGGATCCTTCGATGCTCCCTCCGATGCTCGACATGCGGTTTCTCCTCGGTTTGCTTATATATATGTTTAATAGAACATATTCGTGCCGCCACGGGTCTTGCGACCCTTGGTCAAGCTAACACCGATGGCCGAGACAAGGAATATGCTTTCGTGTTCCAATTGAATAGGCTTGACACAGCCTATTTAACCCGCCGGAGCGCCGCGCCCTCATGCTGAAGATGTCGATCAAGCCGCAGTGGCTGCTGGAGGGGGCCCAAGGCCCCCAGCCGATGCCGCACCTGCTCAACCTGCTGCTCAAGGTCCACGAGACCCACACCCTGGCCAAGGCCGCCGCCGAGCTCGGGCTGTCCTACCGCTACGCCTGGGGCGTGCTGCAGGACGGCCACCGCGCCTTCGGCGTGCCCCTGGTGAAGATGCAGCGCGGCCGCGGCGCCGTGTTGACGCCGCTGGGTGAAAAGCTGGTCTGGGCCGACCGACGGATCGCCGCCCGCCTCTCGCCCCTGCTCGACAGCCTGGCTTCGGAGCTGGAAGTGGAGGTGGAACGGGCGCTGTCGCACGAGCAGAACATCCTGCGCCTGCACGCCAGTCACGGCTTTGCGGTGCAGACCCTGCGCCAGTGGCTGCTGCGCGACCAGGTGCCGGTGGACCTCAAGTATCGCAACGTGCAGGAGGCGCTGGGCGCGCTCAACAGCGGCAGCTGCGACCTGGCCGGCTTCCACGTGCCGCTGGGAGAACTGGAAGGCGTCGCGCTGCAGCACTATCTGCCGGCGCTGCGCCCGGGCAAGCACCGCCTGGTGCACCTGGCCACGCGCCGCCAGGGCCTGATGGTGGCGCCGCACAACCCCAAGAACATCACCGGCGTCGCCGACCTCGCCCGCCCCGGCATCAGCTATGTCAACCGCCATGAAGGTTCCGGCACGCGCCTGCTGCTGGACCTGCTGCTGCAGCGCGCGCATCTCAACGGCCGCGCCATCCAGGGCTACGACAACTGCGAATTCACCCACCCGGCGGTGGCGGCCTACGTCGCCAGCGGCATGGCCGACGCCGGCCTCGGCGTGGAACCGGCGGCGCGGCGCTTCGAGCTGGAGTTCCTGCCGGTGGCGAGCGAGCGCTACTTCTTCGTCTGCAACGCCCAGCTGCTGGCCACGCCGATGATGCTGCGCATCCTCGACACCCTGCGCAGCCGCGAATTCCAGCGCGCGGTGAGCGCCCTGCCCGGCTACGACGGCAGCGACTGCGGTACGGTACAGGACATAGCGGAGGCCTTTCCCGGCCTCGCCGCCACGCCCCCGGCGCGGCGCCGGCGCGCTGCTTGACGCTCATTCCATGCCGTTGATTCCAGGGTCTTTCCGGCGAACCTGAGGCACCACCCAGGTAGGTGATCGGCGGCGCTGCCCGGCGGACGGCCGGGCACTTCTGACGCGCCGCACAGGTCTAAGGTTGGGTCGTAGTGGAGGCCTACGATGCAACCGGGATGGAGAACGAGGACGACCGCGGCACGCGGCATGGCGCGAACCGCCGTGCTCGCCGGCAGCATCGTTCTCTGCGGCTGCGGCGCCGAAGCCCCGCGCTGGATGAACCATGCCACCCTGGTGCTGCGCCCCTCCCACAAGCAAGCCCTGCTGGCCTACTCCTTCGGCGCCGAAGCGCCACGCGAAGAAGCGGCGCTCGACGCCGGCCGCAGCGTCGCCGCCAGCGTCGCCGCCGGGATGGTGGTGCGCGACAATCCGCTGCCCGACATCGACACGGTGGACTTCAAGGGCGGCCGCTTCTACATCCACACGCCGCGCACCCGATAGACCGCGTCAGCCCTTGAGGAAGCCGATCGCCTGCTCGGCGAACGCTTCAGGCGCCTCGATGTGCATGAAGTGCCCGGCCTTGGGCAGGCCCACCAGCTCGTAGCGCTCGCCGAACAGGTGCTCCTGGTCGAGGAAGCTCGCCGGCAGGATGCAGGCGTCGTTCTCGCCGTAGATGACCCGCGTCGGCACGTAGATCGGCTTGAGCAGGAACTGCCAGGCGTCGCGCTGCGCCAGCAGCAGCGGCAGGGCGCGGTAGTAGCCCAGCGCCGCCTTCAGCCGCGCCGGGTCGGAGAACGCGGCCTTGACCGGGCCGAAGTATTCCTCGGTCGGCTCCCAGCCCGGCGACCAGCTGCGCGCCAGGTCGCGCAGCCAGGCGAAGTCGTTCTCGCGGATGCGGCGCTCCGGCCAGCCCGGCAGCTGGAACTTGAACATGTAGTGCGAAGCGCGCAGCTGGGCGCGCGAGGGCCGCAGCAGGAAGCGGCGCGGATGCGGCACGGCGGCGGTGACGATCCGCTTGATCCGGTCCGGGCGCAGCGCCGCGGCGGCATAGGCCGCCACCGCTCCCCAGTCGTGACCGACCACCAGGGCATCCTGCGCGCCGAAATGCTCGGCCAGGGCGATGACGTCCCGGCCCAGGGCCAGGCCGGAGTAATCGCGGTCGTCCGGGATGGCGCCCGGCGGGTAGCCGCGCATGAACGGAGCCACTGCACGGAACCCGGCCGCCGCCAGCCGGCGCAGCAGGCCGGCCATGCTCCAGGCGGTGTCGGGGAAGCCGTGCAGGCACAGCACCAGCGGGCCGGGGCCCTCGGCCTCGAGGTAGGCGAATTCCATGCCGTTGGCGCGGATGTAGCGGGGCTGCAGGTCGGCGACGGTCATCATGTCCTCGAAGCGGGGCTTCCTGAATCGTGGATTTTATCCTGACGGCGGTTTTGTGACCCAATTCACAACCCGGCCCCGCCGCAGTCGCGGCGGCGGCATTCCGCGGCTATGCTGTAGGCAGTCCGTACCGCTCAATACTCGAAAAAAGGGAGTCCCGATGAAGTCCACCCGCTTGCTGCTGGCGGCGCTGGGCCTGTGCGCAGCGCAGGCCGCGGCCCAGAGCACCGACCCCGCCCCGCCGACGCCGGAACAGGCGCAGCAGCGCGCCGAACAGTTCATGGCCTCGCTCAAGCCGCAGCACGGCAGCATCAAGCTGCCCAACGACGTCGCCACGCTGCAGCTGAGCCAGGATTTCTACTACCTCTCGCCGGGCGACTCCGAGCGCCTGCTCACCCAGGGCTGGGGCAATCCGCCCGGCAACAAGACCCTGGGCATGATCATCCCGCAGGCGGTGAACCCGCTGTCGCGCAGCGGCTGGGGCGTGGTCATCACCTACCTCGACGACGGCCACGTCTCCGACGAGGACGCCAACAAGATCGACTACAACGATCTGATGAAGAACATGCAGAAGGACGACGCGGAGGAGAACGAGGAGCGCAAGAAGCAGGGCTACGCCGGCCTGCACCTGCTCGGCTGGGCCGAGCCGCCCTACTACGACGCGCAGAGCCACAAGATGTACTGGGCCAAGGAGCTGAAGGCGGACGACGCCAGCGAGAACACTCTCAACTACGCCATCCGCGTGCTCGGCCGCAAGGGCGTGCTGGAACTGAACGCGGTGGCCGGGATGGGCGACCTGCCGACGATCAAGCAGGAGATGCCCAAGGTGCTGGCCTTCACCAACTTCACCGACGGCAACAAGTACACCGACTTCAAGGCCGGCACCGACAAGGTCGCCGCCTACGGCCTCGCCGCCCTGGTGGCCGGCGGCATCGCCGCCAAGGCCGGCCTGTTCGCCAAGCTCGGCCTGCTGCTGCTGGCAGCCAAGAAATTCATCGTCATCGGCCTGGTCGCCATCGCCGGCTTCTTCCGCAAGCTGTTCGGCGGCAAGTCGAAGACGCAGTAATACCGGGGGAACAGCTCATGTGGAACATCGTCATCGGCATCATCTTCATCGTCGGCGGCCTGAGCGGCAGACTGGCCCTGATCGGCACCAACAGCGGCGAGGCGCTTGCCGCCGTCGGCGCAGGCCTGCTGATCTGGGGCGTGGTGCAGATGGTGCGCGCGAAGAAGGCGCAGACGCCGGGCTGAGCCCGGCGACGCGCCGCCGGATCTTTCGCCCCGGCCGTGCTGGCGGGGAAGGTGCCTCGGGGAGGGCGCCCAATGCAGGATTTGTATCCAGCCGGACCTGTCTCGGTTCCGGATGATCTGAGCCGTCCAAGCGGCGCTTACCAGCGCAAGGCCTGGATGGCGGTCGGCGGCCTCGCCGCCTTCATCGTGCTGTATCTGGCGCTGAGCGGCTGGTTCATCTGGACCGCGTGGCGGCTGTTCGCCGGGATGGCGCAAGGCCACGGCAATCTGGGCGGCGTCCTGGTCGCTGCGGGCGCCACCTTCTTCGCCGCCTTCATGCTCAAGGCTTTGTTCTTCTTCCAGCGCGGGCAGGAGGAGACGGCCGACCTGGAGGTAAGCGCGGCCGATGAGCCGGCGCTGTTCGACTTTCTGCACCGCCTCGCCGACGAGGCGCGCGCGCCGCGCCCGCATCGGGTGTTCCTCTCGGCCCGGGTCAATGCAGCCGTGTTCTACGACCTCAGCCTGGTCAACCTGCTGTGGCCGTCGCGCAAGAACCTGGAGATCGGCCTGGGGCTGGTCAACGTGCTCAGCCTGGGCGAGCTCAAGGCGGTGCTGGCTCACGAGTTCGGCCATTTCGGCCAGCGCTCGATGGCGGTGGGCCGCTGGGTCTACATGGCGCAGCAGATCGCCGGCCACATCATCGCCAGGCGCGACGCGTTCGACCGCTTCCTCGACCAGCTCTCGCGCATTGACCTCCGCCTGGCCTGGATCGGCTGGCTGATGCAGATCATCGTCTGGTCGATCCGCTCGTTGCTCGAAATCATGTTTCGCGGGGTGGTGCTGGCGCAGCGCGCGCTGGCGCGCGAGATGGAACTGCAGGCCGACCTGGTGGCGGTGTCGCTGGCCGGCAGCGACTCCCTGGTCCACGCCCTGCACCGCCTGCATGTCGCCGACGAGGCCTGGAGCCGCACCCTGGCCTTCGGCCGCAGCGAGTTCCTGAAGGAACGGCCCGTCGCCGACCTGTTCGCGGTGCAGACGCAGATCATCGAGCGCATGCGCCGGATCCTCGACCAGCCGCACTACGGCCGGCTGCCGCTGGCGCCGGAAGGCGATCCCGCGGCCCACCGCCTGTTCAAGACGACTCTGGCCCAGCCGCCGCGAATGTGGGCGACCCACCCGCCCGATGCGGTGCGCGAGGAGAATGCCAAGCGCAACTATGTGCCGGCGCCGGGCGACGTGCGCGAGGCCTGGGTCCTGTTCGCCGATCCCGCGGCGCTACGCCGGGCCGTTTCGCAGCGCCTGGCGCAGGGCGGCAAGGCCGAGCCGGCGCCGCTGCATGACAGCCTGGCGCGCCTGGACCAGGATTTCGACAAGCTGCATCTGGACCGCCGCTATCGCGGCGCCTACCTCGGCCGTTCGCCGGTACGCCACGCCGCGACGCCGGACGATCTGTACGGCCCGGCGCCCGACGCGGCGGCGCTGGTGACGGAACTCGCCACGCTGTATCCGGAATCGCTCGGCGCCAACCTCGAGCGCCTGCGCGCGCTCGACGAGGAGATCGCAGCGCTGACCGCGCTTCGCGACGGCACGGCGCAGGCGGCCGACGGCGTCCTGCAACATCGCGGGCTGGCCCTGACCCGGCGCCAGGTACCCAAGCTGATCGCCCAGGTCGAGCAGGAGCTGCGCGCCGAACGGGCGGTCATCGAGAGCCACGACGCGCGCTGCCGCGCCGTCCACCTGGCCGCGGCGGAGCGCCTGGGGCCGGCGTGGCGCGACCACCTGCGCGGCCTGGCAGCGCTGCTGCACTACGCCGACCATGCCGAGGCCGGGTTACGCGACATGCAGGGCGAGCTGGCGCGGGTGTTCCACCTGGTGACCGCCGGCGGCAAGGTCGGCGAGCGGGGCCTCAAGCGCCTGCTGGATGCGGCCGACCTGATGCAGGAAGCGCTGGCCGAGGTTTACGGCAAGCAGCATCAGGTGCGCCTGGATCCGGCCCTGGCGGCCAGGCTGGGCGTCGCCGAGTGGTCGGCCGCGCTCGGCCCGCTGAAGCTGCCGGCACCGACCCGTGCCAACATCCGCGACTGGCTCAACGTCATTGACGGCTGGGTCAACAGCGCCGCCGGCAGCCTCGCCAAGCTGCGCGTGGCCGCGCTGGAGCTGCTGCTGTCGGCCGAAGCGCAAGTGGCCGACGCCGCAAAAGCCGGCGCCGCCGTGGGCGAAGCGCCGGCGCCGCCGAGCGCGGCCCCGGACGCCTATCCGGTGCTGTTGCCCGGCACCGAAAGGGCGCGCCGCCGGCAGCTGCACTGGTGGGACCGCTTCCGCCTGGCGCGCGGCTACGTGCCGGCCACCGCGAGGCTGCTGGTGGCGCTGTCGATCGTCGGCGGCGTGCTGTTCTTCAGCGGCGGCCTGGGCAAAACCACAGTCACCGTCTACAACGGCCTGATGCGTCCGGTGCGGGTCAGTATCGGCGGCAGCTCCGCCGAGGTGGCGCCGTCGGCCCACGCCGATCTGGAGCTGGCTCCGGCGCAGCACTACGCGGTGAAGGCGCAGACCCGCGAAGGCGCGCTGATCGAGTCGTTCCAGGCCGACGCCCCCGGCACTTTCGGCACCTATGTCTACAACATCGCCGGGGCCGCGCCATTGGTGCAATGGACTGCGGTCTACGGCAATGTCGCCCCGGTTCCCGAAACTCCTCTCGGCGCACCGCGCTGGCGCAGCACCGACGTGGACCTGCGCTTCGCCGAGCCGCCGGCGGAAATCCAGAGCAAGACCGGTGGCGGCAGCCGCAGGGTGCTCAGCGCCGTCGTCGACCGCCCGCCGTCGGAGCAGCTCGAACTGGCCGGCAAGGATCCCGGCGCCGGTGAGGCACTGGTTGCGGCGCACGCGCGCTGGGATGCGACCGGATCGCCGGACATCGTGGAATGGCTCCGGCTTGCCGCCAGCGGACCGGACTTCGGCAAGCTGCTGCAGGCCCGCCTCGCCGAGGCGCCGAACGACGTGCTGCTGCTCCGCCTGCAACGGGACCAGGCGGAGGACGAAGCCCGGGGCAAGCTCTGCGACGGCCTGCGGACGCGGGCCCGGGCCGTGCCCGGAGACGCCGACCTGCAGTATCTGGCGGCGGGCTGCATCGACGAGGCCGGGGCGCGCGAAGCCGCCTTCGCCGAGGGCTACAAGCGCTTCCCGGACAACCCCTGGTTCGCGCAGGCGGCCGCCTATGCCGCCGCCGCGCAGGCGCAATGGGCGCAGGCCATCGCCCTGCTCGACCAGGCCCGCCATCGCCTGCCCGCCATGGCCGCCTACTATGCGGTGGAGCTGTACCGCATCCACCGCCTGCTGGGCAGCAATACCCCGGCGCTCACGAACGAGTTGAGCCGCCAGTCCGAAACGCTGCGCAACCTGCTGGCGGTGGAGAGTGGCAGCAAGGACATCGTCGACCTTCCAATCCTGGCCTATCACGATCTGGCCCAGGGTCAGCTCGAGCGCGCCCTCAGCCGCGCCGGCAGCGATCCGCAGACGCTGGCGCGGATGCAGCGCCTGGTGGCCGCCTCCGACGGCGCCAGCGCCGCGCAGATCGCGCTGGCCTTGCAGCTCCCCGCCGACCAGGGGCTGGACCGCAGCAGCGCCTGGGCCGGACTGGGCCTGGCCCTGCGCGAGCATCGCGACACCCTGCCCTATCTCAAAGCCATCCAGGACAGCGGCATGCCCCCCGAAGCGGCCGAGCGCGCGGTGCGCTTCGTGGAATCGGCGCGACCGGACCTCGGCGCCGAGGCGGTTGCGGCCAAGCTCGCCGGCCTCGAGCCTCAGCTGCGCGGCCTGGCCTACGCCGGCGCCGCGGTGGCGCTGGGCCAGGCGGCGCCGCCGGCCTGGAAACAGGCCGCCTCCAGGCTGCTGTTCATCAACGAGCGGCCATATTTCCGCTAGCCACTGCGACACATTCGTCGGCGTTCACAAAGGGAGCAATCAAGATGAAGATCATCGGAACCGAGGGCCTGACCGCGGCGCAGGTGCAGGAGGAGGTGGCCCGCGGCGGCAAGTTCGTGCTGTTCCAGTACTGCATTTCCATCGTGGTGATGACGTTCCGGCGCCCCAGCGACATCTATTTCATCCGCGCCGATCAGCATTCGATCAACAAGGGCTGGGGGTTCACCGTCCTCTCGCTGCTGCTGGGCTGGTGGGGCATCCCCTGGGGGCCGATCTATACCATTGGCGCCCTGGCCACCAACCTGGGCGGCGGCAAGGATGTGACGCAACAGGTGCTGGCCAGCTCGACCCGCCAGGCGCCGATTCCCGCCGCGCCGCCAAGCCTCTAGCGCGAGCGTTCGTCCGCCGGAAAACGGCCGGCGCGCGGCAAGCTGCGCCGGCCTTGTCGTTCGATGCTCAGGCCGAGCGGCTGGCCTCGGCCGGTTCTTCGCCGGGGAGGGCGCAGATGCGCGCGCCACAGTCGCCCTGGTCCAGGTACCAGCACTGGATGTAGGCCGTGAGGCGGCTGCGGTATTCCTCCGGCACCTGGTAGCCCTGGAAGATCCTCGCCACGTCGTCCTGCGCCGCCGCCAGGCTGGCGGCAATCTTGCTCTTGTCCATCGTCTCCGATCCTCGCCCGCGTTCCGTGCGGGCCACGTCGTCATCAGACACCAGCGACGTCCGCGCTACCGCGATGCGCTTCTCAAAAGCACCACGGCTGCGGCATCCACTGTCGACTGCATCACGTAAGCGCGCGGCCGGGGGTGGCCGGGCCTGCCTGCGGCGTATGTCTTTTTCTGTGCGATATTCGTCATTGCCGCCAAGCCGGCGGCGGCCTAGATTGCCCCATGCCCAGCGCCCATGTCGCCTTCCTGATCTACGCCGGCTGCCAGAGCCTGGACCTCACCGGCCCCTACGAAGTGTTCGCCGGCGCCAACCGCTGGCTCGCCGCGCAGCAGCAGCCGCCGCGCTACCGGCTCAGCGTGGTTTCGCCCGACGGCGCGGCGGTGACCAGCGGCAGCGGCCTGCGCCTGATGCCCGACCTGGCGTTGCCGGCGCTGCGCGGCCCGCTCGACACGCTGGTGGTCGCGGGCGGGTTCAACGCCGAGGAAGTGGCCCGCGACGCGGCGCTGCTGCGGCAGTTGCGGCGCCTGAGCCGGCGCAGCCGCCGCACCGCCTCGGTCTGCGCCGGCGCCTTCCTGCTGGCCGCCGCAGGATTGCTCGAAGGGCGCCGCGCCACCACCCATTGGGCCTACTGCGCGCGCATGGCGCGGCGCTATCCGCAGGTGCGGGTCGACGCCGAGCCGATCTACGTGCAGGACGGCCCGATCTGGACCTCCGCCGGCGTCAGCGCCGGCATCGACCTGGCACTGGGACTGGTGGAGCAGGATCTGGGGCGCGAGGCGGCGCTGACCATCGCGCGCTGGCTGGTGCTGTTCCTGCGCCGTCCCGGCACCCAGCGCCAGTTCAGCGCGCAGCTGTCGGCGCAGATGGCCGAGCGCGATCCGCTGCGCCGGGTGCAGGCGCACATCGCCGAAAACCTGCACCAGCCGCTCGACGTCGAGCGGCTGGCCGAGCGCGCCAGCATGAGCCCGCGCCATTTTTCCCGCTGCTTCAGCCAGGAAGTCGGCCTGACGCCGGCGCGCTACATCCTGAGGCTGCGCCTGGAAAACGCGCGCCGCCTGCTGGAGGAGACGCAGCAGCCGCTGGAGCGCGTCGCCGAGCGCTGCGGCTTCGGCAGCACCGAAACCATGCGCCGCCAGTTCCTGCGCGAGCTGAGCGTCAACCCGCGCGAATACCGCCGCCGCTTCCACGCCGGGCCGGCCGGCGGCGCGCCCGATTCCTGAACCAGGGAGAACCCTCATGCGCCTTTCCATCGTGATCTACGACGGCCTGACCACCCTCGATGCCGTCGGCGGCTACGAGGTGCTGTCGCGCCTGCCCGGCATGGAGACCGAGTTCGTCGGCCGCGCCAGGGGCGTGGTTGCGGCCGACACGCGGCGCCTCGGCCTGCTCGCCTTCCGCAGCTTCGAGGAAGTGCGCGACACCGACATCCTCTATGTCCCGGGCGGCCCCGGCGGATTCGCCCTGGAGCAGGACGCGGCCTTCCTCGGCCAGCTGCGCCGGCTCGACGCCGGCTCGAAGTGGACGGTGGGGATCTGCAACGGCGTCGGCCTGCTCGCCGCGGCGGGCCTGCTGCAGGGGCGCAAGGCCACCACCAACTGGTTTTACCAGGAGCGCCTGCGCGCCCACGGCGTGGAGTTCGTGGCGCAACGCTACCACCGCGACGGCAAGTACCTGACCGGCGCCGGCGTCTCCGCCAGCATCGACACCGGGCTGTACCTGGCGCAGCTGCTCGCCGGCGAGACGGTGGCCAAGGCCCTGCAGCTGGGCATCGAGTATTTCCCGGCGCCGCCCTTTCCGGAACAGCGGGTGCAGGAGGTGCCGGAGCCGATCATGCAGATCGTGCGGCAGTTCGAGGAAGGCGGCGGCGAGGGGCTGCTGCGGCAGAAGCCGCCATTCGCGGCCGTGCCGTGACGCCCATGCTCACGCTCTATTACATCCCCATGGCCTGCTCGCTGGCCGCGCGCATCGCCCTGCTCGAAGCGGGGGTCGAGGCGCGCTACCGCAAGGTCGACCTCGCCAGCAAGCGGCTGGAGGACGGCTCGGACTTCCACGCCGTCAACCCCAAGGGCCGCGTCGCCACCCTGCAGCGCGAGGACGGCAGCATCCTCACCGAGAACATCGCCATCCTCCTGTACATCGCCGCGCGGGCCGAACCCGGGCGGCTGGCGCCGGACGGCGGCGAAGCACGCTTCACGCTGCTGGAGTGGCTGTCCTTCATCGCCACCGAGCTGCACAAGCAGTGCCTGCACCTGGTGTTTTCACCGGGGCTGGACGAAGCGCTGCGCGCTCATGGGCGCAGCCGCATCGAGCCGATGCTGACGCTGGTGGAGCGGCGCCTGGCCGGCAGCCCCTTCATCGCCGGCGAGAGCTTCAGCGTCGCCGACGCCTACCTGGTCTGGGCGCTGCTGCTGGCGCGGCATGCCGGCGGCAAGCTGGACAAGTTTCCCGCCGCCGGCGAATACGTGCGCCGCGCCTGCGAGCGGCCGGCGGTACGCGAGGCGCTGCTCCAGGAGCGGCCGCCGCGCTGACCGCAGAGCCGGCCGGCGCCGGGAAGGATCGGAACCGGGCGCCTCAGCGCTTGTCGCGCTTGGCCCCGGTGCGCAGCCGCAGGCCATTGAGGCGGATGAAGCCTTCGGCGTCCTTCTGGTTGTAGGCGCCGCGGTCGTCCTCGAAGGTCGACAGGTTGGCGTCGAACAGCGAGTCGGGCGAGCGGCGGCCGGCGTTGTAGACGCCGCCCTTGTACAGCTTCAGGCGCACTTCGCCGTTGACGCGCTGCTGGCTGTCGTCGATCAGGGCCTGCAGCATGCGGCGTTCCGGGCTCCACCAGTAGCCGTTGTAGATCAGGCTGGCGTAGCGCGGCATCAGCTCGTCCTTGAGGTGGGCTTCCTCGCGGTCCAGGCACAGGCTCTCGATGGCGCGGTGGGCCTTGAGCATGATGGTGCCGCCGGGGGTCTCGTAGCAGCCGCGCGACTTCATGCCGACGTAGCGGTTTTCGACGATGTCGAGGCGGCCGATGCCGTGCTTGCCGGCGACCTGGTTGAGGGCGTCGAGCATCTGGTACGGCGTCAGCTTGCTGCCGTTGAGGCTGACCGGATCGCCCTTTTCGTAGCCGATGGTGATGTACTCCGGCTCGTTCGGCGCATCCTCGGGATTCCGGGTCCAGCGCCAGATCGAGTCGTCCGGCGTCCACCACGGGTCCTCCAGGCCGCCGCCCTCGTAGGAGATGTGCAGGGCGTTGGCGTCCATCGAGTAGGGGCTGCCGCCGCCCGGCTTCTTGGCGATGGGAATGTTGTGCTTGGCGGCGTAGGCCAGCAGGGTCTCGCGCGAGTTCAGGTCCCACTCGCGCCAGGGGGCGATGACCTTGGCCTGCGGCCACAGCGCGTAGGCGCCGAGCTCGAAGCGCACCTGGTCGTTGCCCTTGCCGGTGGCGCCATGGGCGATGGCGTCGCAGCCGGTCTCGCGGGCGCGCTTGACCAGCTGCTTGGCGATCAGCGGCCGGGCGATGCTGGTGCCGAGCAGGTACTCGCCCTCGTAGATGGCGTTGGCGCGGAACATCGGGAAGACGTACTCGGCGACGAACTCCTCGCGCAGGTCGTCGATGAAGATTTCCTTGACGCCGAGGGCCTGGGCCTTGGGCCGCACCGGCTCCAGCTCCTCGCCCTGGCCGATGTCGGCGGTGAAGGTCACCACCTCGCAGTGATAGGTGTCCTGCAGCCACTTGAGGATGACGGAGGTATCCAGGCCGCCGGAATAGGCGAGCGCGACTTTGCGGACTTGGGTCATGGGGAAAAGCCGAGGGGTGGGAGGAAAGCGCGCGGATTATAACTTCGAGAGGGGAGAGGCGGGAGGCGAGGCGGCGTAAAGGCCGGGCAAACGCCCGCGCCGCGGCCGCTTCCGCGCTCGCCGCCTCTCGCCTCACCCCTCCCGGCTGCTATAGTTCCCCACCCCCCGCCCGACCCACCATGGAACCGACCCCCCAACTGCCTCGCATAGGCCAGCGCTTTCGCGGCTTCCTGCCGGTGGTGGTGGACGTGGAGACCGGCGGCTTCAACGCCGCCACCGACGCCCTGCTGGAAATCGCCGTGGTGCTGATCGGCCTGGACGAGCACGGCAACCTAGTGCGCCGCGAAACCCACGCCGCCCACGTCGAGCCGTTTCCCGGAGCCAACCTGGAGAAGGCCTCGCTGGAGGTGACCGGGATCGACCCGCACCACCCGCTGCGCCTGGCGGTGCCGGAGCGCGAGGCCCTGGCCAAGGTGTTCAAGCCGGTGCGCCAGGCGGTGTCCGAGCAGGGCTGCACCCGCGCCATCCTGGTCGGTCACAACGCCCATTTCGACCTGGGCTTCCTCAATGCGGCGGTGGCGCGGGCCGACGTCAAGCGCAACCCCTTCCACCCGTTCTCGGCGTTCGACACCGTGACCCTGGGCGGGGCCATGCTCGGCCAGACGGTGCTGGCGCGGGCGCTGGAGGTGGCCGGCCTGCCCTACGATTCGCGCGAGGCGCACTCGGCGATCTACGACGCCGAGCGGACCGCCGACCTGTTCTGCCTGCTGGTCAACCGCATGCGTCCGATCCACGCGGAATTCACCGGCGTGGGGAACACGACCGCCTGAGCGCGGTCGCAGTAGGGTCAAAAACGCTGCGTAGACTGTAAAATTGCGCACTTCAAGTCCCGTTTCGTCCAGAAATCAGAAAAACGATGATCTTTCACCCGGGAATCCGGCTGGGGCGCCGCGTCGCGGCCCTTGCCATCGCAGGCGCGGCCCTGCTGCCGCTGGGCGCGGCCCAGGCCTTCGGCTTCAACGACGTGTCGACCCGCGCCAAGCAGCTCGCCGGCCAGGCCTACAAGAAGCCCGACGCCAGCCTGCCGCAGCAGATCCAGGACCTGGGCTACGACAAGTACAACGCCATCCGCTACCGCGGCGAGCGGGCCTTCTGGGCCAAGGACAAGCTGCCGTTCGAGCTGCAGTTCTTCCATGAGGGCGAGTACTACAACCAGCCGGTGAAGATCAACGAGATCGCGCCCTACGGCGTGCGCGAGATCCACTACAACCCCGCCGACTTCGACTTCGGCGGCCTGCCGGTCGATCCGGAAAAGCTCAAGGGCCTGGGCTTCTCCGGCTTCCGCGTGCATTACGCCCTCAACAACCCCAAGCTGAAGGAGGAGATGCTGGTGTTCCGCGGCGCCAGCTATTTCCGCGCCGTCGGCAAGGGCATGCGCTACGGCCTGTCGGCACGCGGCGCGGCGGTGGATACCGGCCTGCTCTCGGGCGAGGAGTTCCCGCGCTTCTCCGAGTTCTGGGTGCAGCGGCCCAAGCCCGGCGACAAGGAGCTGACCATCTACGCCCTGCTCGATTCCCGGCGCATGACCGGGGCCTACCGCTTCGTCGTCCGCCCCGGCGAAGAAACGGTGATGGAGGTGAAGTCGCGGCTGTTCATGCGCGAGAACGTCAGCAAGCTGGGCCTGGCGCCGCTGACCAGCATGTATCTGTTCGGCGACAACCAGCACCCCGCCGGCGACGACTACCGCCCCGAGGTGCATGATTCCGACGGCCTGTCGATCCACTCCGGCACCGGCGAATGGATCTGGCGGCCGCTGATCAACCCCAAGCGCCTGCAGGTCACTTCCTTCGCCATGACCAATCCGCAGGGCTTCGGCCTGATGCAGCGCGACCGCAGCTTCCACGACTACGAGGACCTCGACCTGCGCTACGAGCTGCGCCCCAGCCTCTGGGTCGAGCCGCAGGGCCAGTGGGGCGCCGGCCGCGTCGAGCTGGTGGACATCCCCTCGCCGGACGAGACCAACGACAACACCGTCGCCTACTGGGTGCCGGACAACGCGCCGCAGGCCGGCCAGTCGCTGGACCTGGACTACGTCCTGCACTGGCAGGGCGAGAAGGACGTCAAGCCGAACCTGTCGTGGGTGATGCAGACGCGGCGCGGCCGCGGCTTCACCCGCAACCCGGACAACAGCATCAGCTACGTCATCGACTTCGTCGGCCCGGCACTGGAAAAGCTCAAGGCCGACGCCAAGGTCGAGGGCATCGTCTCGGTCGGCGCCAACGGCGAGCTGCTCGAACGCAGCACCGTACACAACGACGTCACCGGCGGCTGGCGCGTGACCCTGCGCTTCCGCCGCGTCGACGACGACAAGCCGCTGGAGCTGCGCGCCTACCTGCGCAGCGAGGACAGCACCCTGTCCGAAACTTGGAGCTACATCCTGCCGCCGGGCTGAGCGGGCGGACGCCCGCCACGGACGGCGGCCCCACGGACCACGCAGGATGCAAGCCACCCCGATGAACACGGCAGCAGCACGCCCGGCCAAGGTGCCGCAGGTCACGCTCGGCTTCTGGCTGATCAAGATCGTCGCCACCACCCTGGGCGAGACCGGCGGCGATGCGGCGTCGATGTCGATGAACCTGGGCTACATCGTGGCCACCGGCATCTTCGCCGCGCTGTTCGCGGTGGCGGTGGTGGCGCAGGTGCGGGCCGCGCGCTTCCACCCCGCGCTGTACTGGACCACCATCGTCGCCACCACCACGGTGGGCACCACCCTGGCCGACTTCGCCGACCGCTCGCTGGGCATCGGCTACAGCGGCGGCTCGGCGCTGCTGCTGGCCCTGCTGCTCGGCTCGCTGGCGCTGTGGCGGCGCACGCTGGGCACAGTGGCGGTGGACAGCGTCGACTCGCCGCGCGCGGAAATCTTCTACTGGGTCACGATCATGTTCTCGCAGACCCTCGGCACCGCGCTGGGCGACTGGACCGCCGACACCGCGGGGCTGGGCTACGGCGGCGGCGCGATGGTCTTCGGCGGCCTGCTGGCGCTGATCGCGGCGGCCTATCGCTGGACTTCCATCCCGCGCACCGCGCTGTTCTGGCTCGCCTTCGTCCTGACCCGGCCGCTCGGCGCGGTGCTCGGCGACCTCCTCGACAAGCCGCTTGCCGACGGCGGCCTGGCGCTGAGCCGCTATGCCGCCTCCGCGGTGCTGCTGGGCCTGATCGCCGCGGGCGTGCTGCTGCTGCCGCAGAAAGCGGCGGCGCGGTCCCATTGAGGGCGGCGGCGCCCCTTACAATACGCGCCATGGATCAGCCCGCCGCTCCCGCCAGCCCCCTCGACGCCTATCTCAACCTGCTGCCGGAGCCCGCCGAGCTGCGCCAGCAGCAGCGCGCCGCGGCCGGCGGCAGCTTCGCCCGGCTGCACGAGTCGCTGGCGAGCTCGGCGCCGCAGCCGGCGGACGACCCGGCCGATCCCGCCTACCGCTCGATCCTGGCGCGCCTGATGCTGGCCTTCAGCCCGCCGCCCAAGCCGGGCGACGCCGCCAAGGACCGGATCCACACCACCGACGTGCGCGGCGAGACGCGCCTGGTCAGCACGCCGCCGCTGAAGCGCGCCTCGATGGTGCCGCTGCCATGGGAAACCAATCCGTTGCGCCGCTGGGGTCGCCGCCTGCGCCGGCGCCTGGTCGGCGGCAGCAGCAACCTCGCCCCGGCCAGCGACGAGGCCGAGGACGGCATCCGCCCCGACTCGCCCGATCCCCTCGGCAAGTGGCACCTCACCGCCACCCTGCGGCGCCTGGTGCTGTTCGGCCTGACCATCGCCCAGACCATCGTCGCCACCTATTACATGACGGCGGTGCTGCCCTACCACGGCCGCCATTACCTGGAGATGGCGATCCTGGTGCTGTACGTGATCCTGTTCGGCTGGGTGTCGATGGGTTTCTGGACCGCCATGATGGGCTTCCTGGTGCTGCTGATGCGCGGCGACCGCTATGCCATCTCCGCCACCGCGGCCGAGGATGCGGTGATCGACGACAAGTCGCGCACCGCCATCCTGATGCCGATCTGCAACGAGAACGTGCCGCGGGTGCTGGCCGGCCTGCGCGCCACCTACGATTCGGTGGCGCGGGCCGGGATGCTGAAGCATTTCGACTTCTACATCCTCAGCGACAGCGGCGACCCCGACGCCCGCGTCGCCGAGCTGGACGGCTGGCTCAGGCTGTGCCGCGACCTCGACGGCTTCGGCCGCATCTTCTACCGGCGCCGCATCCACCGCATCAAGCGCAAGAGCGGCAACATCGCCGACTTCTGCCGCCGCTGGGGCAGCAACTACAAGTACATGGTCATCATGGACGCGGACAGCGTGATGTCCGGCCCCTGCCTGAGGCGCCTGGTGCAGCTGATGGAAGCCAATCCCGGGGCCGGCATCATCCAGACCGCGCCCAAGGCCTCCGGCCGCGAAACCCTGTACGCGCGCCTGCAGCAGTTCGCCACCCGCGTCTACGGACCGCTGTTCACCGCCGGCCTGCATTTCTGGCAGCTCGGCGAATCGCACTACTGGGGCCACAACGCGATCATCCGCGTCGCTCCCTTCATCCGCCACTGCGCCCTGGGCCGCCTGCCCGGCAAGGGCGCCCTGGCCGGCGAGATCCTCTCGCACGACTTCGTCGAGGCGGCGCTGATGCGCCGCGCCGGCTGGGCCGTGTGGATCGCCTACGACCTGCCGGGGTCCTACGAGGAGATGCCGCCCAACCTGCTCGACGAGCTCAAGCGCGACCGCCGCTGGTGCCAGGGCAACCTGATGAATTTCCGCCTGTTCCTGGCGCAGGGCCTGCACCCGGCGCACCGCGCGGTGTTCATGACCGGCGTGATGGCCTATCTGTCGGCGCCGCTGTGGTTCCTGTCGCTGCTGCTGTCCACCGCCCTGCTGGCGGTGCAGACCCTGAAGGAGCCGCAGTATTTCCCGCAGCCCTACCAGCTGTTCCCGCAGTGGCCGGAGTGGCACCCGGAGTGGGCCCTGGCCCTGTTCAGCGCCACCGCCACCCTGCTGTTCCTGCCCAAGATCCTCAGCGTGGTGCTGATCTGGGTGCAGGGGGCGAAAAGCTACGGCGGCGGCCTGCGCCTGCTGTTCAGCATGTTGTTCGAGCTGGTGTTCTCGGCCCTGCTGGCGCCGATCCGCATGCTGTTCCACACCCAGTTCGTGCTGGCCCCCCTGCTCGGCCTGGGCATCGTCTGGAAATCGCCGCCGCGCGAGGACTCCCAGACCGGCTGGGGCGAGGCGCTGGCCCGCCACGGTTTCCAGACCGTGCTGGGCATCGTCTGGGCCGCGGGGGTGTACTGGCTAAACCCTTCCTTCCTGTGGTGGCTGCTGCCGGTGGTGGGCGCCCTGATCGTGTCGATCCCGCTGTCGGTCTATTCCAGCCGGGTCACCATCGGCCGCCGGATGCGCCGCTGGCGCTACTTCCTGATCCCGGAGGAGGCGATCCCGCCGCGCGAGCTGCGCACCACTTCGGCGGTGTTCCGCCGGACCCCGGAACCGCCCGGTTTCGTCGAGGCGGCGCTGCGCCCGGTGACCAATGCCCTGGCCTGCGCCGCCGGCATCGCCCGCCCGAAGCAATCCGAAGCCACCCGCCAGGCGCGCCTCAAATTGGTGCAAACCGCATTGGCGGAAGGGCCACTGGCGCTATCGCCAATCCAGAAAAATACCTTGCTCGGCGATCCTATCCTATTGTCCCAGCTGCATTTCCAGCTCTGGACCGCACCGGGCGTCCACCCCGATTGGCCGCGGCCCACTGCGTCATAAATATTTCATGATCGAGTCATCATGGCTCAACGGGGTTTTCATACAGTGTTACCATGTCATCCGGAGCAACACTGCCCCCGAACATGGACAAAGACTCCCCCCGGTCTCCCCGCTTCGAGGTCCGCTTCGCTGTAACCCCCGCGGAAATCCTTGAGACGCAGCGCCTGCGCTACCGCATCTTTGCGGGCGAGCTTGGCGCCAGCATCGATGGCGGGGATGCCCAGATCGACGCCGACCATTACGACGCCTACTGCCGCCACCTGACGGTGCGGGAGGTCGAGAGCGGCCGCCTGGTGGCCTGCACCCGCATCCTGACCGACGACCAGGCCCCCAAGGCCGGCGGCTTCTACTCTTCCGGCGAGTTCGACCTGAAGATGATCGATTCGCTGCCCGGCCGGGTGATGGAAGTGGGCCGCACCTGCGTCGACGCCGAGTACCGCAGCGGCGCGGTGATCGCGGTGCTGTGGTCCGGCCTGGCCGACTTCATCATCAACGAGGGCTTCGACTACCTGTTCGGCTGCGCCAGCATCGGCCTGGAGGACGGCGGCGCCAACGCCCACGCCCTGCTCGAGCAGATCAAGGCCAAGTACCTGGCGCCGCACTGGCAGCATGTGCGCCCGCTGATCCCGCTGCCGGCGGCGGACGCCCGCCCGACGCAGAAAGTGAAGATGCCGCCGCTGCTCAAGGCCTATTTCAGCCTCGGCGCCAAGGCCTGCGGCGAGCCCTACTGGGACCGCGACTTCAACTGCGCCGACGTGTTCGTGCTGGTCAACGTCAGCGACATGCATTCCCGCTACCAGCGCCGCTTCCTCGGCCGCGCCAGCGAAACCGAGGCCGACAGCCAGGCCATCGTGCTGGCCCAGCCGCCGAAGCCGGTCTGAACCTGCTTGCGGGCTCCCAAGCGATGAACGCACTGTTGCGGGCCAATTTGCGGGGCGCCCGCCTGATCGTGCACCTGTGCACCGGCCTGCTGCTGGTGCTGGCGGTGACCGTCTATCCGCGCCTGTCGCGCGAGAAGCTCACCCGCTGGTGGAACGGCCGCCTGCTGACCATCCTGCACGTGCGCGTGCGCAGGGTCGGCCGGCGCGGCCCCGGACCGCAGCTGATTGTCTGCAACCACATCTCCTGGCTCGACATTTCGGTCCTGGCCTCGGTCGAGCTGACCCGTTTCGTGTCCAAGGCCGAAGTCGGCAAATGGCCGATCGCCGGCGCCCTGGCCAATGCCGCCGGGACCTTCTACATCCGGCGCGGCGCCGGCGGCACCAAGCAGCTGATCCAGGCCATCGCCAAGCACCTGCGCGACGGCGGCTCCGCCACCGTGTTCCCGGAAGGCACCACCACCGAAGGCGGGCGGATGCTGAAATTCCAGCCGCGCCTGTTCGCCGCGGCCATCGAGAGCGGCACCCCGGTGCAGCCGATCGCGCTGCGCTACGGCCTGGCCGCCAACGGCGAGAATATCGCCGCCTTCGTCGGCGAGGAAACCCTGACCCACAACCTGCGCCGCCTGCTCAAGGAGCGCGAGCTGGAAGTGGAGCTGCACTACTGCGAGCCGCTGCAGCCGCAGGCCGGCCAGGACCGCGCCGGCCTGGCCCAGGCCGCCCATGCCGCCATCTGCGCCGTCGTCGCCCCCGGCAGCCTGCCGGCCGAGGGCCCGGCGGAAACGCCGGAGTCGCTGGCGGCGTAAAGCGCCTTCGCAAAGGCGCCGGGACCCAAAAGAACCGCCGGGCTTTCCTGGCCGTGCCGGCGTCCTGGCGCGAAACGCTTTTGATTTCTCCGGATGCCCTAAAATACGGGACCATGTCCGACAATCCCCCCCCGGTCCCGGCCGCTCCCGCCCCAGTCACCACCGGCGTCAAGCTGCGCGGCGCCGAGAAGATGGCGCGCATCCCGATCAAGATCGAAGAGACGGTGGCGCCGCTGCGCAAGCCCGCCTGGATCCGCGCCAAGACGCAGGGCACACCCGAGGTGGCCCGCATCAAGGCCGCGCTGCGCGCCAACAAGCTGCACACGGTGTGCGAGGAAGCCGCCTGCCCGAACCTCGGCGAGTGCTTCGGCAAGGGCACCGCCACCTTCATGATCATGGGCGACATCTGCACCCGCCGCTGCCCCTTCTGCGACGTGGCGCACGGCCGCCCCAAGCCGCTGGACCAGGACGAGCCGGTGAACCTGGCCCGCACCATCCGCGACATGGCGCTGCGCTACGTGGTCATCACCTCGGTCGACCGCGACGACCTGCGCGACGGCGGCGCGGCCCACTTCGCCGCCTGCATCCGCGAGTCGCGCGCGCTGTCGCCGGCGCTGACCATCGAAGTGCTGGTGCCGGATTTCCGCGGCCGCATGGACCCGGCACTGGCGATCTTCAAGGGCAACCCGCCGGACGTGTTCAATCACAACCTGGAAACGGTGCCGCGCCTGTACAAGCAGGCCCGCCCCGGTTCGGACTACGAGTGGAGCCTGGATCTGCTGCAGCGCTTCAAGGCGCTGCACCCGGCGGTGCCGACCAAGTCCGGCCTGATGCTGGGCCTGGGCGAGGAAATCGAGGAGATCGAGCAGGTGATGCGCGACCTGCGCGACCACGACGTCAACATGCTGACCCTGGGCCAGTACCTGCAGCCCAGCCGCCACCACCTGCCGGTGGCGCGCTATGTCCATCCCGACGAATTCGAGCGGCTGCGCGTGATCGGCGAGCAGATGGGCTTCTCCCATGTCGCCAGCGGCCCGATGGTGCGTTCCAGCTACCATGCCGACCAGCAGGCCCATGGCGTACTCGCCGGCGGCTGAGCGCGGCGGCGCGGCACCGCCGCTGCCGCGCGAGCAGTTCCTCGAGGTGGTGGCGCGGGCGCCGCTGGTGTCGATCGACCTGGTGGTGCGCGACGGCGCGGGGCACGTGCTGCTGGGCCTGCGCCGCAACGCGCCGGCGCGCGGCTTCTGGTTCGTGCCGGGCGGAGTGATCCGCAAGAACGAGACTTTCGACGCCGCCTACCGGCGCATCACCCGCAACGAGCTGGGCCTGGAGCTGCCGCGCGCCGAAAGCCGCCTGCTCGGCGCCTACGAGCATTTCTACGCCGAGAACGCCGACGACCGCCCGGGCTTCGGCACGCACTACGTGGTGCTGGCGCATGCCCTCACGGTCGAGCGCCTGCCGGCGCTGCCCCCGGAGCAGCACAGCGTCTACCGCTGGCTCAGCCCCGCCGAAATCCTCGAAACGGCGGACGTGCACGACAACACCAAGGCCTACTTCCGCTGAACCACCGCGCCGGCGGTTAAGGCCGGTTCACGCTATTTCGATCGAAATGGCGTGAACCGGTCCTAGATCACTTCCCCGCCGTCCGGCGGCGCCTGCGTGCAGCGCTGGGGCACCAGGGCCTTGAGGCGCCGCTCGAGCCGGCCGTCGTTCATCTCGGCGACCAAGCGGTCATAGGCCGCCAGCCGCGCCGCCGGCTTGCGCTTGAGAATCGCGCTGTAGGCCTTCAGGGCGCTCTTCAGCGCCGCACCCTGCACCGCCACGTCATCGCCGGCGCGGCGCGGGTTCTCGATCTGGAACGCGGCATTGCCGGCCATCATCTGCACCAGCAGGGTCGGCGACCAGGGATAGCGGTCCTCCGGCGGCAGCTCCATCAGGTCGCAGACGGAGACCGTGACGTCGGGCACCTCGCGGATCCAGTTCACCAGCCAGATCTGCGCCGCGCGCGCCTCCGGCCCCAGCGGCTCGGCTTCGAGCCGGTGCGTCAGCTGCACCACCCGCGCCCGCTCCGCCGGGGTGGACGGCTCGGCGCGCTGGGCCAGCGCCGGCACCGCGGCCGCAAGCAGGGACAAGGCCAGGAAACCACGCGCCGCCATGCGCCGCATCGCCGTCTCCTTCAGGCCAGGCTGGTGTCGATGCCGAACTTCTTGTGCAGCGCGCGGTGGATCGGGCACTTGTTGGCGATGCCCAGCAGGTACTGGCGCTGCTCCTCGGTCAGCGGGCCGACCAGCTCGACCTTGCGGGTCAGCTTGTAGTCGGTGTCGGTCTCCTCGTGCGTGATCTCGACCCGTACGTCCTGCAGCGGCCACTGCTTGCGCTGCGCCACCAGGGTCACGGTCATCGCCGTGCACACGGCGAGCGCCGAGTCCAGCAGGTCGTGCGGGTCCGGTCCCTGGCCTTCGCCGACCGGCTCGGCCTCGTCGGCGTAAAAGGAATTGGCGCCGACCTGCACCAGCTGGCGGATCTTGCCGTCGCCGGCCTTGCGTACCTTGATCGTGTTCTTGCTCATGGCGTCGTCATTAGCGTGGAGGGGCCCAGCCGGCATCGGCATGAACCGCGGCCGACGGTGGCAGGGACTGACAGGGGGACCGGCTTCATGCGCTCTCCAGCAGGGCAGCCTCAAGTTCCTGCAGGCGCTGCGGCGTGCCCACGTCCGACCAGCGCCCGCCGTAGACCTCGCCGCTCACCTGACCACGGATCGCGGCTTCGCGCAACAGCGGCCACAGCGGGAACGCCCCCGGCGCGGAATCCGCGAACAGTTCCGGCCGCAGCACCGACAGGCCGCTGAAGGTGTGCGTCTGGGCGCAGGCCGGCACCACGCGGCCGCCGGCCAGGGTGACGTCGCCGCGCGGATGGTGCGCCGGGTTCGGCACCAGCACCATGTGGCCGAGGTCGTGCGGCGGCAATGCCGCGGCGCGGGCGGCGAGATCCTGCAGCGGGTAGTCGGTCCAGACATCGCCGTTGAGGACCAGGAACGGCGCCGGCCCCAGCAGCGGCAGCGCATGATGGATGCCGCCGCCGGTCTCCAGGCAGGGCCAGCCCTCGCGCGACCAGGCGATGGCGACGCCGTAGCGGCCGCCGTCGCCGAGCGCCTGTGCGATGTGCTCGCCGAGCCAGCCGAGGTTGATGACCACCTCGCGCACGCCGGCGGCGGCCAGCCGCCGCAGGTGGCGCTCGACCAGCGCCTCGCCGCGCACCGGAACCAGCGGCTTGGGCAGGCGGTCGGTCAGCGGCCGCATCCGCTCGCCGCGGCCGGCAGCCAGGATCATCGCTCTCATGCCGGCAGCTGCACCCGCGGCAGCACGTGCTTTTCGAACACGGCGCGCAGCGGCGCCAGCTCCGGGTAGGCCGGCAGCACGTCCATGACGTAGCGCACGAAGCGCGGCGTGTCGGCGACATAGCGCGGCTTGCCGTCGCGGTGGGTCAGGCGGGCGAAGATGCCGATGACCTTGAGATGGCGGTGCAGGCCGATCCAGTCGCAGTCGCGGCGGAACCGGGCCCACTCCGGTACCGCCAGGCCAGCCGCCGCGGCGCGCTGGTGGTAGGTGCGCAGGCCCCACTCGACGCGTTCGGCCGGCCAGCTCATGAAGGCGTCCTTGAACAGGCAGATCGGGTCGTAGGCCAGCGGGCCGTAGACCGCGTCCTGGAAATCCAGCACACCCGGATTGGGCGTGCTCAGCATCAGGTTGCGCGGCATGTAATCGCGGTGCACGTAGACCTGGGGCTGGGCCAGGGCGGCATCGACCAGCAGGCGGAACTGTCCTTGCAGCAGCGCGGTCTCGGCCGGGTCCAGCTCGACGCCCAGATGGCGGCCCAGGTACCAGTCCGGGAACAGGTTCAGCTCGCGCTGCAGCAGCGCCTCGTCATACGGCGGCAGCACGCCGGGACGGCTGGCCTTCTGGAAGACGACGAGGGCGTCGATGGCGTCGCGGAACAGGGCGTCGGCGTTGTCCGGAGTGATCGCCTGCAGCATCGTGTGCGGGCCCAGGTCGGACAGCAGCAGGTAGCCGGCCTCCAGGTCCTGCCCCAGCACCGCGGGGACATGCACGCCGGCCTCGCGCAGCAATCCGGCCACTTGCAGGAACGGCCGGCAGTTCTCCTTGTCCGGCGGCGCATCCATCACGATCCAGCTGCGCTGGCCGTCGCGCAGGCGGAAGTAGCGGCGGAAGCTGGCGTCGGCCGAAGCCGGGGCGAAGCCCGCCTGTGAAAGGGCGAGCACGCCGCAGGCCCAGCGATAGGCCTGCACGGCGCGGCTGTCGGAGGGGTCGATGGACAACGGGTCGGAGCCGGTCAAGAGTCGTGTCGCTTTGGGCGGTTATCAAAAAACTTAAGGGCTAGAGTACCCTAGCGCGGCGGCCATTTGCGCCCCGCGTGTTGCGCCGCAGGCGCCCAAAAACCATACTTGCGCGAAACTCCGGGAAACCCCTTTTGCGAGCTGCCCCGTCATCGCTGTTGCGCCTGACCCTGGCCGCCCTGGGCTTGTGCGCGCTCGCGCCGGCGCAGGCGCAGTACAGCCGCACCGCCCCGGCCTCCTGCCCGCAGGTGGACTATGCGCGCGAACTGCCGCCGATCGCCCCGGATCCGCGCCTGGTGCTGAACGCCGACCAGGTCGAGCTGAAGCAGAACGGCGTTTCGCGCCTGACCGGCTCGGTGCTGATCAGCCAGGACGGGCGCGAGTTCTCGGCGCAGCAGGTGGACTACAGCGACGCCGACAAGCACCTGCGGGTCGACTCGCAGTCGCTGTTCCGCGACCCGGGGCTGATCGTCAAGAGCCAGAGCCTGGACTATGACCTGGTCAGCGAGCAGGGCGTGTTCAACCAGGCCAGCTACACCCTGATCCCGCCGGCGGCGCGCGGCCAGTCCGAGCGCATCGACGTTTCGCGCGAGGGCTGGGCCCGGCTCAGCGGCGTCAGCTACACCACCTGCGCTCCGGACGCCGAGTCCTGGCTGCTCAAGGCCGGCCGCATCGAGTTGAACCAGGACACGGGCATGGGCTACGCCCACGACGCCACCCTGTGGTTCCAGGGTCTGCCGCTCCTGTACCTGCCCTACTTCCAGTTCCCGATCGACGGCGAGCGCCACACCGGCTTCCTGCCGCCGATCTTCGGCCAGTCGCACAACACCGGTTTCGACCTGCGCGCGCCGTTCTACCTGAACCTGGCGCCGAACTACGACGCCACGCTGATCCCGCGCTACATGACCGAACGCGGCGCCCAGCTCGGCGGGCGGGTGCGCTACCTCTGGTCCAAGGGCGAGGGCCAGCTCTACGGCGAGTACCTGAGCTACGACCAGGACACGCACAAGGAGCGCAGCTACGTCAATTTCTCCCATGAGAGCCTGTTCAACCAGCGCCTGGGGCTGGAGGCGCAGTACGCCCAGGTCAGCGACCGCAACTACTTCGAGGACCTCGGCGGCAACGTCGACCTGACCTCGGCCTCGTTCCTGGCACAGGGCGCCAAGCTGACCTACGCCGCCCCGGCCTCCTACACCGTGACCGCGCTGGTGCAGGGCTACCAGCCGGTGGCCAGCTCCATCGCCACCACCGACAACCCCTACCAGCGCCTGCCGCAGATCACCCTGGACGCGCTGACCCGCAACACCTGGCTCGACACGCGCGCCGGCTTCGAAGGCCAGTTCACCAACTTCGCCCGCTCCGACTCGGTGGAGGGCCAGCGCCTGATCGCCCAGCCCTACCTGCGCTGGCAGCAGGATCATGCCGCCTGGTACATGGCGGCGCAGACCGACCTGTCCTACACCTATTACAACCTGACCGACACCGCCGGCAACCAGCCGGAGCAGCCGCAGCGCACCTTGCCGGTGCTCAGCGGCGAGGGCGGCCTGCATTTCGAGCGCATCACCGACAGCGGCGTGCTGCAGACGCTGGAGCCGAAGCTGTTCTACCTGTATGTGCCCTACCACGCCCAGGACCAGCTGCCGGTGTTCGACTCGGGCGAGCCGGACTTCGACTTCCCCGAATTGTTCGCCCGCAACCGCTATACCGGCGAGGACCGCATTTCCGACGCCAACCAGATAACCTCGGCCGTCACCACCCGGCTGATCGACCCGGATTCCGGCCTGACCAAGGTCTCCGCCAGCCTGGGCGAGATCTACCGCTTCAACGCGCCGCGTGTCGGCCTGCCCGGCTTCAGCAACCCCAGCCCCGGCAGCTCCGACTACATCGGCGCGGTGGAGTACCAGATCAGCCAGCGCTGGGCCGCGGCGGGCACGGCGGAATGGACCTCCAATTTCGACCGCTTCCAGCGCACCGAGGTGGACCTGCGCTACCGCGAGCCGGAAAACGGGCTCTACGGCCGCCGCCTCGACATCGCCTACCGCTACTTCAACGGCCTGCTGCAGCAGGCGGACGTGGCGTTCTCCACCCCCATCGTCGACCGCTGGCGCGCCGCGGCGCGGGTGCGCTACTCGCTGTTCAACGACGAGATCCAGGAGTCCTTCCTCGGCCTGGAATACCAGACCTGCTGCTGGGCCATCCGCGGCACCTACCGCCGCTACATTTCCAACAGCAACGGCGGCTTCAACAACGGCGTCTACTTCCAGCTGGACCTGAAAGGCCTCAGCCGCCTGGGCACCGGCTTCGACGAGCTGCTGCCGGCCACCGACCCGAACGCCCCGATCCGCGGCCGCAACGCCTCCTCCACCTCGCCCTATTGAGGCGCCGGCGGCCCCGGCAGGCCCCAGACCGGCCGCCTCGTGCTACCCTAGGGGCTTCGCAGTCCCTATCCGCAAGACCTCATGAAGCTGTTCTTCCGGCTGCCGCTCGCGGCCCTGATTCTTTCCGTCTCCTGCGCCGCCGGCGCCGCCCAAACCATCGACCGCATCATCGCGGTGGTGAACGACAACGTCATCCTGCAAAGCGAGCTGGAGCAGCAGATCCACATCGCGCAGAGCGAGATGAAGGACCACGGCATCACGCCGCCGCCCGAGGACGCGCTGCGCAGCCAGGTGCTGGAGCGCCTGATCCTGATGCGGCTGCAGACCGACCGCGCCAAGGAAGCCGGCATCAAGGTCGACGACCGCGAGCTGAACGACGTGATGAACAACATCGCGGCGCAGAACAAGATGACCCTGGCCCAGCTGGCCCAGTCGGTGAAGTCCGAGGGCATGGACTACACCGCCCTGCGCGAGCAGGTGCGCCAGCAGGTGCTGGCCAACCGCGTGCGGCAGAAGGAAGTCGATTCGCGCGTCGTGGTCACCGACCAGGACATCGACCAGTTCCTCGCCGCCAGCGGCAACGACGACCAGACCGAGTACCACCTCGGACACATCCTGGTGGCGCTGCCCGATGCGGCCAGCCCCGAGGTGCGCGAAAAGGCCCACGCCAAGGCGGAAAGCGTGCTGAAGCGGCTGCGCAGCGGCGACGACTTCGCCCAGGTGGCGATCACCAGCTCCGACGGCCAGCAGGCGCTGCAGGGCGGCGACCTGGGCTGGCGCAAGGCCAGCGCGCTGCCCAGCGTGTTCGCCACCGCCATGGCCAAGATGAAGCCGGGCGACACCAGCGGCATCATCGAGGCCAGCAACGGCTACAACATCATCAAGCTGATCGAACGGCGCGACGCCGGCGAGCGCCAGACGGTCACCGAGACGCAGTCGCGCCACATCCTGCTGACGCCCAACACCATCCGCAGCGAGGACGCCACCCGCGCCCAGGCCTACGAGCTGTACGAGCGCCTGAAGAAGGGCGCCGATTTCGCCGAACTGGCGAAGAAGTATTCGGACGATCCCGGCTCCAAGAACTCCGGCGGCGATCTCGGCTGGCAGCCGCCGGGCGTGTTCGCGCCGGAATTCCAGGAGCACATCGACGCGCTCAAGGACGGCGAAATCAGCCAGCCGTTCCACAGCCAGTTCGGCTGGCATATCGCCCAGCTCGAGGGGCGCCGCACCCGCGACGTGACCATGGAAGCGCGCCGCGGCCGCGCCCGCCAGGCCATCACCCAGCGCAAGGACGCCGAGGAATACGAAGCCTGGCTGCGCCGCCTGCGCGAGGAAGCCTACGTCGAGTACCGCCTCGGCGGCGGCAGCGGCGATTCGGCTTCCGGCAAATCGTCCTGAGCCCGGCCTGAAAAAGGCCTGGTCTCAGGCGAGGTGCCCGGGCCGCGAAGCGCGGGCAAAGCGGCCGCGCGCAAGGCCGCCACGACGCGGAAACGCTTGCTGGATGAGGCTTTTCCGGTCTCTTTCCGCCGCTTCACGTCTTTGCGCGAGAATGTCCCTGCTTCTCTCCGCGCCATTGGCGCCCTTGCGTGAGGCCCGCTTCCTCCTTCCGGCATGAGCACCGCCCCTATCCCCCGCCTGCTGCTGACTCCCGGCGAGCCCGCCGGAATCGGTCCCGACCTCGCGGTGGCGATCGCGCAGCAACCCCTCGCCGCGGCGCTGGCCGTGGTCGCCGATCCGGCATTGCTCCAGAGCCGCGCCGGCCGGCTGGGCCTGCCGCTGCGCCTGCGCACGCTCGATACGGCGGCGCCGCCGCAGCCGCATCGTCCCGGCGAATTGCAGGTGTTGCCGGTCGACCTGGCCGCCCCGGCCAGCCCCGGCCGGCTCGACCCGCGCAACGCCGCCTACGTGCTGCAGACCCTGCGCCTGGCGGCGGCCCGGACCCTGGATGGCGGCGCCGATGCCCTGGTCACCGCCCCGGTGCACAAGGGCGTGATCAACGACGCCGGCGTCGCCTTCACCGGCCATACCGAGTTCCTGGCGCAGCTGTGCGCGGCGCCGACCCCGGTCATGATGCTGGCCGCCGGCACGCTGCGCGTGGCCCTGGCCACCACCCACCTGCCGCTGCGCGAGGTGCCGGCGGCGATCACCGCTTCGAGGCTGGACGCGGTGCTGCGCGTGCTGCACCACGACCTGCGCAGCCGTTTCGGCCTGCCGCAGCCGCGCATCCTGGTCTGCGGCCTCAACCCGCACGCGGGCGAAGGCGGCCATCTGGGCCGCGAGGAGATCGAGGTCATCGGTCCGGTGCTGGAGCGCCTGCGCGGCGAAGGCATGCAGCTGAACGGCCCCCTGCCCGCGGACACGCTGTTCACGCCGCGACTGCTGGCGCAGGGCGACGCGGTGCTGGCGATGTACCACGACCAGGGCTTGCCCGTGCTCAAGCACGCCGGCTTCGGCGAGGCGGTGAACATCACCCTCGGCCTGCCCATCATCCGCACCTCGGTGGATCACGGCACCGCGCTGGAGCTGGCCGGCAGCGGGCGCGCCGAAAGCGGCAGCCTCGGCGCGGCCCTGCGCATGGCGCTCGAGCTGATACGGGCGCGGCCGTGAGCCCCGGTCAGAAGCGGCCTCACGCGCCGGCGCAAGGACACGGGAAAAAGCCTTTTGAAAAAGGGCTTTCCGCTTCTGCTGCGCCTTTGCGCCGGTGCGCGGCAATGCTTCCGCTCGTCCTGGCCCCGGCGCCCTTGCGCAGGGCCGCTCCCCGCGGGGCGCCATGACCGGGCACCACGCCGCCAAAAAGCATTTCGGCCAGCACTTCCTGCACGACCCGCAGGTGATCGAGCGCATCGTGCGCAGCATCAACCCGCAGCCGGGCGAGGTGCTGGCGGAGATCGGCCCCGGCCTCGGCGCGCTGACCGCGCCCCTGCTGGCGCGCCACGGCCGGCTGCACGTGGTGGAGATCGACCGCGACGTGGTGCCGCACCTGCGCGCCGCCTGCGGCGATGCGCCGGGCCTGGAACTGCACCTGGCCGACGCGCTGAAGTTCGACTACGCCAGCCTGGCCGCGCCGGACCAGGCGCTGCGCCTGGCGGGCAACCTGCCCTACAACATTTCCACGCCGCTGCTGTTCCACCTGCTGCGCTATGCCGGGCGGGTGCGCGACATGCACTTCATGCTGCAGAAGGAGGTGGTGGACCGCCTCACCGCGCAGCCGGATACCGACGATTACGGCCGCCTCACCGTCAGCGTGGCGGCGCGGGCCCGGGCCGACTACCTGTTCGCGGTCGGCCCCGGCGCGTTCCGGCCGCCGCCCAGGGTGGATTCGGCGGTGGTGCGCATCACGCCGCGCCCGCCGCCCTTCGTCATCGACGATTTCGCCAGCTTCGACGAGGTGGTCGCCGCGGCGTTCTCGCAGCGCCGCAAGACCCTGTCCAACGCCCTGCGCAAGCTGCTGCCGGCCGAGGAAATCAGCGCCGCCGGCATCGATCCCCGCGCGCGGGGGGAAACGCTGTCGCCGGCTCAATTCGCCGTGCTCGCCAACCGGCGCCACGCGCTGGCACAGCGCCGATAAAAAAGCCCGCGCCCCGGACCGGGACGCGGGCCATGATTCGACCGCCTTAGCGGGCGCTGCCGCTGCCGGTGCCACCGCCGGAAGTGGTGAAGCTGTCGGACGAGTAACGCTCCGGAATGGGATGGGTGAAGCTGTTCAGATAGCGCTGGTAGACCAGAGTCGCCGCCTCGCCCGACATCGGCCGCGGATCGGTCACGGCATAGGCGCCGCTGGTCTGGGTCGCCAGCCAGTAACGGGTCTGCGAGCCGAAGCCCTGGCCTGCGGCGGGAGCCGAGGCGGCCGGGGCCGCAGCGGCGGGGGCCGGGCTCGAACTATCGGCCGGGGCCACAGTGCTCTCGGGCTGGGCCAGTGCCGCAAACGGCAGGGTGCAGCTCGCCACAATCATCCATCCGCGCATGTCACTCTCCTTCCTAGCCGGCCGCCTTGGCGGTCCTGGCGTTCTGTCTGTTACGGATGGCCTGGGCACTGTCGCGCAGCTGCCGCATGCCGTCCGCTTTCACGTCCGCATCCTGCGCTAACCGTTGCGCTGCCCCTTCGTTGCCTACCAGCAGCATCAGGATGATGAGGTTGTTGCGGCTCTTCATCTGACCCGGCGCCAACTCGGCGGCGGTGGACAACTCCGGCATCGCTTCATTATAGCGCCCGGCCGTCATCAGGGCGTAGCCTAAATCGTTGCGGAAATCAACGTCCGTCGGCGCCCGCTCAACGGCCCTGCGCAGGTTACGGATGGCAGCTTCGAGGTCCGTGTTCGTATACAGCATCCCAAGGCCGTGATACGCCTGCGCGCTGTAGCGCGAATCCAGGAGGCTGCGGTACAAGGCCTCCGACTGAGCCCGCTGCCCAAGGTGCCGCCGGGCATCCGCCTCCAGCAGGGTCAGTTGCTCGCTGCTGCCGCTCCGCTTCTGGTCTTCGATGTGGGCCAGCGCGGCATAGTACTGCCCTTTGTCCAGCATCTGCTGGATCAGGTCGGCGTGGATATCCTGGTTGCTGACGTGCGGCGCCTCGGCCTCGGCCGGATTGCCGGAGTCCGGGTGCCGGGCAGTGCTGGAGCAGGCGGCAAGCAGCACTGCGGGGAGCAGCCACCAGGTTCTCGTCATAGCCCCTGGATGGCCTTGAGAATCGCCACGAAAGCGGGACCGGCGATGAACAGCATCAGCCCGGGAAAGAAAAACAGCACCATGACCACGGTCATGCGGCCGGAGATCAGGTTGACCCGCTCGCGCAGGTCGAGGGCCTGACGCTCCTCGATCACCTTGAGGGCATCGTGCAGCGGCTCGCGGATCTCGCCGCCGAAGCGGTCGACCTGACGCATCACCCCGAGCACCGAGCTGAGATCATCGACCTGCAGGGCGTCGCCGATCGAGCGCAGCGCCTCGGAGATATCCGCGCCGGCCTCGATCTGGCGCAGCGCCACCTGGACCTCCAGGCCGAGTTCAGGCAGCACGCCCTGGCCCTCGCGGACCAGATTGGAGAACGCCTGGCGGGTGGACAGGCCGGCGTCGTACAGCATCACCAGCAAGTGCACGAACAGCGGCACCTCGCGGCGGATGCGCTGGGCGCGTGAAGCGGCGATATAACGCAGCACCATGCGCGGCAGCAGCATCGACAGGATCACCGCCAGCGCCAGCACCGCGTAGATCCACGGCACCTGGAAGTAGTCGCTCTTGACGAACATCCAGCCGAGCACCACCAGGCCCAGCAGAGCCACCGGCGTCAGCGCCTGGAACACGTAGTAGCCCAGCCGTGACTGGCGATCGCGCCAGCCGGCCTGGATCAGCAACTTGGCGGTTTCGCCGTCGGCATCGACCAGCTGGTCGATGGCACGGCCGCGACGCGCCAGGGTCTGCATCAGCGGGCGCTCGCCACCCTCGGCAAAATCAGGATCGGGCGCGGCTTCGGCCCCTTCGAGGCGCCGCTGCATGCGCCGCTCGTTGCGGGCGGAGGCGCTAACCAGCACCACGCCGAGCACCCCCAGCACCAGCATCACCACGGCCAGCGCCGCGATCGAAGCGAAGGCGTTTGCGTTCATCAGTCTTCGTCCCCGATCGAGTTGACCATGCGCCACAGGATGAACATGCCGGCGAGCATCCACACCACCCCGCCGATCAGGATCTTCTTGCCCAGGGAGTCATGCCACATGGCGTCGTAGAATGACGGGTTGGTGAGGTAGATGTAGGTGACCAGGCACAGCGGAACCAGCGCCAGGATCATGGCCGAGAAACGCGTCTCCGCGGTCAGGGCGCGCAATTCCTTCGCGGCGATGCCACGCTGGCGGATAGTCAGGATCAGGCTCTTCAGGACACCACGCAGGCTGCCGCCGTAGCGGCGGTTGACGCCCGCGGCGAGTGACATGATCTTGACGTCGCGCAGGCGGTACAGCTCGCCGACCTCGGCCATCACCTGGTCCACCGGAGCGCCCATCTTGATCTGCCGGCCGATGCTCAGAAACACCGGCCGCAGCGGCGGGTCGGCCTCGCGCGCAGCGGTACCGAGCGCCTCTTCCAGGGAGTTGCCGGCCGACATCACGCGGATCACGTTCTCCAAAAAGGTCGGCAGCTGCTCGATGATGCGGCTGCGCCAGCGCGATGCGCGCTGCACCAGGAACAGGTAGAGCACCAGGAGCAGGCCGGCCGCGATCAGACCTCCCAGCAGCGGCCCGGCAATCACCAATATGATGGCCAGGATCACCAGCAGCAGCACGACCACGACCACGATCGAACGCGGTTGCATCTCCGAGCCGGTACGCCACAGCAGGGTGGTCAGCCAGCGCACGCCGGGAATATCCATTTCCGGGGCGTCGATCATCGACAGGTTGGGGCCCTTCTCGGCTCCGGCGTGGAGACGGGTCATGGCTTCCTCGGCGCGCTCGCGGCCGCGCGCCAGCGTCAGCAGCCAGGCCGCCCCGCCGAGCAGAACCAGCGCGACGGCGGCGACGATGATCAAGCCCATGCTCATGCGGCCTCCCGCAGATCGACATGCCGGCCGCTATCCGCCTCGTAGCGGAACAGGTCGCGCATCACCAGCTCACGCCCCTGCAGCCCCTTAACCTCGGTGATGGAAATGACCCGGCGCTGGCCGCTGGGCAGGCGCGACACCTGCACCATCAGCTGGAGCGCCGCGGCAATCTGGCCGCGCAGCGTGGTCTCGCCGCCGGTGTAGCCGGCAAAGCCCGCCAGCAGCTCGATGCGGTGCATCGCGTCGCGCACGTTGTTGGCGTGCAGCGTGGTCATGGAGCCGTCATGGCCGGTGTTCATGGCCTGCAGCATGTCCAGCACTTCGTCGCCGCGCACTTCACCGACGATGATGCGGTCGGGGCGCATGCGCAGCGCGTTGCGCACCAGGTCGCGCGCGGTGACGGCGCGCTGCCCTTCCAGGTTCGGGGGGCGTGTCTCCAGGCGCACCACGTGGCCGTGCTGCAGGCGCAGCTCGGCGGCGTCCTCCACCGTCACGATGCGCTCCCCCGGCGGGATCCACTGGCTGAGCAGATTGAGGAAGGTGGTCTTGCCCGAGCCGGTGCCGCCGACCACGACCAGGTTGGCGCGGCCCTCGACCCGCTTGCGCAGGTACTCCAGCTCGGCCTCGGTGATGCTGCCCAGGCGCAGCAGGTCCTCGGCGGAGAGCGGGCTCTTGCGGAACTTGCGGATCGACAGGCAGGGACCGTCGAGAGCGATCGGCGGGATGATGGCGTTGACGCGCGAGCCGTCGGGCAGGCGCGCATCGACCATCGGCGTCGATTCGTCGACGCGGCGGCCGAGCGGCGCCAGGATGCGCTGGATCACGCGGATCACGTGGTTGTTGTCGTTGAAGCGCACCGGCACCGAATACAGCTTGCCGGAACGCTCGACGAAGACGTTGTGCGGGCCGTTGACGACGATGTCGTTGACCGTGTCGTCCTCGACCAGGCTCTGGATCGGGCCGTAGCCCATCAGCTCGTTGCGCGCATCGCGCATCAGGGCTTCGATTTCGCGCTGGTTGACCGGCAGGCGCTCGTCGACGACGAAGCGCTTGACCTGGTCGGCGACGAAGCGATCCAGCTTCTCCATCGGCCAGGTGTAGATGTCGAGGTTGCGCTCGTCGATCTGCGCGATCAGATGCCGGTGCACATTGGCCTTCAGCACCTGATACTGGTCCGACAGGCGGAAGCGCTCGATGTGTTCCGGGCTGCTGCTCATGTCAGCTACCGCCCTTCAGCCGCTCGAGAAAGCCCTGCGGCGCAGCGGCAGCCAGGGGCTGCCCCGTGGCCAGCGCCTGCGCCAGCTTCTTCACGCCCAGGCCGTAGGGATCCTTGCGCGCGAGGGTGAACAGCGGTTCGCCCGAGTTCATCGACACCAGGCGCGTGGCCGATTCGCACTGCAGCGTCGCATACAGCGGCAACTCGAACAGCTCGGCCAGGTTCTTCGGCTCCAGGCCGAGGCGGCGGCGGTAGTCGTCCACCACCAGCCCGGCGCGATCCAGGGCGCAGCCTTCCAGGCGCAGCGCGCGCAGCAGGTGCTTGTTGTGGCGCGAACGCAGGATCGACTGGTCCGACAGCAGCAGCAGGCGGTCGGCGTCGTTGGCCACGCCGACCAGGGCGCCCAGCGGCAGGTGGCCGTCGAGGGAAACCACGATGTGCGCAAACAGCCCGCGCAGCACCTGCAGCAGCTTGAGCAGGTCGCCCGAATCGACGCCGGCCGGGCCGAGGTGGTCCTCCGGCAGGCTCAGCACATAGAGGCCGCTGCTGTGCTTGGTGAACGCGGTGTCCACCAGGCTCTGGTCGCAGCGGTAGGCGTCGTTGATGGCGTCGAGCGCGCTGTAGTTGGCGTTGAGGTTGAGGAAGATCGCGGCGGCGCCGGCCGGGGTGGCCAGGTCGAGCAGCAGCACCCGCTCGTTCGCCCCCTGCGCTTCGAGCAGGGCCAACGCCAGGTGCTCGGCCAGGAAGGCGATGCTCTCGCCGGGCTGGGCCGACAGCACGGCGTGCAGCTTGCCGGCCTTTGACGCGACGGCCCCCGGCGCGTTGGCGCCGCTGCGCCGCAGCAGCCGGCCGATCTGCACGCCGAGCGTGGCGTCGTCGCGGCGCAGCACGAAGAAATCGCGCGCACCGGCACGCATCGCCGCCAGCACCCATTGCGGATTGTCGTCCGCGCCGAGGCCGACCACCGGCACCTGCCAGTGGCGCTCCAGATAACGTTCCACCAGCGCGGCGCGCTGCGCCAGGCTCTGACTGTCGAACTCGACGAACACCACGTCCGGACGGGTCTGGGCCTCGATGTGCGCCAGCGTTTCCTGCTCGCCGGAGGCCGGCAGCAGGACCACGTCCATGGTCGTGCCGGCAGCGCTCTGCAGCCACTGCTGGTAGACCGGATCGTTGGAGACGACGACCGCTTGCGTTTTCATCGCGGCTCCCCGCGTCGTCGTCGGCGTATCAGCGGCTGTACCCCTGATCTTCGCCCTGGCCGAACTTGCCCGTCTCCATGAACATGGTGTGCGCGAAGCTCGGCCGGTACTGATCAAGGGCAGCCCCCGGCAGTTCTGGGAGCGGCGCGTCCTTGGTCATGGGGCGCACCAGGTGCGGGGTCACCACCATGATCAGTTCGCGCTCGCTGCGGTTGACGCTGGTATTGCGGAAGAAGGCGCCGAGCACCGGCACGTCGCCGATCCAGGGCACCTTGCTCACGTTGTTCTTCAGGTTGTTGCTAACCAAGCCGCTGATGACGAAAGTCTCGCCGTCACCCAACTCGACCGTGGTATCCGTGCGGCGCACATTCAGACCCGGCACGGTGATACCGTTGAGGCTGATGCCGTTGTTGTAGTCCAGTTCGCTCACCTCAGGCGCCACCTTGAGGGCGATGCGGTTGCGCGCCAGCACGGTCGGTGTCAGGTTCAGGCGGATGCCGAATTCCTTGAACTGGATGGTGACGGTGGCGTTACCGGTGGTGCCGCCGTTCTGCACGGAGGGGAAAGGGAACTCGCCGCCGGCCAGGAAGGTCGCGGTCTGACCGCTGGTGGCGGTCAGGCTGGGCTCGGCCAGGGTCCGCGCCAGACCCTTGTTCTCCAGCACGCTGAGCGCGCCGAGGTAGCTGTTGCTGGCGTAGAGGAAATTGAAAGCGCTGGCAATCGGCAGGAATCCGGTGGCGCTGCTGATGCTGTTGCCGCTGGCGGTGTTGGTGGTGCCGCCGACGTTGGTGCTGCCGATGCCGCTGGCGCCGCCTGGAGTGAACACACCCATCACGCCGGCGCTGTTGCCATGGCCGAAGTTGATGCCAAACTCCTGCAGCGCCTGGCGGCTGATGTCGACCACCCTGACCTGGCTCATCACCTGGGTGTCGACCGCCACCGAGGTATGGTCCGCCACCACCTGGGCGCTGCCGTTGTCGCCGCCGCCCGAGCCGCTGGCCGAGGAGGCACTGGTGCCCGCGGCGAGCACGGCGTCGCGGTGGGTCAGCAGGTCGCTGGTGCTGCCGCTGATGCTGCGGGCGCTCACCGTAACCTTGTACTGCTGCGGCTGCGACTTGCTGTCGCGCGTCCAGATCATCAGGCTGGTCACGCCGGTATTCTTGCCGTTGAGCAGCAGTTCGCGGGCGTTGATCACACTGACGTCGGCGATGGCCGGATTGGCCACGGCGACGCGGCGGATCGGGTACTTCTGCCGCAGCAGCTGCTGCGTGCCGACGTCCAGGGTGACCATGGTTTCTACCGGCTGCGCCGCGGCGCTTCCCTGATCCGCGGCTGCGGCCGGCAGGCCGGCCGCAGCCACGCCCACGGCTAGCAAGCCGGCTGCAAAGACGCCAAAGGTGCCTGGCAGTCGCATCATCCTTCCCCTTTGCTGCATGCTGTGCGCTTCGCCCGACATGCTCTGCTCCACTCCCCGCGTCTTCATGGATACACCGTCGAAGCCTTGGAACCGCGATAGATCACGATGCCCTGCGGTGCAGCCTTGGATACCGGGCGCTTGGGCTTGAGCTTGGCCAGATCCTCGGAGGTGTATGGCTGATCGGGCAACTGCTGTTCGCTATCCGACCTGGCCGCCGCGCCCGCCATGGCGGTCTGCTGCGGCGCGAGGCTTGCCCCGGAAACCGGCGTCGGGCCGGCAGCGGCGGGTGCGGCAGCACCGGGGGCGGCCGGGGCGGCGGCAGCTGCCTGCGCCGGCTCGGAGTTCTGGCCGTGCAGAGCCAGGCGGACTTCGCCGAGGCTGGCGCCGAGCATGACGCGGGTCACCTCCGCGTCCGGCACCGCCACCACCACCGTGCGCTCGCGGCGCTGCTGTTGCTGCTGCTGTTGCTGCTGGCCGTTAGGGTTGTTCTTGTCGACCGGCGCCGGCATCAGCACATGGTCGTCGAAAGCCAGCACCAGAGCGTCCTTCTGCAGAATGCGCGCCTGTGCCGGATCGACCTTGTTGCTTTGATCGTTGCGCAAGTAGACCAGCACATCGACGATGTCGCCGGGCCGGACGAAGCCGCCGACGCCGATCACGTCGTTGAGGGTCAGCGACACCGCCTTGGTTCCCGGGGGGAGCTGCTTGGCGACCGGATTTCCCTTGATCAGCTGCGGCGTCAGCGGCGTACCGCTGTCGACGTCGAGCAAGGGTACGAGGCCGATCACGTCATCGACCTTCGTGTAGTAGCCGCTGCTGGGCACGACTTCCAGCTTGACCACCCGGACCGAATCCTTGTCGATCGGCTGGTTGGCCTGGATCAGTTTGCCCGCGACCACCACGTCATACTGCGGCGCCGCCGCTGCCTGGACCGCCTGGCTCTGCTGGGCGACACGGTTGGAGTTGTCGGCGTAGTCGTGCCCCATCTTCCAGGCGACGAATCCCAGGATGACGGCGAGCAGCACGAACACGCCAGCTATGATCTTGATCAGGTTGCTACTCATGCCTTGGCGACTCCCTAATGCGCTGCCGGCAACAGACTGATGCAGCGAATTTTTATTGCAATTACATCAATTTAAGCACAGAAGTTCAGGTGTAAGCTACAGCGCAGGCATAAAGCGTGACCGGAACCGGGGGAAAGGTGCCGGCCAGAGGCAGAGTGACCGTGGGAAACAGGGTGCTGGGCCTGAAATCGACCTCGAAGGTGAAAGTGCCGCTGGTGACTTTGCAGTTGCCGGGCGAGGTCGGGATGCTGACCAGCGCAAACTGGCTGGCCGGCAACCACTTCAAGGTATTGTTGGCAGCGGTGGTGGCACTGCTCAACCGGTTTTGAGCGGTGCCGCTCGCGTCGGTCGACGGGATCACGGAAACCGCCGCCTGGATGCCCTGCTGGGCGGCGAAGTTGATCGACTGCTGCAGCACGTAAACGTAGCTGTAGACGACGCCGCCGTAGGCAATGGCGAACATCAGAGGGAACAGCAGCATGAATTCCACTGCGCTGGCGCCAAGCTGCCTAGTCGCAGACCGATGAGGCGGCCGCACCCGTGCAATTCGCTTCATGAGCTGCTCCCCGGCGACGCCAACCCACCCGGCAAAACCCGTAAAACCCTTGGAAATCCTACAACAAGCCCGGTTACAGCGGAAAGTGCCGGAGCGGCCGCCGGATCCTGCGATCCACGGCGATTGTCCTTCCGGCTTCCCCCCACGGTAGCGCGACTCTTCACGACCTGAATGACCCGTTGGTAACAACACCAGCTGCCGGCGGCCGCGGCGGGAAGGCAGGGCGGTGCGGTCGCCCTGCCCTCCGCTTTCAAGGGTTCAGGGACGCACCGACTGATGCACCTGTCACGACCACAACAACGATCATGGCAACCCGCCGGTACCGCGGCGCGCGGCCATCATCCGGACCACCGGCAGGCCGCAGCAGCCCGGCCTGCCGGCGCTAGCCGGCTTCAGATCGCGTTGGAAACGGAGGTGAAGACGCTGGACAGGCCCGTGCCCAGGGCCCTGGCGCCGACCAGCATGATCAGAGCCACGACGGCGATGATGAGGGCATACTCGGTCGCGGTGACGCCTTCTTCACGGCGAACGAACGAGGTGAATTTCTTCAGCATGATGACACTCCTGGAAACTTGATTGACGAGTCCGCACGACTCGCGGATTAAAGTATGTCACCCCATGGGGAGTGTCAAAGCGCTTCATTGGCACGTTTTCTACCGCTCATCGGCTTCGTGGGACCTGAATCACCCTTATCGAATCCCCTCGCATGACAACTTATGCCATCGGCGACCTCCAGGGCTGCTACGACACCCTGCGCCGCCTGCTCGATCGGGTGCATTTCGACCCTGCACATGACGTGCTGTGGTTCACCGGCGACCTGGTCAACCGCGGGCCTCAGTCGCTGCCGACCCTGCGCTACGTGTACCGCCTCGGCGCCGCCGCCCGTACCGTCCTGGGCAACCACGACCTGCACCTGCTGGCGGTGGCGAACGGCGGCCGCAAGGGCCGCCGCGATACCCTCGACGAAATCCTCGCCGCGCCGGACCGCGACGAACTGCTGGACTGGCTGCGGCGACAGCCGCTGCTGCTGGAGGCGCCGGGGGTCGCAGTGCTCCATGCCGGACTGCCGCCGCAGTGGGACCTGGCCCAAGCGCGGGCCTGCGCCCGCGAGGCCGAAAGCGTACTGGCCGGGCCGGACTATGCTGCCTTCCTGCGCGAAATGTACGGCGACGAGCCGGCGGTCTGGGATGAAGCGCTGCGGGGCCTGCCACGCCTCCGCTACATCATCAACTGCTACACCAGGCTGCGCTACTGCGGTGCCGGCGGCCGCCTCGACTTCGCCCACAAGGGCTCGCCCGGAACCCAGCCGGAAGGCCTGCTGCCCTGGTTTCAGGCCCCGGGCCGCCGCTCCGCCGGGACCACCCTGGTGTTCGGCCACTGGTCTACGCTGGGCCGGGTCCGCTGGCCGGAACACCAGGTCTACGGCCTGGACACCGGCGCGGTGTGGGGCGGGCGCCTCACGGCCCTCCGGCTCGAGGATTGGCGCTTGCTCGACGTCCCTTCCCCGCGCCACAGCGACTGGGATTAAGCCGCCGCGTTCGCGGCGAAGGCGCGGCGCAGGACCATCAGGAACAAGACCAGCACCGCCAGCGGGGTCAGCTGCAAGCCGGTGAAGTGATAGAGCGGGATCCACAGCACCGGCATCAGCCAGGCCGCGGCCATCGCCTCGCGCTCGCCGCGGCGCCAGCCCCGGCGCACCGCGTCGGCGGCGAGCCAGAGCAGTGCCGGCGCCAGCATGGCCTGGTCGTAATCGAACAGGTAGGGGCTGATCAGCAGGCTGCCGCTGAGCAGCGCGGCGGCGCGCAGCGCCGGATCGCCGCGCCGCAGCCAGAGCAGAATTACCGCCGCCGCCACGGCCAGCGCCACCGCGGCATGGAGCGCCGCCGCCGCGGCCACCGGCAAGCCGAGCAAACGCCCCAGCGAGTAGAAGCTGGTCAGCTCGCGCACCAGCAGCAGGCTGTCGCCGGCAAGAGCCTGGCGCAGCGCCGGCAGCTTGCCGACAAAAGCCTGCAGGGTCTCCACTCCCAACACCGCCACACTGAGCCCCCCGAACAGCAGCGTGCCCAGGATCGCGCTGGCAAGGGCGCGCCAGTGGCGGCCGCTGACCAGGATCAGCGGCCACAACAGGCCGAGCTGGGGCTTGATCGTCAGCAGGGCGATCAAGCCGCCAGCCAGCACGGGGCGACGCTCCAGGCACAGCAGCGCGCCACCTGCGAGGGCGGCGGTGAGAAGGCCGTTCTGGCCGGTATAGAAGTTGATGAACACCGCCGGGAAGCCGAGGAGGGGCAACAGCGCGTCGCGCCAGGTCAGGCCCTGGCTGCGGCAGATGCCGCGCACCACCGCGCCCAGCGCCGCGAGGCCCGCGCCGAGGAACAACAAGCAGGCGACGGCATACGGCAACAGCGCCAGCGGCAGGATCAGCAGGTAGAAGGTCGGCGGGTAGAGCCAGGCGTTGTTGGCCTGGCTGGCGCCGCTGATCGCGGCGTGCTGGACCGCGCTGATGGCGGCGAGGTCGTAGGCCGCCGCCGGATCACCGGACAGCGCCAGCCTGGAAGCGCTCCAGAAGACGATGAAGTCCGGCGTCAGCGGGAAACCCTGGCGGTCGACCCCGTGCGGAAAGCGCAGCCACAGCAGCAGGCCGGTCGCCAGCGCTAGAAACAGCGCTGCGCCACTATACAGCGCCAGCCGCTCCCGGCTCAGCCAGTGCGGGTTCACGCCACGCCCGCGGCCGCCTCGGGCCGGTCGACGGCGCGCCGCAGCACCAGCAGCAGGAAGGCCAGGCTCAGCAGCGGCGCCGGCTGGAACTGCAGGGCATAGTGGCCCAGCGCCATGATCCCCGGTTGCAGCCAGACCAGCACCAGCAGCTCCTTTTCCCAGGGTCGCCAGCCGTGCCGCAGGGCGTAGCCGGCGAACCAGGCCAGGGCCAGCCCCATCCATACCAGGTCGTAGTCGTACAGGTAGGGACTCAGCAGCATGGTGCCCGACAGCAGCGCCGCCGCGCGCAGCGCCATGCTCCGGCCGCCGAGCCAGACGCGCGCGACGACCGCAGCCGCAAGCATTGCCACCAGGCCGTGCAGCAGCCAAGCCGCGCCCGCCGGCAAGCCGAGCGAGCGGCCGAGCGAGAAAAAGGTCGGCATCTTGGCCAGCGGCATTTTGCCCTCGCTGACCCAGCTCGCCACCAGCGGCAGGCGCTCGAAGAATGCCCACAGCGTATCGCTGCCCAGCACCGCAACGCTGCCGGCGGCGAAACCGGCGGCGCCGAGCGCGGCGTAGAACAGCGCGCGCCAGCAACCGCCGCAGAGCAGGGCCAGCGGCAGCAGCAGCCCCAGATGCGGCTTGATCGTCAGCGCGCCGATCAGCAGGCCCGCCACGGCCGGCCGCGACTGCAGCAGCAGCAGCGCCGCCCCGATCAGGGCCGCAGTGAGAAAGCCGTTCTGCCCCTCGAAGGCATTGACCATCACCGCCGGGCTACCCAGCAGCGGCAGCCAGGCGGCGCGCGGTGCGATGCCCTGCGCCGCCAGGGTGCGGCGCAGGACCACAGCGAAGCCGCCGAAGCTGGCGCCGATGAAGCTGAAGTAGGACAGGAAATACGGCAGCAGGCCCAGCGGCAGCACCAGCAGCAGAAAGGTGGGCGGGTATTGCCAGGGGCCCAGCGGCCCGTCGCCGAGGCCCGGCAGGGCGGTGCGCTCCACCTCGAGCAGGCGCTGCATGTCGTAGGCGTCCGCCGGGTGGCCGCCCAACGCGATGCGTGCGGCCCCCCAGAAGGCGATGAAGTCGAAGCCCAGCGGCTTGCCGCTGGCGTCCACGCCACCGTGCGCGCGCAGCACGAGGATGCAGGCCCAGCCGACGTACAAGGCCATCAACGCCAGCGGATAGATCCGCAACCGTTCGGCGTTGAGCCAGTGCTCCTTCACCGAGTGCGCCCCGGGGACGGCGGCGGCGACGTGCTATAAGTAGCAGCCGACCCCGCCGGGACAGACCGGACCATGGACCAGGATCGACCCTCCGCTGCTGTCGAAGGCTCGCCGCCGCTGCGGCCGGTGCGGCTGCTGGATAATCCGGTCTTCGACAAGTTCATGGCGGTGCTGGCCTGTACCCCGTTCTTGTTCGTGCTGTGGCTGAACCTGCAAGCCCACAGCTTCGACATCCCCCGCATCGTCCTGGTCCTGAACATCCTGCTCCAGGTCGGCCCGATGTTCGCACGCCGGCCACCAGTGAAAGTGACGCAGAACCTCGCCTTCTGGCTGTTCTCGTTCATCACCACCTACTGGGCCTTCGCCGCCGCGGTACTCGCCCCGCGCGCGCCGGCGCTGGTGCCGGGCTGGATCACCACCGGGCTCAGCGGGCTGAGCCTGGCGCTCCTGGCCTATGCGCGCCTGAGCCTTGGGCGGAGCATCGGCATTGTGCCGGCGCTGCGCCGTCTGGTCATCCATGGCGCTTACCGCTATGTGCGCCATCCCATCTACACCGGCACTTTCCTGGTCTATCTCGGCGTCGCCCTGTCGTCGTTCTCCTGGATCAATTGCGCGGTATGCCTGCTCGGCTGTGCGCTCTACATGATCAAGAGCGTGATCGAAGAGCGGTTCCTCAGCGCCGATCCGGCGTACCGGGAATACATGCGGCAGGTGCGCTGGCGTTGGCTGCCTGGAGTTGCCTAAGCGGCGCCGCGGCGCCGCGCGGCCACTCCGACCGCGCCACCAGGGCGATGGTGGCGCCGGCCAGCAGCAGGCCGGCGAGCACGTCGGTCAAGTGGTGCCCACCCACGCTCGGGGTCGCGGCGATCACCAGCAGGTTCAGGACCAGCGACAGCGGGAACAGGCCGCGCAGGCCGCGCACCGCGTGGCAGCACAGCACCGCCAGCGCGGCGTGGAACGAGGGGAATTGCACCAGGCCTTGCACCTGACCCAGGTCGATGGCGCGCAGCGAGCCGTCGCGCAGCGCCAGGTATTGCAGCACGTAAAGCCTGTGCTGCGCCTCGGGCGTGCGGTACTCGACGAAGGCGCCGGCCGCCGGGAGCAATGCGCCGAGCACGATCACCGCCAGGCTCGAGATGACGAATCCCAGGTACAGCTCGCGCGCGCGGTCGGCGTGCCCCAGCGGGCTCAGCAATAGCAGCAGCAGGATCAGCTGCGGCCCCAGGCTGAAGTAGGCGCAGCAGGCGAGCAGCCAGCGCCAGTGCGCCGCGCGGAGCCAGTGGTACAGGCCAGGCCAGTCGAAGCCGAGGGCACGATCGACCGCCGCCAGGCGGCCGTCGTGCAGCGGCAGGCCGGACAGTCCGGTCAACAGGTAACTGAAGATCGCGGCGGCGTTGGTGAACAGCAGGAAGACCAGGCCGAGATACGCCAGTTCCGCCAGGCGTGGCGCCCGCCGCAGGCGGCCGTAGACTCCCCACAGCGATGCCAGCAACACCGCACCGGCCAGCGCCGGCAGCTCCGCGCGCCACTTCACAGAGAAATCCGAGCCCGCCAGCAACAGGGTGTCAAGCAGGGCCACCGCCAGGACCGGCAGCCACCCGGCCCAATGCCGCGACACCGGCGCCGCGGGATCGTCCGCGACGCCGGTGACAGGCTTCATCCGCCGCGCCGCCCGCTTAGTGGCGCGACACCATCACCGGCTTCTCGCCCGGCGCCAGCTGGCGCGGCTTGAGCAGGAACGAGGCGATGGCCGGCAGGATCAGGATCGCGCCGAACATGTTGGCGGTGAACATGAACACCAGCAGCTTGCCCATGTCGCGCTGGAACTGCAGGCCCGACCACAGCCAGGTGGCCACGCCGAAGCCCAGCGTGATGCCGGTGAACACCACCGCCTTGCCGGTCATCTTCAAGGTCTTGAAGTAAGCCTCGCGCAGGCCGAAGCCGCCGGCGCAGGCGTCGGCGAAGGTGGCGTAGACGTAAATGCCGTAGTCCACGCCGATGCCTACCGCCAGCGCCACCACCGGCAGGGTCGCGATCTTCATGCCGATGCCGAGCATCGCCATCACGGCGTAGGCCAGCCACGACACCAGGGCCAGCGGCAGCATGATGCTGACCAGGCTCTGCCATTCGAAGAACGACAGGTAAACGCAGATGATGATGGCGATGTAAACGTAGAGCAGGATGCGCTTCTCGAGCTGCTCCACCAGCTCGTTGGTCGCCGCCATCACGCCGACGTTGCCGCTGGCCAGGGCGAAGTTCACCGGGCACTGCTTGTCCATGCCCCTGAGCTTGTCCTCGGCATCGGACAAGGTCTTCTGCTGCGCGGCGATGTCCTTGTCGGCATTGACGGCGTCGTCGGTGAGGCCCTTCTTGTGCAGGAGCTCGGTCATGTGCTGCAGCTTGAGCTTCTGCACGCCCAGGTCGCGGCGCGCCTCGTTCTTGGCCTCGCAATACTTGGCGTCGACGTCCTTGTGGGTCTCGAAGAACTCGGCCGAGTTGGTCTTGTTGTAATCCTCCACCTCGTTGACCACGCGGTTGATGGTCTGGGCGCGGTGGTCGCCGAGGAAAGTCCAGACCGGCATGGCCGAACAGGACTCGTTGAGCAGGCCGGTGGGCGGCGGCAGCGGCTTGATCGCCTGCCCCAGCGCGTCCTTGTTGCGCGCCAGCACGTAGAACTTGGGGCTGCCCTCGACGAAGATCGAATACACCAGGCGCGACAGTTCCGGCAGCGACAGCGTCGACTGCACGCCCTGGGTGTTGTCCAGGCGCCAGGCCAGGTGATAGATCTGCTCCATCACGCCGAAGTTGATGCAGGCGTCGGCGTCGGTTTCGGCGATGACCTTGATGAGGTCGGTGCCGAGCGCGAAGTTGGAGACGATGACGGCGTTGTCGTTGTTGTAGCGTGAATCCGGCAGCAGCTCGGGTACGCCCTTCTGGCTGTCGCCGATCTGCAGGTCCTTGCCCTTCCACAGGCCCCAGCCGAGCAGCACGCCGCAGATCAGCAGCGCGGTGACCGCGGCCTTGCGGTTGGTCATGCCGGAGAGCAGGTGCCACAGGCCGTCGAAGATGCTGTCGCGCCGCTCCTGCTTTTCCTTGAAGGTCTTGGGATCGCCGACGTTCACCCAGGTCAGCCAGATCGGCATCATCACCTTGTTGGTGATGATGATGGCGAGCATGCCGAGGCAGGCGTTGAGCGCCATCTCCTGGATGATGCCGACCGGGATCAGGCCGATCATGGCGAAGCCGGCCACGTCGGTCATGATCGCCATGGTGCCGTAGATGGCCAGGCGCCTCCAGGTGAACAGCGAGGCGTCGAAGCTGTTGCGGCCGTTGTCGGCGATCTCGCCGACCCAGGCGTTGACGTACTGCACGCCGTGCGACACCGACACCGCCAGGATCAGGAACGGCACCAGGATGGCGAAGGGGTCGAGGCCGAAGCCGAGCAGGTGCAGCAGGCCGAATTCCCAGATCACCGCCGTGATCGAGCACACCAGCGGCAGGATCGCCAGCTTGAAGCTGCCGACGTACAGCCACAGCAGGATCATGGTCATGACCAGCGTCAGCAGGAAGAACAGCGTCACCTGCAGCGTGGCGTCGATGACGTCGCCCACCACCTTGGCGAAGCCGACGACGTGGATGCTGATGTCCGGCGTGTAGTCGGGGTTGGGCACCTTGTTCACGTCGAGCAGGCGCGCCGGCACTTCCACCGGCACGGCCGAGCCGTCCGCCAGGTGGCGCAGCGCCCCCAGCTTCTTCACCTGGGTCTGGACGTAGTCCAGGTGGACATAGCCCTCGACCACCTGCTCGCCCTGCTTGAACAGCACCTCGCCGTCCTTGAACGGGCTGTTGGGCTTGAGCGGGAAGTCCTTGCCGACGATGATGTCGCGCTTGGCGGTGTAGATGTACTTGTCGGGGCTGGCGAACTGGCCGCGGACCCGGTCCTCGATCTGGTCCGCCACCTGGCCGTAGTCCAGCTTCTCGCCGGTGACCGGGTCGATCTCCAGCAGGTCGGCCTGGACGATGGCGCCGTGCTGGTTGTTGGAGACCAGGCGGCCGATGATGTTGGCCTTCTGCACGTGGTCCTTGACCTTGGCCAGCATCTCCGGCGTGGCGTCGCCCTGGGCCGGGTAGTCGGCCGGGATCACGTTGGTGCCGAAGAAGCCGCCCTCCACCACCTCGATGTAGGTGACGTTGGGCGTGAACAGCGACTGCACCTGCGAGCGGTCGATGTGCGGCAGGAAGAACACCGCGTCGGTGACCTGCTTCAGGCGGTGCAGGAACAGGCTGTTGTAGATGTCCTTGTCGCCCTTCTGCATCAAGGCGACCAGGATCGTGTTGGCGCCGCCGAACTGCTCCTGGTACTGCTTGTACACCTGCATGTAGGGGTGCTTGAGCGGAATCGACTTGTCGAAGCCCGCGTCCGGCTGGATGTGCACCGCTTCCCACATGAACAAGGCGGTGATCAGCAGCAGGATGCCCATGGTGAGCCTGCGCCGCGCATAGATCAGCGGCTCGCCGATCTGGAACATCAATTTATAGAACTTGTTATCGCTCACGGTGCGGTCTCCCCGGCGTTTGCTGGCGGCGTCTTGTCTGGTGGTCTGCGTGACTGCGGCGGCTTACTGCAGGCTGTCGAGGTGCTGGATGCCGGACTCGCCGACCAGCACCAGGCCGCCCTTGAACGGCACCACGTCGGAATACGGCGTATCGCCGGGGCTCTTCAGGTTGCGCGCCGCGCCGCTGCCGGTGTCGACCAGCTGGATGATGCCGTTGAGACCCACCATCGCCACGGTCTTGTCGTCGAGCTTGCGGCAGCCGAACAGCGAGGTCGGCGCGGTGGTGGCGACCTTGTCCCACTTGCCGCCGCGGACGTCGCGGCTGATGAAGGCGTTGCCGCGCAGGCCGCAGACCAGGGCGCCCTTGTCGCCCAGCGGCACCGCGCCGAAGAAGGTGCCCTCGTAGGGCGACTTCAGCTTGCTCCAGGTCTTGCCGGTGTCGCTGGAACCGAGCAGCAGGCCCTGCTCGCCGGCGATGAACAGGTCGCCGTTGCCGAGCTTGACGATGCTGTACATGTGCAGGCCGGCGTCCTTGATCACCGGCGATTCCACCGGCGCCCAGGTGCCGCCGCCGTCGGCGGTGCTGTAGATCAGGCCGTAGGCGCCGACGGCGATGGCGTGGTCCTTGTCGAGGGCCAGCACGCCGAGGAAGGGGTTCTCCAGCTCGGGCTGGAAATTCTGCAGGGTCCAGGTCTTGCCGCCGTCGCTGGTGTGCAGGATCACCGTGTCGTGGCCGACCACCCAGCCGTTCTTGGCGTCGGCGAAGGACACCGCCGTCAGCGGCGAGCGCACCGGCACCTCCACCTGGGCCCACTTGCGGCCATCGTTGGAGGCGAGGATCTCGCCGTGGTCGCCCACCGCGATCAGGTGCTCGCCGGTGTCCACCACGCCCATCACCAGGGCCTGGGTGGCCCGCGGCATGATCTCCGCCGGCCGCGGCTTCACCGAAACCGGCACGGTGGCCGGCGCATCGGCCGCGGCCCCCTGGTTGGCCGGCTGCTGCGCCGCGGCTGAAAGGCTCAGGCATGCGCCACAGGCCAGACCCAGCATCCCCGCCACCCTGGTCTCGGTTCTCATTGTTCGCACCTCTTGGTTCCTTATGCGGGTCCGCTGACCGCGGTATTTTTTGACGCTGCGGCCCGCCGGATCGACGGGCGCGCGGCGCACTGCTGTGCACGGTCGCGCAGATGTACCAAACCCGCCACCGCTAAGCAAGGAAAACAAAGAAAAAATTGGCCTACTCATGCGCCGCGGCCGTGGCGCCGGCCGGGTCCAGCCAGATCAGCGCCGCCATGCGCCCGGTGACGCCGTCGCGGCGATAGGAATAGAAACGCGCCGGGTCGGCATGGGTGCTCAGGCCGCCGCCGGAAATGCGCCTTACGCCGGCGCGCTGCAGGCGCTGCCGCGCCAGCATCCACAGGTCGGCGTGGTGCTTGCCCGGCGGTCCGGCGCGGAACGCCTGCGCCGCGGCGGGATCGCCGGCGACGAAGGCTTCGCGCACCTCCTCGCCCACTTCGAAGGCCTCGGGGCCGATCGCCGGGCCCAGCCAGGCCAGCAGGCGCGCCGGATCGACCGGCAGCGCCGCCACGGTGCGCTCCAGCACGCCGCCGGCCAGGCCGCGCCAGCCGGCGTGCGCCGCCGCCACCACCGTCGCCTCGTCGTCGCAGAGCAGCACCGGCAGGCAGTCCGCCGCCTGCACCACGCAGACCACGCCGGGCGCGGTGGTGCAGCTGGCATCGGCCTCCGGCTCGCTCGCCTCCTGCGGCATCCGCGCCACCCGCACGCCATGCACCTGGCGCATCCAGCAGGGCTCGGCCGGCAGGGCCAGCGCCTGCGCCACGCGGCGCCGGTTCTCGCTCACCGCGGCGGAGTCGTCGCCGCTGCCGCGCCCCATGTTGAGGCCGGCCCAGGGGCCGGTGCTCACGCCGCCGCGGCGGGTGGTGCAGGCGGCGCGCACGCGCGCCGGCGCCGGCCAGTCGGGGAAGAGGAAAGGGATCGACAAGATGTTCTGTCCTGTGGGAGCCGGCTTGCCGGCGGTTCAAGCAGGTCGCCGGCAAGCCGGCTCCTACCCATTGTCCCGCAGCAGCCGCAGCAGCTGCTGCATGTCTTGCGGCGGCTCGGCCGAAAAATGCAGCTCCTCGCCGCTGTCGGGGTGCGCCAGGCTCAGTTCGCGCGCGTGCAGGGCCTGGCGCGGGAAGGCGCGCAGGGCGGCGCGCAGGTCCTGGTCCATGCCCACGCCGCGCACCACCTGGCCGCCGTAGACGCCGTCGCCGGCGATGGGATGGCGCAGGCTGGCCATGTGTACGCGGATCTGGTGAGTGCGGCCGGTCTCCAGCCGGACCCGCAGCAGGGTATGGAAGCGGAAGCGCTCCTGCACCCGGTAGTGGGTCACGGCGCGGCGCCCGCCGTCGACCACCGCCATGCGCAGGCGGTTGTGGGGATCGCGGCCGATCGGCGCGTCGACGGTGCCGCCCGAGACGACCTCGCCGTTGACCAGGGCGTCGTACTCGCGGCGGATGCGGCGCGCCGCCATCGCCGCCACCAGGCGCGCGTGCGCCGGCAGGGTCAGGGCCACCACCAGCAGGCCCGAGGTGTCCTTGTCGAGGCGGTGCACCAGCCCCGCGCGCGGCACCTGGGCGGTCTGCGGGAAACGGTGCAGCAGGGCGTTCTGCAAGGTGCCGTCCGGCGCTCCGGCGCCGGGATGCACCACCAGCCCCGGCGGCTTGTTGACGATGGCCAGCGCGTCGTCGGCGTGGATCACGTCCAGGCCGATGTCCTGCGCCGCGGCGCCGCCGCCGGCCTCGGCCCGCGGCCGCAGCTCCAGCCGGTCGCCGCTGCGCACCGGCTCGCGCGCCCGCAGCGCCGCCGCGCCGTTGCGGGTCAGCAGGCCCTGCTCGATCCAGGCCTGCAGCCGCGCCCGCGACCAGGAATTGAACAGCCGCGCCGCCGCGGCGTCGAGGCGCGCCCCGTCCAGCTCCGGCGGCACCTCGGCCTGGTGCGCGGGGTCCGCGGCACTTTCGCTGCCGCCCCCGGTCATACGTAAACGCCTCTTGACTGAAGGGGGTGCGAACCTTGGGCTATACTCGGGATTGCTTTCACCGCTTGCCTGTATCCATAGAATGAGAATCCCCCTCTGCTCGCCCGCGCCGACGCGCTCGTTTGCCTTGGCCGCGGCCGTCGTTTTCCTGGGCCTTTCCGCCGCCGGGTGCAGCTCGAACGGCAGCCGCGAAGACCGTCCGGAGAACCCCTTCAAGACCGCGGCCGAAGGCCCCGGCGGGCTGAAATCGCCGCTGTCCGATCGCGAACTGCGCCAGCAGGCCCAGGAATTGTATCGCCACGCGCGCGAATCGCTGGAAAGCGCCGATTACAGCCAGGCGATCACCCGCTACGACGCCCTCATCGCCCGCTATCCGTTCTCGGACTACTCGACGCAGGCCGAGCTGGAAAAGATCTACGCCGAGTACAAGTCCTACCAGTTCGACGAGGCGATCACCGCCTGCGACCGCTTCCTGCGCGCCCATCCGCGCCACCCGCACGCCGACTACATCATGTATATCAAGGGCGTGACCGACTTCGAGCGCGACCAGGGGCTGATGGACACCGTGCTGCCGAACAGCGCCAAGCGCGACATCGGCAACCAGCGCCGCGCCTTCGAGGACTTCGCCCTGCTGCTGCAGCGCTATCCGACCAGCCGCTACGCCAGCGACGCCCGCCGCCGCATGCTCTACGCCCGCAACCGCATCGCCGACCACGAGCTGTCGGTGGCGCAGTTCTACGTCACCCGCGGCGCCTACGTCGCCGCCGCCAAGCGCGCCACCGACATCATCACCGAATACCCCGGCGCGCCGGCCACCGCCGACGCCCTGAAGATCCTGCAGCGCAGCTACGCCAGGATCGGCCTGGAGCAGGAGGCCAAGGACAGCGCGACGATGATCGCGATGAACTCGGACACGGTGCAGTACACCGACGCGCCCAAGCCCGGCGTGCTCGACAAGGATCCCAATGCCCTGCCCGCGGCGCCGGCGCGCAATGCGGTGGCCGCCGCTCCGGCGGCGCCTGCGCCAGCGCCGGCCGACCGGGGCCTGCTGTCGCGCTTCGCCAACCTGTTCGACGTTTTCGACACCAGCAAGCCGGAGAACCAGCACACCATCGTCATCGGCAACGACGGCCAGGTTTCGTCGGCGCCGCCCGCCGACGGCGCCGCCGACGGCACCCAGGGCACCGGCCAGCCGGCGCCCGCCAACACCAAGACCCTCAGCGTGAGCGTCGAATACCCGCCCGCGGTCGATGTCCCGGCGGCGGCGCCGAAAGCCGACAAGCCGCAGGACAAGCCGCCGGCCGCGCCCGCCCCGGCGCAGCAGGACAAGCCCGGCTTCTTCACCTGGTTCGCCGGCCTGTTCTCCTTCCTCGACACCACCAAGCCCGACGAGCCGCCGGCGGCAGTGCCGCCGGCGCAGACTTCGTCCACGCCGGCCAGGAGCGGCGACACCGGCAAGTAAGCGGCGGCCGACGGATCGACAACAAAAAAGCGGCCCGCGGGCCGCTTTTTTGTTGCGCCGACGCCGCTACAGGTCGCCGTACTGGGCGGTGATCGGATAACGCCGCTCGCGGCCGAAGGCGCGGCGGGTGATCTTGGGTCCCGGCGGCGCCTGGCGGCGCTTGTACTCCGAGCGCCGCACCAGGGCGGCGACGCGCCGCACCAGGGCCTCGTCGTAGCCCATTGCCGCGATCTCGGCGATCGAGCGGCTGTCCTCGACGTAAGCTTCGAGGATCGGGTCCAGCACCTCGTACGGCGGCAGCGAGTCGGAATCCTTCTGGTCCGGCCGCAACTCGGCCGAAGGCGGCCGCACGATGACGCGCTCGGGGATCACCTCGACGCCGAGCGAATTGCGGTAGCGCGCCAGCCGGTAGACCAGGGTCTTGTAGACGTCCTTGATCGGGGCGAAACCGCCGCACATGTCGCCGTACAGCGTGGCGTAGCCGGTGGCCATCTCGCTCTTGTTGCCGGTGGTCAGCACCACGTTGCCGAACTTGTTGGACAGCGCCATCAGCAGCACGCCGCGGCAGCGCGACTGCAGGTTCTCCTCGGTGATGTCCGGGGCGCGCCCGGCGAATTCCTGCGCCAGGGTCTGGCCGAAGGCGGCGAAGGGCGCCTCGATCGGCAGCACCGAGTGGCGCACGCCCAGGCGCGCGGCCTGCAGTTGCGCATCCTCGTTGGACATGCCGGCGGTGTAGCGCGAGGGCATGGCCACGGTCCAGACCCGCTCCGGGCCGAGGGCGTCGACGGCGATGGCGGTGACCAGGGCCGAGTCGATGCCGCCGGACAGGCCGACCAGGGCGCCGGGAAAGCCGTTGCGCTCGACGTAATCGCGGGTGGCCTGGACCAAGCCCTTGTACACCGCGGCGTCTTCCGGCAGCTCCGGCGCGAGCTGGCCGACGAAGCGGCCGTTGAAGCCGGCGACGTAGACGCCCTCCTCGAACGAGGGCGCGCGGAACGCCACGCTGCCGTCGCCGTTGATGCCGAGCGAGCCGCCGTCGAACACCAGGTCGTCCTGGCCGCCGACCAGGTTGACGTAAAGGATCGGCAGGGCGGTTTCGGCCGAGCGCTCGCGCAGTATCTCGAGGCGGTCGCGGTGCTTGGCCAGGTCGTAGGGGGAGGCGTTGATGTTGATCAGCAGCTTGGCACCGGCCTGCTTCGCCGCCCGCGCCGGGCCGGGGCCCCACACGTCCTCGCAGATGCACAGGCCGACCGGCAGGCCGCGCAGCTCGAACACCGCGGTGCCGCTGCCGGGGAGGAAGTGGCGCTTCTCGTCGAACACGCCGTAGTTGGGCAGCAGCTGCTTGCGGTAGCGCGCGATCACCGCGCCGTCGCGGATCACGCAGGCGGCGTTGTAGAGGCCTTCCGGCGCGAACTCGGGCAGGCCCACCACCAGGGTGATGCCGTGGACCTCGCGCAGCAGCCGCGCCAGCCCCTCCTCCACCGCCCGCGGCAGCGCGGTGCGCAGCAGCAGGTCGTCCGGCGGATAGCCGAGGATCGACAGCTCGGGGCAGACCACCAGGTCGGCCTTCAGCTCGTCGCGCGCCTGCCGCGCGGCCTCGACGATCTTGCCGACGTTGCCCTCGATGTCGCCGACCCAGAGGTTGAGCTGGGCGGCGGCGAGGCGGATGGGGGCGATGATCACGGCGCGTTCGAACGCGGGGCGGCGCGCGGACGTGCTGCCGCACGTGCCGCGCGCCGCTCCAGCGGGGTCAGAGCTTCAGCGCCTTCTTCATCGCGGCGCCGAGGTCCGCCGGCGAGCGCACGGTGATGACGCCGGCCGCCGCCAGCGCGGCGAACTTCTCGTCGGCCGTGCCCTTGCCGCCCGAGATGATGGCGCCGGCATGGCCCATGCGCTTGCCCGGGGGGGCGGTGACGCCGGCGATGTAGGCCACCACCGGCTTCTTGACGTGCTGCTTGATGTACTCGGCCGCCTCCTCCTCGGAGGAGCCGCCGATCTCGCCGACCATGATGATGCCCTCGGTCTGCGGATCCTTCTCGAACAGCTTGATGGTGTCGATGAAGCCGTAGCCGCGCACCGGGTCGCCGCCGATGCCGACGCAGGTGCTCTGGCCCAGGCCGTTGGCGGTGGTCTGGTGCACGGTCTCGTAGGTCAGCGTGCCGGAACGCGACACGATGCCGATCTTGCCGGCCTTGTGGATGTGGCCCGGCATGATGCCGATCTTGCACTCGCCCGGCGTGATCACGCCGGGGCAGTTCGGCCCGATCAGAACGGTGTCCGGGTAGTTGGCGCGCAGGGTCGCCTTGACCTTGACCATGTCGTTGACCGGGATGCCCTCGGTGATGCAGATCACCACCTTGACGCCGGCGTCGGCCGCTTCCAGCACGGCGTCGGCGGCGAAGGGAGCCGGGACGTAGATCATGGTGGCGTCGGCGCCGGTGGCCTTGACCGCGTCATGGCAGGTGTCGAACACCGGCAGGTTGAGGTGGCTCGAGCCGCCGCGGCCCGGGGTGACGCCGCCGACCATCTTGGTGCCGTAGGCGATGCACTGCTCGGAGTGGAAGGTGCCCTGCTTGCCGGTGAAGCCCTGGCAGATGACCTTGGTGGCTTTGTTGATCAGGATGCTCATGTTCGTCGCGCTCCGGGATTACTTGGACTTGGCGGCCGCGACGACGGTCTTCGCCGCTTCGGTGAGGTCGGAGACCGGCGTGATCTTCAGGCCCGAGGCCTTCAGCATCTCCTGGCCCTTTTCCATGTTGGTGCCCTGCAGGCGCGCCACCACCGGGACCTTGAGGCCGACCTGCTTGACCGCCTCGATGATGCCCTCGGCGATCAGGTCGCAGCGGACGATGCCGCCGAAGATGTTGACCAGGATCGCCTTGACGTCGGGGCTGGAGGTGATGAGCTTGAAGGCGTTGGTGACGCGCTCGGCGGTGGCGCCGCCGCCGACGTCGAGGAAGTTGGCCGGCTGGCCGCCGTGCAGCTTGATGATGTCCATGGTGGCCATCGCCAGGCCGGCGCCGTTGACCATGCAGCCGATGTCGCCTTCCAGGCTGACGTAGTTCAGGTCGTACTGCAGGGCCACGCGCTCGCGCTCGTCTTCCTGGGTCGGATCGCGCATGTCGGCGATCGCCTTCTGGCGGTACAGCGCGTTGTCGTCGAAGTTGAGCTTGGCGTCGAGCGCGAAGACGTTGCCCTCGGCGGTGACGATCAGCGGATTGATCTCGATCAGGCTGGCGTCCAGCTCGGTGCAGACGCGGTACAGGCCGGTCATGATCTTGGTGAACTGGTCGACCTGCTCCTTGGTCAGGCCCATGAAGAAGCCCAGCTCGCGCGCCTGGTAGGGCTGCAGGCCGCAGGAGGGGTTGACCGTGACGCTCTTGATCTTCTCCGGGGTGTGCTCGGCCACTTCCTCGATGTCCATGCCGCCGGCGGGGGAGGCCATGAACACCAGGCGCTCGCGCGAGCGGTCGACCACGGCCGACACGTACAGCTCGCGGGCGATGTTGGACGGCTTCTCGACCCACACGGAGTTCACCGGCAGGCCCTTGGCGTCGGTCTGCTTGGTCACCAGGCGGGTGCCGAGCATCTTCTTGGCGGCTTCCTCCACCGCGTCGAAGCCTTCCACCAGCTTGACGCCGCCGACCTTGCCGCGGCCGCCGGCGTGGACCTGGGCCTTGACAACGAACTTCTCGCCGCCGATCTGCTTGGCGGCGGCGCGCGCCGCCTCGGGGCTGGCCGCGAGCGCGCCCTGGGGCACGGGGATACCGTAGCGGGCGAAGATCTCCTTCGCCTGATATTCATGGAGATTCATGCGTCCCTCGGAGGAGTGGGGTAATCGATATTGCTGGTGCGGGGGCGGCATTTTCCCCCAAACCCGCCGCCCAGGCAAAAAAGCATCGCCGCCGCGGGGCCGCGGCGCCCCGGGTGGACTCCCGCCGGGGGGGCATAGATACTTGTTGATTAAGCGTCCGCGCGGGCGCATTTCCGGCTGTGCGCAAGAGCCCCAATGAATCTGTTCCGCCTCGTCATCATCGCCATCCTGGCCTTCTTCGTCTGGCGCGTGCTGCGCAGCTGGGGCAGCGATGCCGGCCCCGGCGCCAAGCCCAGGCCGCGCACCACGGAGCAGTTCGAAATGATGGCGCGCTGCCTGGGCTGCGGCGTGTTCGTGCCGCGCGACACGCTGAACGACGACGGCCGCTGCCGCGACTGCCGCAAGAAAAGGGCCGGATGAGCGCCGCCGCGGCCGGCTCCGAGGAGGTCACGCCGGAAGACTGGCGCCTGTTGCGCACCCTGTCGTGGTATCGCGTGGTGCTGGTGGTGGGCCTGGCGGTGCTGTGCCTCAAGGGCTACGGCCCGTTCATGTTCGAGCGGATCGACCGCGCCGCCTTCCTGCGCGCCACCCTGGCCTACGGCGGCGCCGCGCTGCTGATGTTCCTGCCGCTGCGGCTGCACCGCCCCGGCCTGGTGACGCAGTCCCTGCTGCACTTCTTCGTCGACGCCTGCGGCATCTGCCTGCTGGTCTACCAGGCCCACGGCCTGGCCAGCGGCCTGGGCGTGCTGCTGCTGACTCCCGCGGTGGGCTGCAGCTCGGTGCTGGGCACGCGCATGGCGCTGCTGCTGGCCTCGATCGGCACCCTGTTCGTGTTCGGCGAGGAAATCTTCCGGCTGTCCGAGACCGACCTGCCGCTGAGCAACATGTCCGGCGCCGGCCTGCTCGGCCTGATCCTGTTCGGCACAACCATCGCCGCCAGCGCCGTGGCGCAGCGGGCGCGGCGCGGCGAGGCGCTGGCGGCGCGGGTCGGCAGCGACCTGGCCAAGCTGTCGCAGCTCAACGAGCGCATCATCGACAGCATGCAGACCGGCGTGCTGGTGGTCGACGCCGACCAGCGCGTGCGCCTGATCAATGCCGCCGCGCAGCGCCTCATCGGCGCCGGCGCGCAGGAGGCCGGCCACACCCTGGCCGAGCAGGTGCCGGAGCTGGGCGCGGCCATGCTCGGCTGGCAGCGCAACCCCGGGCGCCAGCCGGAGCCGGTGTCGCTGTGGGCCGGCGGCACCGAGGTGATGCCGCGCTTCATGCCGCTGGGCGGCCCGGCCGCCCAGGTGCTGATCCTGCTCGACGACGCGGTGCGGCTGCGCGAGCAGGCCCAGCAGATGAAGCTCGCCGCGCTGGGCCGCCTTTCCGCCAGCATCGCCCACGAGATCCGCAATCCGCTGTCGGCCATCCACCACGCCGGCCAGCTGCTGGCCGAATCGCCGCACCAGAATGGGGAGGAGCGGCGCCTGCTGGAAATGATCCAGCGCCACACCGTGCGCATCGACAAGATCGTCAACGACGTGCTCAGGCTGTCGCGGCGCGATGCCGCGGTGCCGAGCGACATCGAGCTGCGCCCGTTCCTGGAGCGCACCGTCGCGCTCTACCGCGAGGGCCATCCGGGGCGCGCCTGCGAGATCGACCTGGAGGGGGTGGAGGCCGGGCTGCAGGTGCGCTTCGACCCCAACCACCTGCAGCAGATTCTGCTCAACCTGTGGGACAACAGCTTCGAGCACGGCGCGCGCGGCGGCGCGGTGCGGATCGCCCTGACGGGCGGGCGCCAGGCGCCGCTGGGCCAGACCTACCTGGATGTGGCCGACACCGGCAGCGGCATCCCGCCGGAACTGCGCGACCGCGTGTTCGAGCCGTTCTTCACCACCGCCCATCGCGGCACCGGCCTGGGCCTGTACCTGGCGCGCGAAATGTGCGAATACAATCAGGCGTTGCTGCTGCTGCTGCCGGGGCAGCAGGGGGTGCGCCTGCGCCTGCTCTTCTCCGCCTGAGCAAGGAGTTGTCGATTGTCAGCTTTCGGTTGTCCGTCGAAGCATCCGCCAACCGGCCGCCCGGCTGTTGACCGACAACCGACCACTGACCATTGACCACCGCTTCATGACCAAGGCCCACGCCCTCATCGTCGACGACGAAGCCGACATCCGCGAGCTGCTGGAGATCACCCTCGCCCGCATGGGCCTGCGCACCCACGGCGCCGCCACGGTGCGCGAGGCGCGGCAGCTGCTGGACGAGCACGAGTTCGACCTGTGCTTCACCGACATGCGCCTGCCCGATGGCGACGGCCTCGGCGTGCTGCAGCACATCCAGAGCCATCGGCCGGGCCTGCCGGTGGCGGTGATCACCGCCTACGGCAACGCCCAGGCGGCGGTGGAAAGCCTCAAGGCCGGCGCCTTCGATTTCGTTTCCAAGCCGGTGGACCTGCAGGCCCTGCGCAAGCTGGTCGACGCGGCGCTGAAGCTGCGCACCCCCGCGGCGGCGGCGCCGGTCGCCGACGGCGGCCTGCTCGGCCGCGCCCCCGCGGTGGACAACCTGCGCGCCATGGTCGAGCGCCTGGCGCGCAGCCAGGCGCCGGTGCACATCGCCGGCGAGTCCGGCACCGGCAAGGAGCTGGTGGCGCGCCTGATCCACGCCCGCAGCCCGCGCAGCGCGGCGGCTTTCGTGCCGGTGAACTGCGGCGCGATTCCCTCCGAGCTGATGGAAAGCGAGTTCTTCGGCCACCTGCGCGGCAGCTTCACCGGCGCCAGCCGCGACAAGGTCGGCCTGTTCCAGGCCGCCGAGGGCGGCACCCTGTTCCTCGACGAGGTCGGCGACCTGCCGCTGCACATGCAGGTCAAGCTGCTGCGCGCGCTGCAGGAGCGCGCCGTGCGCCCGGTGGGCGCCGAGGCCGAGGTGCCGGTGAACGTGCGCATCATCTCCGCCACGCACAAGGACCTGGGCAAGCTGCTGGCCCAGGGCAGTTTCCGCCAGGACCTCTACTACCGCCTCAACGTCATCGAGATCCGCACCCCGCCGCTGCGCGAACACGTCGAGGACATCCCGCTGCTGGCCGAGGCGATCCTGCGGCGCCTGGCGCAGAGCAACGGGCTGGCCTCGCCGCCGAAGCTGGACGCCGAGGCGCTGCGCCGGCTCCAGGCCTACGGCTTCCCGGGCAACGTGCGCGAGCTGGAAAACGTGCTGGAACGCGCCGTGACCCTGTGCGACGGCAGCCGCATCTCCGCCGCCGAGCTGCAGCTGCGCGGCGACGTCGCCGCGCCGGCCGCGCCGCTGGCGGCGGCAACCGCCCCGGGCGAGGCGCCGCGCGCCGCCGGCGGCGGCTTCGAGGACCAGATGGAGGAGATCGAGCGGCGCGCCATCCGCGAGGCGCTGGAAAAGGCGCGCTACAACAAGACCAAGGCCGCCGCCTTGCTCGGCATGTCGTTCCGCTCGCTGCGCTACCGCATCAAGAAGCTCGGGATCGAGTGAAGCCGCTGCTGGCCGCCGGCTGTTCGTGGCCGGTCAAAGCGCTGGGCCCGTGATCGTCGCCGACGGCTGACCACTGACCGCTAACCGTTGCTTTTCCCCTCCCGCTCCAGCAGCGCGGCCTTGCGCCGCACCCCCCAGCGGTAGCCCGACAGGCGGCCGTCGGCGCCGACCACGCGGTGGCAGGGGATGAGCATGGCGATGCGGTTGGTGGCGCAGGCCGTGGCCACGGCGCGGCTCGCCCTGGGTTCGCCCAGGCGCTGCGCCACCGCGCCATAGCTCAGGGTTTCGCCCAGTGGAATCTGCCGCAGCGCGCGCCACACCCGCGACTGGAAGGCCGTGCCCTGGATATCCAGGGGCAGGTCCAGCGCCTCGCGCGGCAGCAGCACGAAATCGCGCACCTGCTCGAACCAGCCGTACAGCCGCGCCTCGTCGTTGTGCAGCCGCGCCCTGGGGAAGGCCGCGCGCAGCTCCTCCAGCAGCCGCCCCGGCTCCTCGCCGAACGCCAGCCAGCAGACGCCGCGCCGCGTCGCCGCCAGCAGCATCCAGCCCAGGTCGGACAGGCCCATCCACCAGCCGATGTCGACCGAGCCGCGCAACTTGCCCGGGGCCGCGCCCAGCGCCGCGCCGGCGTTGGCGTAGGCCGCCGCGCTGGATTCGTAGCCGGCGCTGAACACGGCGTCGAGCGCGGTGCGGTCCTGGTTCAGGGCCTGGGTCAGCCGGTGCAGGGCCAGGGCCTGGGCGTAGGCCTTGGGGCTGACGCCGAGCCGGCGGGTGAACTGGCGCTGCAGCTCGGAGGGGCTGACGCCGCTGCCCTGCGCCAGCTCGGCCAGCGTCGGCGCGCGCGGCGCCTGCTCGATGCGGCGGCAGGCGGTCATCAGCAGGCGCGGCCAGTCGAGCTGGCGGGCGGCACCGCCCGCCTGCCGCTTCGCCGCGGATTTCACGAGGCCTTCCACTGCAGCATGCCGAAGTCGCCGATGCCGGTCCGGTCCGATTGATGCACAGCCTCGGCGGTGAAGGCAATCCCGGCGAGGGACCACAGCGCCAGGCCGGCGCCGAGAACCAGCACCAGCCGCAGGCCCCGGCGGCTGCCTCCGTGACGCGCGTTGCTCCTCATGGTTCGCTCCTGAACGTGGGTTGCGATGGAGCGCACTTTAGGGGCTGGGCCGCGGGGTTTCTTCCGGATTCTTGCGCGCCGGCAGAGCGCCGGCGGACTCGCGCAGAGGCGCAACGGCCGCTGCGCCAGGGCGCGAGGCCGCCGCTCAACGTCCCTTGAGCAGCGGCTTCAGGAAGCGCCCGGTGTGCGAGCGCGCATTCTTCGCCACGTCCTCCGGCGTGCCGGTGGCGATGATCTCGCCGCCGCCGCTGCCACCCTCCGGCCCGAGGTCGATGATCCAGTCGCTGCGCTTGATCACGTCGAGGTTGTGCTCGATCACCACCACGGTGTTGCCGGCGTCGCGCAGGCGCTCCAGCACCTTGAGCAGCTGCGCCACGTCGTGGAAGTGCAGGCCGGTGGTCGGCTCGTCGAGGATGTAGAGGGTCTTGCCGGTGTCGCGCCGCGACAGTTCCTTGGCCAGCTTGATGCGCTGCGCCTCGCCGCCGGACAGCGTCGTCGCGTTCTGCCCCAGGGTGATGTAGCTCAGGCCCACGTCCATCAGGGTCTCGAGCTTGCGGCGGATCGCCGGCACCGGCTTGAAGAAGGCCATGCCGTCCTCGACCGTCATGTCGAGCACCTCGTCGATGCTCTTGCCCTTGTACTTCACCTCCAGGGTCTCGCGGTTGTAGCGGCGGCCCTTGCAGGTGTCGCAGGTGACGTAGACGTCCGGCAGGAAGTGCATCTCCACCTTGATCACGCCGTCGCCTTCGCAGGTCTCGCAGCGGCCGCCCTTGACGTTGAAGCTGAAGCGGCCGGCCTCGTAGCCGCGCGAGCGCGCCTCCGGCACCTGGGCGAACAGCTCGCGGATCGGCGTGAACAGGCCGGTGTAGGTGGCCGGGTTGGAGCGCGGCGTGCGGCCGATCGGCGACTGGTCGATGTCGATGACCTTGTCCAGGTGCTCCAGGCCCTCGATGCCGTCGCACTCGGCGTGGCGCGTGCCGGCGTTGTTCAGCGCCCGCGCGGCGTAGCCGAGCAGGGTGTCGTTGACCAGGGTCGACTTGCCCGAGCCGGACACGCCGGTGACGCAGGTCATCAGCCCCACCGGGATTTCGGCGGTGACGTTCTTCAGGTTGTTGCCGCGCGCGCCGCGCACCACCACCTGCAGCTGCGCGTCGCGCGGATGGCGCTGCTTCGGCACCTCCACCTCGACCGCGCCCGACAGGTATTGCCCGGTCAGCGAGTCCCTGGCCTTCTCGATCTGCTTGGGCGTGCCCTGCGCCACGATCCGGCCGCCGTGCACGCCGGCGCCGGGGCCGATGTCGACGACGTAGTCGGCGGAGCGGATCGCCTCCTCGTCATGCTCGACCACGATGACGGTGTTGCCGAGGTCGCGCAGGTGGACCAGGGTCTTGAGCAGGCGCTCGTTGTCGCGCTGGTGCAGGCCGATGCTCGGCTCGTCCAGCACGTACATCACGCCGACCAGGCCGGCGCCGATCTGCGAAGCCAGGCGGATGCGCTGCGCCTCGCCGCCGGACAGGGTCTCGGCCGAGCGCGACAGGGTCAGGTAGTCGAGGCCGACGTTGTTGAGGAAGCCCAGGCGCGCCGAGATCTCCTTGAGGATCTTGTCGGCGATCTCGCCCTTGTGGCCGGGCAGCTTCAGCCGCTCGAAGAAGCCGCCGGCCTCGCGCACCGACAGCGCGCTGATCTGCGGCAGGCTGCGGTCGGCGACGAAGACGTGGCGCGCGGCGCGGTTGAGGCGCTCGCCGCGGCAGTCCGGGCAGGGCTTGTCCGACAGGTACTTGGCCAGCTCCTCGCGCACCGCCAGCGACTCGGTCTCCTTGTAGCGCCGCTCCAGGTTGGGCAGCACGCCCTCGAAGCGGTGCTGGCGCGTGACGGTCCGGCCGCGCTCGTCCGGGTATTCGAAATTGATCCGCTCCTCGCCGCTGCCCTGGAGCAGGATCCGGCGCGCCTTTTCGCTCAACTCGTTGAAGGGCTTGTCGGTGGGGAACTTGAAATGCCTGGCCAGCGAGGAGATCAGCGCCCAGTAGTACGGGTTGCGCTTGTCCCAGCCGCGGATCGCGCCGTCGGCGAGCGAGTGGTCGGGGTGCGTCACCACCCGCTCGGCGTCGAACACCTGCAGGCTGCCGAGGCCGTCGCAGGTGGGGCAGGCGCCGGTGGGGCTGTTGAAGGAGAACAGGCGCGGCTCCAGCTCCTCCAGCGAGTAACCGCAGTGCGGGCAGGCCATGCGCGCCGAAAAGGGAATTTCCGCCGGCTGGCCCTTGGCCTCGCCGTGCGGCGCCACCATCGCCAGGCCGTCGGACAGGCGCAGCGCGGTCTCGAACGACTCGGCCAGGCGCTGCTTGGCGTCGGCGCGCACCTTGAAGCGGTCGACCACGATGTCGATGTCGTGCTTGAGCTTGCGGTTCAGGGTCGGCACTTCATCCAGCTCGTAGACCCTGCCGTCGACGCGGGCGCGGACGAAGCCCTGCTGCCGCATCTGGTCGAACCACTCGGCGTGCTCGCCCTTGCGCTCGCGCACCACCGGCGCCAGCAGCATCCAGGCCGAGCCCTCGGGCAGCGCCAGCACGTGGTCCACCATCTGGCTGACGCTCTGGGCCTCGAGGGTCACGCCGTGGTCCGGGCAGCGCGCGGTGCCGACGCGGGCGTAGAGCAGGCGCAGGTAGTCGTAGATCTCGGTGACCGTGCCGACGGTGGAGCGCGGGTTGTGCGAGGTGGACTTCTGCTCGATCGAGATCGCCGGCGACAGGCCCTCGATCGAGTCCACGTCCGGCTTCTGCATCATCGACAGGAACTGCCGCGCGTAGGCCGACAGCGACTCGACGTAGCGCCGCTGCCCTTCGGCGTAGAGGGTGTCGAAGGCCAGGCTGGACTTGCCCGAGCCGGACAGGCCGGTGATGACGATCAGCTTGTCGCGCGGCAGGTCCAGCGAGACGTTTTTGAGGTTGTGCGTGCGCGCACCGCGGATATGGATGGTATCCATGGGTCGAAAAAGGTTCTAGCCACGCGGGGGCCGCGCGGCGGAGGAAAGGGCGATCGGTTACTATATGCCGTTAGTTGCTGCGGCGCACCCGGTTTTCAAGTGCGCCGGGAATGCCGGACCACGGCGGTCCGGCCGCCGGCCAGATTGTCAGCAGGCTGTCCGGCATCAATTTCGCATGCAGTTTTTGCCGCAATGAACTCCAAAGAACTCAAGGCGACTTTCGGGCTCGGCGCCGTCTACGCCCTGCGCATGCTCGGCGTGTTCATGATCCTGCCGATCTTCGAGCTGTACGCCAAGGGCCTGCCCGCGCACCCGGCGCAATCCTGGATCACCGCCGCCATGATCGCCTCGGCCGTGGCCCAGGCACTGTTCCAGATCCTGCTCGGGCGCCTGTCCGACCGCATCGGCCGCAAGCCGGTGATCGCCATGGGCATGCTGGTATTCGCCCTGGGCAGCTATGTCGCCGGCAGCACCGACCGCATCGAATGGATCGCCTTCGGCCGCTTCCTGCAGGGCGCCGGCGCCATCTCCTCGGCCGTCACCGCCCTGCTGGCCGACGTCACCCGCGAGGAAGTGCGCACCATCGCCATGGCGATCATGGGCGCCGGCATGGGCCTGGCCTTCGTGCTGGCGATCATCCTGGGCTCCGCCGCCGAGGACCTGCTCGGCGGCGTGCGCGGCATCTTCAAGCTCACCGCCGTGCTGTCCCTGCTCGCCATTCCCGTGGTGTGGCTGGCGGTGCCGGCCGCGGAGCAGCGCACCACCGCGTCCTCCGGCAGCATCGGCCAGGTCTTCGCCGACGCCGAGCTGCTGCGCCTATCCGGCGGCATCCTGCTGCTGCATGCCGCGGTGCTGTGCCTGTTCACCGGCGTGCCGCTGCTGATCCAGCAGCGTTTGGGCTGGCCGTCCGACCAGCACTGGAAGCTATACCTGCCGGTGCTGATCGGCACGCTGATCCTGGCCCTGCCGCTGATGCGCCGCGCCGACAAGGGCGGCGCCCGCGGCGTGCTGCTGGGCTCGGTGCTGCTGCTGGCGGTGGCCCTGCTGGTCACCGGCCTGGTGCCGGGCAAGGCCGGGCTCGTCGCCGGCCTGGCGCTGTTCTTCCTGCCGTTCAACTTGCTGGAGGGCCTGCTGCCCTCGCTGGTCTCGCGCCGCGCGCCGCCCGATCAGAAGGGTGCGGCGCTGGGCGTCTACGCCACCGCCCAGTTCCTGGGCCAGCCCCTGGGCGGCGCGATCTGCATCTGGGCGCTGGACCAGCAGCATCCGTCCGGCCTGCTGGCGATCGCCGCGGCCCTGCCCCTGCTGTGGCTGGCGCTGGCCTATTCCATGCACGCCCCGCCGCCTCGCGGCAGCGCCAGCACGGCCTGAGACGTACCAACAATTCCTGTCGCGGCAGGTTCTTGCCGCAGACTTCTCGCGCACCGGCCGAGCCACCTGCCCCGCGGCGCCGACCCTGGTGTATGCTTTCCCGCAGTGAGGGTGCGCCGGACCGACCGTCCCATTTCCGGCGCATGAACGAGGACCGTCGATGAACCACCAGCCGTCGCATGCCGTTTTCAACGACCCGGTCCGCCCTCCTCTTGCACCCCCCGTCCTTCCGCATCCCCGCAGCCGCCGACGGGCGGCCGCGCGTGAGCGGTCCTGGGCGGCACACCCACCCGCAGTTCGATTGATACGGAGGAGCACATGGCTCGCGGAGTCAACAAAGTCATCCTGATCGGCAATCTGGGCAAGGACCCGGAAATGAAGGCTTTCCCCAACGGCGACGCCTTCTGCAACCTGACCCTCGCCACCTCGGAGTCCTGGACCGACAAGACTTCCGGCGAGAAGAAGGAACGCACCGAGTGGCACAACCTGGTTTTCACCCGCCGCCTGGCCGAGATCGCCGGCCAGTATCTGAAGAAGGGCTCGAAGATCTACGTCGAAGGCTCGCTGCGCACCCGCAAGTGGCAGGACAAGGACGGCCACGACCGCTACACCACCGAGGTCCAGGTCGCCGACATGCAGATGCTCGACGGCCGCGGCGGCGGCGCGGGCGGCGGTGACGATTTCGGCGGCGGCAGCTACAGCGGCTCCCGCGGCGGCGGCGGCTCCGCGCCGCGCGAACGCGCGCCGGCCCGTTCGGCTCCGGCGCCGGCCCCGCAGGGCGGCGGCGACAGCTTCGAGGACGACGATATCCCGTTCTGAGCCGGCCGCGGTCCCGCCTGCCGGCGCGGCCCGTCTCCGACCTGCGGAGACGGGCTTTTTTCTTGCCCGCGATCCGGTCGAAACGCTGCGCGGCTCAGGATCTGAGTTCCCGCACGATCGTCTTCCTGATCGGCGCGATGTGCTCGGCCGCGCCGAGCATGAGGCGGCGCAGCATCCTGGCCGGACCATTCTCGGCGGTGTACAGCCTGGCGATGGCATTGGTCGCCTGGTACAGCGGCCAGGTGCGGCGGCGGTGCGCCCGCTGGTAGTGGCCCAGGACGCGGTCCGAGCCGATATCGCGGCCGTCGCGCACCGCCGCTGCGACCGCGTCCGCCAGCAGCCTCAACCCCGACAGCCCGAAGTTGAAGCCGTGGGCCGTCACCGGATGCATGCCCACCGCGGCGTCGCCGACCAGGGCAAAGCGCGGCGCGGCGAAGCGCTCCGCATAGGTCGCCACCAGCGGATAGCGATGCGGCGCCGAGCACACTTCGAGCCGCCCCAGGCGGCGTTCCAGCCAGCGGTTGACGCTCGCGCCGAAGCGGTCGTGCGGCATGGCCGCGAGGCGCGCAGCCTCTTCGCCCGCGACGGTCAGGATGATCGAGGAGCAGTCCCCGTGCAGCGGCAGGGTGGCAATGGTGCGGCCGAAATCGAACCACTCCATCGCCGTGCCGGCATGCGGCCGGCTGTGCCTGGCGCGGAATACCAGCATGGATCTGCCGAAGTCGTGCATCTCGGCCGGGATGCCCATGGCGCGGCGGGTTTCCGAGAAACGGCTGTCCGCTGCCACCAGCAGGGGCGCGGCCAGGGCTTCGCCGTCGCCGGTGGCCACCACCGCCAGCCCGGCTCCGGCACGGCATGCAACGATGCGCCTGCCGCAGCGCAGTTCGACGCCGCCATGCTCGCGCAGGCGGCGGTACAGTTCGCGCCGGATGCAATGGTTCGAAACCAGGTAGCCGAGGGCCGCGGACCCGCTCCGGTCGGCCCGGAACTCCAGGAAGCGCGCCGAGCGACCGTTATAGACCTGGGCCGAGCGGATCGGCGACATCTCGGCTTCGCTCCAGCCCTCGACCACGCCCAGCGCATCGAGAATGCGCAGCGAGCCATGGGTCAGGGCGATCTCGCGGCCGTCATCCGCGGGCACCGCGATCCGCTCTTCCTCCTCGCGCTCGATCACCGCGACCGCCAGCCCCAGGCCGGCCAGGGACAGCGCCAGGGCCAGGCCGGCGGGCCCGGCGCCTACGATCAGGACGTCATGCGTCCGGCGCTGGTCGGAGGACGCTCCCGGGCTCACGCCGGCTATTCCCACACCAGGCCGCCGCTCTGGTACTCCGCCACCCGGGTCTCGAAGAAGTTCTTCTCCTTTTTCAGGTCCATCAGCTCGCTCAGCCAGGGAAACGGGTTGTGCGCGACCGGGTACAGCGGCGGCAGGCCGATCTGGGCGCAGCGCCGGTTCGCCACATAGCGCAGGTAGTCGCTGAACATCCTCGCGTTCAGGCCGAGCACACCGCGCGGCATGGTGTCGCGGGCATAGCGCTCCTCCAGCTCCACCGCCTGGTGCATCAGCCCGGCGATTTCGGCCCGGAACCGCTCCGTCCACAGCTGCGGGTTCTCCAGCTTGATCTGGTTCACCAGGTCGATGCCGAAATTGAGGTGCATCGACTCGTCGCGCAGGATGTACTGGTACTGTTCCGCGGCGCCGACCATCTTGTTGCGCCGGCCCAGCGCCAGCATCTGGACGAAGCCGACATAGAAGAACAGTCCTTCCATGATGCAGGCGAAGGCGATCAGCGAGCGCAGCAGACGCTGGTCCGAGGCCGTGGTGCCGGTGCGGAAGGCCGGGTCGGTCAGGGTCTGGATGAAGGGCAGCAGGAACGCCGCCTTGTCGTGGATGCTGGGCACCTCGTTGTACATGTTGAAGATCTCGCCTTCGTCCAGGCCCAGGCTTTCGACGATGTACTGGTAGGCGTGGGTGTGCAGCGCCTCTTCGAAGGCCTGGCGCAGCAGGTACTGGCGGCACTGCCCGCTGGTGATGTGGCGGTAGGTGCCGAGCACGATATTGTTGGCGGCGAGGGAATCGGCCGTGGAGAAGAAGCCGAGATTGCGCTTGACGATGCGCCGCTCGTCCCCGGTCAGGCCGGACGGATCGTGCCAGAGGGCGATATCCGCCGCCATGCTGATCTCCTGCGGCATCCAGTGGTTGGCGCAGGCGGCCAGGTACTTGTCCCAGGCCCAGTCATAGCTGCCGTGGACACAGGGGGCGCAGGCCACCGCGCCGTTGATGATTCGACCGCTCTTGCCGGACACCGGCGGAGCTTCGACAGTCACGGCCCCTCCAAGCCGACCGCTCAGGCCGGGCAAGTGGCGGCGCTGCGCCGCTTGAGCCGGCTCAGCCTCCAGGTGTTCGGGCAATAGGTCCAGGCACGGTCATGACCCGCGCCGGATTGAGCCTGGTCGCAGCGCGCCTGGCTGACGCAGCCGCGGCACCTGACGATGTCCTGGCGCAGTTCCGCCACGCTGCTCAGCCGCAGGTAGTCCTCGAGCGGGACGTCCCGCGCCACCAGCATGCGGCGCATGCGCAGCCTGGCGACCTGCCGTCCGAGCAGCGCCCGCTGCGCCCTCCCCCAGACATCGTGGTCGACCAGGATCAGGGCGAGCAGCGCCAGGATGCAGACGGCCACGACCAGCAGCAGCGGGAGGTACAGCGCCGGCGGAAGCGGGATCTGGTTCATGGCTGCCATTTCAAGGATCCTCGCCGCGTCCTGCTTTGATCCGCGTCAATTCCAGGATCGGAAAAATCTGAAGCGCAGCGCAGACCCTGCGGGCGCCTGGGCCCAGCTGCGGCGGGCAGGCCGGCCCCGGCGCGGCCGGCCCGAACTTATAATCCGGCCTGAGCGAGGCGCCGCGTCGCCCGGCGCAAGCGGCCCAGCGGCCGGTTCGCATCCGCCCCAACCACTTTCCATGACCCGACTCAAGGCCGATCTCCTCCTGCTGCTGTGCGCCTTCATCTGGGGCACGGCCTTCGTCGCCCAGAAGGACCTGCACGCGGCGGCCTGGCCGGTGCTGTTCGTCGCCTCGCGCTTCCTGCTCTCGGCGCTGCTGCTGGCGCCGCTGGCCTGGTTCGAATCGCGCCGTGCCGCCGCGCCGCCGCCGCGGCGCGGCGACCTGGGCCTGGCGCTGCTGGTGGGCCTGTGCCTGTGCACCGGCGCGACGATGCAGCAGTGGGCCCTGACCGGCACCACCGCCACCAACGGCGGCTTCCTCACCGCGGTCTATGTCGCTTTCGTGCCCTTCGTGGTCTGGGCCGTGGCCGGCACGCCGCCGCGGCCGCTGGTGCTGCTGGCCTGCGCCGTGGCGGTGGCCGGCGCCTGGCTGCTGGCCGGCGGCAAGAACGGCGGCTGGTCGCGCGGCGACCTGGTGCTGCTGGCTTCGGACCTGGTGTGGGCCCTGCACATCACCCTGATCGCGCGCTTCCTCGGCCGGCTCAACCGGCCGTTCCTGCTGTGCTTCATCCAGTACGCGGTCACCGCGCTCGGCGCCGGGGCGCTGAGCCTGGGCGTGGAAAACGCCGCGTGGCCCGACTTCCGCGCCAGCCTGCCGGCCATCGCCTATGCCGGCGTCGCCTCGGGCGGCATCGCCTACACGCTGCAGATCGTGGCGCAGCGCCACGCGCCGGCGGCCGAGGCGGCCTTGATCCTGTCGCTGGAGAGCGTGTTCGCGGCGCTGGCCGGCGCGCTGGTGCTGCACGAGCGCCTCGGCACGGTGCCGGCGATCGGCTGCCTGCTGATCCTGGCCGGCGCGGTGATGGTCGACGTCGCCCCGGCGGTGCGCCGCGGCCTGCTGCGCGTGGCGCGGGGCCGCACCGGGGACGCGGCCGGCTGAACCGTCGCGGCCACGGTTCGGCCCGGCGGCTTTCCAGTTGCCGCCGCTTCGTGTTATTTAAGCGGCTTATGCGCCGTTTTCCGGTCCTTTCCCGCCTGCTTCTCGCCTTGGGCTTCCTCGCCGTGCAGGCGATGGCGGTGGCGCACGCCAGCAGCCACGAGCTGAAGGCGGAAAGCAGCGCCGCCTGCGAAGTCTGCATGCTGGCCCACGCCGCCGGCGGCACCCCGGCGGTGATCGACACGGCCGGCATCCCGGTCCCCCGCGGCGAGGCGCCGGCAGCGCCGGCGCCCCGCTCCGTCGCGCAGCGCCGCGCCGCCCTTCCGCCCAGCCGCGGTCCTCCCGCTCTCCCCGCCTAAGCGCTTCAGGCATCGCGTGCCCTTGGGGGGCCGCGCCGTTGTTTTCGGGAGAGGACTCGTTTTATGCGCATTTCCGGTTCGCGCCAGGCCGCATCCGTCGCCGGCGTCTGCGGCATTTCACTGTTGAGCTTTTCGCTGCCGGTCCGCGCCGCGGACGCCGGCACCGCGTTCAATCCCAAGATCAGCCTGGTGCTGCAGGGCACCTATGCCAACTACGGCAATGACGGCCCGGTGCACATCCCCGGCTTCATTCTCGACACCGACACCGAATTCCGCCCCGCCGGCCTGTCGCTGCGCGAAACGGAGCTGGCGCTGGAAGCCAACGTCGACGACTACTTCCACGGCTTCGCCAACATCGCGCTGGATACCAACGCCGACGGCAGCACCACGGTGAGCGTGGAGGAGGCGGCGATCAACACCACCTCCCTGCCCTACGGTTTCGTCGCCAAGATCGGCCGCTTTTATTCCGACATCGGCTACCAGAACCACGTCCATACCCACGCCTGGGATTTCGTCGACGCGCCGCTGGTCTACCGCACCATGCTCGGCGACCAGCTCGACGACGACGGCGGCCAGCTCAAGTGGGTGGCGCCGATCGACGTGTTCCTGGAGTTCGGCGGCGAACTGACCCGCGGCGGCCACTTCCCCGGCGGCGGCGACAAGCGCTCCGGGGTGCCGGCCAAGGATGTGTTCGTGCACTACGGCGACGACCTCAACGACAGCTCCTCCTACCGCCTGGGCCTGTCCTACTACCGGGTCGATTCCGACAAGCGCAGCACCAGCGACGACCTCGGCACCACCGACTTCTCCGGCCACAGCGGCCTGGGCATCGTCGACTTCATCTACAAGTGGGCGCCGCACGGCAACCCCACGGTGCACAACGCCGTGGTGCAGGGCGAATACTTCGTGCGCAGCGAACGCGGCGCGCTGGTGTTCGACCCCGGCGCCACGGCCATCGCCAGCGACTACCGCGGCCACCAGTCCGGCTTCTACCTCCAGGGCGTGTACCAGTTCATGCCGATGTGGCGCGCCGGGGTGCGCTACGACCGCGTCAGCAGCAATAACGACGTCTCCGACCCGGCGGACGGCACCACCCTGGCGATCCTCGCCGACAAGGGCCATCCGCAGCGCTACAGCGCGATGGTCGACTGGTCGCACAGCGAGTTCAGCCGCCTGCGGCTGCAGTACAACCGCGACGAATCGCGCGTCGCCGGCGCCGGCGACAACCAGGTGTTCCTGCAATACATCTTCAGCCTGGGTTCGCACCCGGCCCACACCTTCTGAGCCTGCCCCGATGAAAATCCTGCTCCGCCTCGCCGCCTGCGCCGTCCTGATGGCCGCCGCGGCGCCCGCTTCCGCCGCGCTGAAGGTCTTCGCCTGCGAGCCCGAGTGGGGCGCCCTGGTCAAGGAGATCGGCGGCAAGGACGTCGACCTGTACGTCGCCACCACCGGCCAGCAGGACCCGCACCAGATCCAGCCGCGGCCGAGCCTGATCGCGCACTTCCGCAATGCCGACCTGTCGGTGTGCACCGGCGCGGAGCTGGAGATCGGCTGGTTCCCGGTGCTGCAGCAGACCGCGGCCAATCCCAACATCCAGCCGGGCAAGCCGGGCCTGTTCGAGGCCAGCAAGTTCGTGACGATGAAGGAGGTGCCGGAGAAGCTGGACCGCGCCGAGGGCGACATCCATCCCTACGGCAACCCGCACATCCAGACCGGGCCGGACAACATCGGCAAGGTGGCCGAGGCGCTGACCGAGCGCCTGGCCGAGCTCGACAACGCCCACGCCGACGCCTACCGGGCGCGCGGCAAGGACTTCGCGGCGCGCTGGCAGGCGGCGCTGGCCAAGTGGAAGGAGCAGGCCAGGCCGCTGGCCGGCCTCACCGCGCTGAGCTACCACAAGGAGTGGATCTACCTCTACGACTGGCTCGGCATGAAGGAGGTCGGCGCGCTGGAGCCCAAGCCCGGCATCCCGCCGAGCGCCGGCCAGCTCAACGAGCTGCTGCAGAACTTCAGCCGCAACCCGGCGAAGATGGTGGTCTATGCCGCCTACAACGATCCCAAGGCCGCGCTGTTCTTTTCGCAGAAGGCCGGCATCCCCGCGGTGAAGCTGCCCTTCACCGTCGGCGGCGTCGACGGCACCGACGACCTGTTCCAGCTGTTCCAGGTGACGATCGACCGCCTGCTGGCGGCCGCCAACGGCAAGAGCAGCGAGTAAGGCGGTGGCGCTCGGCTTCGACTGGTCGCTGCTCGCTCCGCCGCTCGCGGCGGGCCTGGTGGTGAGCGCCACCCACGTCACGCTCGGCCGCGAGGTCCTGCGCCGCGGCATCATCTTCATCGACCTGACCATCGCCCAGATCGCCGCGCTGGGCGTGATCGCGGTGGAGGCCGCCGGCTACGAGAGCCAGGGCTGGACCCTGCAGCTTGCCGCCGGCGTCGCCGCGCTGCTGGCCGCGGGCCTGCTGTCGTGGACCGAGCGCCGGCTGGCCGCCGTGCAGGAAGCGCTGATCGGCTGCCTCTACGTCGTCGCCGCCTGCGTCTCGATCCTGCTGCTGGCGCACAACCCGCACGGCGGCGAGCACCTGACCGAGTTGCTCGCCGGCCAGATCCTGTGGGTCAACTTCGGCCAGGTCTGGCCGGTGGCGCTGCTCTACGCCGGCATCCTCGCCGCCTGGTGGCTGGGCGCACGCAGGCACCCGATGTGGTTTTACCCGCTGTTCGCGCTCAACGTCACCGCCTCGGTGCAGCTGGTCGGCGTTTACCTGGTGTTCGCCACGCTGATCCTCCCGGCGCTGGCGGTGCGCGGCCTGGACAGCGCCAGGGGCCTGCTGCTCGGCTACGCCGTCGGCGCCGCCGGTTACGCCCTCGGCCTGTGGCTGTCGGTGCCGCTGGATCTGCCGTCC
>DASRFD010000113.1:0-13775 GCA_035651715.1 Nevskia sp.
GATACTCTAACCGACTGAGCTACCGCTCCGCGTGGACATCTACTTCTGACAACTTAGCTTCGAACTGGTGGGTGCTGACGGGCTCGAACCGCCGACCCCCGCCTTGTAAGGGCGATGCTCTACCGACTGAGCTAAGCACCCGGCGGGGCGTCACACCCGCGAAGGTCGATTATTTTACCGCGTCTTTCAGCGCCTTGCCAGCCTTGAAGGACGGATTTTTGCTGGCGGCGATCTTCAGCGGGGCCCCGGTCTTGGGGTTGCGGCCGGTGCGGGCGGCACGCTTGCGGAGGGCGAAGGTGCCGAAGCCGACCAGGGAAACCTTGTCGTTCTTCTTCAGCGCCTTGGTCACCACTTCGATGAATGCATCGACGGCGCGGCCGGCGTCGGCTTTGGAAACGTCGGCCTTGTCGGCGACGGCATTGATCAGTTCTGCCTTGTTCATTTCGGTGAATCCCCTTTGATGCGTGATGGCTTCGTGCCGGATATGCGGAGAGAGCAGCTGCTTGTTGTTCGCCCGTGCCGTAAATACCCGAAAGCGGCGCGCACACTGGCGCGAGCGTCCAAGGTTGGGATCAATACGGCAACGGATGCAGTCTTATACCAAGCGCCCACAGCGAGCGTCAATGAAGCGTTTGGCCCCATGGCACAAACGTTTTTCGCATGCGGGAAAGGATTTTTCGGGCGAGGCCGGCGGCGCCGTTGCGGCGCCGCCGGACCGGTACTTCAGTGCGGACGCAGGGTCTCGCCGGAGGTGGCGGGAGGATTGGCGCCTCCCTCCACTTCCGGCTTCGGCTCGGGCACGCGCTCCAGCGCCAGGCGCAGCACGTCCTCGATCCAGCGCACCGGCTCGATGTCGAGCTTGGCTTTGATGTTGTCCGGAATCTCCGCGAGATCCTTGAGGTTTTCCTGCGGAATCACCACGCGGCGGATGCCGCCGCGCTGCGCCGCCAGCAGCTTTTCCTTGAGGCCGCCGATGGGCAGCACCTCGCCGCGCAACGTGATCTCGCCGGTCATGGCCACGTCGGCGCGCACCGGAATGCCGCTGAGCGAAGAGACGATGGCGGTGCACATGGCGATGCCGGCGGACGGGCCATCCTTGGGCGTGGCGCCTTCCGGCACGTGCACGTGGATGTCGTTCTTCTGATAGAAGTCCGGATCGATGCCGAGGATCTTGGCGCGCGAGCGCACCACGGTCAGCGCCGCCTGGATCGACTCCTGCATCACGTTGCCGAGGCTGCCGGTCTGGGTCAGCTTGCCCTTGCCGGGAGACAGCGCCGCCTCGATCGACAGCAGCTCGCCGCCGACCTCGGTCCAGGCCAGGCCGGTAACCTGGCCGACCTGGTTCTTCTCCTCGGCGCGGCCGAAGCGGAAGCGCTGTACGCCGAGGTACTTCTCCAGGTTCTTGTCGGTGACCTTGACCGTCTTCTCGGTCGGCTTGAGCAGGATCTGCTTGACCACCTTGCGCGAGATCTTGCTGATCTCGCGCTCCAGGCTGCGCACCCCGGCCTCGCGGGTGTAGGTGCGCACGATCGAACGGACCGCGCTGTCGCTGATCTCCAGCTCCTCGTCCTTGAGGCCGTTGGCCTTGATCTGCTTGGGGATCAGGTAGCGCTTGGCGATGTTGAGCTTCTCATCCTCGGTATAGCCGGGGATGCGGATCACTTCCATGCGGTCGAGCAGCGGGCCCGGGATGTTCAGGGTGTTGGCGGTGCAGACGAACATCACGTCCGACAGGTCGTAGTCGACCTCCAGGTAGTGGTCGTTGAAGCTGTTGTTCTGCTCCGGGTCCAGCACTTCCAGCAGCGCCGAGCTGGGATCGCCGCGGAAATCCATGCTCATCTTGTCGATCTCGTCGAGCAGGAACAGCGGGTTCTTCACCCCGACCTTGGACATGCTCTGGATGATCTTGCCCGGCATCGAGCCGATGTAGGTGCGGCGATGGCCGCGGATCTCGGCCTCGTCGCGCACGCCGCCCAGGCTCATGCGGGTGAACTTGCGGTTGGTCGCCTCGGCGATGGAGCGGCCGAGCGAGGTCTTGCCCACGCCCGGCGGGCCGACCAGGCACAGGATCGGGCCCTTCAGCTTCTTCACCCGGCTCTGCACGGCGAGGTACTCGAGGATGCGCTCCTTGACCTTCTCCAGGCCGTAATGATCGGTGTCGAGCTGCTTCTCGGCGGCCGACAGGTCGATCACCGCCTTGGTGGTCTTCTTCCACGGCACCTGGGTCAGCCAGTCCAGGTAGTTGCGCACCACCGTGGCCTCGGCCGACATCGCCGGCATCATCTTCAGCTTGTTGAGCTCGGCGCTGGCCTTGGCCTTGGCGGCCTTGTGCATGCCGGACTTCTCGATCTTGCGCGCCAGCTCCTCCTGCTCGTTGGGCGCGTCCTCGAGCTCGCCGAGCTCCTTCTGGATCGCCTTGATCTGCTCGTTCAGGTAGTACTCGCGCTGGTTCTTCTCCATCTGCGACTTGACCCGCCCGCGGATCTTCTTCTCGATCTGCAGGATGTCGATCTCGCCTTCCAGCTGGCCCAGCACGTACTCGATGCGCGGCTTGGGATCGGTCAGCTCCAGGACCTTCTGCTTGTCCTCGAGCTTGAGGTTGAGGTGGGCGGCGATGGCGTCGGCCAGGCGTCCCGGGGAATCCATGCTCGACAGCGACGGCAGCAGCTCGGCCGGGACCTTCTTGTTGAGCTTCACGTACTGCTCGAAGGTCGCCACCGTGGCGCGCATCACCGCGTCGGTCTCGCTGCCGGACGGCTGGCCCTCGTCCGCGGCGATCGGCTCGAACTCGGCGGTGAGGTAGTCGTTGCTGTTTTCGAGGCTGAGGATGCGGGCGCGCTGCGCGCCCTCCACCAGCACCTTGACGGTGCCGTCGGGCAGCTTCAGCAGCTGCAGGATGCTGGCCAGGGTGCCGACGTCGTACAGATCGGTGGTGCCCGGCTCGTCGGTGTCGGCGTGCTTCTGCGCCACCAGCAGGATGCGCTTGCCGTCCTGCATCGCCGCGGTGAGCGCCTTGACCGATTTCTCGCGCCCGACGAACAGGGGCTGCGCCAGATGCGGGAAAATCACCACATCGCGCAGGGGCAGAACCGGTGCAGAACGCTCGTTGGACTGGGACACTGTCAACCTCGGATCGGTTACGTCGGTATTATGCATTACGTGGCAAAGATGCGAGCGGAAGCCGGCAATTCAAGGCGCTACGGCGTCCCGTCCAAGCCACCCGGCGTCCCTGCCGGGACTCTCGCAGCCGGCACCCGGCCCCCGACAAACAAAAAAGGCCGCCGGAATTTTGACTTCCGGCGGCCCCGTCGGGTTTCAGGCGCCCTCAGGCGGTGTTCTTGACGTCCCGCCGCGTCGCCTCGACGTTCTCGTAGACCACGAAGGGCTTGGCCTCGCCCTTGGCCACCGATTCGTCCACCACCACCTTGGACACGTTCTGCATCGACGGCAGGTCGTACATCACGTCGAGCAGGATGTTCTCCAGGATGGTGCGCAGGCCGCGCGCGCCGGTCTTGCGCTCCTTCGCCTTGCGGGCGATGGCGTGCAGGGCGTCCTCGCGGAACTCGAGCTGGCAGCCTTCCATCTGGAACAGCTTGGCGAACTGCTTGACCAGCGCGTTCTTCGGCTCGCGCAGGATCGAGATCAGGGCGCGCTCGTCCAGCTCCTCCAGCACCGCCAGCACCGGCAGGCGGCCGACGAACTCGGGGATCAGGCCGTAACGGATCAGGTCCTCGGGCTCGACGATGGCCAGCAGCTCGCCGATGTGGCGCGAGTCCTTCTGCGACTTCACGTCCGCGCCGAAGCCGATGCCGGCCTTCTCGGTGCGGTTCTGGATCACCCGCTCCAGGCCGGCGAAGGCGCCGCCGCAGATGAACAGGATGCCGGCGGTGTTGACCTGCAGGAACTCCTGCTGCGGGTGCTTGCGGCCGCCCTGCGGCGGCACGCTGGCGATGGTGCCCTCGATCAGCTTGAGCAGGGCCTGCTGCACGCCTTCGCCCGAGACATCGCGGGTGATCGACGGGTTTTCGCTCTTGCGCGAGATCTTGTCGATCTCGTCGATGTAAACGATGCCGCGCTGCGCCTTCTCGACGTCGTAGTCGCACTTCTGCAGCAGGCGCTGGATGATGTTCTCCACGTCCTCGCCGACATAGCCGGCTTCGGTGAGCGTGGTGGCATCGGCGATGGCGAAAGGCACGTCCAGCAGCCGCGCCAGCGTCTCGGCCAGCAGGGTCTTGCCCGAGCCGGTGGGGCCGATCAGCAGGATGTTCGACTTGGACAGCTCGACGCCGTCGGCGGCACCCTTCTGGCTCAGGCGCTTGTAGTGGTTGTACACCGCCACCGACAGCACCTTCTTGGCCTTGTCCTGGCCGATGACGTACTCGTCCAGCACCGCGCGGATCTCATGCGGCTTGGGCAGGCCCTTGACCTGCGGCTTGGCGTGCACTTCCTCGCGGATGATGTCGTTGCACAGGTCGACGCACTCGTCGCAGATGTACACCGACGGGCCCGCGATGAGCTTGCGCACCTCGTGCTCGCTCTTGCCGCAAAAGGAGCAGTAAAGAACCCGACCGCTCTGTCCTCCGCTCCGCACGTTTTCTGCCATTTTCTATCTCAAAACAAGGGCTTGCAGCCCGTATGCACAACCGACTGAAAACCGCCGGGGCAGCCTCCGCGGCTGCCCGCCAGCTTCTTATAGCACGCAGCCATGTTTCAGCAAAATGACTGCAATTTCCATGCTTGGTTCAGGCCGGCGCGGAGACCGCAACGCGCCGCTCGACGATGTGGTCGATCAGGCCATATTCCTTGGCCTGCTCCGAGCTCATGAAGAAGTCGCGCTCGACGTCGCGGGCGATGCGGTCCACCGGCTGGCCGGTGTGGTCGGCATACATCTTGTTGAGGCGCTCGCGCAGGTACAGGATCTCCCGCGCCTGGATTTCGATGTCGGTGGCCTGGCCCTGGGCGCCGCCGGACGGCTGGTGGATCATGACCCGCGAGTTCGGCAGGGCGTAACGCTTGCCCTTGGTGCCGGCGGACAGCAGGAACGAGCCCATGCTGGCGGCCTGGCCGATGCACATGGTGCTGACGTCGGGCTTGATGAACTTCATGGTGTCGTAGATCGACAGGCCCGAGGTGATCACGCCGCCCGGCGAATTGATGTACAGGTTGATGTCCTTGTCCGGGTTCTCGGCTTCCAGGAACAGCAGCTGCGCCACGACCAGGTTGGCCATGTAATCGTCGATCGGGCCGACGATGAACACGATCCGCTCCTTCAGCAGGCGCGAATAGATGTCGAAGGAGCGCTCGCCGCGCGCGGTCTGCTCGATCACCATCGGCACGAGGTGCTGGGCGCGCGCGATCTGGTCGTTCATTAGTCGATCCTTGTTGGGTTCTGTGGTCGGGGCGGCCCCGGGCCGGGGCCGTCCCTGGGGTCACCAGCTCAAGCTGCGGACTGCGAGACCGATTTCAACAGGTCTTCCAGCGACATGGCCTGCTCGGTGGTCTTGGCGCCGGCCAGCAGGCTCTCCACCACCTGCTCCTCCAGCGCCACCGCCTGCAGGCCCTGCAGCATGTCCGGGCGCGAGCGGTAGAACTCGCGCACCTGCTCCGGCTGCTCGTAGTCGCCGGCGATCTCCTCCAGCGCCTTCTCGACGCGGGCGGTCTCCGGCTTGATGCCGCGGGCCTTGATGACCTCGCCGATCAGCAGGCCCAGCGCCACGCGGCGGCGCGCGTTGGCCTCGAACAGCGTGTCCGGCAGCATCTGCCGCAGCTGCTCGGCCTGGGCCTTGCCGGCGCGGTTGAGCTGCATGCGGTTGATCGATTCCTCGCGCAGGCGGGCGATCTCCTGCTGCACCTGGCTGCCCGGCACCTCGATCGGGTGCAGCTGCAGCAGCTGGTCCAGCACCTCGCGCTTGAGGCGGGTGCGGGTGGCCTTGTCGCGCTCGGCTTCCAGCGCGGTGCGGCACTTGTCGCGCAGGCCCTGTTCGCCGCCGCCCTCGGCCACGCCGTGGGCCTTGAGGAACTCGTCGTCGATGGCCGGCAGGCGCGGCTCCTTCACCTCGTGCAGCTTGACGCTGAAGCGCGCGGTCTTGTTCTGCAGGTCCTCGCGGCGGTAGTCGGCCGGGAAATTGACGTCGGCCTCGAATTCGTCGCCGGCGGCGTGGCCGACGATGGCGTTCTCCAGGTCCGGCAGGAACTGCTTCTCGCCCAGCTCAATCTCGATCTTCTCGCCCTTGCCGCCCTGGAAGGTCTCGCCGTCGAGCTTGCCGTCGAAGTCGACGACCACGGTGTCGCCGTTCTGCGCCGCCCGGCTCACCGTCTCGAAGGTGCGGCGGGCCTTGCGCAGGTTGGCGATCAGGCGCTCGACGTCGGCGTCGGTGATCTCCACCGCCGGCTTGACCACGTCCAGCTTGTCGAGCTGGTCGAGCTTGACCTCGGGAAACACGTCGAAGCTGGCGACGTAGGACAGCGGCTCGCCGGCCTTCTCGCTGGTCACTTCGAAGTTGGGAGAGCCGGCCGGCTGCACCTTGGCCTGGGCCACGGCCTCCGGCCAGGTCTGGCGCACCAGCTCGCCGATCACGTCCATGCGCGCCGACTCGCCATACTGCTTCTGCACCACCTTCAGCGGCGCCTTGCCCGGACGGAAGCCGGGAATGCGGGCGCGCGAAGCCAGCTGCTTCATGCGCAGGCCCAGCTCGCGCTCGACGCGCTCGGAGGGGATCTTGACGTGCAGGCGACGCTCAAGGCCGCCAGGAGACTCGACGTGGATTTCCATCTTGGGTTTAAGACTCTCTAAAAAAAACGGTAATCGATGCTGTGGCAGGGCCTGGAGGATTCTTCAGCTACCCACCTCTTCCCGGTGGAGGAAGAGCCAGGGATGCCTTGCATCGCTCGTTCTGTTTGGTGCGAAAGGAGAGACTCGAACTCTCACGCCTCGCGGCGCTGGAACCTAAATCCAGTGCGTCTACCAATTCCGCCACTCTCGCGCAGGGGCCCGAAGCGCTGCACCCTGAAAATTATAGCATTTTGCGGCGCCCCGGCCTGCCGGCGGCGACCCCCGGCAGGCACAATGCGCGGATGCCCCGCCTGACCGCCCTGTTGCGCCGTCCCCTGCCCCTGTGCCTGCTGCTCGGCGCCCTCGCCCTGCTGGCGGCGCTGAACGGCCTGGCCGCCGGCCCGCTCGACCTGGGCGGCGCCGACATTCTCGGCAGCCTGGGCCTGGGCCCGGCGCCGGACCCCTCCGCCGCGGCCACCATCCTGCAGCTGCGCCTGCCGCGGGTGGTGCTCGGCCTGACGGTCGGCGCCGCCCTGGCGGTCAGCGGCGCGGCCATGCAGGGCGTGTTCCGCAACCCCCTGGCCGATCCGGGTCTGGTCGGCGTGTCCAGCGGCGCCGCGCTGGCCGCCGTGGCGGTGATCGTGCTCGGCGCGCCGCTGGGCCTGGCGGGCGCCCCTCCCCTGATCGGGCGCTGGCTGCTGCCGCTGGCCAGCTTCGCCGGCGCCGCCCTCACCACCGGCCTGGTGGCGCGCCTGTCGCGGGTCGAGGGCGCCACCCAGCCGGCGCAGATGCTGCTGGTGGGCCTGGCGGTAAACGCCATTTCCGGCGCCGCCATCGGCCTGCTGGCCCATGTCGCCAGCGGCAGCGCGCTGCGCGCGCTGACCTTCTGGATGTACGGCAGCCTGGGCCGGGTCGGCTGGCCGGAAATCGCCGCGACCGCGCCGGCGGTGCTGCTGGCGGTGCTGCTCATGCCGCTGCGCGGCCGCGAGCTCAATGCCCTGCTGCTGGGCGAGGCCGAGGCCGCCCACCTCGGCGTCGACGTCGAGCGGCTCAAGCGCGGCCTGGTGCTGCTGGTGCTGCTGGCGGTGGGCGGCGCGGTGGCGCTGACCGGCATCATCGCCTTCGTCGGCCTGATCGTGCCGCAGCTGATCCGCCTGTGGGCCGGCCCCGATCACCGCCTGCTGCTGCCGGCCTCGGCCCTGCTCGGCGGCGCCCTGCTCACCGCCGCCGACACCGCCGCCCGCACCGTGGCGGCGCCGCTGGAACTGCCGATCGGGGTGCTCACCGCCCTCATCGGCGGGCCGTTCTTCATCGCCCTGCTGCTGCGGCTGCGCGGCCGCGGGGAGGCCTGGTGAAGCCGGGCATGGCGCTGCGCGCCGACCGGCTGCGCTGCGAGGCCGAGGGCCGGCTCCTGCTCGACGGCGTCAGCCTGGAGCTGGTTCCGGGCGAGGTGCACGCGGTGCTGGGCCGCAACGGCGCCGGCAAGTCGACCCTGCTCCGGGCCCTGTCCGGGGAGCTGCGGCCGCAGGCCGGCACCGTGCAGCTCAACGGCCGCGCCCTCGCCGCCTGGACGCCGCGCCAGCGGGCGCGCCAGCGCGCGGTGCTGCCGCAGGCCGAATCGCTGCGCTTCGGCTTCAGCGTCGAGCAGGTGGTGGCGCTGGGCCGCTATGCCTGCCCGCAACATCGCCCCGAGCAGGAGCGGGACATCGTGCTGGCGGCGCTGCGCGCCGCCGGGGTCGAGACGCTGGCCGGGCGCCGCTACCCCAGCCTGTCCGGCGGCGAACGGGCGCGGGTGCAGTTCGCCCGGGTCATGGCGCAGGTCTGGGAGCCCCTGCCGCAGGCGGAACCCGAACTGGGCGGCCATGCCCGCTACCTGCTGCTGGACGAGCCGACCGCGAGCCTGGACCTGGCTCACCAGCACGGCTGCCTGCTGCAGGCGCGGCGCTTCGCCGGCGCCGGCGTCGGCGTGCTGGCGGTCCTGCATGACCCCAACCTGGCGCTGCGCTATGCCGACCGGGTCAGCGTGCTCGAAAACGGCCGCCTGACCGGCCAGGGCCCGGTGCGGGAGGTGCTGACGCAGGAGCTGCTGCAACGGACCTACGGCCTGCCGATCGAGCTGCTGCACACCGGCGGCGAGGCGCTGCCGGTGGTGGTGGCGCATCCGCGGGAGCCGTCGTTGCGCCCCCCGACTGGATGAGGGGACCCGCCCCGGCGGCGGCTCAGGCCGGGCGCAGGTCGATGATGCGCATCTCCAGGCCTTCCTGGCCGCGGAAGCGGTTGACGCCGATGTCGTAGACCAGGCGCAGGCGCTCGCCGCAGGGGGCCAGGCGCTCGGCGCCGTTGAAATCCAGCGCTTCGACCAGGGCGCCGCCGGACAGGCGCAGGCGGTACTTGATGTGGCGGCCGTCGGCGCCGAGGTTGCGCGCTTCCAGCACTTCGAAGGCGCCCTCGAAATGCGGCTCGGGGAAACCCTGGCCCCAGGGACCGCCCTGCTCCAGCGCGCGCGCCGTGTCCAGGTTCAGCTCCGTTTCGTGCAGTTCGCCGTCGGTTTCCAGGATCTGCTCGAGCGCCTCGGCGTCGAGCCGCTCGCGGCACTCGGCGTCGAAGCTGGCGGCGAACTCGGCCAGGCGGGATTCGGGCAGGGTCAGGCCGGCGGCCATGGCGTGGCCGCCGAAACGGGTGATCAGCCCCGGGTGGCGCGCGTCCACCGCGGCCAGGGCATCGCGCAGGTGCAGGCCGCGGATCGAGCGCCCCGAGCCCTTGAGCACCCCCGGCTCGGCGGCGCGGGCGAACGCGATCACCGGCCGGTGCAGGCGGTCCTTGACCCGCGAGGCGACCAGGCCGACGACGCCTTCGTGCCAGCCGGCGTCGAAGACGCAGACGCCGGTATCGCTGTTGCGCGCCACCAGCTCCAGCGCCTCGTCGCGCATCTGCGCCTCCAGATCGCGCCGCTCGCGGTTGAGCGCGTCGAGCTGCGCCGCCAGCGTGCGCGCGCCTTCCGCGCCGGCGAGCAGGCATTCGATGCCCACGGTCATGTCCTCGAGCCGGCCGGCGGCGTTGAGGCGCGGGCCGACGACGTAGCCGAGGTCGGCCGAACCGGCGAATTCGTGGCTGCGGCCGGCCGCCTGCAGCAGGGCCAGCACGCCGGGACGCGCCCGCCCCGCGCGGATCCGCGCCAGGCCCTGCGCCACCAGGATGCGGTTGTTGTGGTCGAGCCTGACCACGTCGGCCACCGTGCCGAGCGCGACCAGGTCGAGCAGTTCGGCGAGGTTGGGCTCGCCGCGGCCGTTGAAACGGCCGCCGGCGCGCAGCCGCGCGCGCAGCGCCAGCAGCACGTAGAACATCACGCCGACGCCGGCGAGATGCTTGCTGGGGAAGCCGCAGCCCGGCTGGTTGGGGTTGACGATGGCGGCGGCGGCCGGCAGCTCCTCGCCCGCCAGGTGATGGTCGGTGATCAGCACCGGCAGGCCGGCGGCGGTGGCGGCGGCCACGCCGGCGAGGCTGGCGATGCCGTTGTCGACCGTCACCAGCAGTTCGGCGCCCTTGTCCAGCGCCATCCGCGCCAGCGCCGGCGACAGGCCGTAGCCCATGGTGAAGCGGTTGGGCACGACATAGTCGACACTGGCGGCGCCGAGCGCGCGCAGGCCCAGCACCGCCACGGCAGTGGCGGTGGCGCCGTCGGCGTCGTAATCGCCGGCGACGATGATGCGGCGCTGCCGCGCAATGGCGTCGGCGAGCAGCTCCGCCGCGGACTCGATGCCCAGCAGCTGCGCCGGCGGCAGCAGCAGGCGCAGTTCCAGCGGCTGGTGCTGGCCCACGCCGCGGGCGGCGTAGACACGCCGCAGCACCGGATGCAGGTCGGCGGGAAGGCCGCCCGGATCGCCCGGCGGCCTGCAGCGGATCTGCGGGCTGCCGTACCTCAGCCGAGGCGCTCCAGCAGGGCGCGCTCCACCGCGCTGCGCTCGGCGTCGACCTGGACCAGGCCCTGCAATCCATCCTTGAGGATCACGTCCGGGTCCTTCATGCCGTTGCCGGTGAGGGTGCACACCACGGTGGAGCCGGCCGGAATCTTGCCCTGCTTGAGGTCGCGCAGCGCGCCGGCCAGCGAGCTGGCCGAAGCCGGCTCGCAGAACACGCCTTCGCTTTGCGCCAGCAGGCGCTGCGTGGCGAGGATTTCCTCGTCCTGCAGCTCGTCGAACCAGCCCTGCGACTCCTCGTGCACCTTCCAGGCGGCGGCCCAGCTCTGCGGGTTGCCGATGCGGATCGCGGTGGCGACGGTTTCCGGGTTCTTCACCGGCCCGCCGCGCAGGAACGGCGCGCTGCCGGCGGCCTGGTAGCCGACCATGCGCGGGCGCCTGCGCTGCGTGCCGAAGCCGCTGAAATCCCAGCTGTCGGGATAGTTGGCGGTGGCGGCGGTCTCCAGGCCGGCGCACTCGGAGTAGCCGATCCAGTGGGCAGTGATGTTGCCGGCGTTGCCGACCGGCAGGCAGTGGAAATCCGGCGCGCGGCCGAGGGCCTCGACGATCTCGAACGAGGCGGTCTTCTGGCCCTGCAGGCGGTAGGGGTTGATCGAATTGACGATGGCGACCGGGGCGGTCTGCGCCACTTCCTTGACCAGCTGCATGCCGTCGTCGAAGTTGCCGCGGATCTGCACCACGGTGGCGCCGTGCACCACCGCCTGGGCCAGCTTGCCCAGCGCGATCTTGCCTTCGGGGATCAGCACGAAGGCCTTGATGCCGGCGCGGGCGGCGTAGGCCGCGGCGGCGGCCGAGGTGTTGCCGGTGCTGGCGCAGATGATGGCGCGGCTGCCCTCGTGCACCGCCTGCGTCACCGCCACGGTCATGCCGCGGTCCTTGAACGAGCCGGTGGGGTTCACGCCCTCGAACTTGACGTAAATCTCCGCCTCGACGCCCTCGTACCCGGGCAGGTTCTCCAGCCGGATCAGCGGCGTGCGGCCCTCGCCCAGGCTGATGGCGCGGGCGCCCTTCGCCAGCGGCAGGCGGTCGCGGTAGGCCTCAATGATTCCCGTGTATCTCACTCAAAATGCTCCACGCGCAAGCGGCTGGCCCCTTCGCGCACGAAGGGCAGCTGCAACATTTTTTCCAGGGCGCCGTCGCAGTGGTGCTCGGGGATTTCCGAGGTGATGATCGCCAGGGTGGCGTCCTCGTTCTCGCCCGGCTCCTTCTGCAGGATCGCCTCGATGCTGATGTCCAGTTCGGCCAGGATCGAGGTGATGGCGCGCAGCACGCCCGGCTCGTCGGCGACGCGCAGGCGCAGGTAATAGGCGCTGACGATCTGCTTGAAGCCGAGCGCCTTCTGCTCGCGCAGCGCCTCGCTGTGCGTGCCCAGATAGGGCACATGGTGGCGCACGTGCGAGCCGTGCAGGCGGGCGACGTCGATCAGGTCGGCCACCACCGCCGAGGCGGTGGCGTCGCCGCCGGCGCCGCGGCCGACGTAGACCGTCTGGCCGACGGCGTTGCCGTGCACGCGGATCGCGTTGAGCGCGCCGTCGGTCTTGGCCAGCATGTGCTCGGCCGGCACCAGGGTCGGGTGCACGCGCAGCTCGACGCCCTCGGCGCCGCGCTTGGCGATGCCCAGCGACTTGATGCGGTAGCCGAGCTCGCGCGCCAGCTGGATGTCCTGCGCCGTGACCTTGCTGATGCCCTCTGTCGCCACGGCGTCGAAGCGCAGCGGCATGCCGAAGGCGATGGAGGCGAGGATGGTCAGCTTGTGCGCCGCGTCGATGCCCTCGATGTCGAAGGTCGGGTCGGCCTCGGCGTAGCCCAGCTTCTGCGCGTCTTTCAGCGCGTCGGCAAAGCTCTGCCCCTTCACCGTCATCTGCGTCAGGATGTAGTTGCAGGTGCCGTTGATGATGCCGGCGAGGCTGTCGATGCCGTTGCCGGCCAGGCCTTCGCGCAGCGCCTTGATGATCGGGATGCCGCCGCCCACCGCCGCCTCGTAGGCGAGCTGGGCGCCGTGCTTGCGCGCCGCGGCCAGGATCTCGTTGCCCTTCTCGGCCAGCAGGGCCTTGTTGGCGGTGACCACCGGCTTGCCGGCGGCCAGCGCCGCCAGCACCAGCTCGCGCGCCGGCGAGATGCCGCCGATCAGCTCGACCACCACGTCGACGTCGGCCTTCACCACTTCGGCCGGGTCGGACAGCAGCTGGATGCCGGTCAGGTCGCAGTCGCGCCGGGCCGCCGGATTGCGGATCGAGGCATGGGTGACGACGATCGGGCGCCCGGCGCGGCCGGCGATCTCGGCGGCGTTCCTCGCCAGCACCCGCACCACGCCCTGCCCGACCGTGCCCAGGCCGATCAGGCCCACCCTGAAGGGTTTCTGCCCGGACGCGCTCATGCCGAAGGTCCTTTCGCCAGCATCTTCCGGACCGAGCGCATCGCCTGGCGCGTGCGCTGCTCGTTCTCGATCAGGGAGAAGCGCACGTACTCGTCGCCGTATTCGCCGAAGCCGATGCCGGGCGAGACCGCGACCTTGGCTTCGTCGAGCAGGCGCTTGGAGAACTCCAGCGAGCCGAGCGCGCGCCAGGCCTCCGGAATGCGCGCCCACACGAACATGGTGGCCTTGGGCTTCTCCACCGGCCAGCCGGCCTTGTTGAGGCCCTCGACCAGCACGTCGCGGCGCTTGCGGTACATCTCGCAGATCTCGGCGACGCAGTCCTGGGGACCTTCCAGCGCGGTGATCGCGGCGACCTGGATCGGCGTGAACATGCCGTAGTCGAGATAGCTCTTGATCCGCGCCAGCGCGGCGACCAGGGTCGGATTGCCGCACATGAAGCCGACACGCCAGCCCGGCATGTTGTAGCTCTTGGACAGGGTGAAGAACTCCACCGCGATGTCCTTGGCCCCGGGCACCTGCAGGATCGAGGGCGCGACGTAGCCGTCGAACACGATATCGGCATACGCCAGGTCGTGGATCACCCAGATGCCGTGTTCCCTGGCGATGGCGATGACTTTCTCGAAGAAACCGAGGTCGACGCATTGCGTCG
>DASRFD010000114.1:0-2654 GCA_035651715.1 Nevskia sp.
CCTTGGGGCGTTAGACGAGTCGGCGGGCGGCGGGGCCGGTTGCCTGCGTCTGGCCGGGGCTGAGTCTTCGAAGCCCCGGTTCTACGTACGCGCCTCGCGAATCACGTCCGGGGTTTGCTCGTGAACAAGCACGAACGGCCCGCTGATCGGTGGTGATCAACAGGCTCGTTGCGCGCGTCCCAACGTTTCTCATCCCGCCGCTGCCGGCGAGGCGCGAGTGCGCAGGAGCGACCACCGATCGGGAAGCCAGTCCACCAACTGCTCGGCCGTCGGCTTCTCCCCCAGCGCGAATAACCCCGGCAGCGCCTCGCGCAAGTACGCGAACGGGTCGATCCCGAGATGCCTGCTGGTCGCCACCACGGAGTACAGCACGGCCGCTGTCCTCCCGCCCGCCTCGCTGCCTATCACTCCCCAGTTCGAGCGGCCCAGCGCGATGGCTCGTAAGGTGCGCTCGCTCAGGTTGTTGTCTATCCCGAGCCAGCCGGCCTCCAGGTATCGCCCCAGCGCCGCCCAGTTGTTCCGGGCGTAGGTGATCGCCTGGCCCAGCGCCGACTTCGGCAGCGCCCCCGCCCGCTCGCGTTCGAGCCACTTCTCCAACTCGTCCAGCACCGGCCTGGCCCCGGCCTGCCGCGCCGCGCGCCGTTGCTCCTCCCGCGAGCGCCGTCGCTCGGCCGTCCCCGGCTCGTCCCCGGGCGGCAACAAGGGCGGTAGCCCTCGCTCGACGGCGTACAGCCGGCGGATCAGCGCCAGCGCCTGTTCGGCCCGCGCGTCGCCCGCCTCGGCGGCTGCCACGAGCTTTCGGCGCGCATGCGCCCAGCAACAGCAGTGCCTCACCAGCCCCGAAGCGTACAGGCCCTCGTACTGCGCCAGAGCATCGGCTTGCAGGTAGCCCCGGTAACCCTCCAGGAATCGCCCCGGCCCCGCCGCCGTATAGTCAGCCGTGAAGTCGAACACCGCGTAAGGGAAGTCCGCGTCGCCGATGTACGCCCGCAGGTGCGCCTTGCGCGTCCGGTCCGCCCCCTCGACGCGCAACTTCACGCCGGTGTCGTCGCCGTGGATCACCCGTGAGCACAGCACGCGCCGGCGCATCAGCGCCACCAGCGGGTCGAGCAGGTCGGCCGCCCGGGCTAGCCACCCGCCCAGCGTCGAGCGCGCGATGGTCACGCCGCTGCGGCCCAGCTGCCCGGCCAGGCGGTGCAACGGCACGTGGTCGGCAAACTTGGCGGTGATCACGTGCGCCAGCAAGCCCGGGCCGCACAGCCCCTTGGCGATCGGCCCGAGCTGAGCCGGGCCTGCCGTCTGCAGCCGTTGTTCGGGCGGTATGCGTTGCGGGTCACAGTGCTGGCAGGCATAGCTCTTCTTGATGGTACGCAACACGAAGAAGCGTGCTGGTTCCAGGTCCAGTTGTTCGGCCGTCTGCGCGCCGATGCAGGCGCGCGGAAGGCCACAACAGGGGCAGAGCTTCTCCGCCTCGCTCAGGTCACAGACCACCTCGCGGCGCTCCAGGTGCTCGGGCAAAGGCGACCGGCCGTGATCATCGCGGCGCGGCCCCGGATCGTCGTCGGCCTTCGGCTCGCGCCGGCGTGGCCTACGTTCGGAACGTTTGCCGAAGCGGTGCTTCAACGCGGCATCGAGCTTGCCACGCGGTTCGGCGTTCTCGGCACGCAGGCGTGCGAGTTCGGTCAGCAGTTGACGGACCAAAGCCTGCAGCGCCGGCACGTCGTCCGGGAGTGGAGCATCGGCGGAAGGGAAATCGGCGTCCATGCCAGTTGAAACCCCAGATCAATCGCCAGGTGGCGCTTTTTCCTGCTGCCCAAGAGCAAAGCGTTTGAAGCGGCGGACGCGCGAGAGGTCGATGCCGTCGAGCACCATCTGGAACTGGCCGGCGGTCAGCTCCACGGCGGCAGTAGCGCCTTGGGCCTGGGGGAAGTGATAGCGGCCCGCCTCCAGGCGCTGGCACCACAGGCACAGGCCATGGCCGCCCCAGTAGAGCACCTTGAGCCGGTCGGCGTTGCGGTTGCGGAAGATGAACAGGTGGCCGGAGAGCGGGTCGGCCTTCAGCCGGCTCCGCACTAGGGCGAAGAGGCCGTCGAAGCCCAGGCGCATGTCCACCGCGTCGGGGCAGTACCAGAGCTTGACGGCGGCGGGGACGCTCAGCATGACGGCTCCGCCAAGGCGTCGAGGAGGGAGCGGACGAAGGCGAGGTCGCAGCCGGGCGTGAGCCGCAGGACGGCGCCGTTGGCGAGAGCGACCTCGACGGCAGGGGCGGCAGGGACCAAGCGGACGGGCAGGAGCCTGGGGCCTGGAGTAGGCGACGGCGGCGGTGCGATGAGGCGGCGTTTCCAGTAGTAGAAGGACTGGACGGAGAGGTGCTCAGCCCGGCAGAAGGCGGCGACGGAGAGGCCGGAAAAGGCAAAGCGGTCCAGGCGTTGCTGCCAGGCCAGACGCAAATCGGCACGAGAGGGGATGGCGTCAACAGCGGGGTCGGACATGAGCAAACTCCAGAGGGTCGGGCGACCCCCCGAAGATACTCATCCTGTCAAGGACGTGATCCGCCGGGCGCTTACGGTGCTCCCCCTCGATCGGCCGCTGCCGCCAGTCGTTGATCTGGCCGTAGATCTTCTTGTTCAACTCGCTGACGGTGCTGGCGCTGA
>DASRFD010000115.1:0-32315 GCA_035651715.1 Nevskia sp.
GAGGGCGGGAAGGCGGCAGGTGCAGCATCGAAGGCCAAACTAGGGTCCGCATGGTGCAGACACGATAGCTGCCCCTACCCCGATCTGCAAAATCCGGCCGGACGCCGCGCGGGATCATGGTTTTTGCCTCCCTCCCCTCGCTTCCGTGCATGCCCTCAGTGGAAGTGCGCATAGATCCGTTCCGCCAGGGTGCGACTGATGCCCTCGACCCGGGCCAGCTCGTCGATGCCGGCCCGCTTGACCTGCGGCAGCCCGCCCAGGGTCTTGAGCAGCGCGCGGCGCCGCGCCGGGCCGAGGCCCTCGATGGTCTCCAGCCCGGAGGTCATGCGTGCCTTCTCGCGCCGGGCGCGGTGGCCGGTGATGGCGAAGCGGTGCGCCTCGTCGCGGATGCGCTGGATCAGGTGCAGCGCCGGCGAGTCCGGCGGCAACACCAGCGGCTGCTCGCTCTCCGGCAGAATCAGCTGCTCCAGGCCGGGCCGGCGCGTCGGGCCCTTGGCGATCGCCACCACCCGCAGTTCCTCGAAGCCGACGTCGGCCAGGGCCTGCAGCGCCGCGCCGAGCTGGCCGGCGCCGCCGTCGATGAACAGCACGTCCGGCGCCTGCACCTCGCCGCCCTTGACCCGGGCATAGCGCCGCGCCACCGCCTGCTGGATCGCGGCGTAGTCGTCGCCGGGCGTGATGCCTTCGATGTTGAACTTGCGGTAGGCCGCCTTCAGCGGCCCGTCCTCGTTGAACACCACGCAGGAGGCCACCGCCTTCTCGCCCATGGTGTGGCTGATGTCGAAGCACTCCAGGCGCCGCGGCGGCCGCTCCAGGTTCAGCGCCTGCTGCAGCTCGAGCAGGCGCTGGTCCATGCTCGCGGCCTCCGCCAGGCGCGCCGACAGGGCCTGCTGCGCCGTGCCTTCGGCCATTTCCAGCAGCCGCGTCTTGGCGCCGCGCTCCGGGCGGAGAATGCGCACCTTGCGACCGGCCTTGGCCGAGAGGCTGGCCTCCAGCCATTCGGCGTCCTCCGGCAGCTCGTTGACCAGCACCTCCGGCGGCGGCGGCCGTTCCAGGTAGTACTGGGTGATGAAGCCGGCCAGCAGCTCGTCCATGGCGATGCCGGGCGGGTGGCGCGGGAAGAAGCTGCCGTGGCCCAGGTTGATGCCGTCGCGCACCGACACCACCGCGACGCAGCTGCCCGAGGCGTGGGGCGCGGCGACGATCACGTCCAGCTGCTCGGCGCCGCCGGTGATGGCGCGGTGCTCGCGCACCCGCTTCAGCGCCGCGATCTGGTCGCGCAGGCGTGCCGCCAGCTCGAACTCCAGCTGCGCCGCCGCGCGCTCCATCTCCGCGCCGAGCTCCTGCGCCAGCTCGTCGCCGCGCCCTTCCAGCAGGCGCACCGCCTTGGCCACGTCGCGGGCGTAGTCCGCGGCCGAGATCAGCCCGACGCAGGGCCCGGAGCAGCGCTTGATCTGGTGCTGCAGGCAGGCGCGCTGGCGGTTGGCGAAGAAGGTGTCGTTGCAGGGCCGCAGCAGGAACAGCTTCTGCAGGGTCTGCAGCGTCTCGCGCACCGAGCCGGCGCTGGGGTATGGGCCGAAATAGCGGTCGGCCCCGGCCTTGGCGCCGCGGTAGAAGGTGATGCGCGGGTACTCGTGGGCGGTGATGCGCACGTAGGGAAAGCTCTTGTCGTCGCGCAGCGAGACGTTGTAGCGGGGCGTGAACTCCTTGATCAGCGCCGACTCCAGCAGCAGCGCCTCGTCCTCGGTGTGCGTCAGCGTCACCTCGATGCGGCGGATCTGCCCGACCATGCTCTCGATGCGCGGATTGCCGCTGGCGCGCAGGAAGTAGCTGCCGACGCGCTTGCGCAGGTTGCGCGCCTTGCCGACGTACAGCAGCTCGTCGTTCTCGCCGTACATGCGATACACGCCCGGCGCGGTGGTGAGCTGGGACAGGAAGGTGCGGGAGTCGAACGGCTGGGACGGCTGGTTCATCAGTGCCAAGGATACGCCAACGGGGCGAAAAACTGCCCCCGCGCCCGGGCGCAAAGGCCGCGGGAAACGCGAAGATCCCGCGGAGAAGCCCGCCCGGCGGCCGGGCGCCCCTGCCCGGCCGCTTTCCGGAATTACTTCACCGGCACGTAGATGTCGGTCAGCAGCTGCGCCTGCGGCGTCTTGCCCGGGTCGCTGACGTACTGCTCCCAGGACAGGCCGTTGTCCTGCAGCGCATAGGCGGTCTTGTACGCGTCGATCAGCGCGTAGGTCTTGCCCATGTCCTGGTAGGCGCCGCGATGTTCGGCCTTCAGCGCCGTGCCGGCATAGGTATGGCCGATCTTCACTTCGCCGGGCTTGCCCTTGACCATGTCCGGCGCGGTGGCGTCGGCCTTGTCCACCGGGATGCCGGCGTCGAACTCGTAGACGTTGGCCTTGGGGTCCCAGCGCCGGGTGATGGCGATGGGCTGAGCCGCCTGCTTCAGGCCGCTGGCGGACATGAAAGCACCGACCTTGGCGTAGGCGGCGGCGAGCGCCTTGGCGATGGCGGCGGGGTCGGTGGCGGTGCTGCCGGAGACGTAGGCGTAGGTCTGCGGCTGCACGTCCACCAGCTGCGCCTGCAGGGCGGCGAAGTCCACCTTGGAGCCGCTCTCGGTCATGCCGCGCAGCTCGGTCAGGCCGCGCTCGTAGTCCGGGCCGACCTGCCGGTCCATCAGCAGCCCGAAGTAGTGCGCGATCGGGTTGGAGCCGAGCGGCACGTCCAGGCTCCAGGTGACGCGGGTGACCTCGCCGTTCTGATCGAGGTCGAAGGTCGCCATGCTGGGCCGGTCGAAGCCGGCGAACATCAGCCGGGTCTTGACCTGGCTGTAGGGCGTGCTGGCGACGATCTCCTGGCTGCCGCTGCCCACTTCCTTGTTGCCGCTCCATTCGTAGTGCGCGCCCACGCCCAGCGGCGGCCCGCTGATCCGCACCTTCATCTGCGGGTCCTTGTGCGCCCAGGGCGACCAGCGGTCGAACTGGCGGAAGCCGTTCACCGCCGCGAAGATCTGCGAAGGCGGGGCCTGGATCCGCTCGGTCCGCTGCACGTGCACCTTGTCGGGCAGCACGAAGCCGATGGTGAAGAACAGGGCCACCGCGAGCAGCAGGCCGAGGATGAGGTTGCGCAGCATGAATTCTCCCCCTATGTGTCGTTTGCGACACACCCTACGCTTGCGCCGGTCCAGCCACAAGCCCGGGGGCGGCTGCGGAAAATTTCCGCCGGAAACGACAAGGGCCGCGCGAGGCGGCCCTTGTCTGCAGCGCAATCAACCGCTTAGTGGAACTGCTCTTCCTCGGTCGAGCCGGTCAGCGCGGTCACGCTGGAGGCGCCGCCCTGGATCACGGTGGTGACGTCGTCGAAGTAGCCGGTGCCCACTTCCTGCTGGTGCGAGACGAAGGTGTAACCGCGGTCGCGCGCGGCGAACTCCGGCTCCTGCACCTTTTCGACGTAGGCCGACATGCCGCGCTTGGCGTAGTCCTGCGCCAGGTCGAACATGTTGTACCACATGGAGTGGATGCCAGCGAGGGTGATGAACTGGTACTTGTAGCCCATCGCGCCCAGCTCGCGCTGGAACTTGGCGATGGTGGCGTCGTCCAGGTTCTTCTTCCAGTTGAAGGACGGCGAGCAGTTGTAGGCCAGCATCGTGCCCGGGTGCGCCTTCTTCACGGCTTCGGCGAACTTGCGCGCGAACTCCAGGTCCGGCGTGCCGGTCTCGCACCACACCATGTCGGCGTACGGCGCGTAGGCGATGCCGCGGCTGATGGCCTGCTCCAGGCCCTTCTTGGTCTTGTAGAAGCCTTCGGCGGTGCGCTCGCCGGTGATGAACGGCTTGTCGTTGGCGTCGTGGTCGCTGGTCAGCAGGTCGGCGGCCTCGGCGTCGGTACGGGCCAGGATCACGGTCGGCACGCCGTAGACGTCCGCGGCCATGCGCGCGGCGATCAGCTTCTGCACGGCGTCGGAGGTCGGCACCAGCACCTTGCCGCCCATGTGGCCGCACTTCTTCACCGAGGCCAGCTGGTCCTCGAAGTGCACGCCGGCGGCGCCGGCGCGGATCATCGCCTTCATCAGCTCGTAGGCGTTGAGCACGCCGCCGAAGCCGGCTTCGGCGTCGGCCACGATCGGGGCGAAGTAGTCGACGTAGCCCTTGTCGCCGGGGCTCACGCCCTTGGACCACTGGATCTCGTCGGCGCGCTTGAAGCTGTTGTTGATGCGCTCAACCACCTTCGGCACGGAGTCGACCGGATACAGCGACTGGTCCGGGTACATGGCCATGTAGCTGTTGTTGTCGGCGGCGACCTGCCAGCCGGACAGGTAGATGGCCTTGATGCCGGCCTTCACCTGCTGCATCGCCTGGCCGCCGGTGAGCGCACCGAGGCAGTTGACGTAGGGCTCGGTGTTGACCAGCTTCCACAGCTTCTCGGCGCCGTTGCGAGCGAGGGTGTGCTCGACCTGGACCGAACCACGCAGGCGGACGACGTCGGCAGCGGTGTAACCACGCTTGACGTTCTTCCAGCGGGGGTTGGTGGCCCATTCCTTCTCGAGGGCCTTGATTTGCTCGTCGCGGGTCATTGCAGCGTCCTCTTGGGCCTTTAGCCCGGTGGTCAAAAGCGGAAAAACAGTACGGTGTCCGGAATACCCTGGCGGAAGCCCGCCGTCTGGCCGGTTCCGGACGTTAGTCCAGGTACTCGTAAGCCGGCAGGGTCAGGAATTCGACGCAGTCGCTGGCGGTGCTCATGCGCGCGAAGATGCCGGCGGCCTCGGCGAAGCGGCCCTTATAGAAGCGCTCCTCGCCGAGCTGCTTGCGGTACGACTCCAGCTCCTCGTCGATGGTCTTGAGCACCAGCTCGCGCGTGACCTTGCGGCCGTCGGCCATGGTGGCGCCGTGCTTGAGCCACTGCCACACCTGGGTGCGGGAGATCTCGGCGGTGGCCGCGTCCTCCATCAGGTTGTGCAGCGGCACGCAGCCGTTGCCGTTGAGCCAGGCCTCGGTGTAGCCGATGCCGACATTGACGTTGTTGCGCAGGCCGGCCTCGGTGATCTGGCCTTCGGGGCACTTCAGCAGGTCGGCGGCCTTGATGCCGTACTTGAACTGCTTGTGCACCTGGTTCGGCTCCGGCATGTTCTCGTTGAACACGTCCATCGCCACCTGCACCAGGCCCGGATGGGCGACCCAGGTGCCGTCGTGACCGTTCTTCACCTCGCGCAGCTTGTCGGCGCGCACCTTGGCGAAGACCTGGTTGTTCAGCTCCTCGTTGTTCTTCACCGGGATGAAGGCGGCCATGCCGCCCATCGCCTGCGCCCCGCGCTTGTGCGTGGTCTCGCACAGCAGCTTGGAGTAGGAGTCGAGGAAGTGCTTGTCCATCGTCACCTGCAGGCGGTCCGGCACGATCCAGTCGGCGCGGTTCTTCAGGGTCTTGATGCAGCTGAAGATGTAGTCCCAGCGGCCGCAGTTCAGCGCCACGATGTGGTCGCGCAGCTCGTACAGGATCTCGTCCATCTCGAAGGTGGCCCAGATGGTCTCGACCAGCACGGTGGACTTGATCGTGCCCTTGGGAATGCCCAGCTCCTTCTGCGCGTCGACGAAGATGCTGTTCCACAGCCGCGCCTCGAGGTGCGACTGCATCTTCGGCAGATAGAAATACGGGCCGGTGCCGCGCTTGAGCAGCTCCTTGGCGTTATGGAAGAAGTACAGCGCGAAGTCGACGATGCCGCCGGGGGCCGGCTTGCCGTCGACCAGGATGTGCTTCTCCACCAGGTGCCAGCCGCGCGGGCGCACGATCAGGGTGGCGATCTGCTCGTTGAGCTTGTATTCCTTGCCTTCCGGCGAGGAGAAGCTGATGGTGCGGCGCACCGCGTCCATCAGGTTGATGTGGCCCTGGACCATCAGCTCCCAGGTCGGCGCCGCCGAATCCTCGAAGTCCGCCATGAAGCACTTGGCGCCCGAGTTCAGCGCGTTGATGATCATCTTGCGGTCGACCGGACCGGTGATCTCGACGCGGCGGTCCTGCAGGTCCGCGGGAATGCCCTTGATGGTCCACTTGCCGCTGCGGACGCTCTTGGTTTCGGAGAGGAAATTCGGCAGCTTGCCGGCGTCGATCTTCGCCTGACGCTCCTGGCGCAGGGCCAGCAGCTGCTCGCGGCGCGGAGCGTGCTTGCGCACCAGCTTTTCGACAAACTTCAGGGCCGCGGGCGTGAGTACCTTACGGTACGCCGGGGTCAACGGACCTGTGACAACGATGCCCTTGTTCACGCTCATCCTAAACTCCTGCCTGTTCTTGGATGACAGCGCCCTCGGGGTGAAGGACGCCGCGAAAGGCGCGCATTATACTCAAAAATGAAATTTGCGTTGCGTTGCAGCAACGACAGGGGATTGAGGCGCCCGGGTCATTGCCGGCGCGCGAAAATCTGCCGCGGCGGGGACCGCCGCGCAACAAGCCAATGATTTCCTCCGCTTACCGCCAGTTCCTCAGGCCGCGGCCCGGGCCGCGGGAGCCATGGCCGGCCCCAGCCGCTTGTGCAGCTCGCGGCGCAGGAAGTAGAGGTTCATCCCCATCTGCACCACCGTCGCGGCCACCGAGACCAGCCACAGCCACAGCGGGCGGAAGCCGACGTGGAACGACAGCAGCCAGGTCACGCCGACGATGAGGACGATGCGGGTGGCCGAGCTGATCAGGGTCGGCACGGTGTTGCCCAGGCCGGACAGGACGCCGAAGCAGGCGAAGGCCACCGCCGTGGCCAGCAGGTTGACCGAGATCACCCGCAGGAACTCCACCCCGCCCTGCATCACCGCCGGCTCGGCGCTGAAGGCGCGCACCAGCGGGGCCGGGAACAGCTCCGCCAGCACCACCAGCGCCGCGGTGCAGACCAGGCCCACCCGCAGCGAGGCGGCGAAGGTCTCGCGCACGCGGTGCGGCAGGCGCGCGCCGTAGTTCTGCCCGGCCACGGCGGCGGCGGCGAAGCTCAGCGACAGCACCGGCATCATCGCCGACTGCAGCAGGCGCTGGCCGATGCCGAACGCCGCCTGCTCGGCCGCGCCGAACGGCCGCAGGATGGCGAAGACGAACATCATGTAGAGGAACATCAGCGAGAACTCGACCGCCGAAGGCAGCCCGATCTTGAGGATGCGCCACCAGGTCGCCGCCTGCGCCGGCCACTCGCGCGGCCGCAGCTTGAGGAACGTGGCCGGCCGCAGGAAGTACAGCCACAGGCCCGCCAGGGCCGCCGCCACCGAGATGAAGGTGGCCAGGCCGGCGCCTTCGACGCCCAGCGCGGGGAAGCCGAGCCAGCCGAAGATCAGCAGCGGCGCCAGCGCCATGTTGAGCAGCACGCTGGCGACCTGCGCCGTGGTGCCCGGCTTCATGTTGCCGGTGCCGCGCAACGCCGCGCCCATCGCCATCATCGGAAATTGCAGCGCCATCGAAGGAATGAACCAGCGCAGATACTCGCCGGTGTAGCCGGCGGTCGCCGCGTCGGCGCTGAAGGCGCGGCCGAAGGGGCCTTCGATCATCATCGCCAGCAGCTGGAACACCACCATCAGGCTCAGGCCGATGCCCAGGGCCTGGTTGAAGACGTGGTGCGCCTCCGCGGGATCCTTGCGGCCGACCGCCTGCGCCACCAGGGCGCCGGTGCCGGCGCCGAGCATCTGCGACACCGCCATGCTGATCATCATCAGGTTGCTGGACAGGGTCACGGCGGCCTGCGCGGCGGCGCCGAGCCGGCCGACCCAGTACAGGTCGACCAGGCTGTACAGGGTCTGCACCGCCATGCCGATCATCATGAAGCCGGCCATGCCCAGCAGCTGCCGGGTGACCGAGCCTTGGGTGAGGTCTTTCATGGGAAGAATCCGCGAAAACGCGGCACAGGCTACTCGCCTGCCCTGGCCGTCACAACTGGTTTGTGACGGCCGGTACGCCCGCCCCCTACCAGCTCCTGACCCTGGCCTCGGGATAGATCTCGCGGCAGCCGCGGCAGGTGGCGGGCACCCGCTGCGCCTTCAGCTCCGCCGCGATGGCCTCGATGCCGCGGTAATGGCCGGTCTGCTTGATGCAGAAGCAGGGCATTTCCAGGCCCTCGATGTTGTAGTAGCGCAGGCTCGGCTGCTCGATGTAGCGGCAGCGGTAGCTGCAGGGGCCGAGGCTGACCTCGTTGGCGTAGTAGCGGGCGTAGTCGTCCTTCGGCTGCAGCGGCTGCACGATGTGGCGGAAGCCCTGGGTCCGCGCATGGTCCCGCACCGGCTCCAGCGGCTGGCCGAAATCCACCGTGTGCAGCACGATGCGGGCCGCCGGCTGCATCGCCTGGTGCAGCCGCGCCAGGCCTTCCAGCACCCGCTCCAGGCTGAGCCGGCCGGTCTGCTTCGACAGCTCCGGATCGAGCGTGTCCAGCGACACCCCGATCACCGGAAAGCAGGCGGCGACCCGCGCCGGGTCGTCGACCAGGGTGCCGTTGGTGATGGTGTACGGCACCATGCCGGCCGCGCGCAGCGCTTCGACCATGTCCCAGAACCGCGGGTGCAGGAACGGCTCGCCCTCGCCCTGCAGCGACACCGTGCTGCCGGCGGGAATGCGGCCGAGGATCGACTGGAACAGCGCCCACTCCATGTTGCGCTGGGCCATGTTGCGGCCGGCGCAATAGAAGCACTCGAAGTTGCAGCGGGTGGTGACTTCGATCTGGTAGAACACGGGCGCCTCCGGCCACCAGCTTAGCGCGCCGCCCTACTCGGTGAAATCGAGGGCCGGATCGGCGGGGCAGCCATCCACTTCACGCAGCCGCAGCGCCGGGGACTTCTGCTGGTCGTCCATGATCCAGCAGTCGTTCAGCACCGAGCAATAGCAGATCTGGACCGCCGGCTGCCGGGGAGACGCCATCGCCTGGGCATAGTCCGCATCGCTGGCGAACTTGAGCAGGTGCAGCTCCTCGCCGGGCGAGATCACCACGGAACTGATGGTGGAATACTTGGGAGGCTCGGACAGCTTCAGGCCCATCGCCGCCACCACATGATCCCAGTCCGGCTGCGGATGCCCGTCGACGGAGATCCGCACGCTGCGGATGATCGCCGGGCCCATGCCCTTGTCGTAGACCACCACCAGGCGGTCGGCCGGCCGGTTGCCGACCAGCAACCGCGGCCACACCTGGGCCCGGGTCTGCTGGCGCTGGATGTAGGCGGTATAGGCCGAGACCAGCAGCGCCAGGAAGCCGACCAGGGCGGCGATCACCGCCGCCAGGCCGTTCCAGGCACCGCGGCTGCGTTCCGCGGCCATTTTCAGCCGTGGATCGGCTGGTCCGAAACGACGATGCCGTCGGCGTCGGCGTAGAGCCAGGCGCCCGGCTTGAAGGTCACCCCGGCGAACACCACCACCTTGTCGGCATGGGCCGAGTGCAGGCCCTTCTCGCTCTTGCGCGGGTGGGTGGCGATGGCCTTGACGCCGAGGTCCTGGCCGGCGATCTCGTCCGCGTCGCGGATGCAGCCGTTGACCACGATGCCGGCCCAGCCGTTCTTCACGCCGAGCGCGCCCAGGTTGCCGCCGACCAGGGCGCAGCGCAGCGAGCCGCCGCCGTCCACCACCAGCACGCGGCCCTCGCCGGGAGTCTCCAGCGTGGCGCGCACCAGCGCGTTGTCCTCGAACACCTTGAGGGTCTTGATCGCGCCGTGGAAGGCGATGCGACCGCCGAAGTCGGCGAACAAGGGCTCGCATACCTGGGCTTCGGGATGGGCGTCGGAAAGATCGGTGGTGGCGAAGCTCATGGGCGTTCCTGTGGGTCCAGGGGGAAATCAGGCGGTCCGGCGCGCCAGCCGCGGCATGGCCAGGGCGAACAGGGCCAGGGCGACGAAGCCGAACAGGGTCCATTCCGGCAGGGCGATGCCCAGCCACTGCGCGTCGATCTTGGCGCAGCTGCCCTCGCCCTTGAGCACGTAGGTGATCACGTTCTGCAGCGGCATCATCTTCATCAGGTAGTCCAGCGTCGGGCCGCAGGCCGGCACCTGGTCGGCCGGCAGGTGCTGCAGCCAGACCTGGCGGCCGGAGATGGCCGAGCCGGCCAGGGCCGCCAGGGCCGGCAGCACCGCCCAGGTCCAGCGGCCGCCGGGCGACTTCGGGCCGAGCGCCGCGCCGAGCAGGAACAGCAGGCCGGCGCCGCTCATCGCGATGCGCTGGAAGATGCACATCGGACAAGGCTCGAACCCCTTGGCGTGCTGCAGGTAGAGGGCGAAGCCCATGGCGCCGGCGCAGCCGAGGAAACCGAGCGCCGAAAGGACGCGGAAGCTGAATGGGGTCATGGAGGGCGGGTGTGGTCGGCCGTGATTGGCGGCGCAATGGACCGCAGCGTAGCGGCTGCGGTTCCGGGCCGCAACGCAAGGCGCAGCGCCGCTTTTGCTTCCCTTGAGGGAGGGGAGCGTTCCCTTGCGCCATGGCGGGGCCTTGCGGCTGCATCGGCTATGTACGACGCACGGCCTAAAGGTGATACTCCCTGTATCGGCTGGAGGAGACAACAAGAATGAAACCGCTGAGCCCGATGGACGCGATGTTCCTGTGGATGGAGCACCGGCGCCAGCCGATGCACGTCGGCGGCCTGCAGCTCTACACCCCGCCGCCGGACGCCGGCCCGGACTTCGTGCAGGAGCTGGTCGAGAAATTCCGCAAGCACACCGAGGCGCGCCCGCCGTTCAACCTGCGCCCGGTGTTCAAGCTCGGCCACTGGTTCTGGGAGGAGGACGAGGACTTCGAGCTGGACTACCACCTGCGCCACTCCGCCCTGCCCCGGCCCGGCCGCATCCGCGAGCTGCTGGCCCTGGTGTCGCGCCTGCACGGCTCGCTGATGGACCGCAGCCGCCCGCTGTGGGAGATGAACATCATCGAGGGCCTGGCGGACGGCCGCGTCGCGGTCTACGTCAAGCTGCACCACGCCCTGTTCGATGGCGTCGCCGCGACCAAGATGCTGGCCAGCACCCTGTCGGAGGATCCGCAGGAACAGCGGCCGCCGCCCTGGGCTCAGGTGCCGCGCCGCCGCGAAGCCAAGGCCGAGCCGCCCGCCGCCGCGCGCAAGCTGCTGGAGCCGCTGTTCAAGGCGGCGAAGATGGGCCGGGAGATCGCCCCCGGTATCGGCAGCGGCCTGTGGGAGATCGTGCGCTCCTCGCAGTCCAACCCGGCCGACGCCAGGCCGTTCCAGGCGCCGCCGACGATGTTCAACGTGAAGATTTCCGGCTCGCGCCGCTTCGCCGCGCAGTCCTATTCGCTGGACCGCCTGAAGAAGCTCGGCAAGAAGCACGGCGCCACCCTCAACGACGTCAGCCTCGCCATCTGCGCCGGCGCACTGCGCAAGTACCTGCTTGCCCACGACGCCCTGCCGGAAAGGCCGCTGATCGCGATGGTGCCGGTATCGATCCGCGGCGAGGGCCAGGAAGGCGGCAACCAGGTCAGCATGATCCTGGCCAACCTGGCCACCCATGTCGAGGACCCGCTGCAGCGGCTCAAGCTGATCATGCAGTCCACCACCCAGGCCAAGCAGCGCATCGCCAAGATGTCGCGCCTGCAGCAGATGGCCCACGCCGCCGCGATGGCCACGCCGCTGGGGCCGAGCATGCTCACCGGCCAGGCCGGCAAGCGGCCGATCTTCAACGTGGTGATCTCCAACGTGCCGGGTCCCAGGCACGCCATGTACATGAACGGCTTCCGCCTCGACGAGACCTACCCGCTGTCGATCCCGATCGACTACGGCGCCCTCAACATCACCCTCAACGGACTGGGCGACCAGCTCGGCTTCGGCTATACCGCCTGCCGCAAGTCGGTGCCGGGGCTGCAGCGCATGCTGGACTACACCGAGGAAGCGCTGCGGGAACTGGAAGCCGCCTGAACCGCAAGGACGTGACAGGCGGCGCATTGATCGGCGGGATTCGGGATTCGTAAGCTTGCTGCTACGATTTCCACGTCCCCAATCCCCGGAGGGTCAAGGATGAGCCTCAGCATCAGGATCGAGCGGCAGGGCGGTACCGAGGTGATGCAGCTGGTCGAGGAGAAGGTCGGCGCGCCCGGCGCCGGCCAGCTGCGCGTGCGCCACCGCGCCATCGGCCTCAACTTCATCGACATCTATCACCGCAGCGGCGTCTACAAGGTCAGCCTGCCCGGCGGCCTCGGCTCCGAGGCGGCCGGCGTGGTCACGGCGGTCGGCCCCGGCGTGTCCGGCTTCGCCGCCGGCGACCGCATCGCCTACGCCGGCGGCCCGCTCGGCGCCTACAGCGAGGAACGCCTGCTGCCGGCCGTCAACGCGGTGAAGCTGCCCGACGGCGTCAGCGAGGAAAGCGCCGCCGCGCTGATGCTCAAGGGCATGACCGCCTGGTACCTGCTGCACCTGAGCTTCCCGGTCAGGCCCGGCGACACCGTGCTGGTCCACGCCGCCGCCGGCGGCGTCGGCAGCATCCTGGTGCCCTGGGCCAAGCACCTCGGCGCCGTGGTGATCGGCACCGCCGGCTCGCCGGACAAGGCGGAGGCCGCGCGCCAGGCCGGCTGCGACCACGTCATACCCTACCGCGAGCAGGACTTCGCGGCCGAGGTGCGCCGGCTCACCGAGGGCCGCGGCGTCGACGTGGTCTACGACTCGGTGGGCAAGGATACCTTCGCCGGTTCGCTCGACTCGCTGCGCCGGCGCGGCACCCTGGTCAGCTTCGGCAATGCCTCGGGCAAGGTGCCGCCGTTCGAGCCGGTGCTGCTGGCGGAAAAGGGCTCGCTGTTCCTGACCCGGCCGAGGCTGGCGGACTACACCGCCACCCGCGAGGAACTGGACACCGCCGCCGGCGGGCTGTTCCAGGCATTGAGCCGCGGCGTGATCAAGGCCGACATCGGCCAGCGCTACCCGCTGCGCGAAGTGGCGCGCGCCCATGCCGAGCTGGAGGCAAGGAAAACCAGAGGGGCGAGCCTGCTGCTGCCGTGACGCCCGGCGGCAGGCGGCGCTTCGGGCCGACCTGCCATCGCCCCGAAGGGCGGCTTACGCCGCCGCGTAAATCTGGTGGCTGTGGTGCGTCTTCGGCTCCCACATCTCGATGCCGCGCTCGATCTCGGGCAGCTGGATCAGGGAGTCGCCGGTCAGCGAGGCGGTGTCGACGAAGGCCGCTTCCAGTACGCGGATCACGGCGCGGATGTTGCCGTGCCAGCGGCAGTCGCGCATCGCCTTCCAGCTCTCCAGGCTGATGCCGGACGGGGCTTTCCAGTCTTTGCAGGGCGCGGCCAGGCGCGCCAGGGCGCCGGCCACCACCGCGATCATGTCCTCCTCGCGGCGGTACAGCTCGGGCACCTCCAGGCGTGCGGCGCCGAGGCGGGTGAACTCGTCGAGGTTGACGCCGCTCTGCAGGTGGGCCCAGCTGCGGTTGGTGGCGTACAGCAGGGCGCACTCCATCTGCCGCTTGGCCGAGGCGCCGTAAGGCATGTACTGGCCCTGGTCGAGCACTTCCATCAGCACTTCCATCACGGCGCCGGCGATCTCGTGGCTCTCGTCCATGAAGCAGACGCCGTCGCGGGCGGTGGTCAGCGCGCCGTTGCGCGCCGCGGCGCCGGGGAAAGCGCCGGAGACGTGGCCGCAGAGCAGGGACTTGATCGCCGCCTTGTCGCCGACGTTCTCGGCGGCGAGGTTGACCGAGACCCACTGGCCGAGGCCGCGCACCAGGTAATAGTAGTAAGCCAGCGTGGTCTTGCCGCTGCCGGGGCCGCCCATCAGGATGGCGCGGGTCACGCCGTTGCGGGCGAAGCCGCGCACGCGGGCCACCAGGGTCTGCAGCTCCGGGCTGAAGACGTAGAAATTCTTGTAGACGCTGTTCTCGATCTCGGCCGAGGCCGGCATGCGGATGACGTTGTCCTCCGCCACCGGCTTCATCCGCTCCGGCAGCTGCCGGGCGATGGCGGCGATGTCGCCGCCGACCATCAGGCGGGTGCCGACCAGCTTGCCTTCCTGCGCGCGCTTGTCCAGCCAGTTGCCGAGGGCGACGAACTGCGAGGTATAGATGGCGACGATCAGCACCGAGCTGCGGCCGTTGCGGCGCGCCTCGTAGACCTTGTCGGCGATGCCGTCGAGCTGGGTCGGATCGACGAACAGGCTCAGCACGTAGTCGCTTTGCAGCGGCTCGGCGGCGTTGCGCTCCAGCGGCGAGATGAACTCGAAGCGCTGCCCTTCCGGCACGTGCTTCTGCAGCAGCGCCAGGGAGTCGCGGTCGGTGCGCAGGACTTCCTGTCCCACCACCGTCAGGAAAGCCGGCGGGCGCCGGTCGAAGGTCTGCGTCGGCTCGGCTTTGGAACCCATACGGAACATCGCGGCATCTCCCTGACCACTGAACGGCTGAAGCAGCAAGGCTAAATCGACCCGGTGGTACCGCCCGAGGCGTCCGACGAACAGCGGGCCGTGGCCCGACTAGCGGTTCAGGTTGGCGCCCCGGCGTGCTGTCCCGGCACCCCAGGGCCGGCCCCTGGGTGATCGTACGACATTGACAGGGGTGTGTTAACCCCCTGATTGCACGCGGACCTTGCCGATCCGCCGGACCGCGCCGCCGCTCAGCCGCCGCCCCCGCCCGGGCCCTTGATGCCGCCGCTGGTCAGGCCGGCCGGGTCGAGCAGTTCCTTCAGCTCGTCGGTGTGCAGCTTGGTGTTTTCCTTGGCCACGTCCAGGATCGGGCGGCCTTCCTTGTAAGCCTGCTTGGCGATGGCGGCGCCCTTCTCGTAGCCGATCACGCCGTTGAGGGCGGTGATCAGGATCGGGTTCCGGGCCAGCGCCTGCTTGATCTGCGCCTCGTTGACGGTGAAGCCGGCGATGGCCGAATCGGCCAGCAGCCGCGAAACCCGGCTCAGCAGCTCGATCGACTGCAGCAGGTTGTAGGCGATCACCGGCAGCATCACGTTGAGCTGGAAGTTGCCGGCCTGCCCGGCGATGGTGATGGTGGCGTCGTTGCCGATGACCTGGGCCGCCGCCATCACGGTGGCTTCCGGGATCACCGGGTTGACCTTGCCGGGCATGATGCTGGAACCCGGCTGCAGCGCCGGCAAGGCGATTTCGCCCAGGCCGGCCAGCGGCCCCGAGTTCATCCAGCGCAGGTCGTTGGCGATCTTGGTCAGCGACACGGCGATGGTTTTCAGCGCGCCGGACAGCTCCACCGCGGCGTCCTGGCTGGACAGGCTTTCGAAGTAGTCCGGGCTGGGCTCGAAGGCCACCCCGGTGCGCTTGGCCAGCAGCTTGGCGAACTTGGCGCCGAACTTGGGATGGGCGTTGATGCCGGTGCCCACCGCGGTGCCGCCCTGGGCCAGGCGGCGGATGCGCGGGCCGCAGGCCTTGAGCCGCTCGACGCCGTTGCGCACCTGCTGCGACCAGCCGCCCAGCTCCTGGTCGAAACGCACCGGCATCGCGTCCATCAGGTGGGTGCGGCCGGTCTTGGTGACGCCCTTCAGGCCCTTGGCCTTCTTGTCGATGGCCTTGGCCAGGTGCTTGAGCGCCGGGATCAGCTCCTCCTTCACCCCCAGGCTGGCGGCGACATGGATCGCGGTGGGGATGGTGTCGTTGGACGACTGGCCGAGGTTGACGTGGTCGTTGGGGTGCACCTTGGCGTGCACCACCCGCCCGGCGAGGTGGGCGATGACCTCGTTGGCGTTCATGTTGGTCGAGGTGCCCGAGCCGGTCTGGAACACGTCGATCGGGAACTGGGCGTCGTGCTTGCCGGACGCCACTTCCAGCGCGGCGGCGACGATGGCCTGGGCGATGGCCTCGTCCAGCAGCCCCAGCTCGGCGTTGACCTCGGCGGCGGTGGCCTTGATCAGGCCCAGGGCGCGGATGAAGCCCCGCGGCAGGCGCAGCCCGGAAACCGGGAAGTTCTGCACGGCGCGCTGGGTCTGGGCGCCCCACAGGGCCGCCTCGGGCACCCGCAGCTCGCCCATGCTGTCGTGTTCGACCCGGAAGCCGCCGGATCCGGACTGTTTGCTCATCGGTTCGATCCCTGTGGTGAGCCCTGGGCAGGCATTTTGGGGGCTCGCAAACCGTAAGCGGGCGCCCGGTCAGCTAAAATGCGCCACGATTTTAACAAACGCAGATGACACGATGAATTTGACCTCGCTCACGGCGCTGTCGCCGATCGACGGCCGCTACGCCGAGAAGACCTACGGCCTGAGGTCGATTTTCAGCGAATACGGCCTGATCCGCTACCGCGTCCAGGTGGAAGCCCGCTGGCTCGAGGCCCTGGCCGCCCATCCGGGCATTCCCGAGGTGCCGGCGCTGTCGGCCGACGCCCTGCAGCGCCTGAAGATCGTCGCCGACCAGATCAACGAGCAGGACGCCCACCGGGTCAAGGTGATCGAGGCCACCACCAACCACGACGTCAAGGCGGTTGAGTATTACCTGAAGGAGAAGATCGCCAGCAACGAGGAGCTGGCGGCGATCAAGGAATTCATCCATTTCGCCTGCACCTCCGAGGACATCAACAACCTCGCCTACGCCCTGATGCTGCGCGACGCGCGCAGCCAGGTGCTGCTGCCGGCCCTGGACAAGCTGATCGGGGCGCTGGCCACCCTGGCCCGCCGCTACGCCGAGCAGCCGATGCTGGCCCGCACCCACGGCCAGCCGGCCAGCCCCACCACCCTGGGCAAGGAGATGGTGGTGTTCGCCCACCGCCTGAAGCGCCAGCGCGAGCAGCTCGCCGCCGTCGCCATCCTCGGCAAGATGAACGGCGCGGTGGGCAACTACAACGCCCACATGGCCGCCTACCCGGAGGTGGACTGGGCCAGGTTCGGCGCCGAGTTCGTGCGCAGCCTGGGCCTGGAGCCGAGCCCGGCCACCACCCAGATCGAGCCGCACGACTTCATCGCCGAGTATTTCCACGCGCTGATGCGCGCCAACACCATCCTGGTCGACTTCTGCCGGGACGTCTGGGGCTACATCTCGCTCGGCTACTTCGCGCAGAAGACGGTGGAAGGCGAGGTCGGCAGCTCGACCATGCCGCACAAGGTCAACCCGATCGACTTCGAGAACGCCGAGGGCAACCTGGGCCTGGCCAACGCCATCCTCGGCCACCTCACCGAGAAGCTGCCGATCTCGCGCTGGCAGCGCGACCTCACCGACTCCACCGTGCTGCGCAATCTGGGCGTCGGCGTGGCCCACGCCGTGGTCGCGTTCCAGTCGATCGAGAAGGGCGTCGGCAAGCTCAAGGAAGACTCCTACCGCATGGGCCGCGACCTCAACGACAACTGGGAAGTGCTGGCCGAGGCGATCCAGACGGTGATGCGCCGCCACGGCCTGCCCGAGCCCTACGAGCAGCTCAAGCGCCTGACCCGCGGCAAGAAGATGGGCCCGGAGGCGATCCGCGAGTTCGTGCAGGAGCTGGCCCTGCCCGACGCCGACAAGCTGCGCCTGCTGGCCATGACCCCGGCCAGCTACGTCGGCAACGCCGCCGAACAGGCCAAGGCGCTGAAATGAGCACGCCCGGGGCGGACCTGCCGGAGATCCTCGAAGGCCGGGCCGCTTTCGCCGCCCGCGCCCTGCAGCTGGTGCGCGCCGCGCGCCACGAGCTGCTGCTGCGCAGCGACGCGCTCGAGCGCGGCGTCTACGGCAGCGAGGAATTCGCCGAGGCGGTGAAGGGCTTCCTGCTCGGCAGCGAGCGCGCCCGCCTGAGCGTGCTGGTGCGCCAGCCGCAGGAGGCGGCACGCAATGCGCCGCGGCTGGTCGAACTGGGCCGGCGCCTCAGCAGCCGGATCGAATTCCGCGAGCCCACTCCCGAGCAGGGCGAACTCGATCCCGTGGAATGGCTGCTGGCCGACCGCCGCATGCTGCTCGAGCGGCTGTCGCCGGAGGCCCTGCAATGCCAGTTCTGGACCGAGGAGCCGCGCCGCGGCAAGACCCGCGGCGGCGATTACGACCAGCTCTGGAACGAGGCCCAGCCGGCCCAGGACATGCGCGGCCTGGGGATTTGAGCCGGCACGCCCGGGCTGCTGAACTCCCGCGTTCCCTCCCGGTCCAAGCGCTAGCGATACCGACAAGGGTGTTCCCGTGAAACCCCTGCACTTCCCTTCCGTCCTGCTGCTCGCCCTGCTCGCCGCCTGCGCCAGCCCGGAGTCGCGCATCCACGACCAGCAGGCCGCCTTCGACAGCTATCCGCCGGCGGTGCAGCAGAAGATCCGCGCCGGCCAGGCCGACATCGGCTTCACCCCCGAACAGGTGCGCATGGCCCTGGGCGAGCCGGACCACAAGTACACCCGCAGCAGCGCCGAGGGCAACACCGAGGTCTGGGGTTATCGCGACAGCGGGCCGATGTTCAGCTTCGGCGTCGGCGGCGGCAGCTTCGGCAGCCACAGCGGGGTCGGCGGCGGCGTCGGGGTCGCCACCGGCGGCGATGCGCCGGAAGACAAGGTGCGGGTGGTGTTCGCCAACGGCGTGGTCCAGTCGATCGAAAAGACCGTGCAGTGAAGCGGCGGCCGGGCGCCACCGAGGCCTACTCCTCCGGCGCCACCGTCTCGCGCCGGCGAATCCAGGCGCGCACATGCTCGGGGATCGGCAGCGTCTTCTGCGCGCGGTAGTCGAACCAGACCATCACGCCCTTGAGCTGGGCCACGAGCTTGTCGCCCTGGAAGATGGCCTGGGTCATCTCCAGGCTGCTGCGGCCCAGGCGCGAGATGCGCGTGCCGATCTCCAGCTCCGCCGGGTAGTGCACCTGGGCCAGGAAATCGCAGCCCATGCTCGCCAGGATGATGCCGTGCTCCTTCCAGAACGTCGGATCCTCCTCCTGCAGCGCGTCGAAGTAGGCGATGCGGCCCGACTCGCCGTAGCGGAAGTACTGCACGTTGTTGACGTGGCCGATGGCGTCCATGTCGCCCCAGCGCACGGTCATCGGCATGAACTGGCGGAAATCCTCCCGGCGGGGCTCGCGTTTCGGCGCGTTCACGGCTGCCTGGCCTGCCGGGTGTCCGGGACCTGCCTCGCCGCCAGCCGCCGGCGGGCGGCCTCGACGATGCGCTGCTTCAGCTCGTTGCTGGCGCCGCCCCAGGCCGCGATCTCGTCGATGTGCCGGCCGCAGCCGACGCAGACCTCGCCGCGGTCGAGCGTGCAGACGTTGATGCAGGGAGACTTCACTTCCATCCGCCTATTATCGCGCAGGCGGCGCCGGCTTCGGAAACCGCCTAGAAGTCGTCGCCGTCTTCGCGCCGGCGCCCGCTCTTCCAGAAGGTGATGCGCGGCAGGCCGCCGGCGATGTCCTCGGTGTGCCCGGCCATGCGGCTGGCGTAGACCGCGAGGCGGAAGATCGCCAGGCACAGCTCCAGCGCGATCCGCGCCAGGGTCACCAGGGTCAGGAAGGCCGCCGGCCCGAGCAGCAGCAGGCGCAGCAGGCCCTGGTACCGGCTGGTGGAGAACCCTTCCGCGACGTAGGCCGCCACCCAGATGGCGCTGGCGACGATGGCCAGCAGGAACAGGGTCGGCAGCATGCGCGGCGTCAGCAGCTGCTTGAACTGCAGGTCGAACAGGTTGCGCAGGTACTCGCCCATCCGGCCCGGCAGGGCCTTCCAGCCCGCCGCCCCTTCCTCCTCGCCGGCCATGCCGCGCATCCCGCGCCGCGTCGCGGCGCTCAAAGCGCCGCCGCGAGGCGGCTGCCCTGGTTGATGGCGCGCTTGGCGTCGAGCTCCGCCGCCACGTCGGCGCCGCCGATGCGGTGCACCTTCATCCCCGCGGCCTGCAGCGGCGCCTCCAGCTCGCGCAGCGGCTCCTGGCCGGCGCAGAGGACGATGTGGTCCACCTCCAGCAGCTGCGCGTTCTCGCGCTTCTCGCCAAAGGAAATGAGCAGGCCGCGCTCGTCGATCGCCTCGTAATTGACGCCGGCCAGCATCTCCACTTTCTTCATCTGCAGGGCGGCGCGGTGGATCCAGCCGGTGGTCTTGCCCAGGCCCGCGCCCGGCTTGCTCGACTTGCGCTGCAGCAGGACCACCTGGCGCGCCGCCGGCTCGATCTGCGGCTTGCCCCGCGCCACGCCGCCACGCGCTTCGGCGGGATCGGTCACGCCCCACTCGCGCTCCCAGGCCTTCAGGTCCAGGGCCGGCGAATGGCCGTCCTGCACCAGGAATTCGGAGATGTCGAAGCCGATGCCGCCGGCGCCGATCACCGCCACGCGCTTGCCGACCGGCTTGCCGCGCAGCAGCACGTCGACGTAGGACAGCACCTTGCCCGAAGCTTCGCCGGCTTCCTGGCCCTTGATCTTCGGGTTGCGCGGCGTCACGCCGGTGGCGATCACCACCTCGTCGTACTTCGCCGCGGCCAGCTCCTCGGCGCCGACGCGGCGGTTCAGGTGCAGCCGCACGCCGCTGGTCTCGATCTTGCGCTTGAAGTAGCGCAGGGTCTCGTGGAACTCCTCCTTGCCCGGGACGCGCTTGGCCATGTTGAACTGCCCGCCGATCTCGGCGGCGGCGTCGAACAGGTCGACGCTATGGCCGCGCTCGGCCAGCACCGTGGAGCAGGCCAGGCCGGCCGGGCCGGCGCCGATCACCGCGATGCGCTTCTTCGCCGGCGCCGCCGTGTAGTTCAGCTCGGTCTCGTGGCAGGCGCGCGGGTTGACCAGGCAGGAGGCGGTCTTGAGCTGGAAAGCGTGGTCCAGGCAGGCCTGGTTGCAGGCGATGCAGGTGTTGATCTCGTCGGCGCGGTTCTGCGCCGCCTTGACCACGAAGTCCGCGTCGGCCAGCAGGGGGCGCGCCATCGACACCATGTCGGCGCAGCCGTCGGCCAGCACCCGTTCCGCCACGTCCGGCGCGTTGATGCGGTTGGTGGTGCAGAGCGGGATGCCCACCTCGCCCTTGAGCTTCTTGGTCACCCAGGCGAAGGCGGCGCGCGGCACCGAGGTGGCGATGGTCGGGACGCGCGCCTCGTGCCAGCCGATGCCGGTGTTGATGATCGTCGCGCCGGCCTGCTCGATCGCCTTGGCCAGCTGCACCACTTCTTCCCAGCTCTGCCCGTCCGGGATCAGGTCGAGCATCGACAGGCGGTAGACGATGATGAAATCGCGGCCCAGCTTCTCGCGGATGCGCGACACGATCTCCACCGGCAGGCGCATGCGGTTCTGGTACGGCCCGCCCCACTCGTCGCCGCGCTTGTTGGTGTGCGTCACCAGGAACTGGTTGATGAAATAGCCTTCCGAGCCCATCACCTCGACGCCGTCGTAACCCCCTTCCCGCGCCAGCGCCGCGCAGCGCACGAAGGCCTGGATCTGCTTCTCCACGCCGGCGGCGGACAGCGCGCGCGGCGTGAACGGGGTGATCGGGCTCTTGATGCGCGAGGCCGAGACCGAGAACGGGTGATAGCCGTAGCGGCCCGAATGCAGGATCTGCAGCGCGATCTTGCCGCCCTCGCGGTGCACCGCCTGGGTGATCTGGCGGTGCTCCCTGGCGGCGCCGCTGCTGCTCAGCTTGGACGCCAGCGGCGAAACCCAGCCGGCGATGTTGGGCGAGAAGCCGCCGGTGACGATCAGGCCGACGCCGCCGCGCGCGCGCTCGGCGAAATACTGCGCCAGCCGCGGGAAGTGCTTGCTGCGGTCCTCCAGGCCGGTGTGCATCGAGCCCATCAGCACGCGGTTGCGCAGCGTGGTGAAGCCAAGGTCGAGCGGGGCCAGCAGGTGCGGATACGGCGTGTTGGACAACGGCAATCCCCCAAGGTTGTTTCAATTGCCCGCGCCGTCGACGGCGCGGTGCGGGTCTGGACGACCGGCATGCCGGTCGACGCGCTGCTGCAGGATATTAGCCGCTCGGGCGGCGCCCGCGTTGGCTGCGCGGCCGCCGGCGGTCTGCGCCAGGGCCATGCCCCCGCCATTCCGCGCCGGCCCAGAATGGCGCATGGAAATGCGTTTGCACAACCGCGTCGCGGTCGAAATCCGCGAAAACATCGCCTGGGTGCGCCTGGCCCGGCCGGACAAGTACAACGGCCTGGATTGGGACATGCTGCGCGGGCTGGTGCAGGCGGCGGCCCAGGTGCGCCGTGCGCGCGAGGTGCGGGCGGTGATCCTGCACGGCGAAGGCCCGGCGTTCAGCTCCGGCCTGGACTTCACCGCCTTCGGCAAGCAGCCGCTGCGCGCCATCCGCGCCTTCCTCAAGTACGGCCTGCGCGACACCAACCTGTTCCAGCAGGCCTGCTGGTGCTGGCGCGAGCTGCCGGTGCCCGTCATCGCCGCCCTGCACGGCCGCTGCTACGGCGGCGCCTTCCAGATCGCCCTGGCCGCCGACTTCCGCATCGCCGCGCCGGACACCGAGTGCTCGGTGATGGAAATCAAGTGGGGCCTGATCCCGGACATGACCGGCAGCGTGACCCTGCGCGAGCTGGTGCCGATCGACCTGGCCAAGCAGCTGACCATGACCGGCCGCCTGTTCAGCGGCAGCGAGGCAAAGCGGATGAACCTGGTGACCCAGCTGGCCGACGATCCCCTGGCCGCCGCCGAGGCGCTGGCGCGCGAGCTGATGGCCCGCTCGCCCGACGCGGTGGCCGCGGCCAAGGCCTTGTTCCACCGCACCTGGTTCGCCAGCGTGCGCCAGGCTTTCGGTGCCGAGAGCGGCATCCAGTTGCGCCTGCTGCGCGGCGCCAACCAGCGCATCGCCATGCGCGCCAACTTCGCCAGGCGCGAACCGCGGTTCCGGCCGCGCACTTTCGGGGATTGAGATGAGCAAACCCAACGCCCTGCAACGGCTGGTCGCCGCCGCCGGCAGGCTGCCCGCGCCTCTGCGCAAGCGCGCCGTCACGTTCGGCTTCACCTCGCAGGTGCGCTTCGCCGGCACCGGCGGCGTGCGCTTCGAGTCCCTGGAGGAAGGCCGCGCCGTCGCCGTGATGGCCAACCGCGCCAGGGTGCGCAACCACATCGGCGGCATCCACGCCGCCGCAATGGCCCTGCTGGCCGAAACCTGCACTGGCGCGGTGTTCGGCCTGAGCCTGCCCGGCGACAAGCTGCCGCTGCTGAAAACCATGCAGATCGACTACGTGCGCCGCGCCAAGGGAGCGCTGCGCGCCGAGGCGACGCTGGCCCTGCCGCAGCGCCGCGCCCTGGAAAAGAAGGAACGCGGCGAGCTGGTGGTACCGGTCAAGATCACCGACGCCGACGGCGAGGAGCCCATCGTCTGCCACCTGACCTGGGCCTGGGTGCCGAAAAAGCGCAGAGAGGAAGGCTGAGCGGCGGCTGCGCAGCGCGGGCGCGGAGCCCGCCGCCTCGCGGGGATGAACGCCCGCCGCTGGATACCTCAGGGGCTACCGCTCTTCGGCTGCATGCCGGCAACGGCCCCGAAAGTAAGAATGTCCCACGAACCTCAATCGCCTCGGCCGCCTAAGATGCGCGCACCCGTTCCCTGACCTTCCGCGGCGTACCGGCCGCACCCGTACCGAAAGCGCCGCTGGATATGCCCGATGCTGCCGCCCCCGCCGAAACGAGCCGCGACACCGCATCGGCGCGCCGAGGCCTCTACATCCGGGTTCCGCACAAGTTGATCATCGCGCTGGTCTTCAGCTCGATCTGGCTGGGCCTGAGCATCCTGCTGGCCCTGCCCTGGCTGCACCAGCTCGCGCATCTTTCCAACTGGCCGCTGGCGCTGCTGATGGTCGGCGGCGTGGCGCTGATCCCGGGCTGCGCCAACGCCTTCCTCATCGCCGGACTGGTGCTGGACCAGCGGCACGGCTTCCGCGGCCGCCCGGCCCCGGTTCCCCTGACCGTGCTGATCGCCGCCTACAACGAGCAGGAGTGCATCGCCGACACCATCGAATCGATCGCCCGCCAGACCTACCCGGCGCCGATCGAAATCCTGGTCATCGACGACGGCTCCACCGACCGCACCCGCGAGATCGTGCGCGGGCTGATCGGAACCGGGGTGCGGCCCGCCAACCAGACCCTGAAGCTGATCGAGATGCCGCAGAACGGCGGCAAGGCGCGTGCGCTCAACACCGGGCTGGCGCAATCGGCGCACGAGATGATCGTCACCATCGACGCCGATACCTTCCTGTACCGCGCGGCCCTGGCGCAGCTGGTGCTGAACCAGCTGTGCGGCCCGCCCAACACCGCCGCCACCGCCGGCACAGTGCTGGTGCGCAACTCCCGGCTCAACCTGATCACGCGGCTGCAGGAATGGGACTATTTCCTCGGCATCGCCGTGGTCAAGCGGGTCCAGTCCCTGCTGCAGGGCACCCTGGTGGCGCAAGGCGCCTTCTCCATCTATCGCCGCGAGGTGCTGCGCGAGATCGGCGGCTGGCGCGAAACGGTGGGCGAGGACATCGTCCTGACCTGGGCCATGCTGGAGCGCGGCTACCGCATCGGCTACGCCGAAAACGCCTTCGTCTTCACCAATGTTCCCGACAACTACGGCGCCTATTACCGGCAGCGCAAGCGCTGGTCGCGCGGCCTAATCGAGGCGTTCAAGGCCTACCCCGGCCTGCTGCTGCCGACGCGGCTGAACGCTCCGTTCATCTACCTGAACCTGCTGTTCCCCTACCTCGACCTGGCCTACCTGTTCGTGTTCGTGCCGGGCGTGGTCGCCGCGCTGCTGTTCCACAACTACCTGATCGTCGGCATGATGACCCTGGCGGTGATTCCCCTGGCGATGCTGGTCAACGTGCTGATGTTCCTCAAGCAGCGCGCCGTGTTCAAGCACTACGGGCTCAACGTGCGCCGCAACGTGTTCGGCGCCGTCGTGTTCACTTTGGCCTATCAGCTGATCCTGTCGCCGGCCAGCCTGATGGGCTATTTCTCCGAACTGCTGCGCTTCAGGAAAACCTGGTGAACCGACTGCTCAAGTACCTGCTGCCGGCGCTGGCGCTTTGCTGCGCGCCGGGCCGGGCCGCTCCTGTGGCCCACGACGAAGCAGTGGCCGAAACCTCGCTGTCCTCCGACAGCGACGGCCTGCACGAGCGCACCGCCGACGCGGGGTACATCCGCGCGCTGCCGGCGCTCGGCCCCAGGGCGACGCTGGGCCTGCGCGGCGGCTACTGGCTGCTCGACAGCCCCGGCGACCGCATCGAATTCGGCACCTTGCGCCTGGACCATCAGAGCCGCCTCGGGCCGGTGGACGTGGCGCTGCAGGGGAGCCAGCTGTTCGGCGACAGCTGGTCGCCGACCCTGGGCAGCGCCGACTTCGACATCCACGTCACGCCGCGCCTGTCGTTCGACGTCGGCGGCGACAGCAGCCTGGTCGACACGGTCATCGCCGCCCGCCGCCACACCCGCGTCAACACCGGCAACCTGTCGGCCGACTACCGCCTGGTCGATTCGGTCACGCTGGTCGGCGGCGTGCTGGAGCAGTGGTTCAGCGACGGCAATCACCGTTTCGGCCGCATGGGCAAGCTGGTCTGGTCGCCGTCCTGGCTGGAGGGCTTCAATGCCCAGCTGCGGGTGCGGCGCATCGATGCCGAGTTCACCGGCATCGGCTACTTCAGCCCATCCCGCCTGGAGGAAGCACTGGCACTGGTGCAGTACGGCCATGCCCTGCCCGGCGGCCGCTTCGTGCTGACCGGCCAGCTCGGCGGCGGCGCGCAGCGCGTCGACGGCGGCAACACCGCCGCGCTGTACCAGGCCGAGCTGCGCACGCGCGGCTGGTTCACCGACCACTGGGGCATGGAAGCCAAGGCCGGATGCGCCAACACCGGCGGCCTCCAGGTCCAGGCCGCCACCGGCGGCTACCGCTACTGCTACGGCAACTTCAACCTGATCCGTTCCTTCTGACCGCGCACGCCGGCGCTAACGCCCGGCGCGCAGTTCCGCGCTGAGGCTGTCCTGGCCGCGGTGCCACAGCTCGACGAACTCGGGCAGCGGCGGCGAAGGGCCATCCCAGCCGACCAGGGCCATCACCCGCGCCGGCGGCAGCTTGTTCCCCTCGCGGTCGACGAACAGGTAGCGCACCACCAGCACGGCATAGGTGCGGCTGCGCGACAGGAAGCGGTGCTCGGCGAACAGCCACTTGTCGTTCCAGCCGACCATGCGGGTCTGCAGGATGTACTTCTGGAACGGCTGCAGCGAGCGGCTGAACCGCGCGTTGGCGTCGCCGGCCATCGGCCGCCAGCCGCGCGCCAGGGTCTGGCGCCACAGCCCGGTGCGTACCCACCAGTCCAGCCGCCCCAGGTCGGCGGCAGAGAAGTAGCGGCCGTTGTTCATGTGGACGTTGAAGTCCAGGTCGTTCGGCCAGACCCGCATGGTGAACCGGCTGGCCCCGTCGGCGGCGATGCGCCGGCGCATGCGCGACAGCCACCACACCCGCACGAAACGGAACATCATCACCATGTTGCAATTCCCGCCGCTGGTTTCCCCGCGCCAAGTTTAAGGCGCTTGCCGCAATGCAGCACGGACAGGCGCGCCTGTCCGCGCAGCCATGGCGTTGCGGCGGCGCAGCGGCAAAGCTTGCGCCTCGCCGCGGTTGCGGCCGCCACCCGTCCATGAATCAAGGGCAAGCAACAACCATGAGTGACCGTTACCTCGAGCTGGCGCAGACCCGCTTCGGCGGCCAGTTCTTTTCCGCGCTGAATCTCCCGGGCCCGCCGCGCCTGGCGCGCGAGCTGGACGCCTACGGCAGCCAGCCCCTGGCCGGCCGCATCGCCCTGGTCGGCGGCGTGTCCCAGGCGCGCAACCGCGCCGGCGTGGAAGCCGCCCTGAAGGGAGCCGGCGCCAGCCTCGGCGGCGAGAACGCCAGCCTGCTGGTGTTCGATGCCTCCGGCGCCGCCGGTCCGGCCGAGCTGAAGGAGCTTTACGCCTTCTTCCACCAGAACCTCGCCGGCCTTGCCGCGAGCAGCCGCATCGTCGTCGTCGGCCGCGCCGTCGCCAGCTGCGGCAACGCCGCCGAGGCGGCCGCGGCCGGCGCGCTGTCGGGCTTCGTCAAGAGCCTGGCCAAGGAGATCGGCCGCAAGGGCGCCACCGCCAACCTCGTCACCGTCGCCGACGGCGCCGAGATCTGGCTCGACGGCGCGCTGCGCTTCCTGCTCAGCGGCCACTCCGCCTTCGTTACCGGCCAGGTGCTGCCGCTCACTCCCTCCGCCAGGAGCCTGCAACCGGGCGACACCACCGCCCCGCTGTCCGGCAAGACCGCCCTGGTGACCGGCGCGGCGCGCGGCATCGGCGCCGCCATCGCCCGCAGCCTGGCGCGCGAAGGCGCCCAGGTCGTCGGCGTCGACCGCCCGCAGGAGGAAGAGGCGCTCGATGCCACCCTGCACCCCATCGGCGGCCGTTCCCTGCTGCTCGACGTCACCGCCGCCGACGCCGGCGAGCGCATCGCCGAAGCCGCGAGCAGGCTCGACCTGGTGGTGCACAACGCCGGCGTCACCCGCGACAAGCTGCTGCGCAACATGCCCGGGCACTACTGGGACATGGTGCTGGGCATCAACCTCGAGGCGATCGTGCGCATCAACGAGCGGCTGCTGGCCGGTCCGCTGCGTCCGCAGGCGCGCCTGGTCTGCATCGCCTCGATCGGCGGCATCGCCGGCAACGCCGGCCAGACCAACTACGCCGCCACCAAGTCCGGGGTGATTTCCTACGTCGCCGCGCTGGCGCCGGAGCTGGCCAGGCGCGGCATGGCGATCAACGCCGTCGCTCCGGGCTTCATCGAAACCCAGATGACCGCCGCGATCCCGCCGGCCAACCGCTTCTTCGGCCGCCGCATGAGCGCGCTGCTGCAGGGCGGCCTGCCGGAGGACATCGCCGAGGCCGTGACCTTCCTCGGCGCGGCGCCGCTGTCCGGCGGCGTCAACGGCGCCACCCTGCGCGTCTGCGGCCAGAACTGGCTCGGCGCCTGAACTCGACAACGTGCTTTACGCCGACGACGCCAGCCGCTTTTTCTTTTTCATTGATCGATAGCAGGAATCCACCATGGCCCAGACCATCCGCAAAGTCGCCATCCTCGGCGGCACGCGCATTCCCTTCGCCCGTTCCAACACGGTCTATTCCACCAAGTCCAACCAGGACATGCTGACCGCCACGCTGCGCGGCCTGGTCGACAAGTACCAGCTGCACGGCGAGCGCCTCGGCGAGGTCGCCGCCGGCGCCGTGCTCAAGCACTCGCGCGACTTCAACCTGACGCGCGAATGCGTGCTGTCCTCCGGCCTGGCCCCCGAAACCCCGGCCTACGACGTGCAGCAGGCCTGCGGCACCGGCCTGGAAACCGCCATCCTGGTCGGCAACAAGATCGCGCTGGGCCAGATCGAGGCCGGCATCGCCGGCGGCGTCGACACCGCTTCCGATGCGCCGATCGCCCTCAACGATAAGCTGCGCAAGATCCTGCTCGAGGCCAACCGCGCCAAGACCAACGGCCAGAAGCTGGCCGCCATCGCCAGGATCCGCCCGTCGATGCTGGTGCCCGCCATCCCCACTAACGGCGAGCCGCGCACCCGCATGTCGATGGGCCAGCACTGCGAGGTGATGGCCAAGGAATGGAAGATCCCCCGCGAGGACCAGGACCTGCTCGCCTACGAGTCCCACAAGAAGGCCGCCGCCGCTTACGACGCCGGCTTCTACGACGACCTGCTGATCGAGTTCGCCGGGGTGAAGAAGGACAACAACCTGCGTCCGGATATTTCCCTGGAAAAACTGGCCAGCCTGGGCCCGGCCTTCGACAAGAAGGGCGGTGGCACGCTCACCGCCGGCAACAGCACGCCGCTGACCGACGGCGCCTCCGCGGTGCTGCTCGCCTCCGAGGACTGGGCCAGGAAGCACGGCCTCAAGCCGCTGGCCTACCTGACCTATTGCGAGACCGCCGCCGTCGACTTCGTCGGCAAGAAGGAAGGCCTGCTGATGGCCCCGGCCTATGCCGTGCCGCGCATGCTGGAGCGCGCCGGCCTCAAGCTGCAGGACTTCGACTTCTACGAGATCCACGAGGCCTTCGCCGCCCAGGTGCTGTGCACCCTCAAGGCCTGGGAAGATCCGAAGTTCTGCAAGGAGCGCCTCGGCCTGGACCAGCCGCTGGGCTCGATCGACCGGGCCAAGCTCAACGTCAAGGGCGGCAGCCTCGCCGCCGGCCACCCCTTCGCCGCCACCGGCGGCCGCATCCTGGCCACGCTCGCCAAGATCATCGACGAAAACAAGGGCGGCCGCGGCCTGATCTCGATCTGCGCCGCCGGCGGCATGGGCGTGGTGGCGATCGTCGAGCGGTAAGTCGTTCACTCCTCTCCCTTCGGGAGAGGGCGGGGGTGAGGGCGCACTACGGCGAAGCGATACAATGCGCCCCAAGCGCAGTCCCTCACCCCAATCCCTCTCCGGAGGGAGAGGGGCTACAAGACGCGGAGTCACCGCATGAACGTATCCGCTTCGCTGTTCGAGCAGCATGAATTCGAGTATGGCGGCCACCGCCTCGCCTACGAGTCGGTGGGCGAAGGCATGCCCTTCGTGCTGCTGCACGGCATCCTGCTCGACTCCCACATCAACCGCGACCTCGCCACGCGCATCGCCGTGGAAGGCTACCGCGTGATCCTGCTCGACCTGCTCGGCCACGGCCGCAGCGACAAGACCAGCGATCCCAAGGACCACCGCAACGACTTCTACGCCGACCAGGTGATCGCCCTGCTCGACCATCTCGGCCTGCCCCAGGCGATGGTCGGCGGAGTCTCGCTGGGCTGCATCGTCTCGCTGCACGTGGCGGTGAAGGCGCCGCAGCGCGTCGCCGGCCTGTTTCTGGAAATGCCGGTGATGGAGTGGTCGGCGCCCTGGGCCGCCTTCCTGCTGGCACCGCCGCTGCTGGCGGCGCGCTTCGCCCGCTTCGCCTACACGCCATTCACGCGCCTGATGCGGCGCCTGCCGCGCCCGCGCCAGCTCCGGCACGAGTGGCTCGCCGGCATCATGAACACGCTGTCGCTCGACCCGCCGGTGGTCGCGGCGATCCTGCACGGCACCCTGGTCGGGCCGATCGTGCCGTCCGAGCGCCAGCGCCGCGCGATCCAGGCGCCGGCCCTGGTGATCGGCCACAGCGGCGACCGGCTGCACGAGTTCCGCGATGCGCACGTGCTGAGCGAGGAGCTGCCCAACGGGCGCCTGCTGGAGGCGCGGCACATCCTGGAGCTGCGCACCCGGCCGGACCGCCTGTGGCCGCAGATCAGCCGCTTCCTGCGCGAGGTGCAGGAAGCGGCTCTGGCCGCGCCGCCCGCGCCGGCGGCGGCCGCCGTCCCCAGCCCCGGTCCGGCGCCGGCCAAGGCGATCCCCGCCGGCGAAGACCTCGGGCAGCGCTTCCGCGCCGCGGTGGAAAAGGTCCGCACCGCGCCGCCCGACGGACCGTTCAAGCCCTCCAACGAGCTCAAGCTGAAGATGTACGCCCTCTACCGCCAGGCCACCGACGGCGACGTGCGGGGCAAGCGGCCGGGCATGCTCGACCTCGTCGCCCGCTACAAGTACGACGCCTGGGCCATGGCCAAGGGCCTGTCGGCCGAGGAAGCCATGCGCAAGTACATCGAGGAAGTGGAGAAGGTCGAGCAGAAGTTCGGCTGATCCCGCGCCCGCGGCGACCTTTCCGCCCCGCGGCCTGCCCGCGATGGCCCCACGGAAGCGCCGCTGCCCCAGGATCGGGAACCCGCTAGGCGCTGAGCGGCGGCCAGTAGTCCACGATCTTGCCGCCGCGCATGGCGATCAGGTCGCCGAACTGCAGCAGCACGGCTTCGACGATCTGCGGCCGGAGGAACACCTGGTCGTCGACCTTCAGGTTCACGTTGGGCGAGGCGTTGATGATTTCCTGGTTGGCGCTGTGGCCGAAGGTCGGGTTGAACTGCAGGCCCCTGGGCGACTCGTAGTCGGCCAGCCACCAGCCGCCGTAGATGAAATAGGTGCCGCGCTGGTTCGGGTCCCACCACGAGATGATCGTCGATTTCTCATCCAGCGCCGGCAGCTCGATCGGCCCGGTCGCCTTGATCACCGGCGTGGCGATGAACACCGCCGGGACGTGCTCGGCCAGGGTTTCCAGGTCGTAGTGCGAGGGCTTGAGCAGGGCGGTGCCGGTGCTGATCTCGCTGCTGACGTGCTCCGCCGGGTGCAGCTTGTAGCTGGGGCTGCCGCCGGCGTTGAGCGTCAGGTTGTCGTGCCACAGCTTCGGCGCGTGGCTGCGCACGAAGTCGACCCGCGCCTGGTACAGGGCCATGGCCTTGGCCAACAGCTCCGGTGCCGTGCCGAGAATGTGCGGCACGCCCATGCCGACATGGGCGTCGTAGCCCATGAAGCCGGAGAACTCGAGATGGTCCGGATTGGCCGCGATCAGGTCGAGCATCTGCGCCAGGGTGGCGTCGTCGGCGACGCCGCCGCGGTGCAGGCCGACGTCGATCTCGATATTGATCCGCATCCGGGTGTTCAGGCCCCGGGCCAGTTCCAGGTATTGCTGCACGCGCAGCGGCGTGTCGTTGAGCCATTGCAGCTGGCGCGCCGGATCGAACGGGCCTTTCAGGTTCTTGTAGAACAGCTCGGCCGAGCGCACCGGCAGCGGCTTGCCCAGCAGCAGGTCGGCGTCCGGGAACAGCGCTGCGTCGTCGTTGAGGAAGGGCTGGTGGAAGGACATCAGGCGCCGCGTGCCGGCCTTCTTGCTGATGTACTCGATCAGCTTCTGCGAGGGCAGCGACTTCTCGACGATGCGGTAGTGCTTGCCGCCGCGGGCCAGGGTGGAGGTGACCAGGTCCAGGTTGTGGTCCATGCGGTCCAGGTCGATCACCAGGCAGGGCCGCATCGGCCCGTTCTTCTTCAGCTCCTCGTTGAGCGTCTTGAAGTAGTCGTCGTAGGGCTGGCCGTGCGCGGACGGCCGCGCCAGCAGGCCGCCGCCGACGATGGCGGCGGCGCCGGCGCCCAGCACGAAGTTGCGGCGGTTCATTGGGGCCTTCCTAGCAGTTGATGCCGAACACCGAGCGCAGGTGCGCGTTGAGGAACTTGCCCGAAGGATCCAGCGACTGGCGGATGTCGAGGAATTCCTTGAAGCGCGGATAGAGCCTGGAAAACTGCGCCGCGTTGAGCGTGTGCAGCTTGCCCCAGTGCGGGCGGCCCTCGTACTTCCAGAAGATCGGCTCGATCTGGGCGAAGAAGTTGTGATAGTCCAGGTCGTAGAACTGGTGCACCGAGATCGCACAGGTGTCGCGGCCGCTGAACATGGACAGCGGGATGTCGTCGCCTTTCACGTAGCGATACTCGATCGGGATGTAGCCGCGCAGGTTCTGCTCGCGGATGGTCTTGATCACCTCGCGCACGCAGGCCGGCCCCGCGGCGGCCGGCACCTCGTACTCCATCTCGTTGAAGCGCTGGTCGCGCACGTTGGCGAAGACCTTGTAGGAGTCGTCGATCACATCGGGGAAGTCGATGTGCTTGACCATGAAATTGAGAATCGCGGCCTGGGCATCGGGCGAGTTGCGCAGGTACG
>DASRFD010000116.1:0-18588 GCA_035651715.1 Nevskia sp.
ACGCGCCAGGCATAAAGCGCCGAGCCGGCATAGGCGAAAGCCAGGCCGGTGACCACGGTGGGCAGGCCGAACTGCTCGAAGCCGAACAGCGCCGAAACGCCCCAGGCCATCGCCGCCAGCAGGCCCAGCATCACCGTGCCGCGCGGCGCGCGGTACGGCCGCGGCAGCTCCGGCGCGTCGCGGCGCAGCAGCCACACCGCGACGCTGGGCAGGGCGATGCCGATCAGGTAGGTGAAGTTGGCCGCCGCGATCAGCCACACCGGGTCGCCGATCAGCAGGAACAGGATCGCCATCGCGGCGGTGAGCAGGGTCGCGGCCCATGGCGCGTCGCTGGGCAGGCGCCGCCCCAGCAGCCGCGGCAGCAGGCCGTCGTCGGCCAGCTGCGCCAGGGTGCGGGCGGCCCCGGCCAGCGGCTGCAGCGTGCCGGACAACATGCTGAACACCATGAACCAGATCGCCGCCGCCTTGCCGGCGTGGCCGAGCAGCGGCGCGAAGGTCGGCCCCAGCACCAGGGCCAGGTCCTGGCCCAGCGGCCCGGCGCCGAGCGTGCCGAGCCAGATCGGCGGCAGTATCAGGAAGTACAGGCCGGCCAGCAGGCCGCTGGCGAGCATCGCGCGCGGCACGTTGCGCTTGGGATCGACCGTTTCGCCGACATGGCAGGCGGCCGCCTCGAAGGCCGGCGCGGCGAAGCCGACCAGGTACAGGCCCGCCATCAGGCTGGTGAACTGGCCGAACCAGCCGGAAAACGGGGTGCTCAGCTCGAAGTGGCTGGCCTGGTGCCAGTCGACGTCGCCGTGCAGCACCGGGATCAGGCCGGAGGCGAAGGCCATCAGCGCCGACAGCGTCGCCACCGGAATGGCGAGCCGGCTGACCCATTGGATACCGGCGAGGTTGATCGCGGCGAGCGCCAGCACCAGCAAGCTGGCCAGCAGCGGCACCGGCAGCGAGGGCAGGTACCACTGGTGCAGGGCGGACGCGGACAGGATCGCGGTGAGGCCGCAGGTGGGTACCCAGCCCCACCAGTAGCAGACGCCGGTGAGGTTGGAAAGCACCGCGCTGTAGGGGCGGAACGCCTCGGCGCAGGTGGCGGCGATGCCGCCGACCCGGTTCGGATACATCAGCACCAGCTCGGTCCAGCCGGGCGCGGCGGCCCAGGACAGCAGCAGGCCGAGGATCAGCAGGGGGATGGCGGCGCTGCCCTGGCCGAGGATGTCGCCCTGGCCGATGAACAGCGCGGCGATGAGAAACAGGCTCTGGTTGCTGCCGCCCATGGCGATGGCGGCGGTGCCGTACCAGCCGAGCCGGCGCGGGTGCGCCGGCGCGCTTGCGGCCGCGCCGGTCTGGGTGTTACCGCCCGTTGCAACCGGAGCCGCCGCGGATGCCTGGAGTGCCGCCTGATCCATTTCCACATTTCCCTCTGCAGAGCAGGGGTACTATCCGCGGCCCGGCCCACCGGCGGCCATGGAGTTTTTTTCCCGGTGGCTACCCTTCACCGGTGCAAACGGCTACGCCTGTCGGCTGCTGCGCTGGCGGCGGCGATCCTGGCCGAAATACGAGTCCGATTGGCGCCGCTGCACCTGTTCCAGCGCCAGGCCGGTCACCAGGCCGTTGACTGCGGCGCTGAGCCGGCCGTAAGGCGTGGCCTGCTCGGCGCGCCCGCGGCGGCGCACCCACAGGCCGTCCTGCCGCGGCTCCAGGCCGATCAGGCCCTGGCGATAGAGTTCCTCGATGCCGTTGGCCAGATCGCTGGAGCGCAGGCGGATGCTTTCCCAATGGCCGGCCAGCACCCGCAGCGGCACGGCGCCATGAGGGGCCACCTGGTACCGCTCGAGCACGGCGTTGAGGGCGGCGGAAATCAGCTTGAGATCGACTTTCATGGCGGCGGATGCGGATCTGGCGGGGCGGCGCCCCGGTGCGCTGACCTTACCGCCGCGGTGCGGCGAAGCAATGCCGTGGCTGTCGTAAAAACCTACACCGGCGATGCCCGGCCGGAGGAGCCCGACGACCGGCAGGACACCTGAACGCCGCGTCCGCGCCGCCGAGGCTCTACACTGCGCGTCGACGCATCCACCTGGAGGGGCCGTGTTCAAGGAATACGCCGACTACGACGCCACCGGCCTGGCCCGGCTGGTCGCCCGCCGCGAGGTCAGCCCCGCCGAACTGCTGGAGGCCGCCATCGCCCGCTGCGAAGCGCTCAACCCGCGCCTCAACGCCGTCAACATCCCGATGCCGGAGATCGCCCGCGCGCGCGTGCGCGAGCCGCTGGAAGGGCCCTTCGCCGGCGTGCCGTTCCTGATCAAGGACATCGCCCAGGACTACGCCGGCGTGCCCAGCACCTCCGGCAGCCGCGCCCTGCGCAACTGGGTGCCGCCGGTGCACGCCGAGATCGTGCGGCGCTTCCTCGGGGCGGGCCTGGTGATCTTCGGCAAGACCGCCACGCCGGAGTTCGCGCTCAAGGGCATCACCGAGACCGCGCTATGGGGCGCCACCCGCAATCCGTGGGATACCGGGCGCTCGCCCGGCGGCTCCTCCGGCGGCGCCGCGGCGGCGGTGGCCGCCGGCATCGTGCCGATGGCCGGCGCCTCCGACGGCGGCGGCTCGATCCGCATCCCTGCCGCTTACTGCGGCCTGTTCGGCCTGCGCCCTTCGCGCGGCCGGGTGCCGCCGGGGCCGCTGCACGGCGAGTTCTGGGACGGCGCCTCCAGCGAGCACGTCCTCACCCGCAGCGTGCGCGACTCGGCGCGGATGCTCGACGCCCTGGCCGGCGCCGACGCCGGCGCGCCCTTCGTCATCGCGCCGCCCTATCTGCCCTACGCCGAGGAGGTCGGACGCGATCCCGGCCGCCTGCGCATCGGCTTCTCCGTCCGCTCGCCGCTCGGCACGCCGGTCGACGCGGCCTGCGTGCAGGCGGTGCGCGACGCGGCGCGGCTGCTGGAGGGATTGGGCCACGACGTCGAGGAGGCCGAGCCGGAGGTCGACGGCCAGGCGCTGGCGCACTGCTTCATCACCATGTACTTCGGCCAGGTCGCCGCCAGCATCGAGGAGGCGCGGCGCCTGACCGGGGCCGGCGAGGCCGACTTCGAGCTCGATACGCGCGCCCTCGGCATGTTCGGCCGCGCGCTCAGCGCCGGCGAGTACGTCCACGCGCGCAAGCGGTGGAACGAGTTCGCCCGCGCCCTCGGCCGCTTCCACCAGGCCTACGACCTGTACCTGATCCCCAGCACGGCGATGCCGCCGTCGCGCATCGGCGAGCTGGACATGCCGGCGGCGCAGCAGGCCGCGCTGAAAGTGATCCTGCGCCTGGGAGTGGGACGCCTGCTGCTCGGCACCGGCCTGGTGCGGCAGATCGTCGACGAGAGCCTGAAGCGCGTGCCCTTCACGCAGCTGTCCAACCTCACCGGCACGCCGAGCATGTCGGTGCCGCTGCACTGGGCCGCGGCCGAGCCCGGCGGCCCGGAACTGCCGGTCGGCGTGCAGTTCGTGGCGCGCTTCGGCGAGGAGGACCTGCTGCTGCGCCTGGCGTCGCAGCTGGAGCAGGCGCGACCGTGGAACGACCGGCGGCCGCCGCCCGGGTAGCCGCCGTCTGCCGCCTGTTCAGTTCGAGCCGGGCGCGGCGGGCGTTGCGGCGGCTGTGGTCTGGGGCTGAGCCGGCGCTCCCGCGCCGGGCCCGATGTACTTGTCGAAGAACGCCGCCGCCCGGTCGTACAGCTCGACTTGGTTCTTCTCGTTGTAGAAGCCGTGTTCCTCGCCGGATTTGAGCAGGCTCTCGTAAGGTTTGCCAGCCTTGTCGAGCGCGGCCGTGAGCTCCCTGAAGTGCGTCAGTGGAACGCGCTGATCATCTTCGCCATGGGCCAGGAACAGCGGCACCTTGATCTTGTCGACGTTGTACACAGGCGAGCGCTTGCGCAGGTCGGCGGTGTCGGTGCCGAGCACGTCGGTCAGGTAGTTGATGCCCTGCATGGATTCCGGCGTGTCGCCGCTCTTGAACATCAGTTCGAGGTCGTAAACCCCGTCATAGGCAAAGGCGCAACGGTAGAGGTCGGGCTCGCGGATCACGCCCATCAAGGCCGAGTAGCCGCCGTAGCTGCCGCCGGCAATGCAGATGCGCTTGGGATCGGCCACGCCGTCCTTGATCGCCCACAGTGTGGCGTCGGTGACGTCGTCCTGCATGGTGGTGCCCCAGTGCTTGTAGCCGGCGGCTTTGAATTCGTGGCTATAGCCACCGGAACCGCGGTAGTTGACCTGCAGTACCGCATAGCCGCGGTTGGCCAGGAACTGCACCTCGGAGTCGAACCCCCAGTCGTCGCGTATGCCATGGGGACCGCCGTGTACCAACACCACCATGGGCAGCTGGTGCGGCGCCGCGCCGGGCGGCACGGTGAGATAACCATTCAGCACCAGGCCGTCGCGCGCTGTGATGCGCACCGCTTCCATGGGCGCCATCTTTGCAGGGTCGATCCAGGGGCGGCTTTTCACCAGGGGGCTGACCGAGTTCTTTTCCAGGTCGACCAAATAGAACTCGCCTGGGTTGACGTCGCTGGACACTTGCACCACACCGAGCTTGCCGTCCTTGGTGAAGCTGGTGAGGGACACCCGGTCGTCCTTGAAGGTTTTGAGCAGGGTGCGCATGAGCCGCGCTTCCGGCGCCTCGCGATCGAACAGGTCCACCGAGGGATAGTCGGGTTCGGTGGCAATGCCGATTGGCGTGACCATGTCCGATGCCAGGATGACGTCGCTTTCGTCGGTGTCGCGGATCTTCGACACCAGCTTGCGCTCCTTGGTCTTGAGATCGACCGAGTAGACGCCGTCGCCGGTGCCGAGATAGACGTGGCTCTTGTCGGTACTGAAGCCCAGGGCATTTTCGTGGTGGCCCAGGTAGGGCTCGCTGCTGAGCGTGACCCAGTCCTCCTTGTTGCTGTTGCGGTACTGGGTGATCAGGTGGTCGTGGTCGTCTTCGGCCGCGATATAGCGGATCTGGCCGTCGGCATCGGCCAGGTAGCTAAACGATGCGTAGGGCGGCGCGGCGATCTGCTCGCGGTGCCCGGAGTAGACGTTGAGACGGTTGATGGTGGCACGGTTGTAGCGGTAGGCACCTGCCGTGCTGTCCTCCTGGTCATATACCCGGATTAGCACCGAGTTGTCGCTGTTGGGAATTCTGCCGGCTAGGTAGTAGCCATATTGGTCGTAGAGAAGGTGGCTTCCAGTGCCCTCGGTGGTGGTGCTGCGCAGCTCATGGTAGTCGGAGCCGTCGGCATTGGCGGCGAAGACATGCCCGGTGAAGCGGGGAGTTTCCAGGGCGCCGCCGACGTTGAACGCCCGCCCGGCCGTGTCGAATACCACGCGTTTGTCGTTGACCCAGAAGAAGTCCCACACCTGCTCGTGCGACGGCACGTCCATCATACCGCTCAGGCTCATGTCGCTGAGCTTGATGATCGCCAGGCGGGTATGCAGCTCGTCCGGCACGGTCAGCGCGATGTAGTCGCCCTTGGGCGAGATCTTGAGGCTGCGGTTCTGCGGGAACTTGAAGAAATCCAGGGTCGGAATGCGGTCCGCACAGGCGTTACCGACGCAAGCCAGGCCGCCTGCGGCCAGCAGCAGTGCACGAAAGTTCACGTAGCCCCCCAACTCATCTCGATTCGATGCTTGTCGTACCGTCCGGTTTCCGAACGGCCCCGCCGGTCACAATACCAGCAACGCCCTGTGCTCCGCTACGCGGAGACGACGGAGGCCAAGCCTGTGGCTGTGACCCAGTTCACGCTTGGCACAGCTGGGCGGCGGGTTGCGCTCAGCCGCGCGGCTGGTAGGCGGCGAAGCGCTGTTTCATGCTGTCATAGAAGGCGCGATCCTCATCGCTCTGCGGCGCCGGCGTGACGATCTGCACTGTCACGATCTCGTCCCCCGGCGTGGCGCCCGGCAGCCCGCGGCCCTTGAGGCGCAGTTTCTTGCCGCCCTGGGTGCCGGCCGGCAGGTTCAGCTCCACCGCGCCGCCCAGGGTCGGCACGGGCACCTTGCCGCCGAGCGCCGCTTCCCAGGGAGCCACCGGCAGGCTGACATGGATGTCGCGGCCCTCTACCTGGAACTGCGGGTGCGGGGCGAACTCGATCTCCAGCAGCAGGTTGCCGCCGTGGGCGCCCTGGCCGGCGAGGCGGATGGTCTGGCCGGCGTTGACCCCCTTGGGGATGCGCACGCTCAGGGTGCGGCCGCCGACGGAAATGTCGCGCTTCGCGCCGTTGTAGGAATCCTCCAGCGAGATCGCCAGCTTGGCGCGCTGGTCGGGGGCGCGGCCGTAGCCGGCTTCCTCGTCCTCGAAGCCGCCGCCGAAGCCGCCGGCGTTGAAGCCGCCCGCCGCGCCGCCGAACAGGGTCGAAAAGAAATCGGAGAAGTTGCCGCCTGCGCCGAAGCCGGCGCCGGCCCCGGCCCCGCGCGCCCCGCCGCCGCCGTAGGTCCACCCCGGCGGCGGCGTGAAGCGCTCGCCGGCGCGCCAGTTGGCGCCGAGCTGGTCGTAGGCCTGGCGCTTCTTCGGATCGCCGAGGACGTCGTTGGCCTCGTTGACTTCCTTGAACTTGTCCTCGGCGTTCTTGGCCTTGTTCTTGTCGGGGTGATACTGGCGCGCCAGCTTGCGGTAGGCGCGCTTGATCTCGTCCGCGCTGGCCGTGCGCGGCACGCCGAGAATCTTGTAGTAGTCCTTGTATTCCATGACAGAAGGCGGGATCCAATAAGAACGGGGCGCCGTGGCGCCCCGTTACTTTACCAACTACCGGGCCGCCGCCGCGCCGGCCTTGCGGCCGGCGGGCAGGAACCGGGGTACTTCAGTGCGCGACCGCGATCTTGCGCGGCTGCGCCTGCGGGCGCTTGGGGATGACGACTTCCAGCACGCCGTTGCTGCCGCGGGCGGAGACGGCTTCGCCGTCGACCGTGTCCGGCAGGCTGAAGCGGCGGAAGAAGCGGCCGCTGGCGCGCTCGACGCGGCGGGCTTCGACGCCGCTGCCCTCGACCGCCTTCTCGCGCGAGCCGCTGAGCGTGAGCACGCCCTTCTCCAGGGTCACTTCGACGCTCTTCAGGTCCACGCCCGGCACGTCGGCATACAGCACGAACTTGTCGGCGTATTCCTCGATGTCCACCGCCGGCGTCCACTCGGCGGTCGCGCCCGCCGAAGGCGTGGCCGAAGAATCGGCGCGGTCGAAGAAACGGTTGAATTCATTGAGCAGCTCCCGGTGCACGGACCAGGGCTGGTAACGCAGTAAAGTAGTCATGATCTGACACCTCCAGAAAGTCCAATGATGAAAGGGCCTTTCGCCCTCGCCACTGCAACTTAGGGGTGCCGCTGCGCTGTTCAAGGCCCTTGAAAAAAGCCTCTGCGCACCTAGGGGACCTCTGATCAATTCCATGCCCTGCCGCGGCAAGCCGCCCGCAGGTTGCCTCCCATTTTGCGCCATGCTGCGTTGCTCGCTCCTCATGTACTTCGAGTACACCGCGTCGCTCGCGCCTTGCCTGGCGCAAAATGGGGGACAACGGCAAGGCATGGACTTGTTCAGAGGTTCCCTGGGGGAACACTGGTCCGAGACTCCGCCGGCGGATCTCAGCCGGCGCGCTCGAGCATCGTCGCGCCGAGCACTTCCTCGACGCTGGTGAGGCCTTCGGCGATCTTGCGGCAGCCGGCCAGGCGCAACGGCGTCATGCCTTCGCGCAACGCCTGCTGGCGCAACAGCAGGCTGTCGGTCTGGCCGTGGACATGGGCCTTGAGCGAGTCGGTGAGCGGCATGATCTCGTAGATGCCGACGCGGCCGAGATAGCCGGTCTCGCGGCACTCCAGGCAGCCGACCGGCTCATAGGCGGTGTCCGGCGCCAGTATCGGGGCGCCGCCGGTGAGATCGAACCAGCGGTCGGCGTCGATCTGCACGGCGTGCCGGCAGTGCGGGCAGAGCCGCCGCACCAGGCGCTGCGCCACCACGCCGATCAGCACCGCCTTGAGCAGGTAGCCGGGCACGCCCAGGTCGAGCAGGCGGGTGATGGCGGACGGGGCGTCGTTGGTGTGCAGGGTCGACAGCACCAGGTGGCCGGTCAGCGCCGCCTGCACCGCCACCTCGGCGGTCTCCAGGTCGCGGATCTCGCCGACCATGATGATGTCCGGGTCCTGGCGCATCAGGGCGCGGATGCCCTCGGCAAAGCCCAGGTCGATGTTGGTCTGCACCTGCATCTGGTTGAACGAGGGGTCGACCATCTCGATCGGATCCTCGATCGAGCAGACATTGACCTGCGGCGTCGCCAGCTGCTTGAGCGAGGAGTACAGCGTGGTGGTCTTGCCCGAGCCGGTGGGGCCGGTGACCAGCACGATGCCGTGCGGCCGCCCGATCATCTCGTGCCACTGGCGCGATTCCTCGGCGGAGAAGCCGAGCTGGGAGAAGTCGCGCACCAGCACCTCGGGGTCGAAGATGCGCAGCACCAGCTTCTCGCCGAAGGCGGTGGGCAGGCTGGCGGCGCGCAGCTCCACCTCCTTGCCCTCGGGGCTGCGCGTCTTGATGCGGCCGTCCTGCGGCTTGCGCTTCTCGGCCACGTCCATGCGCGCGATGATCTTGATGCGGCTGGTCACCGCGGTCATCACCGCGGCCGGGATCTGGTAGACCTCGTGCAGCACCCCGTCGATGCGGAAGCGCACGTGGCCGTGCTCGCGGCGCGGCTCCATGTGGATGTCGCTGGCGCGCGAATCGAAGGCGTATTGCAGCAGCCAGTCGACGATGTTGACCACGTGCTGGTCGTTGGCGTCGAGCTTGCCGCTGCGGCCCAGCTCCACCAGCTGCTCCAAGGTGCGGGTGGCGCCGAAGCTGGCGAACTTGCTGCGCTCCTCGCTGCTGGCCTTGACCGACTTGGCCAGGGCGTAGAACTCGACCAGGTAGCGCTCGATGTCGAGCGGGTTGGCCAGTACCCGCTGCACCCGCCGCTTCAGCATGGTGGAGAGGTCGTTTTCCCACTCGCGCAGCCAGGGCTCGGCGGTGGCGATGGTCACCTCGTCCTGGGTCACCTTCACCGGCAGGATCTTCAGCCGCGCGGCATAGGCGTAGGACACCACCGTGGTGACGCGGCCGACCTCGATCGACAGCGGATCGATGCGCAGGTAGGGCAGCCCGGTTTTCGCCGCCAGCCACTGCACCAGCGCTTCCAGGGTCAGGCGCTTGTTCGGCTGCTGGGCATTGCTCCATTCGCACAGCGCCACCCGTTGCAGCGGGTGCAGCTTTTCGCGCGATTCGAGGGCGCTGGCACGCAGCTGACGTGCCTGCTCGGGCAGGATCAGGCCATCGGCCAGCAATCCTTCCAGCACCTCGTTCAGTTCGAGGGCGTGGTCTCGGGGCCGCCCGGCCTTGGGCTGCGGAATGGCTTGATTCATCGCACCTAACTTACACCAAACAATTGCCCGGTATGGTTCACACCCCGTAAATCCGGGAGTACACTCAAGAAAAACTAAACGTGCGTTCAGCCGTACCGCGCGGCGCGCCGCCGGCGGTGCCCATGGAGCAGGAGGAAAGGCGCGTGAACAGCTACGATTTCGTCATCGTCGGCGGCGGTTCCGCCGGCTGCGTGCTGGCCAACCGGCTGTCGGCCAGCGGCAAGTGGCAGGTGCTGCTGCTGGAGGCCGGCCCGGCCGACCGCAACCCCTTCATCCACATCCCCGCCGGCATCATCCCGGTGATCCGCAGCGACAAGCTGAACTGGAAGTTCTGGACCACGCCGCAGCGCAACTGCGGCGGCCGGCCGATGTTCTGGCCGCGCGGCCGCACCCTCGGCGGCAGCTCCGCCATCAACGCCATGTGCTACATCCGCGGCCACGCCTGGGACTACGACCACTGGGCCAGCCTGGGCAACGAGGGCTGGGCTTACAAGGACGTGCTGCCGTATTTCCGCCGGGGCGAAAACTTCGAGGCGCTCGACAGGGTCCCCGGCGCGCGCGAGTTCCACGGCAGCGGCGGCCCGCTCAACGTCGCCGAGCACCGTTACGTCAATCCGCTGATGGACGCCTTCGTCGAGGCGGCGCAGCAGGCCGGCTACGCGCGCACGCCGGACTTCAACGGCGCGCAGCAGGAAGGCGTCGGCTACTACCACGTGATGCAGAAGGACGGCCAGCGCTGCTCCAACGCGCGGGCTTTCCTCACGCCGGCCCTCAACCGGCCCAACCTGAAGGTGGTCACCGGCGCCCATGCGGCGAAGGTGCTGTTCGAGAACAAGCGCGCCGTCGGCGTGCGCTATCTGCGCGACGGCCGCTACGCCGAAGCGCGGGCGCGCCGCGAAGTGATCCTGAGCGCCGGCGCCATCGGCTCGCCGCAGCTGCTGCTGCTGTCCGGCGTGGGACCGCGGGCGCAGATCGAGCCGCACGGCATCCCGCTGGTGCACGAGCTGCCGGGAGTGGGCGAGAACCTGCAGGACCACCTGGACATCCACGTCACCTGGAAAGAGAAGACCCGCCACGCCATCACCCTGCACTGGACCTCGCTGTGGCGCACCCTCAAGGGCGTGTTCCAGTACCTCTTCTCCGGCCGCAGCGGCGAGCTGACCAGCAACCTGGCCCAGGCCGGCGGCTTCATCAAGAGCGATCCGGCGCAGCCGATCCCGGACCTGCAGTGGCACATCGTGCCCTTCATCTACTCCGACCATGGCCAGAACCTGGCGCCGCTGTTCAAGCATTACGCCTACACCCTGCTGACCTGCTTCCTGCGGCCGGAGAGCCGCGGCAGCCTGCGCCTGGCCAGCGCCGATCCGCTGGCTCCGCCGCTGATCGACGCCAACTACCTGGCCACGCCGCGCGACCTGGAGGCCCTGGTGCGGGGCCTCAAGCTGGCGCGCGCGGTGCTGGCCCAGCCGGCCTTTGCGCCGCACGGAGTGGAGGAGATGGAGCCGGGCGCGGCGGTGCGCAGCGACGAGCAGATCCGCGACTACATCCGCCGCCGCGCCGAAACCGTCTACCACCCGGTCGGCACCTGCAAGATGGGCCGCGACGCCATGGCGGTGGTCGACCCGCGCCTGCGCGTGCACGGCCTGCAGGGCCTGCGCGTCGCCGACGCCTCGGTCATGCCGACCCTGATCGGCGGCAATACCAACGCCCCGACCACCATGATCGCCGACAAGGCCGCCGACCTGATCCTGCAGGATGCGGCGCTGGGCGTGGACATGCCAAACTACGCCTCCATACCGGCTGCCGCCGACGCCTTGGCGGAGAAATAGCGGGGGGTACGCGGGGCACATGAAGTTCGCGGGAGGACTGCCGCGCTGGGTCGCGGCTGCGCTGTGGCTACCGCTGGCCGGCTGCTCGCTGCTGGGCGGCGCGATGCTGCAGGACGGCGATCCGGCCCACGTGCTGGAGATCCGCCGGCTGGCGATGTGCAACAGCGATGGCCCGCAGACCCGCCTGACCCTGCTGTCCGACCGCGAAGCGGTGCGCACCTGGCAGCGTGCCCACAACGTCGACCTGGTCGGCGTCGACCCCCTTCCCACCGCCGGACCCTACGTGCTGGTCGAGATGGGCGTGCGCATGAGCGCCGGCTACGGCATCGCCGTCAGCCGCGAGGCCAGCCTGTCCGGCGGCACCATCCGCCTCAATGCCAGCCTGATCACCCCCGACCCGGGGCAGCCGGTCGCCGAGATGGTGACCAGCCCCTGCGCCCTGATCGCCCTTCCGCCGGGCAGCTACCGCGCGGCCGAGCTGCGCGACCCCGCCGGCAGCCTGCTGGCGCGGGCGGACGCCGCGCCGCCGGTACAGTAAGCTACGGCGACACCGAAGCCCCCGGAGCATTTTCCTGGTGAAGAAACTGTTGCTGTGCCTCGCGCTCGCCGCACCCCTGGCCGCCTTCGCAGCGTCCAACGCCGCCGCGCCGGCCGACTCCAGCCCCGCCCCGGTGGCGGTGGTCGAGGCCTTCCACGCCGCGCTCAAGGCCGGCGATCCCAGCGGCGCGCTGAAGCTGCTGTCGGTCAGCGCCAGCATCTACGAACAGGGCTTCATCGACCAAACCCGTTCCGATTACGCCGGGGCCCATATCGCCGCCGATGCCGCCTTCGCCCAGGCCACCGAGCTGCAGGTGCTGGAGCGCCGCATCATCTGGCTCGGCGACAACGCCGCCTGCGTCATCTCCCGCAGCCAGACACGGGGCAATTTCCAGGGTCATCCCATCAACCTGGTCGGCACCGAGACCATGGTGCTGCAGCGCTCCGGCAACAGCTGGAACATCGAACACATCCACTGGTCGGCGCATCCGGCCGACGGCGAGCTGAAGCCGGCCGCCGACAAGCCCGAAGAAAAGCACTAAGAACCGACTGGGGGAGACGATGCTGCATTTCCTGCCCGCACCGCTGCTCGGCACGGTCATGGCGCTGCTGTTGTGCGCCAACACACTGTTCTGGATGGTGCCGGTCTACGCCGCCACCCTGCTCAAGCTGCTCTCGCCCAGGGGGCGCATCCGCGACCGGGTGTCGGAATGGGTCGCCTGGGGTGCGCAGACCTGGGCCAGCGTCAACGTGCTCCTCGCCGACCACCTGCTGCGCATCCGCTGGGACATCCGCGGGGTGGAGAAGCTCAACCGCCGCGGCCAGTATCTGGTCTGCTCCAACCATCAGAGCTGGAACGACATCTTCTCGCTGATGCGCGCGTTCGACCGGCGCGCGCCGTTCTTCAAGTTTTTCATCAAGCAGGAGCTGATCTGGGTGCCGGTGCTGGGCCTGGCCTGGTGGGGCCTGGACTACCCCTTCATGAAGCGCTACTCGGCCGCCAAGCTGGAAAAGCACCCGGAGCTGCGCGGCAAGGACCTCGAGACCACGCGCAAGGCCTGCGAGCACTACCGCAACGTGCCGGTCACCATCCTCAACTTCCTCGAAGGCACGCGCTTCACCCAGGCCAAGCACGATCGGCAGCAGTCGCCCTATCGCCACCTGCTCAGGCCCAAGGCCGGCGGCATGGCGCTGAGCCTGTCGGCGCTGGGCGAGAAGATCAATTCGCTGCTCGACGTCACCATCGTCTATCCCGAGGGCGCCAAGGGCTTCTGGGACTTCCTGGCCGGCCGCGTGCAGCAGGTCGTCGTCGAGGTGCGCAGCCTGACCATCCCGCACGAGCTGTACGCCGGGAGCTACGAAGACGACCCGGCCTTCCGCAAGCGCTTCCAGGACTGGATCGCGCAGCTGTGGGCCGAGAAGGACCGCCGCATCGACGAGCTGCTGGCGGAAGCGGGCGCCGCATGATCAAGCTGCTGCTGGTGCTGCTGAAGAGCAAGGCGCTGTTCACCGGCGGCACCATGCTGCTGTCGGTGATCGTATATTCCTTCTTCTTCGGCTGGCCCTACGCGGTGGGTTTCGTGCTGCTGATCCTGCTGCACGAGATGGGCCACTACCTCGCCGCGCGCCACCGCGGGCTTGACGTGGGGGCGCCGACCTTCATCCCCTTCGTCGGCGCCTGGATCCAGATGAAGCAGATGCCGCACGACGCCGAAACCGAGGCCTACGTCGGCATCGCCGGTCCGCTGGCCGGCACCCTGGCTTCGCTGGCCTGCTACTACGCCTCGCGTGAGACCGACAGCGGCCTGCTGCTGGCGCTGGCCTACGCCGGCTTCATGATCAACCTGTTCAACCTGATCCCGGTGTCGCCGCTGGACGGCGGCCGCATCACCCAGGTGATCTCGCCGCGGATCTGGCTGTTCGGCGCGCCGGTGCTGGTGGTGCTGTTCTTCCTGCACCCGAGCCCGATGTTCCTGCTCATCGCCATCCTGGCCTGGCCGCAGCTGCGCCTGGCCTGGCGCGGCGTGGCGCCGGAGAACGCCGCCTATTACGACGTGCCGCAGAGCGTGCGCATCAACTACGGCATCGCCTACCTGGGACTGATCGCCTTCCTCGGCGCCATGAGCTATTCGCTGCACCAGAACCTGCAGGCCGTCTACCACCACTGAACCGCCTGCCGCTCAGGCGGATTCCCGCGCCAGCTCCAGCGCCGCTGCGCGCAGATCGTGCAGCAGCCGCGGCAGGTTCTCGCGCACCTGCGGCAGCGTTTGCCGCCAGTTCCCGCCCGCTTCGAGCAGCGCCTGCGGCCGCTTCAGCCGCGAGGCGACGCGCCGCATGGCCTGGTCGATGCCGCTCTCCCGGCCGTAGGAAAGCAGCAGGCGGCGGAAGCGCCAGGCGGGCGGGGGGCTCATCGCGGCCAGCCGGAAACCGTCCTTCTCCGCGGCCACCGCCTGCGCCGCGCGCCGCGCGAAGGCGCCCAGGTGCTCGCCGCTGTAGCGGTCCCAGTCCAGCACCAGGGCGTGGTCGTGTACCAGGTCCAGCACGATGCCGGCATAGCGCCGCGCGCCGGGGCCGAAGCCGGCGCGCTGTTCCGCCACCAGGGGGTGGCTGTCCGTCACCGCGTCGACCCGCCGGTGCAGCCGGATCGAGCGCTCCAGCGCGTCCGGGAAGCGGCCGTCGAGCCGGCCGTGCACCAGGTCGCCGAGGATGGCGCCGGCCAGGGGCAGGCCGGCCTGTTCGGTCAGCCACAGGTGCGCCAGGTAGTTCATCGGGGAGGTAATCGCCGGGGCATGTCACACCGGGGCATGCTATCTCGTCCTGGCAGTGGACGACCAGAAAGGAGGAAGCGATGCGCAGTGCGTTCGTGGTGTGGTCGGCGTTCGGGCTGGGCCTGGCGCAGGTGCTCAACGGGCTGTACATGCTGCTGGCGCCGGAACCCTGGTATCACGCCATACCCACCGTGCCGGGCACCGGGCCGTTCAACCCGCATTTTGTGCGTGACATAGGCTGCGCCTTCGTCGCCGCCGGAGCCGGGCTGCTGTGGCTGTGGCGCGACGCCCGCGCCTGGCCGGCGGCGCTGATCGGCTGCGTCTTCCTCGGCCTGCATGCCCTGACCCACGTCTGGGACCTGCTGGCGGGGCGCGAGGAGCCGGCGCACTTCGCCATCGACTCGGTACTGGTGGTCATCCCGGCACTGTGGGCGTTGTGGCTGGCCTGGCCACGGCAGAAACTGTCTGAAGGAGCGATGCGATGAACCCCCTCAAAGCACTGATCCGCAACCGCCTCGACGCGTTCGAGCGCGAGCACGACTACGACATGGGCTATGCCCGCGAGATCCTCGAGATCAGCACCGCGGCGCTGCTCAGGTTCAACGGCGTCATGGGGCTGGCGCAGTACCGCGAGGACGTGCCGCGCGAGGCCTGGTACGCCGCCAAGCTGGTCGGCACCCTGGCCGAGGACTGCGGTCCCTGCACCCAGCTGGTGGTGCGCATGGCCGAGGGCGATGGCGTCGCGCCGGCGACGATCCGCGCCATGCTGCGCGGCCAGGAGGCGGCAATGCCGCCGGATGCCGCGCTCGGCTGGCGCTTCGCCCGCGCCGTGCTGGCCCACGACCTCGAAGCCGACGTGCTGCGCCGCGAGGTGGTGCGCCGCTGGGGCCGGCGCGCGCTGGTCTCGCTGGCTTACGCGCTGACCTCGGCGCGGATGTTCCCCACCTTGAAGTACGCCCTGGGCCACGGCCACAGCTGCGTGCGGGTGCGCGTCGGCGGCGAGGAGCTGCCGGTGGCGGCGGCCTGAGGCGCATATGGGAAGCGCCGACGATGCCGCCGCCAGCTTCGAGCCGCTGCGCGGCCACCTGATCGGCCTGGCCTACCGCATGCTCGGCTCGCGCGCCGAGGCCGAGGACGTCGTGCAGGACGCCTACCTGCGCTGGCACGCCACCGACCGCGCGGCGGTGCGCGAGCCGCGCGCCTTCCTGTCCAAGGCGGTGACGCGGCTGTGCCTGGACCAGCTCAAATCGGCGCGTGCGCGGCGCGAGGAATACATCGGCCCCTGGCTGCCGGAACCGGTGCTGGACGAGGGCGCCCTGTCCACCGAGGGCGCCAGCGAATACGCCAACGACCTGTCGGTGGCGCTGATGCTCGCCCTGGAGCGGCTGTCGCCGCTGGAGCGCGCCGCCTTCCTGCTGCACGACGTGTTCGACATGGAGTTCGAGCAGGTGGGCGAGGCGCTGGGCCGCGAGGCCGCCGCCTGCCGCCAGCTGGCGGCGCGGGCGCGCAGCCACGTGCGGGCGGAGAAGCCGCGCTTCAAGCCCAGCCCGGAGGAGGAGGCGCGGGTGTTCGCCGCCTTCGTCGCGGCGGTCGGCAGCGGCGACATCGCGGCGCTGAGCAAGGTGCTGGCGCAGGACGCGGTGTTCTACTCCGACGGCGGCGGCAAGGTGAAGGCGGCGCTCAAGCCGATCCACGGCCCCGAGCACATCGCGCGCTTCCTTTGCGGCGTGCTGGCCAAGTTCGGCACTCCCGAAATGCGCGGCCGCGCCGCGCGCGTCAACGGCATGCCGGGCCTGGTGCTGCACGGAGCGGAAGGCCCGTTCCAGACCTTCGCGCTGGAAATCCGCGACGGCCTGGTCGCGCGGGTGTACACGGTGCGCAACCCGGACAAGCTGCGGCACCTGAACTGAGCGTCGAAGCCAAAGGCGTTTCGCGCGAGGCGCCGGCCCCGGCGCGCCTGCGGTGCCTCAGCCGCTTTCCGGCCTACAAGCGCGGGCGGCTCAGACGCAGTTCCACTCGAAGCGGCCGATGGCGGCGCTCTCCAGCGCGATGCGGTCGCCGGGCAGCAGCGGCCCGACGCCGGCGGGCGTGCCGGTGTAGACGATGTCGCCGTCCTGCAGCGCCCAGGTGCGCGACAGGATGTGGATCTGCCGCGCGACGTTGAACAGCATGTCGCGGGTCTTGCCGTGCTGGCGCAGCGAGCCATTGACGTGGCAGGTGAATTCCAGGGCCTGCAGGTCCTGGTCCTGGTAGGGCTTCCATTCCCCCAGCGGCGCGGCCTGGTCGAAGGCCTTGGCCAGTTCCCACGGGTTGCCCTTGTTCTTCAGCTCGTTCTGCAGGTCGCGCAAGGTCAGGTCCAGGCCCAGGGTGAGGTGGCTGATGTGGCTCAGCGCCTGGTCCTCGGGGATGTCGCCGCCGCCGCCGGTGAGCAGCACCACCAGTTCGGCTTCGTGGTGCACGCTGCCGCGGTTGCGCGGCAGCCTCACCGCCTGCCCCGGCGGCACCACGCAGGAGGCCGGCTTCATGAACAGCACGAAGGCCTCGTCCGGGGTGTTGCCGAGCTCCTCGATGTGGGCGGCGTAGTTGCGGCCGATGCAGAAGATGCGGTTGACGGTCATGGAGCTGCGTCCTGGGCGGTGGACAGGGACGGCCCGGGGCCGCCGATGAGGGGGTGCATGGTCACGGTGGCCATGGCCGGCTTACGCGGCGTTCAGTTCCGCCGCGCCGGCCCAGCAGGCATGGGTGCCGCTGGGGATGCGCGCCGGCAGCCGCAGCCGCGCCAGCGGTCCGGCGCCGAGGTCCTGCGCGGCGTAGACCCAGCACTCGGAACAGTCGCGGTTGAGGTCGGTGACGTAGGTCAGGAGGTAGCCGTCGTCCTCCGCGGCGGCGCCGGCGCGCGGCGCGAACGGCGCCTCGCTGCCGTAGACGCCGGCGCCGAAGGACACCTCCTCCACCGTGCCGCGCTGCAGGTCGTGCTTGCGCAGGCCGGTGAACAGGAACATGCCGTGCTCGCCGATGGCGCTGTAGACGTAGCGGTTGGCGCGCATGGCGTAGCCCTGGTTGACGGTGCCGAACTCGCTGACCCCTTCCTCCAGCGGCTCCTCGCGCGTCGCGCCGCTGCGCAGGTTGAAGCGCCAGCGCCACAGCTGCGGCCGGAGCGAGTGCAGGTCGGTATAGGCCATCAGCATGGCGTAAGGCCTGGGCGCGCCGGCCAGCGGCGGCGGCATCGGCGTGCGCTGGCGGTAGCCGTCCAGCACCACCTCGTCGCCGTCTTCCCAGGCGTTGGTGAAGTGCAGCGCGTAGGTCGGCGCGGCCTCGAACCAGCGGATCGCCTCGCCGGCGCCGCCGCCAGGCCGCGGCACCAGGGCGAAGCGCGAGGGCAGGTCGTGCATGCGCGCCACGTGCAGGCCGCGGGGCAAGAGCCCGGCGTCCCAGAACAGCGGGAAGTCGCAGAGGATCATGAAGCGCCGCGTGTAAGCCATGTCGTGCGGCAGGCGCGGGCCGGGCAGGGGCACCGGGCGGTAGTGCGTGAGCCGGTGGTGGCGGTCGACCACGCCGCAATGCATGTACGGCGCCCGCTTGGAGTAGTTGAAGAACAGCAGCTCGCCGCTGCCCAGGTCGACCTTGGCGTGCGCCGAGACGCCCTCGGCTGGGAAGGCGCCGTGCCACTGCGCCGGCCCGTGCTGCTCCAGCGTTTCGGGATCGAGCTGGTACAGCGCGCCGCACTGGTAGAAGGAGCTGAGCGCGCGCCCGGCGTGCACCAGCACGTCGGTGCTGGAGGCGTCCTTCAGGGCGCCCTGAGCGCCGCGGCCGGGGCGCTCCGAGCGCGGCGGCATCTCCGCCAGGCCCGACCACAGCGCGCGCCCGGCGGCCTCCTCGGCGAGGAAGCCCTCGGTGCGGACGAAGCGGTTGCGGTAGGAGGCGCGGCCGTCGCGGAAGCGGATCGCGTGCAGCAGGCCGTCGCCATCGAACGGGTGGTACTTGCCCAGCGGCTGATGCACCGGGTTCTCGGTGTTGCGCAGGTAGACGCCGTCGAGGTCGCGCGGCAGGCTGCCCTGCACGTCGAGGTCCT
>DASRFD010000117.1:0-3512 GCA_035651715.1 Nevskia sp.
GTTTCGGCGTCGCGGATCTCGCCCACCAGAATGACCTTGGGCGCCTTACGCAGCAGCGAGCGCAGCGCCACCGCGAAAGTCATGCCCGCCTTTTCGTTGACCTGGATCTGGGCGATACCCGGATATTCGGTCTCGACCGGATCTTCAATTGTGAAGATCATTTTCCCGGGCGCCAGGTCCTTCAGCCAGCACAGGCAGGCGCCCTGCGACGTGGACTTACCGGCACCAGTCGGTCCGGACACGATGATGATTCCCTGCGGCGCACGCACGCAGTCGAGCAGCTGGTCCGCCTGGTGCGCTCGGAAGCCGAGATCGGTGATGTCGCGCCGCACCACGCGCGAGGAGAGAATGCGAAGCGTGAAGTGCGGGATGCGATCACCGTCGACAACCGTCTCGATCGCCTCCATGCGCAGTTCGGTGCGCTTGGCCTTCTCCTCCAGCACGATTCGGCCGCCGACCGGGCGGATGTGCTCGCCCGGGTTGCGGTTGGCCATCGACATGAGGGTGCCGGCGATGTCCTTGTACAGCGCATGCGGCACCTCTTCGACGCAGCGGGCCTCGCCGTCGAGGGTGTACAGCACGTGCACGCCGTTCTTTTCCGGCTGGACCTGGATGTCGCTGACACCCAGTTTGGCCGCGCGGTAGATCAGATCGACGACGTAATCCCGCGCCCTGGTGGGATCGGCGATCGTCGCCCAGGAGTGGCTCTCGGCGGCGATGCGCGCGGTGTAGGGCAGGACGCCGTAACCCTTGATGACGCCGTGGAAGCGGTCGTTGAGCTTGGAAACCAGCCGGGAGTCGAAGGGGTTGGCGACCAACAGCACGCCGGAATGCGAAAGAATCCACAGCTCTTCGCGCTCCGCGGGCAGGTGCCGCGCCGGATCGTAGAGCGTCCAATCGAACCCGGTCGCCAGCTCCTCCGCCAGCGCAACCGCGGGGAGGCCGGCCAGGGTGGCGCGCTCGATGAACTCGGTCGGCGGGTGCCGGCACACCGTGTCGCCAAAATCCTTGGCCTTGCTCGACCCCAGTTCGTCGCGCTCGACCAGGCGGTCCAGCAGGCGCCGGACCGAATCCTGGTAGTTCGCGGCGCTGAAGCGCGCCAGTTGGGCGGTTTCGGACACGGAGACCTACCAGGTGGTGCGCAGATCCACGGAGTCCTTTTCGTTCTGCAGCCGTACGGTGCCTGTGCCGACTGTGAGCACGCGGTAGCGCCCGACCTTGTCGCCGACGGCGACGCGGTAGTCGCTGCCGTTGTAGCTCAGCAGCGCATAACCGCCGGCAGTTCCCTTGAGCTGGGGCGGCGGCGGAGGCGGTGGGGCCGGTGGCTCCTCGCCCTTGCGCTTGCCCTGCGGCTCGACGAACACCGTCGGCGGCGTGACCGAGACTGGCGCCACGGCTTCGCGAATCTGTTGCTTCAGCTTGGCCGCCTCGGCTTCCAACCGGATCAGCTCCAGCTCGCGCTGCTCTTCGCGGCGCCGGCCGGCAAAGCTGAGTTCGGCGTCGCGCTGGCGGTCGACGAAGGCCTGCGACGCGGGATCAAGGGCGGCCGGCATCGGCGGCGCGGCCGCCATGACGCGTGCTGAGTTGGCCGGCGGCTGCATGGATCCGCCCGCTGCGGCTGGTGCAGCCGCGCTAGCCGAGGCTTCGGACCTGGCGTCCACGAACGCCGATTCCGCCGGGTGCGGGATCGCGTCCGCCAGCGCCGTCCCAGAGCCGGCCGGCTTGGCATCAGCGGCGGGACGGGCCGGCTCCGCCGGCACAGGGGGAGGCGGCGCTGCCGAGGCGGCGGCCGCTGCGACCGGCTGGCCGGCCGCATGGGCGGCCTCCTCTCGAAACGCCTGGTCGAACAGCGGGGTGCCGAGGACCGAGCTCGGGGCCGGATCCGGGGGCGGCGTATGCGCGGGGACGGCTGCCGCTGAGACCGTGGGCGCGACGGGCACGGCCGGCGCCCCTGGCGCTCTTGCGTGCGGCACCGGATCGGGAGAACGCTCCGGCATTGGCGCGTCGTCTGCGAGCGCAACGCTGGCCGCTGCGGCCGCCAGGACCAACAGGTAGATTCGGCTGCGCATATCGGACCTCTGCTTGGGGTGCGATCAGTCTGATTTGCTGTCCGCCCCTGGAGTCCGCCAAATACCCCCCTCCCGGACCGTCGATTTTTCGGCGCTGCGGACGTTTTTGCCGGCGACAGCCGCGGGGCACCAATGCCGCGGCGTTAAGAGCGCCCAAGCCCAGGAGGCTACAAGCGCGGAGCGCGGGCTTCGACCAGAAGCCTCACAGTGAGCAGCGCCAACAGCAGGAACAGCCCAACTCCCCAAAGAGTGGCGCTGAGGTGGCCCGCGGGGGAATGCATGTACTGCGCGAACCAGCGGGGCAGTTCAAGCGATGCAGGCTCGACTGCACCGCCAGGTGCGAACTGCAGCGGCAGTCCCGCTTCGGCCAGACGTTGGTCGGTGATGTACTGCGCAGGCACCCTGCCAGTGATAAGCAGGAGGAACAGCAGGTCGGCCCAAATGAGCGGCGGTATCAAGGATTTCACCTCGCCACCCGCGTTTAGGTCGGTGGAGCGTCGACCGCGGGGAGCGCGTCGGTGTTCGTTCCGTAGACCCGCACGCGCGCCCCGGCCTTCTCGGCTTCCACGTGCAATTCCTTTACCGACACCGCGATGGCCTGCGCGGCAGGGGTGAGGCAGGTCAGGAGCGCATCAGGCGCTCCTGACACGAGGCCGTCCCAGTGGGGCGTCGGCGAGTCCTCAATATCCTTCTTCGTAGCGACCTGGGCAGGCACCACGACCACGCCGCAGGCGGACATCGAGTCAACGAAGCGGATCCACGCCGAGCCGAGCGGCGGCAGCACTGCCTCATGCTGCGCCGCCTGCAGCTGCTGATGGACGAGCGCTGCAGTCCGATTCGCCTGCGCCACTTGGTCGGATGACGGCATGTCGCCTTGCAGGACCCACGTCGCGAAGCTACAGAGGGCCAGAATGAGCCCCAGCACAACAATCTGGAGCTTGCCGGTCATGGCGCGGCTTCCTTGGTCACCGTAATCGGGACTGCGACGTCGTAGAGCCCGTCCTGGCGCAACGCGATGTTCACCGGAAAGCCAGGGTTGCGGAAGGGCAGGGCCGTCACCACGCGCACGTAATCGCCCTGGAGATCCTTTTCCGAGATATCGGCGCGGAAATCGTTGACGGAGTACAGCACCGAGGTCACCCGGTCCAGCAACAGTAATGACCGCGCGTCCGGGAACCGGCCGTGGTTCGTGATGACCCGCAAGCGGTCGAGCTTCAGCTGGTCGGCCGTTTTCAGCCCGCTGGCGCGCGCGATGTCCGCCGCGCGCGTGGAAGCAATTCCGGAGAGCACGACATTGAGGCCGACCGTGAGAGCCAGGATGGCCGCCGCGCCCCCGACGAGTCGGAGAAGGGAGTTGCGGCGCTGACGCTCCTGCTGCGCCACGATCTCCTGCATTGTGCGCGCCTGGATCGGTGGCGCGCGCCAGCGCAGGGCGTCGCCGGG
>DASRFD010000118.1:0-25499 GCA_035651715.1 Nevskia sp.
CGACGTGGCGGCGTCCAACGGCAACATCAGCTTCAACCAGCTGGTGACGACTTATCCGGGCGCCTACATGAACGACATCCGGCACCCCAGCGCGGCGGGACATGCCCTTGCGATCAGCCAGATCGGCCCGCTCAGCAATGCCCTGCTCAACGCGGCCGCGAATACGCAAAGCGTTGTGCTGATCCGGCGCTAGGAAGATACGTCATGACTCCCATCGGCCGGCATTTCACGCTGGAGGAGCTGCTGCGCTCGCAGCTCGGCGAGCGCCTGGGCATCGACAACACCCCGCCGCCGTCGGTGCTGTCCGAGATGCGGCGCCTGGTGGAGCTGGTGCTCGATCCGCTGCGCGAGCAGCTTGGTCAGCCGCTGCACGTCGACAGCGGCTACCGCTGCCCGCGCCTCAACCAGGCGGTGGGCGGCGCCCCGCACTCGCAGCATGTGCTCGGCCAGGCGGCCGACCTGGTGTGCCCCGGCATGGATCCTTATGACCTGTGCCAGTTCGTCGCCGGATCCTCGCTGCCCTTCGACCAGCTGATCTACGAGGGTAGCTGGACGCACGTCAGCATCGCCGCCGCCGGCGTCGCCCCGCGGGGCAGCAGTCTCACGGCCATTTTCCAGCCCGGCGCTGCCACGCGGTACGTGCCGGGCATCGTCCGCAAATAGCGCGATAGACGCGCCCCGTCGCCCAGGAGCAGCGATGACACCCGTGAAGCAAAGCAAGCTGTGGGTGCCGGACGGCATCCATAATGGCAACTGTCTTGCAGCTGCCTATGCCTCGCTCCTCGATCTGCCGCTCTGGATGGTGCCTCCGTTCGAGGATATGTTCGGCCGCCACGAATGGAGCGCTCGGATTGATGAGTGGCTGGAAAAGGTCCATGGCCTTTCCCGAGAGTACGTTGAAGGCCATCCAGTCGAGAAGCTGCCGGAGTTCTACATCGCCATCGGGCGATCCCCGCGAGGGGTTTCGCATGCTGTGATTTACAGCAAGGGCGAGATGGTGCATGACCCGCACTACTCGAACAGCGGCATCTTCAAGGTCGACGGCTGTTACTACCTCGAGAAGATCGTCCAGGGGGAGCCGCGGCCAGAGTCCGATCTGCCTCCGCGCGCGGCCCGCCAGTGAGCACATATCGGCACTGCGCGCCGTGCAACGCACCGCGTCAGGGCGAGACCTGCTGGAAGTGCGGAGCTGAAACAAAGGCGCCGGCTTCCGGATGGGAGTATCCGCGGCTTCCTCCCGTCGACCGCATCCGCGAACTGGCGCGCCAGGTTGGCTATGCAATCGGCGAGCACGGCTCAAAGGAACGTGACCTCGACCTGATTGCAGCCCCATGGACCGATGATGCTGTCGGTAACTTCGCCTTGATGTACCACATCGCCCGCGGCCTCAGCGGCCGACTTGTCGATGTCGAGGAAAAGCCGCTCGGTCGCGTCGGCTGCACTATCCAAATGAACGGCTGGTTCAAGTTGATCGATCTTTCGGTCATGCCCGGCGGTTCAGGCGGCCAAGAGTTAATCACTGGTAATTCCCCTTTACCCGAACCCGCCGGCGCCGCCGGCCAGGAGCAGCAACCGTGAACCCTGTCCTGACGCACATCCTGATCTTCACCGCCGTAGCCATCGCCGGCATGCTCGCCCACTACGTGAAGTCCTGGGCCAAGGGCGAGATCTCCGGCAACCTGGTCGACTACCTGTTCCGCGACAACCCGCGCGCCACGGTCCTGTCGCTCGGCGGCGTCCTCACCGCTGTGGCCACAACCGCGGCCACCGGCACGCTCGACGGCATGTCGCTGCAGCAGCTGCTGCTGAGCGGCTTCACCACCGGCTTCGCGATCGACAGCACGCTCAACAAGGGCGGCGCGGCGGCGCCGGCGGCGCCGGCGGCGGTGACCGCCAGCAAGCAGGGCGGCTTCAGCAGCATCAACCTGCTGCTGGGCACGGCCGCGATCGCCGTCACCGTGGCCCTGCTGCTCGGCCTGGCCGGCTGCGCGTCGACGCCGGCGCCGCAAACGCCGGCCGAGACCGTGGTCTATGTCGAGGCCGCCGCGGCCTCGGCGGACTCGCTGGCGGACCGCCTGTACCGGGCCGGCTCGATCACCCGGACCGAGGCCCAGGGTGTGCTGACGGCGTCGCAGGCCCTGCAGGCGGCCGTGCAGACGGCCAAGGCCCTGATCGCCACCGGCGACGGCGCCGGCGCCCAGGCGCAGCTGCAGGCGGTCCAGGGCGACCTGCAGTTCGTCACCTCGTTCCTCTCCAACCATCAGTAGGAGGGCGCCATGCCCATCGCCGCACTGCTCCAGCTGCTCCCCGTCCTGATCAACGCGATCGGCCCGCTGCTCCAGAAGCTGGACGGTGCCCATGCCTCGGGCGACCTGGCCCTGGCGCAGTCCGTCGCCGGCGAGCTCGCCGACGCCTTCGACCTGGCGCAGCAGGCCGGCGCCCTGGTGGCCACCTGCCAGGCGCAGAAGCGCAACCCCACGGTCGACGAGTGGGCGGTGTTCGACAAGGCCTGGAAGGCCGCGCAGGACGAACTGCAATCCGACCTCGCCGCCCACTGACGCCACGCCAAGGAGCGCCATGACGCCGCAAGGCCAGGACGACAAAATGCAAGGAAGCGTGGAAGTGAGCCCCTTCGACCTCGGCCGGCTGTTCGCTGAAATGCGCGGCCTCGACGCGCGGCTCGTCGAAATCAAGCGCGACACGGCCATCACACTGGAAAAGCTCGAGGCGCGGATCGAAACCCGCATGAGCCAGTTCGCCGAGAGCCTGCAGAAGCTCGCGGACGGCTACGTGCGCCGGGAGGAGCTGACGGAAGCCAAGAAGGACGTCGATGCGCTCGGCGCCAAGCATCGCGAGCTGGAGCAGCGCCTGGGCCTGCTCGAAGTCCAGGGTGGCCGGGCGGAGCCGCTGATGAAGGGCCTGACCGAGATCCTCAAGTATCTCCTCATCGCCGGCGTCGGAGTCATCGGCGGCCACTTCTTCCACTAGCCCTTGGCGCGCCGGCGCGGCCGCTCCCAGCCCTCGTGGTGCCCCGCCGGCTTCCACTTCTCCCATAGCGGCGACTTTCCCCCGACATAGGGGGAGTCCGCCCTCTTCGCGACAACCCCCTCAATCCCTAGCTTGACCGCCTCGGCGTAGAACGCCGGACCGGCGCCCTCGATATAGCTGACGTAACCGACCGAGCGGTGCCGGCCCTCCACCAGCTTGCGCAGCCTCTGCTTGCGCTCCAGCAGCGGCAGGGCGCGCAGGTCCTTCCCCCGCAGCCACAGCACGTCGAAGACGAACAGCGCGAGGTCCTGGCGCCGCCCGCGCGCGTTGCGCATCGCCTCGAAGTCCGGGATCCCGCGCTCGTCCAGCACGCAGATCTCCGCGTCGATCACCCAGGAGCCCGGCAGGCTGCGCGCCAGCGCCGCCACGATGCCCGGGTACCAGGTGGTGGCGTCGGTGCCCGGCTTGGTCCGCAGTCGCACCGCCGCGCCCTCTTTCCCGGCCAGGATGCGGTAGCCGTCGTACTTCAGCTCGTAGATCCAGCCCGGCCGGTCGACGGGCCTGGCCAGCACCGCGTCCATGAGCTCGATCTGCAATAGGTCCATCCCACAGCTATACCTCACCGGCGCCGCCGGCGTCGGTCCTCCGGCCGCCATAGCGCGTCCAGCGATGGCCCCGCCGGCGGGAATACCGGGTCGGCCATGATGTCCGCGTCCAGCGCCTCTACATCTTTCCATCGCAGCGGCGGCCCCTTCGGCGGCCGCTTCGGCCAGCCGCCCGGCGGCGGCGGAAACCTCCCCCTCACGATCAACCGGACCGGCTTCCCCCTGTCCCGCGCGGTGTCGACGATCTCCGGCGCCCAGTGCCCCAGGAAGATCAGGTGCGTCGCCTCGTCGATCACCTTCCAGTGCTCCAGCACCGTGCCAAACTCGGCGCCCAGCTCGAGCGCAAAAGCCTGTGTCAGCTTGTCGTTGATGGTCTGGCCCACCACCGTGCCGACGCGCAGCCGGCGCACCAGGTGGCGCAGGCGCGGCCGCAGGCGGCCGTAGTCACCGCGGCCCAGGACGCCCACGATCGCGCCCGGCGGTGCCGGCCTCTCCTGGTCTGGCTTGGGGCGGGTCATGGGCGCAGCGCTCCCAGTGCGCCGGTCCTGGGTCGGCGCGGATCGGAAACGAATTGGAGCCCCGCCCATCGGGGACGCTGAAACCGTACTGCTGTACATACGTACAGTCAACCGCCGGCGCTACACTTCCCGGAAATTCCTCCGGATTCTCCCCATGTGCTACTCCGCCCAGTGCTGGGCCAACTGGCGCAAATATCGGCGCGAGTTCAACTCCAGGATCTCGATCGCCGACTTCGCCGAGCTCTACGGCTACAAGCGGCGCGCCGCCGCAGCAGGCGTCAAGGTGCGCACCCCCAAGGGCATGGATGACGCCTTCCGCGACCCGCAGACGCCCGAGGAGGCCGGGATCTGGGCCATCATCGAGGAGCTCAACAAGAGCGAGGCGGAAGCCAAGCAGCGCGAGTTCTTCGAACAGCGCACCCGTCACGTCGACGCGCAGCGCAAGCTCCAGGCAAAGGTGACGAAGAAGGCCGAGAACGATCTACGCGTTTCAGCCAAGAAGATGGACGACGCCAGGCTCAAGCTCGAGGACCTGCGCCGCACCGAGCCCGCGGACCGGGACAGCCGCATCTTTCCCTTCTGGTGGGCGCCGGTGATGGTGCTCGAGGCCGGCGAGCTGGTGGTGAAGCCCATGCGCTACCACTGCCGCCTCGAGGGGTGGCACGCCGGCATGGAAGGCAAGTACGGCACCTACAACGCCCGGCGCGACAGCCTGGCCAAGACCTGGAAGAAGCAGTTCGGCTACCAGCACAGCGTGATGGTCGTGAACCGCTTTTACGAGAATGTCGACCGCGGCGGCGAAAACGTCGTGCTCGAGTTCAATCCCCGGCCGGCACACGACATGCTCGTGGCCTGCCTATGGCAGCGGTCGATCGGCTTCGGCGACGAGCTGCCGGCGTTCTACAGCTTCGCCGCGATCACCGACGAGCCGCCGGAGGAAGTCGCGGCTGCAGGCCACGATCGCTGCATCGTGCCGATCAAGCGGGAGAACCTGATGGCCTGGCTGGATCCGGATCCGGCGCGCCTGGATGATCTGCAGGCCATCCTCGAGGATCGCGATCGCCCCTACTACGAGCACCGCCTAGCCGCCTGACAGGAACGGCGCCTCGAGCACCTTGCTGCGCTTGCGGATGTGCGTGTACCGCTTCAGCTCGTTCCAGCTCTCATGCAGGGTGACGGCAGCGACCTGCGGGATGCCCCAGCCGCGCTCGAACAGCCGTGTCGTGGCCTCGTGCCGCAGGTCATGGAAGTGCAGGTCCTCGATCCCGAGCATGGCGCACGCCGCGGTGAAGTAGCTGCCGACGGTCCGCGGGTTGTAGGGGAAGATCGGCCCCGCCTTCATGTCCCGCAGCTGCACGATCCGCCACGCCTCCGGGGTGTAGTTGAAGCGCCGGTGGTTGCCGTCCTTGTGCCGCGGGTGCTTGGCGTCGCGCACCAGGCCCGTCATTTCCTCCGGCCGGTTGTCCTCGGCCTCGATGCGGCAGATCTCGGCCTCCCGCTTGGCCGAGTAGATGGCGAACCACATGATCTGCCGCATGGGAATATCCGAGCGCCCGCCCTCGCGCGCGGCGAAATACCGGTCCAGCTGCTCCAGCTCCTCGCAGGTCGGCAGCCGGTCCCGCTTCCTGGACTTCCCCACGAGCTTCTTCGCCCAGCAGAACTCCCGCGCCTCCCTCACCACCTCCGGGTTCACCGGCAGGCTCCAGGCCGTCTTCGCGGCCTTCAGCACCACCCCGATCCACACCAGGTCGTTCAGCACCGTGGCCGGCCCGGCGCCTTCGATCCGGCGCTGCCGCACGTGGTCGATCAGGATCTGGGCCGTCAGCTCCAAGACATTCACCGCGGCGATCGGCTGGCCCTCGAGCTTCTTGAGATCGGCCTCCTTGGAGCGCTGCCACTTCGACAGGGCGCTGTACTCCTCACGGTAGCGCTTGATCAGCGCCCCCAGCGACGTATCCCCCGCCTTGGCCTTCTGCAACGCTCCAGGCTTCTCCAGGTCGACCTCCCGCCGCCGGGCCCACTCCGTGGCCATCGCCTCCCTGGAGAACGTCTGCGACTCGGTATAGACCAGGCGCCCGTCCCGCTTGATGCGGATCGTCGCGGTGTATCCTATTGATCCGTCCTTTCGACGGCGCGGCCGGATGGTGGCCATGCGTTCCCCGGTGCGACAAGAAATTTTGTCGCTTTTTTGTCGCACCGAGATTACAGCAACTCCCGAAAATCCAGCAAAAACAGCACAGCAATAGCAAGGTGAAAAGTCAGGTGGGAGCGGCAGAAACGTCAGGAATTTCAGGCACTACAAGCCCTTGGCGCTTCTCCGTAGCGCCCATGATGGACTGGACGGACCGGCACTGCCGCTACTTCCTGCGCCTGTTCTCGCGCCGCACCCGGCTGTATACCGAGATGGTCAACACCGGCGCGATCCTGCGCGGCGACGTCTACCGCCACCTGCGCTTCGACCCGGCCGAGCACCCCGTGGCCCTGCAGCTGGGCGGCAGCGAACCCGAGGCGCTGGGCCGCTGCGCCGCCATCGGCGCGGAGTACGGCTACGACGAGGTCAACCTCAACTGCGGCTGCCCTTCCGACCGGGTGCAGGAGGGCCGCTTCGGCGCCTGCCTGATGGCGGAGCCGCAGCGGGTGGCGCAGGCGGTGGCGGCGATGCGCGCGGCCGGCCGCGCGCCGGTCACGGTCAAGTGCCGTATCGGCATCGACGACAGCGAGGACTACGTGTTCCTGCGCCAGTTCGTCGAGACCGTGGCGGCCGCCGGCTGCGGCGTGTTCGTGGTGCACGCGCGCAAGGCTTGGTTGTCGGGCCTGTCGCCAAAGGAGAACCGCGAGATCCCGCCCCTGCGCTACGAGCAGGTCTACCGCCTGAAGCAGGAGTTCCCGCAGCTGGTGATCGCCATCAACGGCGGCATCCGCACCCTGGAGGACTGTGATGCGCACCTGCGCCACGTCGACGGCGTGATGCTCGGCCGCGAGGTCTATGAAAACCCCTACCTGCTGGCCCAGGTCGACGCGCGCCTGTTCGGCGAGACGCGGCCGGCGCCGACGCGCGCCGAGGTGCTGCTGCGTCTGCGCCCCTACGTCGAGCAGGAGCTGGCCGCCGGCACGCCGCTGGGCCAGATCACCCGCCACATCCTCGGCCTGTTCCGCAACCAGCCCGGCGGCCGCGCCTACCGCCGACACTTGTCCGAGCACGCCCACCGGCGCGGCGCCGGCTGGGCGGTGGTGGAGGACGCCCTGGCCCTGACCCAGCGCAGCGACGCCACCCCCGAATCCCTGACGGCCTGAGCCAAAACCATGAGCCTGTTCCAGCGCTTTGCCCTGCTGTGCCTTGTGTCCACCCTGGGCCTCGCCGCGGCGGGCTGCGCCACGGCGCCGCCGCCGGCGCCTCCGCCCGACCCGCACCCGCGGGTGCTGCTGCAGACCTCGCAGGGCAACATCACCCTGGAGCTGGACCGCGAGCACGCGCCGCTGAGCGTGGACAATTTCCTGGCCTACGTGAAGGAAGGCCGCTACGACGGCACCGTGTTCCACCGCGTGGTGCCGGGCTTCGTCATCCAGGGCGGCGGCTACGGCCCCGACCTCAAGGACCGCCCGCGCCATCCGCCGATCCCGCTGGAGTCGCACAACGGCCTGTCCAACCTGCGCGGCACCCTGGCGATGGCGCGCGACACGGCGCCGGATACGGCCGACGCCGAGTTCTACATCAACCTGGTCGACAACCTGAAGCTCAACCCGCACCCGGAAATCCCGGGCCGCGAATACGGCTATGCCGTGTTCGGCCGGGTCGTCGACGGCATGGAGGTGGTCGACCGCATCGCGGCGCTGCCGACCCACGCGGTGAGCGAGGACTTCGGCAACGTGCCGCTGGAGACGGTGCTGATCCGCAAGGCGGTGCTGCTGCCGCGCGGCGCCTGAAACCGCCGTGACCACCCTCCTGCTCTCCGACCTGCATCTGCCGCTGCAAGCCTCGCCGCTGCGCGAGGCCTTTGCCCGATTTCTGGCAGGGCCGGCGCGGCAGGCGGAGGCGGTCTACATCCTCGGCGACCTGTTCGAATACTGGATCGGCGACGACGCCGGGCTGCGCGACTACGCCGCCGAGTTGCTGGAGCTGCGGGCGCTGGCCGACAGCGGGGTACGGGTCGGCCTGATGCACGGCAACCGCGACTTCCTCGTCGGCCGGCGCTTCGCCGCGGCCGCCGGGGTGGAGCTGCTGCGCGACCCGCTGCGGCTGGAGCTGGGCGGCGTGCCGACGCTGCTGTCGCACGGCGACCTCTGGTGCACCGACGACCACGCCTACCAGCGCTGGCGCCGCTTCTCGCACAACCCGCTGGTGCAGCGCGTCTTCGGCCTGCTGCCGGAGGCGCCGCGCCGGCGCATCGCCGGCGCGGCGCGGCAGCAGAGCGCGGTGGACAAGAGCCACAAGCCCGAGGCGATCATGGACGTCAACGAAGCGGCGGTGCGCGAGGCGTTCCGGCGCAGCGGCGCGGGGCTCATCATCCACGGCCACACCCACCGCCCGGCCGAGCACCATTACGAACTCGACGGCAGCGCGCGCGAGCGCGTCGTGCTGGCGGACTGGAGGCCGCAGCACATGGAATACCTGGTCTGCGACGGCGCGGGGCTGCACCGCCGCACTCTCTAGCCACCTATGTCCACCGAACAGTTCTACAACGCCCTGCGCCGCGGCTTTGCCGGCTCGGTGCCGCACGTCAAGGAGCTGGGCATCGAGCTGAGCCACGCCGACGCCCGCTCGGCCGAAGGCCGCCTGCCCTACCGCCCGGAATTCCTCGGCGACGCCGAGCACCAGCTGATCCACACCGGCGTCGTCACCACCCTGATCGATTCGGTCTGCGGCGTGGCCCTGATCGCCCACATCGGCCAGCCGACCCGCATCGCCACGCTGGACCTGCGCGTCGACTACCTGCGGCCCTCGCGCCCCGGCAAGGACCTGGTGTGCCGCGCCGAGTGCTACCGGCTCACCGACCAGATCGCCTTCCTGCGCGCCAGCGTCTGGCAGGACCGCGCCGACGAACCGGTGGCGACCAGCCTGGCGGCGTTCATGCGCACCGGCAAGCCCGGCGACCCGGCGCAGAAGAGCGGGCTGCGATGAGCGCGTCGAAGATGGAAGCGGCGCGCCGCCTGGCGCGCGAGCAGCGGGACTGCGGCGCGCTGCTCGGCCTGGTGCCCTACGCGGCTTATATCGGCCTGCGCATCGACCTGGCCGATCCCGCCGCGCCGGTGCTGCGGCTGCCGTACAAGCCCTCGCTGATCGGCAATACCGCGCTGCCGGCGCTGCACGGCGGGGTTGTCGCCAGCTTCATGGAGAGCGCGGCGCTGATGCACCTGCTGCTGATGCTGGACGAGCAGCGCGTGCCGAAGAGCATCGACTTCTCCATCGACTACCTGCGCTCGGCCCATGCGGAGGACTCGTATGCCGCCTGCGCGGTGGAGCGCCTGGGGCGGCGCGTGGCGCAGGTGCAGATCCGCTGCTGGCAGTCCGATCCGGCCAGGCCGGTGGCCCTGGCGCGCGCCCACTTCCTGCTAGGGAGCCTCTGATCAATCCCATGCCCTGCCGCGGTTTGCCCTTTGACGCAGGGCGGCGTTGCTCGTCGCTCGTGTACAGAAAGTACACCACGCTCCTCGCGCCTTGCCCTGCGTCAAAGGGCAAACCGCCCGGAGGGTTGCCCCCCATTTTGCGCCAGGCCGCGTTGCTCGCTCCTCATGTGCAGTCAGCACACTTCGTCGCTCGCGCCTTGCCTGACGCAAAATGGGGGGCAACGGCAGGGCATGGGATTGATCAGAGGCTCCCTAGCCGGCGATGAGCGCCGCGACGGGTAGCGCCGATTACCCCGGCTGGCTCAGCCTGCGCGAGCTGGACGCCGAACTGGGCCTGGCCAAGGGCGCGTCGTTCCGCGCCTTCAAGCGCCTGCTGCCGCGGCTGGAGGAAGAGCGCGACTTCGTCGTGCTCGACCACCGGCGGCACAGCGCCGCCGCGGCCGCGCTGCACGCAGCCGGCCGGCTCTACCGCAGCTCGATGAACCCGGTGCTGCTGGCGCCGGGTGCCGCCGAGCGGGTGCGCGAAGCGCTGCGCGGCGGGCCTGCACAAGGGATGTAAGCGCCATTACCTGCTGGCGCTGGAATCATTGCCACCTACCCGGTCGGGGGGTAGGATTCAAATCCCTTTCTGGAGAATCAAACGATGAGCGTAGCCGACCTGCTGAACAAGTTGCCCGCCGCACTCAACGCCGATGCCGCCGCCGGCACCGACGCCACGATCCAGTTCAACACTTCCAAGCCGCACTACGTCACCATCAAGGGTGGGGCCGCCACCGTCTCCGAGGGCACCGCCAGCAGCCCGGACGTCACCCTGACCATGGAAGACGACGACCTCGTCGCGCTGATGAAGGGCGAGCTGAACGGCATGACCGCGTTCATGACCGGCAAGCTGCAGCTCGACGGCGACCTGATGCTGGCGCAGCGCATCGGCGGCCTGTTCGATCCGGCGAAGCTTGCCTAAGCCAAGCCCCGGCACTGTTTCAAGCCAAGCCCCGGACCGAGAGGCCCGGGGCTTGTCGTTTGCACTCGAGGAAAACGGCGAGCGGCTGGAGCTGCGCGCCCTGCACCGCCAGAACTACGGCGCCATCAGCGCCGACTGGACTGGCGCCGAGCTGCGCCGCCGCATCGCCGGCGGCAGGCGCCAGCCGCTGCCGCGGGCCATCGGCCTGCACAAGGAACCCGGCCTGACCGTGCTCGACGCCAACGCCGGCCTCGGCCGCGACGGCTACACCCTCGCCGCGCTTGGCGCCGGCGTCACCCTGGTCGAGCGCAACCCGACCGTCTTCGCCCTGCTGCAGGACGCGCACCAGCGCGCCCTCGCCGACCCGCAGGCGCAGACGGTGGCGCAGCGCATCGAGCTGCTTGCCGCGGAGGCGCGCGCGGTGTTCGGCAGCGGCCGTCACTGGGACGTGATCTATCTCGACCCGATGTATCCCGATGACGGCAAGACCTCGCTGCCCGGCAAGGAGATGCAGATCCTGCGCGACCTCACCGGCGGCGACGAGGACGCCGACCAGCTGCTGCAGCCGGCGCTGGCCTGCGCGCGGCAGCGGGTGGTGGTGAAGCGACCGCTCAAGGCGCCGTGGCTGGACGGCGTCGAGCCCTCGATGTCGCTGCGCTCAACCCTGCTGCGCTTCGACGTGTACCTGAAGAGCGCCGTCCACACGGCACACCCCGCCGGACAAATCCCATGATCCGCCGACTGACCCTGGTGCGTCACGCCAAGTCCTCCTGGGACTATGCCGAACTCAGCGACTTCGAACGCCCGCTCAACACCCGCGGCCGCCGCGATGCGCCGGCGATGGCCCGACGTCTGGCGCCGGAGCTGGAGCGGCCGCTGCGCCTGGTGTCGAGCCCGGCGCTGCGCGCCATCACCACCGCCCACGCTTTCGCCGAGGCCCTGGGCGTGGCGCACACCGCGATCCGGGTCGAGCCGCGCATCTACGACGCGACGCGCGGCACCTTGTTCGGCCTCGTGCAGGAGCTGGACGATGTCGATACGCACGTCCTGCTGTTCGGCCACAACCCCGGCTTCAGCGAGCTGGCGCAGCTGCTGGCGCCCTGCTCCTTCGGCGAAATGCCGACCTGCGCCGTCGCCACGCTGGCCTTCGAGCTGGCGCACTGGCGCGAGTTGCAGCCGCACGCCGGCACGCTGCTGCGCTACGACTATCCGAAGAAGGCGGAATGAAGTTTCCAGGCAAGGCGCGGGCCAAGGTGCGCACTTGCACAGCGTACGCCCCCTCCAGGCGGCTCATCGCCCACCCCCGCCAGCCGCGCTGCGTCGCGAGGCAGGCGAACGCCTGGCGCCGCGGACGCCAGGCTTCGATGCGGGTACACTCAGCGCGTCCTGGTTGACGAGGTATGGCGCGGATGAACAAGCCGATCTGGCCGCTGCTGCTGGCCGTGGTGCTCGGCATCGTGGGCAGTATCGCCTGGTACCTCTACCAGCCCGACGCGCCGCCGCCGGCCCCGCCACCGCAGGCCGCGACGCCGGCGCCGGCACCGCCCGCCGCGCCGACGCATTACCCGATCGAGGACGCTGCGCCGGCCGCCAGCCCGCCCAAGCCGCTGCCGGCCCTGGACGACAGCGATGCCGCCGCGCAGGACGCGCTGGCCGGCCTGGTCGAGCGGCAGACGCTGAGCGATCTGTTCCAGCTGAAGGGCCTGATCCGCCGCATCGTCGCCACCATCGACAACCTGCCGCGGGAGAAGGTCTCCGCGCGCCTGTCGTCGTTCAAGCCGGTGCCAGGGCACTTCGCCACCGCCGGGACCGATGCGGCGTTGAGCATCAGCCCCGCCAACTACCAGCGCTATACCCCGTATGTGCGGCTGGCCGGCGCAGTCGACGCCAGGAAGCTGGCCGCGGTGTACGCGCAGCTCTATCCGCTGTTCCAGCAGGCTTACGCCGACCTCGGCTACCCCAACAGCTATTTCAATGACCGCCTGGTGCAGGTGATCGACCATCTGCTGGCGACCCCGGCGGCGCCGGCGACCCTGCGCCTGGTGCAGCCCAATCTGCTCTACCAGTATGCCGACCCGGAACTGGAATCCCTGTCGGCCGGGCAGAAGATCCTGCTGCGGATGGGGCCGGACAATGCGGCGGTGGTGAAGGGCAAGCTGCAGGAAATCCGGGCCGAGGTCACCAGCCGGGTGCACCGGCCGCGGCAGGGGGGCGAAAGATGAGAAACCCGATCGCAGCGGCGGCCTGCCTGGTTCTGGCCGCTGGCGCGGCCTGCCTGCCGGCAGCGGCGCAGGGAATCTACAAGTGCAAGCAGGCCAACGGCCAGCTGGCCTACCAGGATCATCCCTGCGGCACCGGCAGCCAGGACGCCGGCGCGGTGAGCGGCGGCTACGTCGCGCCCGCCGCCGACAGCGGCTCCGCCGCCAGCCATTACCAGAACTACGTGGACATGATGGAGCACGACCACGCCCGGCAGCAGGCCGAGCGCCGCCAGCTGGAGGCCGACGACCGCCAGCGCCAGAACGAGCCGCAGCCGCTGCAGGCGGACCAGCGCGACTACCGCCGGCACATCTGCCAGGCGCAGCTCGACAACGAATTGATGCACCACCGCTACGCCGCCTTCGGCTGCGACGCCGACGGCAACAAGGTGCCGACTCCGGCACCGGCGCGGGTGGTGGTGCCGGCCTACACCCGCCGCTGACGGCCTCGCCGCCGCCTTCCCTCCCGAACCGGATCGCCGCCCCTTTTGGGTGCGGCTAGGCGCCGCCGCGCCCGGTTTGCCATTGCGGCCTTGCGCGCGGCCCCACCGGCCGCCTGCTGTCACAAACCGGAGGCGATCCAAGGTTACAATTGCATTACTAGTGCGCGAAGAATTCGCGTCAGCCGCCGAACGGTCACGGCGGCAAACAGGTCCCAGAGATGCGTCATATCGACTGGAAACTAAAGCCGCGGTCCGCAGGGCGTGGTTCCCTGAGACATCGCCCTGCGAAGGGAGCCCAATGAATACAACCACCTCCATAGTCCCACCCGCCCCCGAGCGCCCCTGGGACGCACGCCTGGCGCGGCGCCTGATCACGCCGCTGATCCACACCCGCGTCACCCCCAACCACCTCACCACGGTGCGGCTGCTGGTCGGCGTGGCGGCGATTGCCGCGTTCCTGCCGGGCAGCTACGGCTGGAGCAACATCGCCGCCCTGCTGTTCGTGCTGTCCAACTTCCTCGATCACACCGACGGCGAGCTGGCCCGCCTCAGCGGCAAGACCAGCCGCATCGGCCACATCTACGACCTGGCCTCCGACGCGTTGATCCATATCGCGCTGTTCGCAGCCATCGGCTACGGCCTGCGCGACAGCCAACTCGGCTACTGGGCGACGCCGCTGGGCCTGGTCGCCGGCTGCGCCGTGAGCCTGATCTTCTGGATGCGCATGGTGATCGAGGAGCGCCTGGGCAAGGCCGGCACCAAGCTGGCGTCCGTCGGCGGCTTCGAGACCGAGGACGTGCTGTACCTGATGCCGCTGGTGAGCTTGAGCGGGGCGCTGCAACCGTTCCTGCTGGCGGCAGCGGTCGGCGCGCCGCTGTATGCGCTGTGGGTGACGGCGGAATTCCTGCGCTCCGGCCGGCCGCCGGTGAACCACGGCCGGCCCTGCCAGCATTGAACGCCGCGGCTCCAACGCTGGCCGCGGCAGCGGACCCGGCCCGGCTGGGGCAGGACCTGTCCGGCCGTCTCGCCGTGCTGGACCAGGCGGAGCTGCGGCGCCGCTTCGTCGAGCAGGATGAATTCCTGCACCTCGATGATTTCCTGCCGCCGGCGCTGCTGCGCCAGCTGCAGGACGGCGTCGCCGCCAGCCGCGGCTCGGTCAACCGCAATCTGATTCCCGGCCACAAGAAGGGCGGCAGCGTCAGCCGTCACGTCATCGACCGGCAGGCGCCGGCGATCGCGGAGCTGTACCGCAACGCCGAGTTCAAAGCCTGGCTGGCGCGCCTGTGCGGGCAGCAGCTGCTGCCCTCGCCCGAAGACGACCCGCATGCCTACGCCCTGTACTTCTACACCGAGGCGGGCGATCACATCGGCTGGCACTACGACACTTCGTATTACAAAGGCGCGCGCTACACCCTGCTGCTGGGCGTGATCGACGATTCCTCGTGCAAGCTGGAATACCGGCTTTACACCAGGACGCCCGGCAAGACGCCGGTGGAAGGCGCGATCGCGCTCCGCCCCGGGGCCCTGGTGTTCTTCAACGGCGACAGGCTGCACCACCGCATCACGCCGCTCGCCGCGGGCGAGGACCGGGTGGCGCTGACCTTCGAGTACGTCACCAGCCAGGACATGAACCCGTTCTGGCGGCTGATCTCGAATATGAAGGACTCGATCGCCTACTTCGGCTTCAGCCAGGTGTTCCGGCGCAGACGCCGGCCGACGTGAAGCTCCCGGTTCTGATCGCCCTGGCACTCGGCGCAGGCGCCTTCACGGCTTTGCTCGCCTATGAGGGCGCCGGCGAAGTGCTGGGCACCTTTGCGCTGGCCGGCTGGGGCGTGCTGGCGGTGGCCGCCTTCCACCTCGTGCCCTTGCTGCTGGACTCCTCGGCCATGGGCATCGTGCTGGAGCGCCCGGTGCCGTACCGCCGCATCGCCCGCGCCCGCTGGATCGGCGAGGCGGTGAACGGCCTGCTGCCGGTGGCGCAGATGGGCGGCCCGATGGTCATGGCGCGGCTGCTGGCGCGCTACGGCACCGGCCGCGCCGACGCCGGCGCGGCGGTGGTGGTGAGCACGACGCAGCAGATGCTGTCGCAGGCGGCCTTCGGCATCCTCGGCATGCTGGCCCTGGCCGCCCACGCCAACGACGGCAGGCTGCTGTGGCCGCTGCTGATCGGCACCGCGCTGTTCGGCGGCAACGCCGTGTGGTTCTACAGCCTGCAGAAGCGCGGCCTGTTTGCGCGGCTGGCCAAGATGCTCAACCGCTTCGCCAGCGGCCGCGAGTGGCTGGACTTCAGCGGCGGCGCCGAGGCGCTGGATGCGGCGGTCCAGGGCGCCTACGCCCGACCGCGCGTCGGCCTCAACAGCTTCCTGCTCAACCTGGCCGGCTGGCTCGCGGGCATCGGCGAGGTCTGGCTGGTGCTGTTCCTGCTCGGCCACCCGGTGTCCCTGCTCAACGCGCTGATGCTGGAGAGCCTGGGGCAGGCGATCCGCGGCATCGCCTTCGCCATCCCCGGCGCGCTCGGCGTGCAGGAAGGCGGCTACGTGCTGCTCGGCGCGCTGATCGGCCTGGATGCGCCGACCGCGCTGGCGCTGTCGCTGATGAAGCGCGCGCGCGAGCTGCTGCTCGGCATCCCCGCCCTGGTTTACTGGCAATACCTGGAAGGCCGCTGGCTGCGCCGCCGCCTGCGTCCCGCCGCACCCACCCCCGATCAAGGAAGCTGATGCGCGCCATCATCCTCGCTGCCGGCATGGGCAAGCGACTGACCAGTCCCGCCGATTCACCGAACAAGGCTTCTGGCGAGGCCGGGCCTCCGCCCAAGTGCCTCCTGCAGTTCGGCGGCCGGACCCTGCTCGAGCGCCACCTGCGCCTGCTGCGCCAGGCCGGCGTCGGCGAGGTGGTGCTCGCCGTCGGCTACGCACCGGAGCGGATCGAGGCCGAGCTGGATCGCCTGCAATGGCAGCCGCGGCCGCGGCTGGTGCTGAACCCGCGCTACGACCTGGGCAGCGTGCTGACTGCACACTGCGTCGCCGACGCGCTGACCGCCGGCGGCGACGTGCTGCTGATGGACGCGGACGTGCTCTACGACGGCCGCATGCTCGCCGCGCTGTGCGCCGGCGCCCACGCCGACCGCATGCTGCTCGACCGCGGCTTCCAGCCCGGCGACGAGCCGGTGAAGATCTGCCTCAGGGACGGCGTGCCGGTGGAGTTCCGCAAGCGCCTGGCGCCAGACCTGCGGTACGACACCTGGGGCGAGTCGGTCGGCTTCTTCCGCTTCACCGAAGGCGGCGCCCGGCGCTTCGCCGAGCTGGTGGCCGGTTACGTCCACTCCGGCCGCACCGACCAGCCGCACGAGGAAACCCTGCGCGACATGCTGCTGGAAGACCCCGCGCGCTTCGACATCGCCGACGTCACCGGCCTGCCCTGGCTGGAGATCGATTTCCCCGCCGACCTCGTCCGCGCCCGTGACGAGATCCTGCCGCAGCTGCAGGAATAGGACCCGACATGAACCGCTCCGAATACACCCCTACCCTGTCCCGCGCCGCGCGCCTGCGCCGCATGCTCACCGGCAAGGAGACCTCCTTCATCATGGAGGCCCACAATGGCCTGTCGGCGCGCATCGTCGAGGAGGCCGGCTTCGCCGGCATCTGGGCCTCGGGCCTGGCGATCTCCTCGCAGTTCGGTGTGCGCGACAACAACGAGGCGAGCTGGACCCAGGTGATCGACCTGCTCGAGTTCATGAGCGACGCCACCACCCTGCCGATCCTGCTCGACGGCGACACCGGCTACGGCAACTTCAACAACCTGCGCCGCCTGGTGCGCAAGCTGGAGCAGCGCGGCATCGCCGGCGTCTGCATCGAGGACAAGCAGTTCCCCAAAACCAACAGCTTCATCAACGGCGAGCAGCAGCAGCTGGCCGACATCGACGAGTTCTGCGGCAAGATCAAGGCCGGCAAGGACACGCAGCTGGATGCGGACTTCAGCATCGTCGCCCGGGTCGAGGCGCTGATCGCCGGCCTGGGGATGCGCGAGGCCCTGACCCGCGCCGAGGCCTACCGCCGCGCCGGCGCCGACGCGATCCTGATCCATTCCAAGCGCTCCAAGCCGGACGAGATCCTGGAGTTTACCCGCGAGTGGGCCGGGCGCTCGCCGCTGGTGATCGTGCCGACCAAGTACTACAGCACGCCGACCGAGGTGTTCCGCCGCGCCGGCATCAACCTGGTGATCTGGGCCAACCACATGATCCGCTCCGCCGTGCCGGCGATGCAGGCGGCGGCGCGCGAGGTGTTCGAAACGCAGTCCCTGGTCGGCATCGAGGAACGCATCGCCAGCGTCGACGAGATCTTCCGCCTGCAGGGCGCCGACGAGTACGCCGAGGCGGAGAAGATCTACGCCACGCCGAACAGCGCCCGCGCCGTGGTGCTGGCCGCCAGCCGCGGCGACAACCTGGATGCGCTGACCGAGGACCGCCCCAAGGTGATGCTGCCGGTGGCCGGCGAGCCGCTGCTGGTGCGGATGGTCAAGGCGTTCCGCAAGAAAGGCGTGCAGGACATCACCGTGGTCGCCGGCTACAAGGCCGAGGCGATCGCGGTGCCGGGCGTGCGGGTGGTCCTGAACCCGGACTACCAGAGCAGCGGGGAGCTGGCCTCGCTGGCCTGCGCGCTGGACCGCTTCGGCGAGGACACCGTGGTCACCTACGGCGACCTGCTGTTCCGCCGCTACATCCTGCGCGACCTGCTCGACACCGAGGCCGAGCTCACCGTGGTGGTGGACTCGACCCAGGCCGCGCCGGAGACGCCCTGCGACCTGGCCTGGGCCGACCTGCCGGACGAGCGCGGCATCTTCGGCCGCGACGTCTCGCTGCAGCGTGTGGCGCACGACCTGGCGCCGGCGCAGGGCCCGGCGCCGAGCGGCCGCTGGATCGGCATGCTGAGGGTGCGCGGCGCCGGCCGCGGCCACCTGATGGCGGCGCTCGAGCAGTTGCGCGCGCGCGCCGACTTCGCGCAGCTCGCCATGCCGGACCTGCTCAACGCGCTGATCGCCGCCGGCCACCGCGTCAAGGTGCTCTACGTCAATGGCCATTGGCTGGATGTGAACGATCACGCCAGCCTGCAGCAGGCCAGCGACTTCGCCCATGAAGCGTCTTCGTTCGGGAGCCGCAAGTGATCGAGGCAGCCGCCTTTGTCGAAGCCGCGCGCCAGCGAGGCTTTTCCTTCTATGCGGGCGTGCCCTGCTCCTTCCTCACACCGTTCATCAACTACGTGATCCAGGATCCGGCGTTGCGCTACCTGTCCTGCGCCAACGAGGGCGACGCCGTGGCAGTGGTCGCCGGCCGGGCGGCGGCGGGCGGGCGCGGCATCGCGATGATGCAGAACTCCGGACTGGGCAACGCCGTCAGCCCGCTGACCTCGCTGACCTGGACCTTCCGCCTGCCGCAGCTGCTGATCATCACCTGGCGCGGCGAGCCCGGCGTGCACGACGAGCCGCAGCACCAGCTGATGGGTCCGATCACGCCGCGGGTGTTGGACACCATGGAAGTCCCCTGGGAAATATTCCCGCAGCAGCCGGACCAGATCGACGCCGCACTGAACCGCGCGGTGGAATACATGGAGCGGGCGCAGCGACCCTATGCGCTGCTGATGAAGAAAGGCACGGTCGCCGAGTATCCGCTGCGCGGTTCCGGCGCGCCCACGCCGCGCGGCGCCGGCCAAGTGCTGACCGGTCCGGCGGCCGCGGACAAGCGTCCCAGCCGCGCCGACGCGCTGCGCCGGGTGATCCAGCACACGCCCGTGAACGGCAGCGTGGTGCTCGCCACCACCGGCTTCAGCGGCCGCGAACTCTATGCCCTCGACGACCGGCCCAACCAGCTGTACATGGTCGGCTCGATGGGCTGCGTCAGCGGCATGGCCCTAGGCCTGGCGCTGGCGCGCCCGGACCTGCGCGTGGTGGCGGTGGACGGCGACGGCGCGGCGCTGATGCGCATGGGCCTGTTCGCCACGCTCGGCACCTACGGACCCTCCAATCTGGTGCACCTGCTGCTCGACAACGGCGTGCACGACTCCACCGGCGGCCAGGCCACGGTGTCGGCCGGCGTGTCCTTCGCCACCATCGCCGCCGCCTGCGGCTACCCGCTGGCGCTGGAGTCCGACGGCATCGAAGTGATCGACCAGCTGTTCGAGGCCGGCAACCTGGCGGGCCCGCGCTTCGCCCACCTGCGCACCCGCCCCGGCGCCTCGCCCAACCTGCCCCGCCCCGCGGTGACCCCGGAGCAGGTGGGCGCGCGCCTGGCGGCGCACATCGGGGCGTTGCCATGAAGCGTCCGCTGCTGCTCAACCCCGGCCCGGTGACCCTGAGCGAACGGGTCCGCAACAGCCTGCTGCTGCCGGACCTGTGCCACCGCGAGAACGAGTTCTTCGACCTCCAGGACGAGATCCGCCAGCGCCTGCTCGGCGTCTACGGCCTCGATCCGGCGGTGTGGACCGCCGTGCTGCTGACCGGCTCCGGCACCGCCGCGGTGGAAGCCATGGTCTCCAGCCTGGTGCCGGACCAGGGCCGCCTGCTGGTGGTGGAGAACGGCGTCTACGGCGAGCGCATGACCCATATCGCGCGGCGCCACGACATCGCCTGCGAGACGGTGCAGCACGACTGGACCGCGCCGATGGACCTCGCCGCCGTGCGCGAGCGCCTCGCGGCGCTGCCGCGGATCACCCACGTCGCCGCGGTCCACCACGAGACCACCACCGGCCGCCTCAACGCGCTGAACGAACTGGCGGCGCTGTGTGCGGAGGCCGGCGTGGCCCTGCTCGCCGACACCGTCTCCAGCTTCGGCGCCGAGCGCATCGACTTTGCCCGGCCCGGCCTGGCCGCCGCCGCGGCCGGCGCCAACAAGTGCCTGCACGGCGTGCCCGGCGCCTGCTTCGTCATCACCCGCCGCGCCGCGCTGGAGGATGCCGCCGCGCGCACGCTCTATCTCGATCTCGCCGCCTGGAACAGGGCGCAGGATGCGCGCGGCACCCCGTTCACGCCTTCGGTGCACGGCTACTACGCGTTCCGCGAAGCGCTGCGCGAGTATGCCGACGAAGGCGGCCTGGCCGCGCGCCACGCGCGCTATGCCGCGCTGGCCGGCCAGGTGGCCAACGGCCTGGCGGCGCTGGGCGTGGAGCCGCTGCTGCCGCGGGAGCAATCGTCAGTGGTGCTGCGCGCCTACCGCCTGCCGCAAGCCCTGGACTACGCCAGGCTGCACGACGGACTGAAGGCAAAGGGCTTCATCATCTACGCCGGCCAGGGCGCGTTGGCCGCGAGCCTGTTCCGCATCTCGACCATGGGCGCGGTCGCGGCGACGGACATGGCGCGGCTGGTGGACGAAGTGCGGCAAATGCTGCGGAAATAAGCCCGCGGCGCCGCACGGGCACGGAATCGGGATCTACTTCGGCCGCAGCGCCTCCGACAGCGCCGCCCCGAGCGAGCCGAGCTGGGCCGGCTTCTCCTTCGGCTTCTGCGTGCGCGGACCGGGGCGCGCATCGCGGTTGCGCGGCGGCGGGGCCGCGCCGCTGCCGTCGTCCTTCTTCATCGACAGGGCGATGCGCTTGCGCTGGGCATCCACTTCCACCACCCGCACCTTCACCACGTCGCCGGCCTTGACCACGTCCTGCGGATTCTTGACGAAACGGTCGGCGAGCTGCGAGACGTGGACCAGGCCGTCCTGGTGCACGCCGATATCGACGAAGGCGCCGAAGGCCGCGACGTTGGTCACGGTGCCTTCCAGCACCATGCCGGGCTTGAGGTCGCCGATCTCGTTGACGCCTTCGGCGAAGGCGGCGGTGCGGAACTCGGGACGCGGATCGCGCCCCGGCTTTTCCAGCTCGGCGAGAATGTCCTTGACCGTGGGCAGGCCGAACTTGTCGTCGACGAACTGGCGCGGATCGAGCTTCTTCAGCGCGGCGCTGTCGCCCATCAGGGCGCGGACGTCGCGGCCGGCGGCGGCGACGATCTTCGCGGCCAGGTTGTAGGCCTCCGGGTGCACCGCCGAGGCGTCGAGCGGCTCGGCGCCGTTGGGAATACGCAGGAAGCCGGCGCACTGCTCGAAGGTCTTGGGGCCGAGACGCGGCACCTCCAGCAGCGCGCGGCGCGTGCCGAACGGGCCGTGCTGGTTGCGGTGGAACACGATGGCGTCGGCGAGCGAGGCGCCGAGGCCGGAGACGCGCGCCAGCAACGGCGACGAGGCGGTGTTCAGGTCCACGCCCACCGCGTTCACCGCATCCTCCACCACGGCGTCGAGCGAGCGCGCCAGGCGGAAGGCGTCGACGTCGTGCTGGTACTGGCCGACACCGATCGACTTGGGCTCGATCTTGACCAGCTCGGCCAGCGGGTCCTGCAAGCGGCGGGCGATGGAGACGGCGCCGCGCAGCGACACGTCGAGCTGCGGGAATTCGGCCGCGGCCAGTTCGGATGCGGAGTAGACCGAGGCGCCGGCCTCGCTCACCACCACCTTGGTCGGCTTCTTGCCGGGAATGGCGGCGAGCAGCTCGGCGACAAGGCGGTCGGTCTCGCGGCTAGCCGTGCCGTTGCCGATGGCGATCAGCTCCACGCCGTGCAGCTTGACCAGGCGCATCAGCTCGGCCAGCGCGCCGCGCACGTCGTTGCGTGGCTGGAACGGATAGATCGTCGCCGTCTCCAGCAGCTTGCCGGTGCCGTCGATGACGGCGACCTTGACGCCGGTGCGGATGCCCGGGTCCAGGCCCATGGTCGGGCGCGAGCCGGCCGGCGCGGCCAGCAGCAGATCCTTGAGGTTGCGGGCGAAGACCTGGATCGCTTCCTCCTCGGCGCGCTGGCGCAGTTCGATCATCAGGTCCACCGACAGCGAGAGCGAGAGCTTGACCCGCCAGGTCCAGCGCGCCACTTCCAGCAGCCAGCGGTCGGCGGCGGTGCCGCTGAGCGGGATGCCATGGGCCTCGGCGATGAAGCGCTCCACCGGCTTCACCGGCGAGGCGTCCTCGGCGTCGACCTCGATCTCCAGCATCAGCACTTCCTCGGTGCGCCCGCGCATCATCGCCAGCGCACGATGGCCCGGAACCCTGGCCCAGGACTCATGATGATCGAAGTAGTCCGAAAACTTGGCGCCCACGTTCTCCTTGCCTTCCTGCACCTTGGAGCGCAGCACGGCGCGGCTGCGCAGGTAGTCGCGCAGCCGGCCGAGCAGCGTGGCGTTCTCGGCGAACTGCTCGGTGAGGATGTCGCGCGCGCCTTCCAACGCGGCCTTGGCGTCGGCGACCTGCTCGTTGACGTAGGCCGCGGCGGCTTCGAGCGGCACCAGGCTGCGGTCGGCTAGAAGGGCCTCGGCCAGCGGGCCCAGCCCCTTCTCGCGCGCGATCTCGGCGCGGGTGCGGCGCTTGGGCTTGAACGGCAGATACAGGTCTTCCAGCTCGGCCTTGGTCACGGCGGCGCCGAGCCTGCCCTCGATCTCGGCGGTCAGCTTGCCCTGCCCCCTGACCGATTCCAGGATCGCGGCGCGGCGCTCCTCCAGCTCGCGCAGGTAGGCCAGGCGCGTCTCCAGGGTGCGCAGCTGGGTGTCGTCCAGGCCGCCGGTGGTTTCCTTGCGGTAGCGCGCGATGAACGGCACCGTGGCGCCATCGTCCAGCAGTTCCACCGCGGCCTGCACCTGGCGCGGCTGCGCGCCGATCTCGGCGGCGATGGTCTGGGCGATGTGCAGGGTCTTGTCGGTCATGCGTCTCGAAAGGGGGGTTGGAAATCGGGGTGCAAGACCTTAGCCGACTGGCGCGGACTTGCCAACCGGGCCCGGCCCCTGAAAAAAAAACCGCCCCGCCCCGGTCACAGGCGTGGCCGAGACTGCCTGCCTCCTTCCAGCCGACCGCTACGCCCGCGGCGCGTCCAGGTGCATCTCCTTCCGGAGGGCGGCGTCCACCAGGCCAGCGGGCGCAAATCTGCGCAGCAATCGCAGGCGGCTCGCGGCGCCACCGGCCGCATATCGAAGCTTCGGCCGGGCCGCGGTGGCCGCTTCCAGCACGACCTCTGCTACGACCGCCGGGTCGTCGCCTCTGGTGGCCGAATCCAGGAACCGCCTCGCCACACGCTCCCGGTCGTTGTGGTACTCATCGAGCTTCGAAGCGGGCGCAATCATATTGGCTTCAAACTGCGTCCTGGTGAAAGCAGGCTCGATGACGGAAACGCGGACGCCTCTTGTGCGCAGTTCGTGATCGAGCGATTCCGAATAGCCCTCGACCGCATGTTTACTTGCGGAATACAGCGCTCCGTAAGGCATCGGGATGAAGCCAAGCACGGAGCCGACATTGATGATGCGGCCTTGGCCCTGACGTCGCATCTGCGGCAGGACGGCACGGCTCATTCGGACGATGCCGAAGAAGTTGGTCTCGAACACCGCCTTGGCCTGCTCCATGGAGCACTCCTCCGCTCCCGCGACCGCCACGCTGAAGCCGGCATTGTTCACCAGCACATCGATGCGATTGTGATTGCGCAGCACTTCGCCGACGGCCGCCGCGACCGACTCATCGCTGGTGACGTCAAGCTGCAGCATGTCGAACGATCGCCGCGATTCTTGACGTCCCTGTCTGCTGGTGCCGTAAACCTTGTAGCCCGCCGCTGCGAGTCGGCTGGCCGTTGCCTCGCCGATGCCTGACGAGGCGCCTGTCACCAGCGCTACTTTTCCATCCATCTTCATGTGAACTCCTTGAGCGGGCTACCCCGCGGACTTGTACAGGCGCTCTGCGCAATATTGAACATCGGTCTCGTTCAGCTCAGCCAGCGAGAAATTCCAGAACCGCGGGCACGAAATCCTGGTGGCGCTGGAAAACACCGCCATGGCCGCAGTCCGGATAGATCTTGAGCTTGGCATTCGGCAGACGCCGCGCCATGTCGGCCGAAAGCTTGCTGTCGACCATGAGGTCGCGGTCACCATTTACCACGAAAACCGGTTGCTTAATCACCGACAGATCGTCGGGTGGACTCACCCCCCAGGCCCGGATGGCCTTCAGCTGGGCCCGGCGCGCCTGCAGTGCAATCGGCCTGTCGCGATCCCTGGTACGTTCCTTCAGCCGGGCGAAGTAATCCCTGGCGGCACGCTTGCCTTCCGCGGTGCGGGGGAAGAACAGGAAGTTCCTGGCGTCGCTCAGCGTGAGCGCCGATTTGACGTAGGCCATCACGGCGATCCGCGTGATCTCGTCGATGCCCCCGCCGCCCCGGGGGCCGGTGCCGGCGAGGATCACCCGACGCACCAGGTCCGGGGCCTGCAATACGATCGTCTGCGCGACGCCACCGCCCAGGGAGAAGCCGAGCAGGTCGACCTTTTTGAAGCCCAGCGCCCGGATGAACGCGATGGCGTCCCGCCCCATCTCGTCCGCGGTGCACGGCACTTTTCCTCCCGAAGCGCCGACTCCGCGGTTGTCGAATGCGATCACCCGGCGCTGCGCGGCGATGCCGTCGATGACGCGCGGGTCCCAGTCATCGAGCACCGCCATCAGGTGATGCAGGAAGATCACCGGCACGCCGGAGGCCGGGCCCAGTTCCCGATATACGAATGGCACCCCGCCGACGTTGACCGTGCGGGTGGGCGCATCCTTCCATCTCACTGTGCTCATCTGTCGCTCCTAAGAATTAATGCAGTCCGCATGCGGGACCTGCGGCACGGCTTTCGGCCGGATGTGCGACATTGCGTGCTCGGTCAGCGCCGCAATGGTCAGGCTGGGGTTGACGCCGAGATTTGCGCCCAGCATCGAGCCGTCGCAGACCAGCATGTTCTGGTAGCCGAAGACCCGGTGCTGTCCATCGATCACGCCACGCTCCGGGGAATCGGCCATTGCGCAGCCGCCCATGCAGTGGGCGGTGGTGGGGACGTTGAACAGGATCTCCGTGAGGAAGGTCATCGGAATCCCGCCCAGCGCCTTGGCGCCCTTCTCCACGAAGGCGTTTGCCGCGGGAATGAAGGTCGGAATCGGGCCTCCCTCGGAGCCGAGCAGCTTGCGGAACGGCCAATACCAGTTCCGCTTCAGCCGCAGCCTGAGCGAGGCGTCGACCGTTTGCATGACCAGGAAGAGGATCGTCTGCCGCGCGAAGCCGATCGGGTTGTGCACCCGCAGCGCGGCGACCGGATGGGTCAGGATGGTCCAGAGCCAGGTGAATATCCGGGTCCACCC
>DASRFD010000119.1:0-13401 GCA_035651715.1 Nevskia sp.
CAACGACTCGGTCACCAAGTCGAAGTTCGACAATCTCTACGGGTGCCGCGAATCGCTGGCCGACGGCCTGAAACGGGCCACCGACGTGATGATCGCGGGCAAGGTTGCCGTCGTCTGCGGCTACGGCGACGTGGGCAAGGGCTCGGCGCACTCGCTACGCGGCTTCGGCGCGCGCGTGATCGTCACCGAGATCGACCCGATCAACGCCCTGCAGGCGGCGATGGAAGGCTTCGAGGTCACCACCATCGAGGAAACCCTCGGCCGCGGCGACATCTACGTGACGACCACCGGCAACCGCGACGTCATCACGCTCGAGCACATGCAGAAGATGAAGGACCAGGCCATCGTCTGCAACATCGGCCACTTCGACAACGAGATCCAGGTCGACCGGCTGGTCAAGGCCGCCAAGCACGTCAACATCAAGCCGCAGGTGGACAAGTACACCCTGCCCGGCGGCAACAGCCTGTACCTGCTGGCCGAAGGCCGCCTGGTGAACCTGGGCTGCGCCCACGGCCACCCGAGCTTCGTCATGTCCAACTCGTTCAGCAACCAGACCCTGGCGCAGCTCGACCTGTGGGCGCACCGCGACAGCTACGAGAAGAAGGTGTACCGCCTGCCCAAGCACCTCGACGAGGAAGTGGCGCGCCTGCACCTGGAAAAGATCGGGGTGAAGCTGACCCGTCTGACTCCGGAACAGGCCGCCTACCTCGGCGTCTCGGTGGACGGTCCCTACAAGCCCGAGCATTACCGCTACTAGGCGGGCGCCTGGCAAAGCGACAAGCGGGGGCCGCGCAAGCGGCCCCTTTTTTCTCAAGGGGCTGATTGATGGCTACGCCATTGAGCTTTTCTTTCGAATTGTTCCCGCCGCGCACGCCCGAGGGCGTGGCGAAGCTGCCGGCCGTGGTCAAGCAGCTGGCCACGGTGAAGCCGGATTTCTTCTCCGTCACCTTCGGCGCCGGCGGCTCCAACCAGGACGGCACCTACGACACGGTGGTCGGCGTGGTCGAGCACACCGGCATCGAGGCGGCGCCGCACCTGACCTGCGTCGGCTCGACCCGCGCCAACATCGCCGCCCTGCTGGAGCGCTACAAGAAGTGCGGCGTGAAGCGCATCGTGGCGCTGCGCGGCGACCTGCCGGCGACGGCGTTGAGCGCGTCCGCGCCGGGCGAGTTCCACTACGCCAACGAACTGGTCAGCTTCATCCGCGAGACCCAGGGCGACGCCTTCAAGATCGAGGTCGCGGCCTATCCGGAGATGCACCCGCAGGGCAGCGGCCCGCAAGCCGACTTCGAGCACTTCCGCCGCAAGGTGCAGGCCGGCGCCGACGCCGCCATCACCCAGCTGTTCTACAACGCCGACGCCTACTTCGACTTCGTCGAGCGCTCGCGCCGCGCCGGCCTGGACATCCCGGTGATCCCCGGCATCATGCCGATCACCGGCTTCGCCAACATCGTGCGCTTTTGCGCCAGCTGCGGCGCCGACCTGCCGCGCTGGGTGCGCCTGCGCCTGGAGGAGCTGCAGGACGACAAGCCGGCCCTGCTCGATTTCGGCCTGGACGTGGTGACGCGCCTGTGCGAAACCCTGCTGAAGAACGGCGCGCCGGGCCTGCACTTCTACACCATCAACCAGGCCGAGCCGACCCTGCGGCTGTGGAAGAACCTGGCGCTGCCCGTGCCGGTCTGAGCGGGACCGGCGCAGTCCGGCGAGGGGGGTCGGCGAAGCGCAGAGGCCCGAGGGGATGGCCGCGCTGTTACGATTTGCCGAAGCCCGATCCCGTCTCCCGCCCCCTGTGACCATCCTGCAGATCCTGGACTACGCCGGCGTCGCGGTGTTCGCGGTGAGCGGCGCCATCGCCGCCGGCCGCAGGAGCTTCGATCTGCTGGGAGTGGTGGTGATCGCCCTGGTCACCTCGGTCGGCGGCGGCACGGTGCGCGACCTGCTGCTCGACCGCCACCCGGTGTTCTGGATCGGCAATCCCACCTACCTCGTGGTGATCGTGGCGGCGGCGCTGCTGACGGTGCCGTACACGCGCCACTTCCGCACTCCCTTGCAGACCCTGCTGTGGGCCGACGCCCTGGGCCTGGCCTTCTTCGGCGTCAGCGGCGCGCAGGTCGCCGAGAATTTCCAGCACTCCGGCCTGATCCTGGTGGTGATGGGCACCATCACCGGCGTGTTCGGCGGCGTGCTGCGCGACGTGCTGTGCAACGAGGTGCCGATGATCCTGCGCAAGGGCAACATCTACGCCACCGCGGTGATCGCCGGGGTCAGCCTCTACGTCATCGCCGGCGGCCTCGGCGCCTCGCGCCTGACCGCCTCGCTGCTGGGCATGGGCGTGATCGCCGGGCTGCGCTTCGCCGCCATCGCGTGGAACCTCACCTTGCCGGTGTACGAGCTGCCGCCGGACGAGGAACCGCCGCGCGCATGAGGCGCCTGCTGCGGTGGCTGCTGCTGGCGCCGCTGTCGCTGCTGGCCTTCGACCTGCTGCTGGTGCTGCTGCTGCGCTGGGTGCCGCCGCCGACCACGGCGTTCATGCTGTCCGCCGACATCCGCCCGGTGCACCAGCAGTGGGTGCCGTGGGAGCGCATCGCGCCGGCGATGCGGCTGGCGGTGGTGGCCTCCGAGGACCAGAAATTCCCCGACCACCACGGCTTCGACTTCGAGGCCATCGACAAGGCGCTGGAGCAGAACCAGCGGCGCCGCGGCCGCCACCTCCATGGCGCCAGCACCATCAGCCAGCAGACCGCCAAGAACCTGTTCCTGTGGTCCGGGCGCAGCTGGCTGCGCAAGGGCCTGGAGGCCTGCTTCACGGTGCAGCTGGAAGCGCTCTGGCCCAAGCGCCGCATCCTGGAGGTCTACCTCAACGTGGCCCGCTTCGGTCCCGACGTATACGGCGTCGAGGAGGCGGCGCGGCGCTATTTCGGCAAGCCGGCGGCGCGGCTGGACGCGCACGAGGCGGCGCTGCTGGCGGCGGTATTGCCCAGTCCGGAGCGGATGCACGCCGGCCGCCCCTCCGCCTACGTCCAGGACCGCGCCGACGCCGTGGAAGAGCAGATGCGCCTGCTCGGCGCCGACTACCTCGACGACCTGCGCTAAGGCCTCAAGGGAACCGAAACGCGGATGAGCCGGCCCAAGACCTTGTGGATCGCCCGGGCAGCGACCCTCCGGTAAGCCCCCGAACAAGCCCGAACCCTGGAACGAGCCGCTGGCGAGCACGCAAGCGGATCCAAGGATTTACTTTAAAAATATCAGCTAAGCCGTTGCCATTAATAACAAAGCCCGGTTCGCGCACAAATCTTGTTGATAAACCTGTGAACAAGGGGTCGGGCAAACCTCCAATCGCACGCTGTGATGCGGGTTTCCGCCATTCAGGCGATTTTCTCGTCATCCTGGTTAACTTAGCTGAAACAATGACTTATAGAACTATTACTGCATTTTTGCAGAAATATGTCGTAACCACGGGCCTTGCAGCCGTTTGCTGCACTGCAATGTGCATAAGTAAATGCGCAAAGCAAGGGGGCGCCGGGCTTTTTTCGGGACCGGCCGGGTCCTGGCTTCGTTAAAATTTGCCCATGCCCTCCCCTCCCCTGGTGCTCTGCCTGTCCGGCCTCGACCCCGGCGGCGGCGCCGGCCTGCAGGCCGATATCGAAACCGTGGCCGCGCTCGGCGGCCACGCGCTGGGGCTGGCGACCTGCCTCACCGTGCAGGACAGCCGCGACGTCGCCCGGGTGGTCCCGGTCGAGCCGGGCCTGCTGGCCGAGCAGCTCGAGGTGCTGCTGGCGGACATGACGCCGCAGGCGGTGAAGCTGGGCCTGCTCGGCGACGCCGCGCAGCTGCCCCTGATCGTCCGCGTCCTGCGCCGCTGCGGCGTGCCGGTGGTGTGCGACCCGGTGCTGCGCGCCGGCGGCGGTGCCCTGCTGCACGGCGACGCGACGCTCGACGCTTTGCGGCGCGAACTGCTGGCCCACGTCACGGTGCTGACTCCCAACGCCGCCGAGGCAAGGCGGCTGTGCCCGGGCGCGGCCGACCTGGACGCCTGCGGCGCCGCGCTGCTGGCGGCCGGCTGCGCGCGGGTGCTGATCACCGGCGGCGACGAGCCGGGAACCGAGGTGAGCAACAGCGCGTATGCTCCCGGCGCCGCGCCGCGGCGCTATCGCTGGGCGCGGCTGCCGGAGACCTTCCATGGCGCCGGCTGCACCCTGGCGGCGGCGGTGGCCGTCCTGCTCGCCGGCGGCGCCGACCTCGACGAGGCCCTGGGGCAGGCCCAGGAATGGACCCAGGGTGCGCTGCGGCGGGCCTTCGCCGTCGGCCGTGGCCGGCGCATCCCCGGACGCATCGCATGAGCGCCCCGCGGCGGCTCCTGCGCGGGCTTTACGCCATCACGCCGGTGGCGCTGTGCGCCGACCCCGCGCGCCTGCTGGCGGCCGCGGCGGCGGCCCTGCGCGGCGGCGCGGCACTGCTGCAGCTGCGCGACAAGCACGGCACCGCGCAGGCGCGCCGCGCCAATGCGCTGGCCCTGGCGGCGCTGTGCCGCGAGCATGGCGCGCGCCTGATCGTCAACGACGACGTGGCGCTGGCGCTGGACTGCGGCGCCGACGGCGTGCATCTGGGCGCGGCCGACCCGCCGCTGGCGCAGGCCCGCGCGGCGCTCGGCCCGCGGGCGATCCTCGGCGCCACCTGCGGCCCCTCGCTGGACCGCGCCCGCGCCGCGGCGGCGGCGGGCGCGGACTACCTCGCCTTCGGCCGCTTCTTCGCCTCGCGCACCAAGCCGGACGCGCCGCCGGCGCCGCCGGACCTGCTGCGCCGCGCACGCGGCGAGTTCGGCGTGCCGCTCTGCGCCATCGGCGGCATCACGCCGGACAACGCGGCGCCGCTGATCGCCGACGGCGCCGACCTGATCGCTGCGGTCGAAGGCGTGTTCGGCGACGGCACGCCGACGGCGGTGGAGGCCGCGGCGCGGCGCTATGCGCGCCTGTTCGGGGAATTTGACCGATAATCCCGCCGAGCCGCAGGCTGGCCGTGCCGGCTGCGCCTTTCCACCGCGGCTCATGGCGGGCGCGGCCCGCCCTACATCTGGAAACGCTTGAGTCATGGATCGTTCCGAAGAACTCTTCAACCGCGCCCAGCGCAGCATCCCCGGCGGCGTGAACTCGCCGGTGCGCGCCTTCCGCGCCGTCGGCGGCGTGCCGCGCTTCATCGAACGCGCCGAAGGCGCCTATCTCTACGACGCCGACGGCAAGGCCTACGTCGATTACGTCGGCTCCTGGGGGCCGATGCTGCTCGGCCACCAGAACCCGGCGGTGCGCGAGGCGATCCTGCGCCAGGCGCAGATCGGCGTCTCCTACGGCGCGCCGACCGAGCTGGAGATCGAGATGGCGGAGCTGCTCTGCGCCCGCGTGCCGGGCCTGGAGCAGGTGCGGCTGTGCAACTCCGGCACCGAGGCCACCATGTCGGCGCTGCGCCTGGCGCGCGGCTTCACCGGCCGCGACTACATCCTGAAGTTCGAGGGCTGCTACCACGGCCACGGCGACGCGCTGCTGGTGAAGGCCGGCTCCGGCGCCCTGACCTTCGGCGTGCCGACTTCGCCGGGCGTGCCGGCCGACTTCGCCAAGTACACGCTGACCGCCCAGTACAACGACCTCGACTCGGTGGAGCGCCTGTTCAAGGCCCATCCGGGCCAGATCGCCGCGATCATCGTCGAGCCGATCGCCGGCAACATGAACTGCATCCCCCCGGCGCCGGGCTTCCTCGAAGGCCTGCGCCACCTCTGCTCGGCCACCGGCGCCCTGCTGATCTTCGACGAGGTGATGACCGGCTTCCGCGTCCACCCGCGCGGCGCCGCCGGGCTTTACGGCATCACGCCGGACCTGGTGACCCTGGGCAAGGTCATCGGCGCCGGCCTGCCGGTGGGCGCCTTCGGCGGCCGCCTCGAGATCATGCAGAAGCTGGCCCCGGTCGGGCCGGTGTACCAGGCCGGGACCCTGTCCGGCAATCCGCTGGCGATGGCGGCGGGCCTGGCGCTGCTGCGCCAGCTCGACGACGCAGCGCTCTACGCCCGCCTCGCCGGCGCCACCTCCAGCCTGCTCGAGGGCCTGCGCCGGGCCGCCGCCGCGGCCGGCGTGCCGTTCACCACCGCCCAGGTCGGCAGCATGTTCGGCCTGTTCTTCACCCGCGCCGAAACGGTGAAGAGCTACGCCGAGGTCATGGCCTGCGACGTGGCGGCGTTCAAGCGCTTCTTCCACGCCATGCTCGCGCGCGGCGTCTACCTGGCGCCCTCCGCCTACGAGGCCGGCTTCGTCTCGGCGGCGCATGGCGCCAGGGAGATTGCGCTGACGGTGGAGGCGGCGCAGGCGGCGTTCGCGGAGTCCAGGGCGTGAGCGAGGACCAGCAGGGCTTCATCGCCAAGTTCCGCAAGACCATCAACCGCGGCGACTCCTGGCTCACCTACGACCTCGGCCGCCTGTTCACCGCCGAGGCGCTGAAGGAAGACGCCATCGACGAGCTGGGCGACCGCCTGCTGCTGGCCGACGCCGGCGTCGAAGCCACCACCTGGCTCACCGACCGCCTCGGCGCCGACCTGCGCGCCGGCCGCATCAAGAACGAGCAGCAGCTGCGCGCGGCGCTGAGGAAGGCGCTGCTCGAACTGCTGCAGCCGATCGCCAAGCCGCTGGTCATCCCCGACTACATCAAGCCCTACGTGCTGTTCGTCGCCGGCGTCAACGGCGTCGGCAAGACCACCACCATCGGCAAGCTCGCGGCGCGCTTCAAGAGCCAGGGCCGCCACGTGCTGCTGGCCGCCGGCGACACCTTCCGCGCCGCCGCGGTGGAGCAGCTCGGCACCTGGGCGCAGCGCGCGCAGGTGCCGCTGATCTCGCAGGGCGCCGGCGCCGACTCGGCCTCGGTGATCTACGACGCGGTGCAGTCGGCCAAAAGCCGCGGCGCCGACCTGGTCATCGCCGACACCGCCGGGCGCCTGCACACGCAGAGCCACCTGATGGACGAGCTGCGCAAGATCAAGCGCGTGGTGCAGAAGCACGACCCGTTCGCGCCGCACGAGGTGATGCTGGTGGTGGACGCCACCACCGGCCAGAACGCCCTCAACCAGGCGGTGCAGTTCCACGAGGCGATCGGCCTGACCGGCATCACCATCACCAAGCTCGACGGCACCGCCAAGGGCGGTGTGCTGCTGGCGATCGCGCGGCGCCTGGCGCTGCCGATCCGCTTCGTCGGCCTGGGCGAGGCGATCGACGACCTGGAGCCGTTCGACGCCGAAGCCTACGTCGAGGCGCTGATCGGAGAGGACCCGGAGGCGGGAGGCGGGAGGCGGGGGGTGTGAACTGCGAAAAGCCTTGCTTCGGTCCGGGCTTTCGGCAACGATTCTCCACGTCCCTACCGCTTTTCCGCATCAGCCACGAAAACATGCTGAAGGCAACGACCCGCAGCGGCTGCTCCTGCGCCTCCCGCCTCGCGCTTCCCGCCTCCGGCAATGGCTGACATCATCCACTTCCATCGCGTCAGCCACCGCTATGGCGACGGCCCGGAGATCATCTCCGACGTCAGCTTCACGCTGGGCAAGGGCGAGATGGCCTTCCTCACCGGCCCCTCCGGCGCCGGCAAGAGCACCCTGCTGCGCCTGACCGCCCTGCTGGCGCGGCCGACGCGCGGCCAGGTGATCGTCGAGGGGCGCAATACCGCGGAGGTGAAGCGCCGCGAGATTCCGGCGTTCCGCCGCCAGATCGGCGTGATCTTCCAGAACCCGAGCCTGCTCCACGAGCGCAGCGTGTTCGACAACGTCGCCCTGCCGCTGCTGATCCGCGGCCACAGCGGCGACGACATCGGCCGCCGCGTCCGCGCCGCGCTCGACGCGGTGGGCCTGCTCGGCAAGGAGAAGGCCTACCCGCTGACCCTGTCCGGCGGCGAGCAGCAGCGCGTCGGCATTGCCCGCGCGGTGGTGGCCAAGCCGCCGCTGCTGCTGGCCGACGAGCCGACCGGCAACCTCGACCCGCAGCTGGCGATGGATGTGATGACCCTGTTCATGCGCTTCAACGAGGTCGGCGTCAGCGTGCTGGTGGCGACCCATGCCATCAGCCTGGTCAGCCGCCTGCCGCACCGCGTGATCCATATCGACAAGGGCAGCCTGGAGGAGCGACGCAAGGCGGCGCTGCTGGAGAGGACGCATGACTTTGGCTAGCAAGGCCGCCAAGCCCGCGCCCAAGCGCGTCGCCCACCAGCCGACCTGGCTGGAGCGGATGAGCCAGGACCACGTCCGCGCCATCAGCGCCACCCTGGCGGCGCTGCTGCGCCGGCCGGTCGGCACCCTGCTCACCGCCTTCGTCATCGGCATCACCCTGGCGCTGCCGGCCGGGCTCAGCACCCTGGTCGCCAATGTCGGCCGCGCCGGCGACGGCCTGGAAGGCTCGCTGCGCGCCTCGCTGTTCCTCAAGGACGAGGTCGGCGCCGACCGCGGCCAGCAGCTGGCGCGGGAGCTGGCCCGGCGCCCCGGCATCAAGGAGGCCCGGTACATCTCGCGCGAGCAGGCGCTGGAGGAGTTCCGCAGCTATTCCGGCTTTGGCGAGGCGCTGGACATCCTCAAGGACAACCCCCTCCCCGCCACCATCGTGGTCACTCCCAGCGCCCGCCAGGCCGAGGCCAGCGCCCAGGCCCTGCTGCAGGAGCTGAGCGGCCTGCCCGAGGTTGCCGACGCCCGGCTCGACGAGAAATGGCTGCAGCGGCTCTATGCCATCCTGGCCCTGGTGCAGCGGGCGGTGCTGATGATCGCCGCGGCCCTGGCGGTGGCGGTGCTGATCGTGGTCGGCAACACCATCCGCCTGGACATCGAGAACCGCCGCGACGAGATCGAGGTGATGAAGCTGATCGGGGCTCCCGGCAGCTACATCCGCCGGCCCTTCCTTTATACCGGCCTGTGGTACGGCCTGAGCGGCGGCATCCTGGCCTGCCTGCTGGTCGAGGCGGGGGTGCTGTCCCTGGTCGAGCCGGCGCGCAAGCTGGCCGGCCTGTACGACAGCCAGGTCAGCCTGCAGGGCCTGTCCTTCGACGCCGGCCTGGCCGTGTTCGCGGCCGGCCTCGGATTGGGCTGGCTCGGCGCTTTCTGGTCTGTTTCCAGGCACTTACGACATATCGAGCCGGCCTCTTGAAGGGCCGCCAAGCGCCCCCATCTCATCCGCCCTGGGGTGAACTTTTCAAGGCCTTAGCACTCTAATCAGCCGAGTGCCAAAGCCCTGAGGCACACCTGCTAGAATGGGGGTATGAAAGAGATGAGCCACACCGCCCTTGCCGTCCGCGCCAACAGCCTGCCGATGCCGCTGTCCGGCAGCCTGGACGCCTACATCCAGAGCGTCAGCCAGGTGCCCCTGCTGACCCCGGAGGAGGAGTCGCGGCTGGCCCACAAGCTGCACGACGAGCACGACCTCGGCGCGGCGCAGCAGCTGGTGCTCTCCAACCTGCGCTTCGTGGTGCACATCGCCCGCGGCTACATGGGGTACGGGCTGCAGCTGGCCGACCTGATCCAGGAAGGCAACATCGGCCTGATGAAGGCGGTGAAGCGCTTCGATCCGAACGTCGGCGTGCGCCTGATCTCCTTCGCCGTGCACTGGGTCAAGGCCGAGATCCACGAATACATCCTGAAGAACTGGCGCATCGTCAAGATCGCCACGACCAAGGCGCAGCGCAAGCTGTTCTTCAACCTGCGCAAGTCCAAGAACCACCTGGGCTGGATGACGCAGAGCGAGGTCGAGGCGCTGGCCCGCGAGCTGAAGGTCAAGCCGGAGGAAGTGATGCAGATGGAAGCCCGCCTCGGCGGCGCCGACGTCTCCTTCAACGCCACCCCGGAAGACAACGAGGACGGCGGCAGCTTCATGCCGGAGGATTACCTGGCCGCGTCGGACGATCCCAGCAGCGAGCTCGAGCGCGAGGACTGGAACGACCGCCGCGAGACGCGCATGCACGCGGCCCTGGCCCGGCTGGATGACCGCTCGCGCGACATCCTGCAGCGCCGCTGGCTCAACGACGGCGACAAGGCCGGGCTGCAGGAGCTGGGCGACGAGTACGGCGTCTCGGCCGAGCGCATCCGCCAGATCGAGGCCGCGGCGATGAAGAAGCTGCGCAAGGCGATCGAGGAAGAGGACGCGGTCGCGGCCTGAGGCATCGGCGGCACCCGAAAAGCCCGGCTCCGCCGGGCTTTTCTTTTTGCGCCCGGTTGCGGTCGCCCTGCGGGCGCCCCGCGCGCCGGATCGAGCATCCCCGCGGCGGCCGCCCGCGGGCGCGGCGGTTGCGGAACATCGCAGCGCTGACTAGAGTCGAAAGACTCCCCGCACAGGAACGCCGCCATGGAAAGGTTTGCCCTCAAGGTGCCCGGCAGCAAGAGCGCTTCCCCGGACCTCACCGTGGTGGCCCCGTTCGACCGCAAGCCGATCGGCACCGTCGCCACGGCCGACGCCGCGGCGGTGGAGCACGCCCTCGCCACCGCCCACAGGCTGTACCGCGACCGCGACGCCTGGCTGCCGCTGGCCAGGCGCATCGACATCCTCGAGCGCACCGCCGGCCTGCTCAAGGCCCGCGCCGAGTCCCTCGCGGTGGAAGCGGCGCGCGAAGGCGGCAAGCCGCTGATGGATTCCCGGGTCGAGGTGTCGCGCGCCATCGACTCGGTGCGCATCGCCGTCGAGCACCTGCGCACCCAGCAGGGCGAGGTGGTGCCGATGAACGTCGGCGCCTCCAGCGCCGGCCGCTTCGCGTTCACCCAGGTCGAGCCGATCGGCGTGGTGGCGGCGGTCTCGGCCTTCAACCACCCGCTCAACCTGATCGCCCACCAGGTCGGCCCGGCGGTCGCCGCCGGCTGCCCGGTGCTGGTCAAGCCGGCCAAGGCCACGCCGCTGTCCTGCTTCCGCTTCGTCGAGGCGCTGCGCGAGGCCGGGCTGCCGGAGGAATGGTGCATTCCGCTGGTGCCGGAGAACAACGACCTCACCACCAGGCTGGTCTGCGACCCGCGCGTCGCCTTCTTCAGCTTCATCGGCAGCGCCCGCGTCGGCTGGAAGCTGCGCTCGCAGCTCGCCCCCGGCACCCGCTGCGCGCTGGAACACGGCGGCGTGGCGCCGGTGATCGTCGCCGCCGACGCCGATCCCAAGGTGGCGGTGCCGGCCATCGCCAAGGGCGGCTTCTACCATGCCGGCCAGGTCTGCGTCTCGGTGCAGCGCGTCTATGTCGACCGCAGCCACGCCGAGGGATTCGCCAAGGCCCTCGCCGAAGCGGCGCAGAAGCTGAAGGTGGGCGATCCGACCCTGGCCGAAACCGAAGTCGGGCCGATGATCGAGCCGGAGGAGACCACCCGTGTCGGCGAGTGGGTCGACGAGGCGGTGGCCAAGGGCGCCAGGCTGCTGTGCGGCGGCAAGAAGATTTCCGACACCCTGTATGCGCCGACCGTGCTGCTCGATCCACCCGACGACGTGCGCATCTCCACCCAGGAGGTGTTCGGCCCGGTGGTCTGCGTCTACGGCTACGACCAGATCGACGAGGCCATCGCCCGCGCCAACAACCTGCCGGTGTCGTTCCAGGCGGCGGTGTTCACCCAGTCGATCGACACCGCGCTGCGCTGCTACCAGCGCCTCGACGCCTCGGCGGTGATGGTGAATGACCACACTGCCTTCCGCGTCGACTGGATGCCCTTCGCCGGCCTGCGCGTCTCCGGCCACGGCGTCGGCGGCGTGCCCTACACGCTGCACGACATGCAGGTGCGCAAGATGATGGTGATGAAGTCGCCGGAGATCAGGCGCTAGGCGGAAGCGCAGGCGGAGGCAGAGGCGGAGGCGGAAAGTGGCCGCCTACTTCATCCCCATCATCGCCCGGTAGGTCTCGCGGTCCGCCGCCATGGCGGCGTCGAGGTCCTTCAGCAGCTGCTCGCGCGCCAGCAGCTTGGTCGCGGCATGGGCCTTCATCATCAGCCTGGACAGCCGCGCCGCCGCGGCCTGCGCCGCGCCCGGCAGCTGGTCCTCCGCCACCACCTGATCGAGGAACCCGGCCGCCACGGCATCCGCCGGCCCGTAAATCTCCGCATTGATCAGCGCCCGGCCGTAGTGCGGGGGCGCCAGGCGCGCCTTGCAGATCTCGATGGCGGCGCGCGGCAGGACCATGCTGATGGCCACCTCGTTGGCGCCGATCTTGTAGGCGCCCGCGGCGCCGATGCGGTAGTCGGCCGAGGCGGCGAGGAACACCCCCATCGCCAGGGCGTGGCCGGTGCAGGCCGCCACCACCGGCGTCGGGAACGCCAGCAGGCGCCGCGCCAGCTCGAAGCCGCCGTTGAGCATCTTCAGCGCGGGCTCGCCGCCGGCGCCCAGCACCGGCAGGTCGAAGCCGGCCGAGAACACGCCCTTGCGACCGGCCAGCAGCACGGTGGCGCGATCGGCCTGGGCGCGGTCCAGCGCCTGGTTCAGCTCGGCCTGCATCTGCAGCGACATGGCGTTGACCTTGCCGTCGTCCATGGCGATGGTGGCGACGCCGCCATCCAGGGAGTAGCTGACGAGTCTGTCCACGGCCGTCTCCCGGCTCAGACGGTGATGAAAGCCAGGAGCCAGACCAGCACGCCGCCGGCGGCGGAGACCGCGGCCAGGCCGAACAGCCATTTCTTGCGCGTCAGCGCGGTGATCGAGGCGGCGGAGATGGCGATCTGGATCAGGGTCATGGCCAATGCCAGCTTCTCGTGCGGATGCAGGGCGTGCTCGGAGTGGACGTTGGCTTCCTCGGCTTTGCGGTCGAACTCCTCGGCCTTCTTCTTGATGTCTTCCTTTTCGGCGGCGTACTTCTGCGCCTTGTCCTTGAAGAAGGCGGCGCGCGACGGGTCGGCGGCGTTCTCCGCCTGGGCCTCGGCCATCTGCTCCTTGATGCCCTTGGCCTGGTAGTAGGCCCACTGGTCGGCGGCGAGCGAGCGGTTCAGCACCGCGTCGTTCTTGTAGTACAGCGCCTCGTTCTGGGTATGGCCGCCCTGGTAGGAGATGATGGCGCCGAGGGTGGCGAGGATCGCGGTGAAGATGGCGATCTGCTGGCTCAGGCCGGGGCCGTGGTGCGCCTCGTGCTCGAGGTGCTGCTCGTGGTGCGCCGGGACTTCGTATTCTTCGGCCATGTCGTTCTCCCTTGTCTTGCAGCCCGGCCCTCGGGCCGGCGCTGTTCCGCAAAGCGCTGCCGGTGTGGCTGCCGGCGTGAAGGCCCGCAACGACCTCTCAGCGCAGGTAGTGGTCGGCGAACAGCAGCGTGAAGATGCCCATCAGGTAGACGATGGAATAGCCGAAGGTGCGCATCGGCAGGCCCGGACGCGGCTTCCACTTCAGCAGCACGGCGTAGTACAGGAACACCGCGCCGAGCAGCAGCGCGCCGGCGAGGTAGAGCGGGCCGCTCATG